>NZ_JADPVH010000007.1 GCF_026932795.1 Paenarthrobacter sp. Z7-10 | reverse complement strand
AGCGTGGCCCGCCACTCACTGAGCCTGCCGGTGGACAGGGCCGTGAAGGTATGCGGCATCTCGGCGAGGGCTTTGGCGAACCCCAACAGCCGCCCGCCGCTGGCCGGGGACTCACGCCGGGCCAAAGCGACCTGCGCACCGACCCCTTTACCCAACTGATCAGCCGGGACACCCGCCGCGTGCTGGCAGCGGCGGTGGGAAACATCCAGGGCGACCGCGGCCCGGGCCTGCGCCGCGGCAGCAGCGGACTTCAAGTCCTCCAACACCCGCAACTGATCAATCAGGGCCGCATCATCAACCCCAGTATCCAACCACGCCAACGCCGACACCCAGCCAGCAACCAAGGGCACAGCCGCCACCCCCGAAACCGGTACCGGAACCCGGGCTGGTGCCGCAACCCGGGCTGGTGCCGCAACCCGGGCTGGTGCCGGAACCTGGGCTGGTGCCGCAACCCGGACTGGTGCCGGAACCTGGGCTGGTGCCGGAACCTGGGCTGGTACCGGAACCCGGGCTGGGACAGCGCACAAGGCCGGCGCGAAGACCGGCGGTGACTGCAGCTGCGCAGCCCGCCCAGGCTCTTCCCGGTTCCCGATGTCGTCCATAAAACAACGCTACCGCCGCCCACCGACATTATTCAGCGGCCATCAACAGCCCACCGCCAAGCCTTCACCTGCGCTTCCGGTTTCTACGCCAGCTGCCTGTTGTTGGTCCGCCGTCGGGTCCGGAGCTGTCTGGTAAGTAAGTGGCCGCCCATGCGCCGGAGAATGCTTTGAAGCCCCTGCCAGGTCCTAATTGTGCAGTCCGCTGAAGGCCATCCTGATAACGTCGTCGGCCAGCCGTTCCGGCGACAGCGATCCGCCGGGCCTGTACCACTCGACGATCGAGTTGATGGTGCCGAAGAGCAGGCGGGTGATGGTGCGCGGATCCATGTCCTGGCGCAGGGATCCGTCCTGCTGAGCGTTTCCGATCAATCCGGCCACCCGGTGATCGAAATCCCGGCGTCTGGCCAGGGCATCACGCTCCATCTCGGTGTTGCCGCGGAGCCGCAGCAGCAGAGTGACAAAGGGCAGCTTGTCCGTCAAAACCGCCACTGTCCGCCGGAGCACGTATTCCAGCCGGCTGCTCGCCGGCCCAGTGTTCGCGTCGGGTTCGGCCAGTATTCCTTCCAAACCGCCGAGCGCCTGCTCCAGGGCCAGTCGGAGCAGCGCCTCCTTGGAAGGAACGTGGTGGTAGATCGCCGACTTGGAGATGCCCAGGTTCTCCGCGAGGATGCCCATCGAGGTTGCTTCATAACCGTGTTTATTGAAAACCTCGACGGCGATTCGCAGCACAGACTGCTGGTCGTAGCCTGGCCGGCCGCGTTTAACTGCAATGTCCGCGGCTGGAGGGACTGTTTCCGTGGGCTGGCTTGGCATGTCGCTCGGTTTCTGCTGGACGGCTTCCGCAGGGCAAGGTGCACTGTCGGGATGGGATGGCGGACCGGGGCAGGTTCCGGAGCCGAATGCGGTTTTACTTAGGTGGGCGCAGGTCGTAAATCCGCCGCAGCTTCCCGTTGGAGCGCTCAAGTGAGCCGGGCTCGACGACGACGATCTTCGCCGAGGATCCGATATGGATCTTGATCTGCTCCTGAAGTGTGGCCGCCGCAGCAAGCCGGTCCTCCGCCGTCGTGCCCTCCCGCGGCTCGATCCGGATGGCGAGCTCGTCCATTCGCTTACCCTCGGGGCGGCTCAGTTCCAGCTGGAAGTGCGGGCTGAGGACGGGAATGCGCAGGGCGATTTCCTCAATCTGGGAGGGAAACAAATTCACTCCGCGCAGGATGATCATGTCGTCGCTGCGCCCGGTGATGCGGCCCATCCGGCGCATGGCGGGCCGGGCGGTGCCGGGCAAAAGCCGGGTCAGGTCCTTGGTGCGGTAGCGGATGATGGGCAAGGCTTCTTTGGTCAGCGAGGTGAAGACCAGTTCGCCGGGTTCGCCCATGCCCAGCACGGTGGAATGATTGAATGGGTCGATGATTTCCGGCCGGAAGTGGTCCTCCCAGATATGGCAGCCGTCCTTGGTCTCCACCGATTCACCGGCGATCCCGGGGCCCATCACCTCAGAGAGCCCGTAAATGTCGCAGGCATCCAGGTTCATGCCCACCTCCAGCTCATGGCGCATTTCCTCGGTCCAAGGTTCGGCGCCGCAGACCGCGAATTTCAGTGAGGTTTTCCGTGGGTCCAAGCCCCGCTGGGTCATCGCGTCCATGATGGTCAGCAGATAGGTGGGCGTACACATGATGACGTCCGGTTCGAAATCCTGGATCAGCTGGATCTGCTTTTCCGTCTGACCGCCGGACATTGGAATGACAGTGGTTCCGAGTGCTTCGGCGCCGTAATGGGCGCCCAAGCCGCCGGTGAAGAGACCGTAACCGTAGGCCACATGCACCTTATGGCCGGGCCGGACGCCCGAGGCGCGCATGGAACGCGCGACCAAGGAAGCCCATGTGGCCAGGTCCTTTTGCGTGTACCCCACCACAGTGGGCCGTCCGGTGGTGCCGGAACTGGCATGGATCCGGGCCACCTGGCTCTGCGGTACGGCGAACATGCCGAAGGGGTACTCCGCCCGCAGATCTTCCTTCGTGGTGAAGGGGAACTTCGCCAGGTCGTCCAGGTTCCGCAGGTCGTCCGGATGCACGCCTGCAGCATCAAATTTGCGCTTGTAGAGCGGCACCCGGGCGTAGGCATAGGCGAGCGTTTCCTGCAGCCGAACCAGCTGCAGCGCCTCCAGCTCGTCCCGGCCCATGGTCTCCTCGGGGTCCAACAGTGCGGGATCCAGCCGGGAGGAGTTCGGTGTTGCGGAGACTGTCATCGTTGACTGACCTCTCTGGGGTTGTGTCCGGGCGACAGGAGCGCCCGCCGGGGTGGAAAAGTCTAGCCCTTGCGGGGCACAGTGCGGCTGCGTCCGCGGAACTCGGCCAGCAGGTCCGCGCCAGAGGGATCGCCGGCAAAAACCTGAACGTCATAGAGGCCGCTGCGTCCTTGCTTCGCACGACGATCGGCCACGGCGGTAAGGAGCTGGCCTTCGCGGCTTGATTTGAGAAAGTTTACGTCCGCCCCAGCCGCTACCGTCATGGAACTGCCATCGCCGTCGGCCGGGTTGCAGGCGAGGGCGAAGGCCGTGTCGGCAAAGGCGAAGATCATCCCGCCGTGGGCCATGCCAAAACCGTTCATCATTTCCCGGCGCAGCGTCATTTGGATGGTTGCGTGGCCGTCGTCGAGCCGCGTCACTTCGATGCCCATCCAGGCCGAGGCGTGATCATTGGTGAGCATGGGATGAGCGGTGCCCGCTGAAGTCGTTGCCATCTGGCGCCTCTCGTATTTCCTTACCGAATGTTCATTAGGTAATACCCCCGGGTAGGGCGCTGTCAAGCTCAATTCGCGCCCCCACCCGCATCGACTGAGCAATCCGTGCGCGATTCAGGCCTGGATCGCGCACCAAGTGCGCACTCGATGGTGGTGGCCGGGGATGGGGTGGGGAGGGCGGGAGTCAGCGGAGCTGGGTGGCTCCGAGGGCGTCGGCCAGGAAGGCATAATCCCACGCCCGGGTCTTCCAGCCCTCGTACCGTCCGGAGGCACCGCCGTGGCCGCCGTCCATTTCGATCTTCAGCACAATAGGTTCGCTCCCGGTGGTCTCTTCCCGCAGCACCTGCACCCACTTGGCCGGCTCGACGTACAGCACCCGGGTGTCATTGAAGCTGGTGACCGCGGCGATCCTCGGGTAAGCGACGGGTCGGACGTTCTCGTACGGCGTGTACTCCTTCATGTAGCGGTACACATCCGCGTCAGTGATCGGGTTGCCCCATTCCTCCCATTCCAGCGCCGAGAGCGGCAGATCCGGATCCAGAATGGTGGTCAGGGCGTCCACGAACGGCACTTGGGCGACGACGGCGGCATACTTTTCGGGGGCCAGGTTGGCCACCGCTCCCATCAGCAGGCCTCCGGCGGAGCCGCCGAGGGCGCCGATCCGGGCTGCATCGACCCAGCCGGAGCCGGCGAGCCAATCGGTGGCGTCGACGAAGTCGGTGAAGGTGTTTTTCTTGAACAGCTTCTTTCCCGCGTCATACCAGGGCCGGCCCATCTCGCCACCGCCGCGCACGTGCGCAATGACGAAGACGATGCCGCGGTCCAGCAGGGACAACCGGGAAATGGCGAAGGCCGGATCCATGCTGATCTCGTAGCTGCCGTACCCGTAGATCACGCCCGCGTTGGAACCATCGCGCGGCAGGTCCGCCCGGCGGATCACGGACAGCGGGATCCGGGTACCATCCGACGCGTCGGCCCACTCCCGCTCGGCCACATAATCCGCCGCCGAGTAGCCGCCCAGCACCGGGGTTTCCTTGCGCAGCAGCAGCTCTCCGTCCAGATGGGTGGCGTTGGCGGAATTGCCGGAATTACCGGAATTGCCGGAATTGTCGGACGGCAGGGGTAGAACGTAGTCATAGATCCGCGGTGGGGTCAGAAAGGAGGTGTAGCCCAGCCGGACCACCGGCGCCTCATAATCGGTACCGCCCATGTTGGCGGTGTAGAGCTCCTCATCGAAGGCCGGCTCGATCGCGGCAGCCTGTTCCGGGCCCCCCAGGCCTGCCAGTGGGATCACCTGGATCCGCTCGATCGTATCCCTGCGGACGGACAGGACCAGGTGCGTTTTGGTGACTGTCGCGCCATTGACCCGTACGCCGTCGTCGTGCGGGACGACCGTGAGCCATTGCTGCTCCGCCAAGGGCTTGCCCAGCTCGGTCGTGTCCAGCAGCGACACCATCGAGTTGACGGCATCTTTGTTGTGCGTGAGCAGGACCTTCTCCACACCATCGAGCAGGAAAGGCTCGGCCTCGTAGAGAATGCGCTCGTCCCGGGAAATGACCGTCCGCAGCCCGGCGTCCGGGTCAGCAAAGCTCAGGTACCGTGTCTCGCTGTACTCGGCGCAGCCGATGCTCAGTACCAAGGACCGGCGGTCGGCGGAGAGCTCGAAACCGGTCCACATGGCCACGTCATCCTCCTGATAGAGGATCACGTCCCCGGAAACCGGGCTGCCGAGGCGATGCGACCTGACCTGGTACGGGCGCCAGGAATCATCGACGACCGTGTAGAAGAGCTGGCTGCCGTCGGGGGAGAACGCCAGACCATAAAAAATGTTTTCCAGCACGTCCGGGAGGAGTTCGCCGGTGCGCAGATCCTTGATCTTGGCCGTGAAGCGTTCGTCGCCGGCGTTGTCCACGGCGTAGGCGTGTAGATTGCCGTCCTGGGACACTGCCGCGCCGCCGATCGAGAAGAAGGGCTTGCCCTCCGCCTCAGCGTTGCCGTCCAGCAGCACGCGCTCGCCCGGAACCGGCACGCCGGCCTCAACGAGGGGAGGCGTCCAGTCCGCCACCGGGTCCGCCGTACTGGCGGCCGGAACCCGGCACTGGATGCCGTATGCCTTGCCCTCTTCCATTCGGGAGTAGTACCACCAGTCGTCCTTGCGGCTGGGCACCGAAAGGTCCGTTTCCTGGGTTCGGGTCTTGATTTCGTCGAAAATGTCGCTGCGCAGCTTCTCCTGGCCTGCCGTGACGGCATCGGTATAGGCCTGCTCCGCCTCCAGATGAGCCTTCACCTGAGGGTTTTCCTTCTCCCGGAGCCACTCGTAGCTGTCCGTGAAGCTGTCCCCATGATGGGTTCGGGTGGCGGGAATCTTCTTGGCGACGGGCGGGGTGGGAATCGTCGTCCGGGTTGCCGGGTCAGCGCTCTCAGTCATGTCAGCCACTCTAGAGACCAGCTGGGAGGCATTTCCACCGGAAAGGAGACCGGCCGGGGGCCTGCATCGGGACAGTCGGGCCACCGCCGCCCGAAATGACTCAAGTCAAGATGCTCGCGGAAGTGTTTTGCCTTGACGTGCATCACAGCCGGTGGATATCCTGAACGAACGGTCGGTAATTATTCCGGGTGTCCGGTGCACGAATATACGGTGCGCAGATTAACCCGAGCACAAATATGAGGAGCAATCATGGTGCAGAATCTGCAGGCTGTCAGCGATTCCCAATCCGAACAGGTGCGGGAATCTGCGGCGTCCGGCCAGGCATACTTTGACCGGATCATGGCCGAGGATTCACGGATTGAACCTCGCGATTGGATGCCTGAGGCCTACCGCCGCACGCTGGTCCGCCAGATCTCCCAGCACGCCCACTCGGAGATTATCGGTATGCAGCCGGAGGCCAACTGGATCACCCGGGCGCCCAGCCTGAAGCGTAAGGCCATCCTGATGGCCAAGGTGCAGGATGAAGCCGGTCACGGGCTCTACCTCTACTCCGCAGCAGAGACACTGGGCACTCCGCGGCAGAAAATGACCGAGGATCTCATCGCCGGCAACGCGCGCTACTCGAGCATCTTTAACTATCCGGCCGTGTCCTGGGCGGATATGGGAGCCATCGGCTGGCTGGTTGACGGTGCCGCGATCTGCAATCAGGTGCCGCTCTGCCGCGCCTCCTATGGTCCCTACGGACGGGCCATGGTTCGGGTCTGCAAGGAGGAATCCTTCCATCAGCGCCAGGGTTTCGAGATTCTGCTGGAGCTGGCCAACGGAACGCCGGAACAGAAGCAGATGGCGCAGGACGCGGTGAACCGCTGGTATGCGCCGTCGCTGATGATGTTTGGGCCCCCGGATGATGATTCGCCCAATTCCAAGCAGTCCATGGCCTGGAACATCAAGCGCTTCAGCAACGATGAGTTGCGCTCGCGGTTTGTGGGCATGATGGTGGAGCAGGTCGAGGTACTGGGGCTGACCCTTCCGGATTCCGAGATTCGCTTTAACGAGGAAACGAAAATGTGGGAGCACGGCCCGTTGGACTGGAACGAATTCCGTGAGGTGCTGGCCGGCCGTGGACCGTGCAACGCGCAGCGGATGGAACGGCGCCGGGAAGCGCACGAAAACGGGGCTTGGGTCCGTGAGGCAGCCGCCGAGTATGCGCGCAAAACGGCCGCTTGGAGTGCCGAAGCGGCGGGAGTCGCGTCATGACCGGTGGGTCCACGACGGGCGACGACGGCGCCAAGGCCACGCCTGCGGCCGAATCGATTCCGGCCTCCACGCCCTGGCCGCTGTGGGAGGTGTTTGTCCGCTCCAGCCGCGGTCTCTCGCATGTGCACGCCGGCTCCCTGCACGCCCCCGATGCGCCGATGGCGCTGCGCAACGCCCGGGACCTGTATACCCGCCGGAACGAAGGCGTCTCCATCTGGGTGGTTCCGGCGGAAGCGATCGCCGCCAGCGACCCGGATGCCAAGGGCTCCTTCTTCGAGTCCCCGCAGGGCAAGGATTACCGGCATGCGACGTATTACACCAAGAGCGAGGGCGTGAAGCACCTGTGAGCGGCCTAACCGGAACGGAATCGGCCGGCGGAGACGGTTCGGCAAGCGCCACCCGGATCACGCCGGGTAATGCGCTGCGCCCCGAAGACATCGCCCTGCAGGTCAGGCAGGGTACGGCCAAGCCCTCTGCGGATGTGGCCGAATACGCCCTCCGGCTCGGCGATGACGCCCTGATCCTGGCACAACGGCTGGGACACTGGATTTCCCGGGCCCCGGAGCTCGAAGAAGACGTGGCACTGGGCAACATCGCGCTGGACCAACTGGGGCACGCCCGGTCATTCCTGACCTATGCCGGAGCGGCCTGGGGCAAGACCGAGGACGAGCTGGCCTACTTCCGCCGTGAGCCCGAGTTCCGCTCGGCGCACCTTTTCGAACAGCCCAACGGGAACTTCGCCGTGACCATCGCCCGGCAGTTCATCGTCTCCTATTACCAGTTCGAGCTGTACCGCCGGCTGGCAGCCAGCACTGACGCCACACTGGCGGCGGTCGCCGCGAAGGCGGTCAAAGAAGTGGACTACCACCGCGATCACAGTGCGCAATGGATCCTCCGGCTTGCGCTGGGCACGGACGAGTCGCGCCGGAAGATGATTGCCGCCCTGGCATTGGTCTGGCCCTACCTGGCTGAGCTCTTTGAAGATGACGACCTGACCGCCCGGCTGGGGGCAGCCGCCGTTGTGCCGTCATCGCTGCGGGCGGACTTCGACCGCCTAGCCGGGCAGGTCCTGGCCGAAGCGGAGCTGGACCTCCCGCAGGTTCCCGCCGCGCCCGGCGGCGGCCGGTCGGGACGCCACTCCGAACATTTGGGCTATCTGCTGGCCGAAATGCAGGTGCTCGCGCGCGAGTTCCCCGGAGCGACGTGGTGATGGTCGTGGACAGGTACGCGGACCGGGCCGAGCTGGGCCTGCGCCGCAAGCAGAGCGCGGATGAAAAGGCGTGGGCCATCGCCGCCACCGTCTGCGATCCGGAAATCCCGGTGCTGACAGTGGAGGATCTGGGCATCCTGCGCAGCGTCCACCTGTTCGACGACGGCGGCTTCCTGCCCGCCGTCGAATGCACCATTACCCCCACCTACTCCGGCTGCCCGGCGATGGATGCGATCCGGGACGATCTGAGTGCCGCCTTCAAAAGTGCCGGCTATCCCAGTGTCCACGTCCAGCTGGTGCTCTCCCCGACATGGACCACGGACTGGATGAGCGAGGCCGGGAAGGCCAAGCTGGCTGCCTATGGCATCGCGGCGCCCTCGGGACGTTCGGCCGCAGGCGGGCACTCGGGTACCGTCCGGCTGTCCCTGCAGGTCAAATGCCCGCAGTGTTCGTCGCTGAACACCAAGGAACTGACCCGGTTCGGTTCCACCTCCTGCAAGGCACTCTATGTCTGCCAGGACTGCCGGGAGCCCTTCGACTACTTCAAGGTGCTTTGATGACCGCCACCGCAACGCAGGAAGCCTCCCGACGCAGGGCTTCCTTCCACGCCCTGACCGTTGCCGAGGTCCGCCGGCTCACCGAGGACGCCATTGAGGTGACCTTCGCCGTTCCGGCCGAACTCGCCGGGCAGTACGACTACCTTCCGGGGCAGTACGTGGCCCTGCGGACCACGCTGCCGGACGATTCCGGGGAACCGCAGGAAATCCGGCGCAGCTATTCCATCTGTGCCGCACCCGTCCAGTTCCCGGATGGCAGCAGCGAAATCAGGGTGGCGGTCAAAAAAGACCTGGGCGGGCTGTTCTCCACCTGGGCCAATGCCGAACTGGCGGCAGGTGCTGTGCTGGAGGTGATGAGCCCCACGGGTGCCTTTATCTCCCGGCACGGCGGTTCCCGCAACGTGATGAACAGCATGAATCATCCCGAGGAGTTGGCGGCCGAGCCCGGAAACTTCGTCGCGATCGCCGCGGGCTCCGGCATTACTCCGGTGATAGCCATCGCGCGGACACTGCTCGCGGCTCACCCGGGCACCCGCTTCGATCTGATTTATGCCAACAAGGCCGCCATGGACGTCATGTTCCTGGAAGAGCTGGCGGATCTGAAAGACAGGTATCCCGCGCGGCTGGCCCTGCACCACGTCCTCTCCCGGGAGCAGCGGATTGCGCCACTGATGACGGGCAGGATCGATGCGGAAAAGCTGCAGGCCCTGCTCGGCTCGGCGATCCACGCCGAGGACATCAGCGAGTGGTTCCTCTGCGGACCCTTTGAACTGGTCCAACTGTGCCGGGACACGCTGGCGGCCCGCGGCGTCGCACCGGAAAATATCCGCTTTGAGCTGTTCAGCACCGGCCGGCCGGACCGCCCGGAGGGCCAAATCGGCCGCCCAGTGGTTGCCGACGATTCCGCCGAACAGTACCGGATCACCTTCACCTTGGACGGGCTGCAGGGTGAGGTGTCGAGTCCGGTGCACGCCCGTGAATCGATTCTGAATGCCGCGCTGCGGGTCCGCCAGGACGTCCCATTCGCCTGCGCCGGAGGAGTCTGCGGCACCTGCCGTGCCAAGGTGCTGACCGGGACCGTGGAGATGGCGGAGAACTACGCGCTGGAACCGGACGAAGTGGACAGGGGATACGTCCTGACCTGCCAGGCCCGCCCCACCACGCCCGCCGTCACTGTGGACTACGACGTTTAGACTGGGCAGCCCGCCTGCCACACCGCCATTTGAGCGCCATTCCGACAGACGAGGACTCCACCATGACCATGATCGACTTGTCCATCCGGAACGGTATTGCCGAGGTCGTGCTCAACGCGCCGGGAAAGCTGAACGCGCTGGACGAAGCTGCGCTCGCTGATCTGGGAGCCGCGTACGACGACGCCGCTGCGGCCGCCGCTGCGGGGAACGTTCGGGCGCTGCTGCTGCACGGAACGGGCCGGGCATTCTGCGCCGGCCGGGATATCTCCTCGGTGCGGCCCGCGGACGACGATGCGATGGCCTATCTCGGTGGGCTGGTGACACCCCTGCTGCGCAAGATGAGCTCCTTTCCGGCACCGACGTTTGCCGCGGCGCAGGGCGCCTGCCTGGGTGTAGGGCTCGGACTGCTGGTCGCCACCGATGTGGTCTATGTGGCGGACAATGCCAAAATCGGCTCGCCCTTCGCGAATCTCGGGGCCACGCTGGATTCCGGCGGCCATTGGCTGTTTGCGGAGCGGCTGGGAATGCACCGCACCCTGGACCTGATCTATACCGCGGAGCTGATGAGCGGTGCCGAGGCGGTCTCCTCGGGGTTGTTCAGCCGCGCGATGCCGGCCGCGGATCTGCTGGAGCGGACCCGCGCCACCGTGGCCAAGGTCGCGGACGGTGCAACCGGAGCCTTCCTGGCCAGCAAGGAACTTGTCGGCGCCATCCGGGACCAAAGACTGGGACTGTGGGCCGCTGTCGAACGGGAAAACGAAGCCCAGGCGGCACTGTGCCGCAGTGCCGACTATGCCGAGGGCTTCGCAGCCTTTCAGGAAAAGCGCAAGCCCCATTTCGGGCCAGCCGACGTTAGTTAGGCAACCTTTCGGCAACGATTCCGCAAAGTCCGGGACTTTGTGCCTCAGGCAACGTTAAATGGGAGGTGGCCGGGAAGGCTGCCCGCTTTGGGGGAATGAAGGAAGAACGGCCTTCATTTTGCGGTTGGGCACTTTCCCGGCCAATCTGTTTTGCCGGGGCTGCCCTGCAGCTGTGCGGCGGCTAGCGGGTGTCCATATCCTCGAACACCAGGAAGGTCTGTGTGTCCAGGACGCCGGGCATCGACTGGAGTTGATCAAAGATAACGCGGCGCAGGTCCACATTGTCCACCGCCCGCACCAGCAGAATCACATCAAAGTCCCCGCCGACCAGGGCAACATGGTGGATCTCCGGGATGGCGCGAAGTTTTTCGCGCAGCTCCCGCCAGGAATGCTGGCGGACCTTGAGTGTGACGTAGGCCGACGATCGCAGCCCCGCTTTAATGGGATCCACCAGGGCCGTGAACTTGGTCAGCACACCGTCGGCGGTGAGCCGGGAAATCCGCGAATATGCATGGGCCCGGGAAATATGGACGTTCTCTGCCACGGCGGTCACGGACATCCGCCCATCGCGGGTGAGCTCCTGCAGGATGCGGCGGTCAACATCATCCAGCGGTGCGGGATCAGGCTCCGGCATGGTTCTCCTTCCAGGGATCAAGCGGGAGAACATAATTGCGGGTAAGCCAGCTCACATCTACGTTCTGTCTTCCAGAATAGGGTATTTGCCGGATACTTTCCAGACATCGGCCCGAAAGTGGATACGAAACGTCGCAGGAATCCATACTGGAAATCCAGAACATCTTTCCCTGCGGCGGCTTCAGGGGCCGCCGCAGGGACTACGCCAAGGAGGATGGTTCCGTGAGCACACACACCGAGGGCTCGGTCAGGCCGGAGGACTATCTGCTGCCATCGTCCCAGCCGGTCCAGCTGATCGACACCGCGGGAACCGTGACCACCGATCCGGGGTACAAGGAACGCTACGAGCTTCCGTCCGCCGCTGAACTGCTGCACGGATACGAGCAGCTGGTCGTGGGCCGCCGCGTGAATGACCAAGCCTCGGCGCTGGTGCGGCAGGGCAGGATGGCTGTTTATCCCTCCTCGCACGGACAGGAGGCGTGCCAGGTGGCCGCCGCCCTGTGCCTTGCGGAGGGTGACTGGCTGTTTCCCACCTACCGGGACACCGTGGCCGTGATGGCGCGAGGGGTGGATCCGGTGGAGGTCATGGAGCTGCTGCGGGGATCCTGGCACAGCGGCTACGACCCGTATGAGCACAACGTTGCCACCCAGTCCACGCCGCTGGCCACCCAGCTGCTGCATGCCGTCGGCGTGGCCCACGCCGCCAAACTCAAAGGTGAGGACACCGTCGTCGTCGCCCTCTGCGGCGATGGTGCAACCAGCGAAGGTGACTTCCATGAGGCGTTGAACTTCGCCGCGGTTTTTCACGTGCCGGTGGTCTTCTTCGTGCAGAACAACCAATATGCCATTTCCGTGCCGCTGATCCACCAGAGTGTTGCTCCGTCGCTGGCGCACAAGGCGATCGGCTACGGCATGCCCGGTGAGCGGGTGGACGGCAACGACCTGGCCGCCCTGCTGGCGGTGCTCGCTCATGCGGTGGGCCGGGCGCGCGACGGCGGTGGGCCGTCCCTGATCGAGGCGCACACGTATCGGATGCAGTCCCATACCAACGCCGACGACGCCAGCCGGTACCGCGCTGACGATGAGGTTAAGCAATGGGTGCCGCGGGATCCGCTGCTGCGGTTGAAGAGCTATCTTTCCGGTGCCGGTTTGCTGGCTGCGGAGGAGGAGCAGCGGATAACCGCCGAAGCCGAACGCGTGGCCGCGGTGCTGCGCGACGGCCTCAACGCCGAGGTCCAGGTGGACCCGCAGGATCTGTTCCGATTTGTCTACAGCCAGCCAACGCCGCAGCTGCGCGAGCAGGCCGCGATGCTGCACGAAGAGCTGTCCCGCGAAGCCACCTCCAGCGAAGGAGCCCAACCGTGACCACCACCTCAGATCAGACCCGGCAGGGCGGAGCCCCGGCAGCCGGCGACCGGCAGGTCCAGCCGGCGGGCGCAGGGGAAGCCCAGCCGGCAACGCCTTCGGGAACTTCGGGCGGTCCGTCGGGAACGGTGAGCCTGACCTTCGCGAAAGCCTTGACTTACGCCATGGAGGACGCGCTGGCGGCTGACGCGTCCGTCGTCGTCTTCGGTGAAGACGTCGGCACCCTGGGCGGGGTCTTCCGCATCACCGACGGCCTGACCAAGCGTTTCGGCGAGGAACGCTGCTTCGACACCCCGCTGGCCGAATCCGGAATCATGGGAATGGCCGTGGGCATGGCAATGAACGGCATGCGCCCGGTGGTGGAGATGCAGTTTGACGCCTTTGCCTACCCGGCCTTCGAGCAGGTGGTCAGCCATGTCGCGAAGATGCCCAACCGGACCAAGGGCCGGGTCAAGCTGCCTCTGGTGATCCGGATTCCCTATGCCGGCGGCATCGGCGGGGTGGAGCATCACTGCGATTCCTCCGAGGCTTACTACGTGCATACTCCGGGCTTGACCGTGCTGGCCCCGGCCACCGTGGCGGACGCGTACACCATGCTGCGCGATGCCATCGCCTGCCCGGATCCGGTGGTTTTCCTGGAGCCGAAGAAGCTGTACTTCTCCAAGGAGCAGGTGGATCTGGATGCGCTGCGGGCGCGGTATGCCTCGAAGGCGGCCGGCGGCGGCCCCCAGCAGCCGGCCAGCTCCATCGGGAAGGCCGTGATCGCGAGGGCGGGAACTGACGCCACGCTGATCGCCTATGGCCCCTCCGTGCCAACGGCGCTCGCCGCAGCCGAAGCCGCGGCGCTGGAGGGCCGGTCGCTGCAGGTCATCGATGTGCGCTCCCTGGTTCCCTTCGACGACGAAACCGTTTGCGCCGCCGTCCGTGGCACCGGACGCGCCGTCGTCATTGCCGAAGCACCAGGTTTCGCCTCCGTGGCCGCGGAAATCGTGGCTCGGGTGCAGGAACGCTGCTTCCACTCGCTGGCCGCACCGGTGCGGCGCGTCACGGGCTTCGACATTCCCTACCCCGCGCCGAAGCTTGAACACCACTACCTGCCCGGAGTGGACCGCATCCTCGACGTCGTTGATGAGCTCCAGTGGGAGGACCAGTGAGCATGCAGGTTTTCCTACTGCCCGATTTGGGTGAAGGTCTCACCGAGGCGGAGCTGGTGAACTGGCTGGTCAAGGTGGGCGACGAGATCCGCGTTGACCAGCCGATCGCGGAGGTGGAAACGGCGAAATCAATCGTGGAGGTGCCGTCTCCGTTCGCGGGCGTGGTGGCGGTGCTCCATGGTGAGGCCGGCCAAACCCTTGATGTGGGCAAGCCGCTGCTCTCCGTGGAAGCGGGTTCGGCTGCAGGTTTGCCTTCGGGTTTGCCTGCGGCTCCCGCGGCCGATTCCCCTGCGGAGAGTTTCCTGGTTGAAGCGTCTGGCGGGACTGGTGCCAGGTCTGACACCGGGACTGGTGCCAAGTCTGACACCGCGACTGGTGCCAAGACTGACGCCATGGCCGCCTCCGGGGCTGAGGCCGCGACCGGTGGCTCGGGGAATGTGCTGATCGGCTATGGAACGTCCGGCCACGGTGCTGGCGGCCGGACCCGACCGCGGAAGGTTGCATCCGGGGAAACTGGCGTGGGCACTGATGCTGCTGTCAGCGTTGCTCCCGCCGCAGTCTCCTCCAACGCTGGCCCTGCCAAAGCCGGCACCGGCACCGGCACCGTGCCGTTGGTGATTTCTCCGCTGGTGCGCAAACTCGCCCGGGACAACGGCGTTGCGCTGGCGGGACTCACCGGAACCGGCAGGGACGGCCTGATCCTCCGCAAGGACGTCGAGGCCGCCCTGCCGGCTGCCTTTAGCCCTGCCGGTGCAGATACCGGGGCAGATACCGCTGGCGCTGCCGCCGAGGTTGATCCCCGATCCGGGCTGGAAGTGCGTTCCCGGACACCGATCAAAGGCCTGCGCAGGACCGTCGCCGCCAATCTCAGCCGGAGCCGCAGCGAGATTCCGGAAGCGACGGTCTGGGTGGACGTTGACGCGACTGCGCTCGTTCAGCTGCGCCAGCAGATGAAGCGGGCCGAGACGCCGGCAACTGCGGGGAGTACGCCGGGACTGCTCGCCTTTATTGCCCGGTTCGTCATTGCTGGACTGGCCAAGTTCCCGGAACTGAACACCCGGGTGGACCCGATGGCGGATGGCAACGGGATCGTGGCGTTCGACGGCGTTAATCTTGGCTTCGCCGCACAGACGGAGCGCGGGCTGATGGTTCCGTCCATCCGGCATGCGGAAAAGCTCAGCGCCCGCCAACTGGACGGAGAGATCCGCCGGCTCACCGCCGTCGCCCGCGAAGGCAAGGCCAGCCCGGCGGAACTGACCAGCGGAACATTCACGCTGAATAACTATGGTGTCTTCGGCGTTGATGGCTCCGCCGCAATCATCAATTATCCTGAAGTGGCAATCCTGGGCGTGGGGCGCATCATTGACAAGCCGTGGGTGGTGGCGGGAGAGCTCGCGGTGCGGAAACTTACCGAACTGACCTTGGTCTTCGACCATAGGGTCTGTGACGGCGGAACGGCCGGCGGCTTCCTGCGCTACGTGGCCGATGCCATCGAGAACCCGGGCGCGGTGCTGGCGGACTTGTAGAGAGTGTGGAGAATCGAATGACGCAGGTGCAAAAGGTCGGAGCCGGAAACTACGTGCTCAGCACGGCAGGAGCACTGCTGAACACCGGGCTGGTGGTTGGCGAAGCCCGTGCCCTGGTCATTGATACCGGCTGCGGCCCCCGGCAGGCGGCGGAAATTTTGGCAGCAGTCCGCGGCATCACCGAGCTCGAGCTGGTGGTGGTGAACACGCATGCGCATTATGACCACTTTTTTGGCAATGCGGTGTTTGCCGGTGCCGGTGCCACCGAAATCTGGGCGCATGAAAATGCGGTGCGCGAGATGGAGGCGTCCGCCGAGCAGCGGACGATGCTGCCGGACAGTGAGCCCGAAATGGCCGCCGGAAAGGGCGAAGGCACCGAGATTGTGCTGCCCACCGCCGTCGTTGGCAGCCAGCCGGTGATCGTTGATCTGGGTGGCACTCCCGTGACCCTTTTCTACCTGGGCCGGGGCCACACCGACGGCGACCTGCTGGTGGGTACGGCTACGACGCTCTTTTCCGGCGATCTGGTGGAGCAGGGGTCGCATCCTTCCTTCGAGGATTCCTTTCCGGCGGACTGGGCCTACTCCCTGCGCCAGCTCTCCGCGCTGCGGCACCGATACGAATTCCTGGTGCCTGGCCACGGCCAGCCGGTGGACGACGAATTTGTGCGGACCATGGCCAACACCATGACCACCGCGGTGCGGCAGGCAAGGCAGGCAACCCGTGAAATGCCTAACGACGCCACAAAGGCCATTCCGATCCTGCCGTACGGGCCGGAACAATCCCGCTGGTTCATCAAGCGGCTGCAGGAAACGAGCTCCTAGAGCCGTCCCGTCTACAGTGGGATAAATGAGCGCACCGAACGGCCCGGCCGGATTCAACCTCCGTAAGATCGCCGTTCCGGCTTTTGGTCCGTCACTGTTGTTCGGAATCGGTGAAGGAGCGATCCTTCCGGTCATCGCCCTCAGCGCCCGCAGCCTGGGAGCCACAGTTGCCACAGCGGCCCTGATTGTCACACTGATCGGAATAGGCTCCCTGCTGAGCAATATCCCGGCATCGGTCATCACCGCCCGGTACGGAGAACGGCTCGCCATCGTGGTGGCCGCAGGGATCAGCCTGGTCGCCATGTTGATGTGCGTCGTCGCGCCCACCATCTGGGTCTTTGCAGCGGGAATTTTCCTGATCGGAACGGCTTCAGCGGTGTTCAACCTGGCCCGGCAAAGCTATCTGACCGAGGCCGTTCCGGTGCATTTCCGGGCCCGCGCGCTGTCCACCCTGGGCGGTGTGATGCGGATCGGCATCTTTCTTGGGCCCTTCGCCGGAGCACTGGCCATCCATCTCCTCGGACTCTCCGGATCATATTGGGTGGGAGCCGGTGCGGTGCTGCTGGCCGGAGCAGTGGCCTGGACCCTGCCGGATCTGGTGCATCCAACCCACGCCCGCGCGGGAGCTGCCCCGGCGCCCACAATTCGCTCGATTGTCACCAGCCACGGCCGGCTCTTTCTGACGGTGGGAATCGGTATCCTGCTGGTCAGTGCGGTGCGGGCGTCCCGGCAGGCCGTGCTCCCGCTGTGGGCTGAACATCTCGGCTTGAATGCCACTGTGACGTCCCTGATCTACGGGCTCTCCGGCGCGGTGGACATGCTGGTCTTTTACCCCGCGGGCAAGGTGATGGACCGGAAGGGGCGCACCTGGGTGGCGGTTCCGTCCATGCTGCTGATGGCCATCGCACTGCTGTTGATGCCGCTGAGCACCGGGGCCGTGTCACTTTTGCTGGTGGCCCTGCTGATCGGCTTCGGCAACGGGATTGGTTCCGGCATGATCATGACCCTGGGGGCGGACTACTCACCTTCACCCGGTCGGGCACAATTCCTGGGCATCTGGCGATTTCTCTCCGACATCGGCAGCTCTGGCGGTCCCGGACTGCTGTCTGGCATAACGGCCCTGGCATCGCTGGCCGTGGGAATCTCTGCCACCGGGCTGCTGGGGGTCGCCGCCGCGGCCGTGCTTTGGTACTGGATATCGCGGACTCCGACAACGGCACGCCTGCGCTGACCGGGCACGGCTGCCCGGCGGTCCCGCCCTGTCAGTGCATATGTCGCCGCGAGCTGCGTCGTCGAGGCCTGTGGCGGCGTGTCTGCAGGGCAAAAACCAGTGTTCCGGCCACGGTGAGCAAGTATCCGCAGACCGCGATCAGTGCCACGCCCGTCCAAAAGTAGTTCGTCGTGCTGGTCCGGCTGCCGCCGGCGGGGGTGAGTTGCTGCAGGACGACGGCGGCCATTCCCGCCGCAGCGACCGCCGCCAGCAGCGAGAGCAGCGGCCAGGCCCGGGACGCAGCCCAATGTTCGCCGAAGCCGTCCCAAACATTCCAGCCCGGTCCGGTCCGCAGGATCACCAGGCCCGCCAGTGCCGTCCAGAACGTCACGATCAGGAACGCCGCCACCACGTCCGCCGGCCGATGCCAACCATTGATCACCGTGGACACCCCGGAGAAAATCGCATAGCTGCCGCCGGCGAAGCCCACCAGCGGACGCCAGCGTGGGGAGACGACCAGGAATACCGCCGCAGCGGAGGAGGCAGCCAGTGTGCTGTGTCCGGACGGGAGGGAGTTCAGGCCCAGCGTCACGATGCCGCGGTCAGGTCGGTCCGGCAGCGAGAACTTGAGCACTTCCGTGCACAGGTTGGCTGCGGCCATGGCGCCCACCGCGATTCCCGCCACCTTCCAGCGCCGCCTCTTCAGGCAGACAAACAGCACAACGAGGGCGGCGATGATCACTGAAGTGACAGGCAGCGCATCGAGGAAGCCTGCCACCTGGACCCCCACGACGGCCTGGACGCGGGACGCTTCATCCAGCGCGGACTCGTCGATGTACTGACCCGTAAAGGTCCGCACGAAGAAAACATACGTGGCGATCAGACCCGCAACCGCGGCGGCGGCGCACAGCAGGAACAGTACGGCGTGCGGGGCCGCCTTGGCTGGGGTCACCGAGCGACGTGCCGGCTTGCGGGTGTTCGAAGTCATCTCCTCTAGGCTCCCACAATCCTGGCCCGTCCCGGCAACGGACACCGGGATTCCGATCCCGGCCGGCGGGGTCCTCGACCAGCCGGGGCTAGAGTAAAACCATGCCGCAGCTGCCTTCCCTGGATGCCCTTCTCGCCGCCGCCCATGTGGTTGCGCTGCCCATGCGGGTGAAGTTCCGCGGCGTGCTTGAGCGTGAAGTGCTGCTGCTGGACGGGCCCGCGGGCTGGGCCGAATTCGGATCCTTTCCGGAGTACGACGACGACGAGGCCTCACGTTGGTTGGCTGCGGCAATCGAGGCGGGCTGGGAGGGATTCCCGGCTCCGGTCCGGGACCACATTGCGGTCAATGCGACGGTCCCGGCGGTTCCCGCCGCACAGGTTCCCGAGGTCCTCGGCTCCTTTGACGCGGCCGGCACCGTGAAGATCAAGGTTGCCGAGCGCGGCCAGACGCTGGCCGACGACGTCGCCCGGGTCGCCGCCGTTCGCGCGGCGCTGCCGATGGCCGCGGTCCGGGTGGACGCCAATGGTGGCTGGTCCGTCCCGGAGGCGGTCACCGCCCTCACACGGCTGGCGGAGTTTGACCTGGAGTACGCGGAGCAGCCGGTTCCCAGCATCGAGGGCCTCGCGCAGCTGCGCCGCACGATGCGTGCCGGTGGCGTGCCGGTGCTGATCGCCGCGGATGAGAGCGTGCGGAAGGAAACGGATCCACTCGCGGTGGCCCGGGCCGGTGCGGCGGACCTGATCATCGTCAAGGCGGCCCCGCTGGGCGGGGTGCGCCGCGCGTTGAACATTGTTGCCGCCGCCGGCCTGCCCGCCGTGGTCAGCTCGGCACTGGATTCCTCGGTGGGTATCCGGGCCGGGCTGGCGCTCGCTGCCGCACTGCCCGAACTTCCCTACGCCTGTGGCCTCGGCACTGTCTCGTTGATGGCTGGGGACGTGGTGCGGGATTCCCTGGTCGCGGCCGACGGCGGCATGTACCTCCGGGACGTTGCCGCCGATCCCGAGTTACTGGAACGCTTCGCCGCGGGCAGCAGCCGCCGGCAATGGTGGCTGGACCGGCTGCGCCGCTGCTACGCCGTTCAGAGGCCGTAGCCGCCGCGGTAGAAGAGCAGGGGAGGGCTGTCACCGCCCTCGGCGAGGCTGTGGACCCGGGCCGAAACAATGGTGTGGTCGCCGCCGTCGTACTCCGCCCACAGTGTGCAGTCCGCCCAGGCGATCACACCGTCCAGAATGGGGGCACCGGAGGGGGCCGGGGTCCAGCCGACGTTGGCGAACTTGTCGCTGCCGGAGCGGGCGAAGGCGTTGCTGATACTTTCGTGCTCGTGTGAGAGGACGTTGATGCAAAAGCTCTCCGCCTCGCGGATCCGCGGCCAGGTGCTCGAGCTGCGGGAGGGGCTGAAGCTCACCAGTGGCGGGTTCAGCGAGAGAGAGGCAAAGGATTGGCAAGTGAAGCCGATCGGGCCACTCCTGCCGATGGCTGTCACGACGGCGATGCCCGAAGCGAAGCGCCCCAGGACTTCCCGTTGGAGCGTGGATGCATCCAATGTTTTCACGCCAGTACCTGACGCTTGGCGGAGATGACGCCCGTGTTGAATCCCGCCAGATGCAGGCCACCGTGGAAGCGAGCATGCTCGATCTTGACGCAGCGGTCCATCACCACGCCCAGGCCAGCCGCCTCCGCTTTCCGAGCCACCGCCTCGTGCCAGGAGCCCAGCTGCAGCCAAAGGTTCTTGGCGCCGGCGGCGATGGACTCCTGCAGCACCCCGGGCAGGTCATCGTGCTTGCGGAAGACATCGACAATGTCCACCGGTTCCGGCACCTCGGCCAGCGAGGCATAGGTGCGCTGGCCCAGGATTTCCTTGACCACGGGGTTTACGTAGTAGACCCGGTACGAGGTGGAGGCGAGGTAGGTGGCCACGAAGTAGGACGCCCGGGAGGGCTTGTCCGAGGCGCCGATGATGGCGATGGATTTGGCGTTACGGAGGATGCCTAGGCGGTCGGCGGCGGAAGGCCCCTGCCACGTGCGGTCAGTGTGGGCGTTGCTCATGCGGTGGCTCCTTCACGTGCTTCGGTGGTGTTGGCGTGGGCCGTGCTGCCCTCGGCCGTGCTGCCCTCGGCGGGGCCGGTTGCGCGTTGAGCCGCGTCCAGAGCCTGGTCGAGGTCCCAGAGGATGTCCGCCAGGTCTTCGATCCCCACCGAGATCCGGATCAGATCCTCGGGAATTCCGGCGGCCGCGAGGTGTTCGGCGGACAGCTGCTGATGCGTGGTGGATCCCGGGTGGATCACCAGCGTCTTACAATCGCCGATGTTGGCCAGGTGGCTGGCCAGCTGCAGCGCATCGATGAACGCCCGGCCGGCCGCCCGGCCACCGGCGACTCCGAAGGAGAAGACCGACCCGGGCCCCAACGGCAGGTACCTCTTGGCCCGTTCATGGTGTGGGTGTGAAGGCAGTCCGGCGTACTTGACATAGGACACTCGGTCATCGCCATCCAGCCACTGTGCGACGGCCAGCGCATTCTTCAGGTGCTCGTCGAGGCGCTGCGGAAGGGTTTCCACTCCCTGCAGCAGCGCGAACGCGGCAAGCGGTGTCAGCGCGGGGCCAATGTCGCGCAACTGCTCGGAGCGCAGTTTGGTCAGGAAACCGTATTCGCCGAAGTTTTCCCACCAGGAAACGTTGCCGTAGGAGGCCACCGGCTCGGTCATAGTGGGGAATTTCCCGTTGCCCCAGTTGAACTTTCCGGATTCGACGACGACGCCGCCCAGCGTGGTGCCGTGGCCGCCGAGGAACTTGGTGGCTGAGTGAATTACGATGTCCGCGCCGTGCTCGATGGGCCGCACCAAGTACGGCGTGGAAAGAGTAGCGTCGACCACCAGCGGCACTCCGGCCTCATGTGCCACCCGAGCCAGCCCTTCGATGTCAGCAATGTCGCCGGAGGGGTTGGCGACGATTTCCGCATACACGGCCTTGGTGTTCTCCCGGATCGCCGCGGCGTAGTCCGCCGGATCCGTACCGGGCACGAAAGTCGTCTCCACCCCGAAGCGGCGAAGCGTCACATCAAGCTGGGTAATGGTTCCGCCGTACAGCTGCGAGGAAGCCACGATGTGGTCCCCGCTGCCGGCCAGCGCCGCGAAGGCGATGAACTCGGCGGACATGCCCGACGACGTCGCGACCGCACCGATGCCGCCCTCCAGCGAGGCGATCCGCTCCTCGAACGCGGCCACCGTGGGATTGCCGATCCGGGAGTAGATGTTGCCGTACTTCTGCAGCGCAAAGAGGCTGGCGGCGTCGTCGGTGTCCTTGAACACGAACGAGGTGGTTTGGTAGATCGGCACCGCGCGTGCACCATGCTCCGCATCGGGCGTCCCGCCGGCGTGCAGGGCACGGGTGCGGAAGCCGAAGCTGTGCTCAGCCATCAGGCGGACGCTCCCTGCAGGGCGGTGACGGGAAGCAAATCGTTGTTCAGCTCGGTTCCGTGCGCACGGGCGGCCTCGGACTCGAGTTCGCGCACGATCGGCAGGATGTCCCGGCCGAACGCCGCCACCTCCTCCTGGAAATGCAGGTAGCAGGTCAGCATCAGGTTCACGCCGCGTTTCTTGTACTCCACGATCCGGGTGGCGATCTGCTCCGGCGTTCCGATCAGCTGGGTCTTGAAACCATCGTTGTACTGAATCAGATCCTCGAAGGAGGAATCGGCCCACATTCCCTTTCCATCCTTGGTCGAGGCGCCGGCCTCCTGGACGGCGTCGCGGAATCCCTGCACGGCGGGTTTGTGCGCCTTGGCCACGATTTCGCGCAAAGTTTCACGCGCCTCCTTCTCGGAATCGCCGGCTATCACGAAGCCGTTGAGGCCGAATCGCGGCCGGCGGCCCACCTCGGCGGCGGAGGCCGTCACGCCGGCGATGTTTTCGCTGAAGCCTTCAAGATCCTTGCCGTTGGAGAAGTACCAGTCCGCCACGCGGCCGGCCGTGGCCTGGGCGGCGGTGGAGTTGCCGCCGAAAAAGACCTCCGGGTGGGGCCGTCCGGGAACGTCCACCGGCGACGGCTTCAAGGTGAAGTTGTTGATGTTGTAGTACTTACCCTGCTGGGAGTATCCCTGCTCGGTCCACAGCCCACGCAGCACCCGAATGAACTCCTCGGTGCGCACATAGCGCTCGTCGTGTTCAAGCCAGGGCAAGCCGAAGTTGACGAACTCGTCCTTGAGCCAGCCGGACACCACATTCACGGCGGCGCGGCCATTGGAGAGTTGGTCGGCGGTGATCATGAACTTGGCCAGCACCCCCGGGTGCCACATGCCCGGGTGCACTGCGGCGATCACCTTCAGCCGCTCCGTGGCACCGAGCAGGGCCAGCGAAAAGCTGGTGGCCTCGTGCTGTTTGTCAGCACCATAGGAGGCCGCGTAGCGGGCCTGAGTGAGGGCGTACTCAAAGCCGCTGTTCTCGGCGATCCGCGCCAGCTTCTTGTTGTAGTCGAAGCTGTAATCGGTGCGCTGTTCAATGGTGCTGACCACCAGGCCGCCGGAGACGTTGGGAACCCAGTAGGCAAATTTCAGCGGCGTGGAAAGGTCGATCCGGGGTGCGGGGAGGGTGCTCATGCGGTTTCCTTCTTCCGTTGTGCCAGGGCCGCGGTAATGCCGGCGATGGATGTTGCGTTCTGGAGCGACGCGGTGTCCCCAGTTGGGGCGCCTTCGTAGAGTTGACTGAGCAGCCGGCGCAGGATCTTGCCGGAGCGGGTCTTGGGTACGTCCGGGACGACGACGACGGCGGACGGCTTGGCGATCGGACCGATCTGCTGGGCCACGTGGGCGCGCAGTATCTCACTGACTGAACGCACCGCATTGACTGAACTGGCGGCCGCGGCCGCAGCGGCTGAAGCCGCTTCCGGACGCAGCACCACGAAGGCCACGATCGCATGCCCTGTCAGCGGATCTGCAACCGATGCCACGCCTGCCTCCACGACCAGGGGATGGGACACCAGCGCCGATTCGATCTCAATGCTGGAGAGCCGGTGACCGGAAACGTTGAGCACATCATCGGTGCGTCCCAGAATCCAGGCGTGGCCGTCGTCGTCGTATTTAGCACCGTCACCGGTGAGGAAATACCCCTGCGCGGCGTATTGGCGCCAATACGAATCCAGATAGCGCTGCGGGTTTCCCCACACTGCGCGGGCCATCCCCGGCCCCGGTCCATCCAGCACCAGCGAGCCGTGCACGCCGGGCGGAACCTGAACGCCGTCGTCGTCGACGATCAGCGCACTCAGGCCAGGCAGCGGTCGGGACGCGCAACCCGGCTTGAATGCCGCGTCGCCCGGTCGAGGTGAGAGTACCGCGGCGCCCGTTTCGGACTGCCACCAGGTGTCGACCACGGGCGCGGTACCCGCACCGAGATGGGCGCGGAACCACTGCCACGCCGCGGGATTGATAGCCTCGCCGACGGTGCCCAGCAGCCGGATCGAAGAGACGTTGTGGTGGGCGGGGATGCCGTCGGGGAACCAACCCATCAGCGCGCGGACCAGCGTGGGGGCGGTGTAATAGCTGGTGACGCCGTACCGCTCGATGATCTCGAAATGCCTGCCCGGATCCGGAACGTTGGGCGTGCCCTCGTAGATCACCTGGCTGGCGCCGTTGGCGAGTGGACCGTAAATCTCGTAGGTGTGCGCGGTGACCCAGGCCAAATCCGCGGTACACCAGTGCACGTCCGCAGCACGCTGCGCCGGATCCGGATTGCTGAACAGGAAGCGGAAACTCTGTGCGGCCTGGGTCAGGTAGCCACCGGAAGTGTGCAGCAGGCCCTTCGGCTTGCCGGTGGTGCCCGAGGTGTACATGATGAACAGCGGCGTTTCAGCGTCAAAGGCTTCAGCTGCATGGACATCGCTGGCTGTGCCAACCACGTCATGCCACCAACGATCGCGGCCGGGCGTCCAATCGATCGCCGAGCCGGTACGCCTGACCACCAGCACGTGCTCGATGGCGCTCTGCCCGGCGACGGCGGCATCCGCAGTGGTCTTGACCTCGACGGTGCTGCCGCGGCGGTACTGGCCGTCCGAGGTGACCAGCAGTTTAGCTCCGGTGTCCTCCACCCGGAAGCGCAGGGATTCGGCGGAGAACCCGCCGAAGACCAGTGAATGGATGGCGCCGATCCGGGCCACGGCCAGTGTGATGATGATCGTTTCCGGAATCACCGGCAGGTAGATGACCACCCGGTCGCCCTTGCCGATCCCCAGTGCGGTCAAGGCGTTGGCTGCCCGGCAGACCTCCTGCTGGAGTTCGGCGTAGCTGATGGCGCGCCGGTCGCCCGGTTCGCCCTCAAAGTAGAGCGCAGTCCTCGCGCCATGGCCGGCGGCCACGTGCCGGTCCACGCAGTTAACCGCGACATTCAGGCGCCCACCGGCGAACCATTGGATTTTAGGTACGCTCAGCGGCTGCGGGCCCGCCGGCTCGAAGGTATGCGTGGTGTGCCACGGCTGTTCCCAGTCCAGCTCGCGGGCAGCCTCCGCCCAGAACGCCACCCGATCACCGTTGGAGCGGGTGGGGTTGGAGTCTGTGGGGTTGGGATTGGAATCGGGGCGCAGGGGGCCGGGAAGCGGGGTCGGTTGCGGTGCCGGATGTTGGTCCACGGGAAAGTGGTGCGTCGTCATGAGGAAACTCCATCGGTCCTGGCATTAGCACCGTCCTGCACTGTTGAGTGCCAGGGGGTTGCTGCGGTTTCATCGATCCAGGTATCTCGGCCGCTCGGGATGGTCCTGACCTACTAAACACGAAATGACCGTCGGCTGGCCAGTGTTGCGTCATATTTGTACATGAGTTGTTTGTCCATGACGGCAGCCTGACCCGTACCGGCCATGCTTTTGGATGCGCCGCAAGGCTGCTGCTGATGCGCTTAGATGGAGGGATGGGTTCCCTTAGCTCGATGGACGCCGCCCGGCTGGCGGTTCAGGCACTGCTCGACGGCGGCGTCCGGCAGGTGGTGCTGGCACCGGGATCACGGAGTGCGCCGCTGTCCTACGCGCTGGCCGAGGCGGAGGGAGCCGGGCTGCTGGAGCTGGTGGTGCGCGTCGATGAGCGCGTGGCCGGCTTCACCGCGCTGGGTCTGGCGTTGGGATCCGGTGCCCCCGCGGCCGCGGTGACAACCTCCGGGACAGCGGTGGGGAACCTGCTGCCGGCGGTGATGGAGGCCAACCATGCTGCCGTTCCACTGCTGATCGTCTCCGCCGACCGGCCCGAGGAATTGCGGGGGACGGGTGCCAACCAGACCACGTTCCAACTGGACCTGTTCGGCGAACACGTGCGATTCGCCGTCGACGTTCCGGCCGGGACTGATCCGAGCGGGGCCATTGGAACCGCGCTGAGCGCCGCGCAGGGACGGTTGCCCGGAACGCCGGCAGGCCCGGTGCAATTGAATCTGGCCTTCCGCGACCCGCTGACTCCTGCCCTCGACGGCAGTGGCTGGGCAGAGCCGGACGGCGGCATTCCGGAGGGCACAGACGCGCTGCTGGAGGGCACGGACGTGCTGCTGGATAGGACCGACGACGTGCTGGACGGGATGGAGCGCCAGCTGCGGGACATGCCGTCATGGCCGGACGGTGCCGCCGCTGACGGCGCAGGTACCGGCGCTGGCAAACTAACTCCTGGTCTGCAGCCCTCGGGCAGCAGCAGCAGCGGGGTTGGCTTGCGCACTGTGGTGGTGGCCGGACACGCAGCGGGACCGTCGGCGGAGGAGTTTGCCCGCGCACTGGACCTGCCACTGCTGGCCGAGCCGTCCTCCAATGCCCGCTTCGGACCCAACGCGGTCGGTCCCTACCGGTTGCTGCTGGAACATTTGGGCCCGGATATCGAACGTGTCGTGGTCTTCGGCCGGCCCACGCTGTCCCGTCCGGTGGCAGCGCTGTTGGCGCGCGCGGATGTGAAGCGTGCGCTGTATCTGCCGCGTCCGGCGGCGTGGTTTGTCCAAGGCCGCCGGAGCGAGCAGATTATTACCGGCTGGTCCGAGCTCGCCGACTTCGCCGGCTACGGCCCATCCGGCTGGCTGAACCGCTGGCAGGTCGCCGCGGCGGCATCAGAGACTGTTCTGGAGGAACTGCTGGCCGGCGAACCGGAGCTGACGGGTGTGCAGGTGGCCCGGCTGGTGTGGGAACATCGCGCCGCGCCGCTGATGCTCGGATCGTCCAATCCGATCCGGGATGTGGACTTGGCGGGCCGGCCGCAGCAGGATGCTGGAGCACCCGTCTACGCCAACCGAGGTTTGGCCGGCATTGACGGAACGCTCGCCACCGCGGCCGGCATTGCACTGGCGAACGGGACACCAGTGCGTGCCCTGCTTGGTGACCTGACGTTCCTGCACGACGTGGGCGCGTTGCTGCTGGGTACGGGGGAGCGCGTGCCCGATCTGCAGCTGATTGTGCTCAACGACGGCGGCGGCGGCATTTTTTCGCTGCTGGAGCACGGCACGTTGGGCCGCAGCCCCCGGTACGCCGCCGTCGTCGAACGCCTCTTTGGCACACCGCATGCGGCGGATCTGGCGGCGCTGGCCGGTGGTTACGGCGTCCGCCACCGCCTGATTTCGACGACGGAGGAACTGGCAACAGCGCTCGCGGAACCGGTGGCCGGCCGGTCCATCCTGGAGATCCGCAGCTCCCGGGAGGGCCTGCAGCGGCTGCATGCCCGGCTCCGCGGGGCTATCGCAGCGGCCTTAACAGCCGCCGTCGAGCCGCCTCACGGCAGTTGAGCTGACACTGCGCGCCCATGTTTGGAACGACATGAGAGCGCAGTGCCACCTCAAAGGGTTGCGCTGCAGCTAGAGCACGCGGCCCAGGAACTCCTGCGTGCGGGCATGCTGCGGATTGGCGATGATCTCGCGCGGATCTCCGCTTTCCACCACCACGCCGGCGTCCATGAACGTCAGCGTGTCGCCAACCTCGCGGGCAAAACCAATTTCGTGGGTCACCACGATCATGGTCATGCCGGAGGCGGCCAGGTCCTTCATCACGTTGAGCACATCGCCGACCAGCTCGGGATCCAGGGCAGAGGTGGGCTCGTCGAAGAGCATCAGCTCCGGTTCCATCGCCAGCGCCCGGGCAATGGCCACCCGCTGCTGCTGGCCACCCGAGAGCTGCGCCGGGTAGTGGTTAGCGTGGTCGGCCAGCCCCACCCGGTCCAGCAGCTCCAGCGCCTTGGACTTTGCCTTCGCCTTGGGCTGCCGTTTGACCTGGGTGGGCGCCTCGATGATGTTCTGCACCGCGGTGCGGTGTGGGAACAGGTTGAAGCGCTGGAACACCATGCCGATTTCGCGGCGCTGACCGGCGATTCCCTTGGTGGTTAGATCGTGCAGCCGGCCATTGACCTCGCGGTAGCCAATGAGCTCATCCCGGACATAGATACGGCCCGCACTGATGGTCTCCAGCAGGTTGATGCAGCGCAGCAACGTGGACTTTCCGGATCCGGACGGCCCAATGATGACCGACACCTCACCCTGCTTGACCTCCATGTCGATGCCGCGGAGCACATGGTGGGAGCCGAAAAATTTGTGCACGTCCTGGATCCGCACCAAAGTTTCCCTCTCGGCCAGGGGGGTGGCGGCCGGCGCGGCCGGCGTCTTGATACGGTCATTCGTTGGCGAACTCATACGTGGCCACCTTCTCCGGGGACGACGGTTTGCGTGGTGTGCGCGGCCGTCACTGCCTGTGTTGCCTTGACGGGGGCCGGGACCAGGTTGTCCACGCCCTTGCCGTAATGACGCTCGATAAAGTACTGCCCCACCATCAATAGGCTCGTGATCACCAAGTACCAGATGGCTGCGACGATCAGCAGTGGAATGGGCAGGTAGGTGCGGTTCGCGATGCTGTTCGTGACGAACGTCAGGTCCAGAGTGAACGGCACCGCCAGCACCAGCGAGGTGGTCTTGAGCATACCGATGGTTTCATTGCCTGTTGGCGGAACGATCACCCGCATGGCCTGCGGCAGGATAATCCGCCACATGATTTTGGACTTGCGCATGCCCAACGCCTCGGCGGCCTCCATTTGGCCGTTGTCCACGGACTTTAGGCCAGCCCGAAAGATTTCGGCAAGGTAGGCGGACTCGTTCAGTCCCAGGCCCAGCACGGCGGCCACGCCTACGGTGATCACATCCTGGGTGTTAAAGCTGAACAGCTGGGGTCCGAACGGCACGCCGGCGGACAACTTTGGATAGAGCACAGCCACCAGCCCCCAGAAGGTCAGCTGGGTGTAGACCGGGGTGCCGCGGAAAAACCAGACCCAGACCCAGCTGACATAGCGGAAGAGCGGGTTGTCCGACTGGCGCATGAAGGCCAGCAGGATGGCAAGCACAATCGCCAGCACCATCGACAGCACGGTCAGCAGCAGGGTCCAGCCGATTCCCTGGACCACCAGCACGTCCAGTATGTAGGTGCGTACCGTGTCCCAGCGGAAGTTAGGGTTCGTCGCCAAGGACTGTCCTACGAGTGCCAGGACGAGAATAATCACGACGGCTCCGGCCCAGCGGCCGGGATGGCGGACCGGAACAGCCGAGATCAGCTCAGGTTTGCTGCGGGGCCGTCCCGACGTGGACGTTCCGGCTGGGGCGGGGCTGCTCAACTGCCGACCGCCGGGTTGACCTCGGACTTGCTGATCGCGCCCTTGGTGTTATTCCAGGCTTCAAGAATCTTGGTGTAGGTTCCGTCGCTGATCAGTTTGTTCATGACTTTGCTGACCACCTCGGCCAAGGCGGTGTCCTTTTTGGCAACAGCGATGCCCTGCGGGGCCGCGTCGTAGAGATCGCCCAGCAGTTCCAGCTTGTCCCCGGTCTGGGACAGCGCGTAGTTGATGATGGGAGAGTCGGCGGACATAGCGTCGATGCTGCCGTTGACCAGCCGGGTGGTGACGTCGGTCTGGGTTTTCAGCGTGACGACCTTGATGGCCGGCTTGCCCGCGTCCGTGCATTTCTTGGATCGGCCGGAAACATCCGGGTTTTCTTCGACGGTTCCGGTCTGGACGCCCACGCTCTTGCCGCAGATGTCATCAAGGGAGAACTTCTTGGGGTTGCCCTTCTGTACCGCCCAGAGTGTGCCGGCGTTGAAATAGCTGACCAGGTTGACGGCTTTAAGCCGTTCCGGTGTGATCGTGAAGGAGGAGATCCCCAGATCGTATTTGGGACCAAGGGCCGGAAGGATCCCGGTGAAATCCGCGGTGTGCACGTCTGCTTTCAGGCCCAGGGTGGCAGCAATGGCCTTGGCGAAATCGACGTCGTAGCCGACTGGGGTCTGGCCGTCCGATCCACCGAGCGCCTCCGCCGGTGCGTAGGAAGTGTCCGAGCCGACGTCGATGGTTCCCTTACTCTTCAGCGCCGCCGGGACCATGGCTGCCAAGGCATCGTCCCTCTGCACGGTCGACGGATCAAACTTGGTGGATCCCGAGGGGGCAACGTTTGAGGTTTGGGAAGCAGTGGTGCAGCCGGTGAGTGCCAGCGCCGCGGCGGCGGCCACGGCGGCAAGCCTGATGCTGACAACTTTGACCGGCAGCGTGGAGGAGAACGGCATGTTTTTACCTTTGGTTTTCTGGTACGGAATGGGTGTTGACTTAAAGTGTAGCCCGAAGAGATGTACATCACAGACAACAACGTTTTACTATTCGACAACTTGCCGAGGGGAATGACAACAGCTGTCCCGCAGGTCCTGTCTGGAATACCGGATTCAGCGACCTGTCAGGGCCGCAGTCCCAGTGCCTGCAGCATGGGACGGAATTTCGCCCAGGTTTCCGCCAGCTCGGCCGCGGGATCGGATGCGGCGACGATGCCACAGCCGGCATACATTCGCACGCTGCTGTGGGATTCCAGTACTGCCCCGCGCAGGGCGATGCCCCACTCCCCGTTGCCGCTGCCATCCAGCCAGCCGACCGGACCCGCGTAGGGTCCGCGGTCGAGTTTTTCCAGCCGGCGGATGAGGGCACCGGCTTCCGTTCGTGGTGTGCCGCAGACGGCGGCGGTGGGATGCAGCGCTTCCACCAGCGCCAGCGGCGTGGGCAGGTGGCCGTCGACGTCGGCCAGCTCGGCCTTCACATCCGAGGCCAGGTGCCAGACGTTGGGCAGTTCCAGGATGAAGGGTTCCTTCGGGAACGAGAGGTCCGTGGCGAACGGCGCGAGTTGGCGGGTCAGGCTCCGAACGGCAAAATCGTGCTCGTGCCGCTGCTTCCGGGATCCGGCCAGCACCTGGCGGGCGAATTCTTCCCCGTCCGGGGCGCCGTCGCGGTCAAGGGTTCCGGCAAGGACGCGGGCCTGTGCCGTGGTTCCGTCCACTTTGATCAGGATTTCCGGCGTCGAGCCCAGCAGCCCGTCCACGCCGTAGGTCCAGCATTCGCTGTACTTATCCGCCAGCGCGGCCAGGATGCCGGCGCGGCTGACAGGTGAGGCGAAACGGGCCACGACGTCACGGGCCAGTACCACTTTTTCCAGTTCGCCAGCCTCGATGGCCGCCACGCCCTGGGCAACCGTGTCCATCCATTCCTGCTCGCTCAACGAACCCGTGGAAAGCACCGCCGCGGCGGGATCGTGAGAATCACCCGCGGTGTCCGCCCTTGTCCCGTCAACAACTGTCCCGTCACCAAAACTGTTTGGCACCGTGGCCGTTTGGGGGCCCGCCGCGGCCAGCAGCCGGGCCAGTTCGCGGTGGGCTCCCTTGGCAGTGAGTGGAGCGTCGTCGAACGTCAACTGCGTCAGCCAGGCCTGCGAATCCCGGAAGCCCACCACGGCGCGCGGGATGATCAGCCGCGATTCGTAGACGGAGACTTTGGAGAAAGCAAAGGACCCGAAGGCCAAGGCGCCGGAGCCTGGCAACCGCACGTTGTCGCGGACCTCGGCGGTTGCCAGCACGGACTTCCACCACTGTTCAGCCTCGGAAAAGCGCTCCGGACCGCGGGAAGTGAACCGGGCGGTCTCGCCGAAGCCGGCCAGCCCGTCGCCGCGGCGGCTCCAGCAGAGCACATCATCGACGCGCAGGAAGTCAACCAGGCGCCGAAACAGTGCCGTCTCCCCGGCCTGGGCGGCGGGGTCGGCGGTGGGAGCCGTCAGTTCCCCGGCATGCGAGGCGGGATCGGCGGTGGGAACCGTCAGTTTCCCGGCTTGAGCGGCCAGCAAAGTGTTCAGCAGGTGCGCGTCCAGCGGGACGGTGAGGGTGGCCAGGGACGCAGTCATGATGGTTAAACATTACTCTGCGGCAGCTGCGGTACCGCACGGGTGTTGGCGGCCGGTGCCCCGTACCTCTAGTGCCAGTCCTAGTGCCAGCGAACCGGCGCCAACGACCGGCAGCGGCGCGTCCCGGCACCGGTTGGGTACAGTCCCTGCCGCGTCCCTGCACCGTTTGGGCGCGGCAGCTGAAAATTTGAGAGAATAGAAACGTGACCCGAGCATCGTTGGAGAAGCGTCCGGAAGAAGTAGCCGCAATGTTTGACGACGTTGCCCCCAAATATGACGTCGTCAATGATGTCCTGTCCATGGGGCAGACGCGGCGCTGGCGCCGGATCGTGGTGGAGGCCGTCTCGGCAAAGCCCGGCCAGCGGGTCCTTGACGTTGCCGCCGGAACCGGGACGTCCAGCGAGCCGTATGCGGACGCCGGGATCGATGTGGTGGCGTGCGATTTCTCCGTGGGCATGCTCAAGGTGGGGAAACGCCGGCGCCCTGACATTGATTTCGTCGCAGGGGACGCGACCAACCTGCCCTTTGCGGACAATTCCTTCGATGCGTCGACCATCTCCTTCGGACTGCGCAATGTCAGCGCTCCGCAGCAGGCCCTGCGGGAGATGCTGCGGGTCACCAAGCCCGGCGGAAAGCTGGTGATCGCGGAGTTCTCCCATCCCACAGTGGCGCTGTGGCGGACCATGTACACCGAGTACCTGATGCGCGCGCTGCCTGCCATTGCCACCAAGGTCTCCTCCAACCCGGTGGCCTATGTGTACTTGGCTGAATCCATCCGCGCCTGGCCGGATCAGGATAATCTGTCGGCGTGGCTGACGGAGGCCGGCTGGAACAATGTGGCTTACCGCAACCTCAGCGGCGGCATCGTGGCCGTTCACCGGGCGCATAAGCCCGGCCGCGGGGATGTGGCACCCACCGGTCCGCTGGCCAAGGGCCGGCGCAAGTCTGTCGGGACTGGGAGCTGAATGAAAGTCCTCATTGTTGGCGCCGGTCCCGCCGGTTCAACGGCTGCGTATTATCTGGCCAGGGCCGGAGTGGATGTCACGGTGCTGGAAAAGACAGCCTTTCCGCGTGAAAAGGTCTGTGGCGATGGATTGACGCCCCGGGCCGTACGCGAAATTGTCCGGCTCGGACTGCCGCACCCGGAATCCGACGGCTGGCGCCGGAACAAGGGGCTGCGTCTGGTGGCGGCGGGGTGCACAGTTGAGGTGCCCTGGCCGGAGCTGAGCGGCTTCCCGGATTATGGACTGATCCGCACCCGGTTGGGATTTGACGAGGCCTTGGCCCGGCATGCCGAGGCCGCGGGCGCCGTCGTGCGTGAGCACCACAGCGTGACCTCCGTCCTGCTGGACGACGACGGCGGCCGGGTGCGCGGCGTGCGGGCGGCAGTGTTGGACGGGGCCGGCCGCAAGACCGGTGAAACCGTGGACTTCGCGGCCGATGTGGTGCTCGCCGCGGACGGTAACTCCAGCCGGACAGCTATATCGCTGGGCCTGCACAAACGCGGCGACCGGCCGCTCGGCGTGGCCGTCCGCACCTACTTCACCAGCCCGCGGCACACCGACGACTGGATGGAGGGCTGGCTGGAATTGCCGGATAAGTCCGGCAATCCGCTGCCTGGCTACGGCTGGGTCTTTGGCGTGGGGGACGGCACCTCCAACGTCGGCCTGGGCATCCTCAATTCCTCCCGCGAGTTCGGCCGGCTGGATTACAAGCAGGTGTTGCGCACCTGGACCGCCGGCATGCCTGCGGATTGGGGATTCACACCGGAGAACCAGGTGGGGGAGATCCGCGGCGCGGCGCTGCCCATGGGTTTCAACCGCACCCCGCACTATTCGCCTGGGCTGCTGCTGCTCGGCGACGCGGGTGGAATGGTCAGTCCGTTCAACGGCGAGGGCATTTCTTATGCGATGGAGTCGGCCCGCTTCGCCGCCGAATTCATTGTCCAGGCCGGGGGCGCGAGCTCGCTGCCGGCCCGCGATGAGGTGCTCTCGCGCTACGCCGTGCACATCAGGGACCAGTGGGGCAGCCACTTCACCCTTGGCAGGGCGTTCGCCGCAATGATCGGCAGGCCGGCCATTATGAAGCTGGCGCTGCGCACCGGCATGCCCGTTCCGCCCCTGATGCGCTTCGTGGTGCGGATGCTGGCCAACCTGACCGAAACTCCGGGGGGCTTTGAGGATAGAGTGATTTCCCTACTGGAGAAGCTGGCTCCGGCCACTACCAACCAGTCTGTCCAGCCGCTGCCTCCGCAGTCATCCATCCTTCCAAAAGTTAGTGTTAAGCCGTGACTACTTCCGCAGACCGCAGCTGGACCCACGCCGGGCATGGCCTGCCCCATCCGGCTGAGCCTGATCCAACCACGCTGGCCATTGCCACGGGGTTAATGCTGCCGCAGGGCTTTTCCGACGTGGCCACGGATCCGGAGCTGGGACCGGTCATGTCCATGTCGATGGCGAAAGTGGAGAAGGAACTGCGGGAGGCCATCGCCAATTCGGATCCGCTCGCCGATGCCACCAGCCGGCACCTGGTGGAGGCGGGCGGCAAACGGATCCGCCCGCTGCTGACGCTGCTTGCCGCGCAGCTGGGGGATGGATCCCATCCTGATGTGGTCCGTGCCGCCGTCGTCGTCGAACTGACGCATCTGGCCACCCTGTACCACGACGACGTGATGGACTCCGCGCCGTTCCGCCGCGGCGCCCCAACCGCGCACGAGGTCTGGGGCAACAGCGTGGCCATCCTGACCGGCGACCTGATCTTCGCGCGCGCCTCCATCCTGGTTTCCGAGCTTGGCGCCCGCGCACTGGGCATCCAGGCGCGCACCTTCGAGCGCCTGTGCCTGGGACAGCTGCACGAGACCGTCGGACCGGGCGCGGACGAGGATCCGGTGGAACACTACCTCTCCGTCATCGCGGACAAAACCGGTTCGCTGGTGGCCGCCTCCGGGCAGCTCGGCGCGATCTTCGCCGGCGTGAGCGAGGAGATCCAGGATGTGCTCGTGAACTATGGCGAAAAGGTTGGCGTGGCGTTCCAACTGGCCGACGACGTCATTGATGTGACGGGTCTGAAGCAGGTTTCCGGAAAATCGCCGGGCACCGACCTGCGTGAAGGCGTGCCCACCCTGCCGGTGCTGATCCTGCGCCGGAGCGCGGCTGCCGGGGACGGGCCGGCCGCAGCGGTGCTGGAGCTGGTTGACGGGGACCTGAGCACGGATGAGGTGCTGGCCGCGGCGGTTACGGCGCTGCGGGAGCATCCAGCCACCGCGGAATCCTGGGCAGTGGCCCGCCAGTGGGCCGACGATGCGGTCGCAGCGCTGGCACCGATTCCCGATGGCAAGGTCAAGTCGGCGTTGGCGAGTTTTGCCCGCGCCGTCGTTTCCCGCGAGGTCTAGCCGGGCTGTTGGGGCGGGGTCCAGCCGGGCTGTTGGGGCGGGGTCCAGCCGGGCTGTTGGGGCGGGGTCCAGCCGCTGCCGCCGTCGTGCTCTGAGATCTGACCACCTTTGGCCAACTCATGAGCTTGTAATCCGGCGTGTCGGCTATCTAGTCGGCGTGTCGCTGGCAAAACTGGTCAGAAGTTGGAAGCCGCCTAGCCGACTGGCCCTGCACAACCAGCAGGTTGGCGCCCGCTGTCCACTTCCAGCCGTTTCCCCACTGATCCTGGCGCTCTGGCAGGCCACCATGGCAGGCATGGACCTTATCCGAGCGATGAAGTGTTCCGGGGGTGTCGCGAGCCGCCAATCGCTGATGGGGCGCGGCATCACCGACGGCCAGATCCGGCAGGCCCTGCGTGACGGCATCGTCAGCAACGTCCAGCGCGGCATCTTCCAACTGCCCGAGGCGGATCCGTTGTTCCTGCAGGCCCACGCGCTCAAGGGCGTTCTGACGTGCGTCTCAGCTGCGCCTTATTACCAGCTTTGGTGCCTGCACGGTCATGCCGAACTTCACCTTTCCTGCCGCAACGGCCTGCCCCGGCCTTCCGCGGTGACGCATCGAAAGCTCCTGTTGCCGCCGAACCGGATCCAGCCGATAGCCGCCCTGGCCGACGTTCTGCTCGATGCTCTGCATTGCCTGCCCCGCTTCGAAGCACTGGCCATGGTGCAGTGCGCCGTCGGACGCGGGGATATCAATAAAGCATTCCTGCGCGGCCATCTGGCAGGGAACCGGAATGGCGGCGCCCGTGCAGTGCTGGACCTTGTGGGGCGGCGTGCCGACTCTCTGCTGGAACCAATTGCCCGGGTGCTGTTCCGGGAGGCTGGCTTTTGGACCGAATGCTATGTGCGGATCGACGGGGTGGGGGAGGTCGATTTCCTGCTGGAGGGCTATCTGGTCGTGGAGATCGACGGCGGCACGCACTTTGAGCCCCGGAGCATTAAGAAGGACCGGCGGCGGGACAACATGGCGGTCGTCGGCGGCTACCTGGTCCTGCGCTATTTCTATGACGACGTTGTCCACCATCCGCAGCGGATGACGGCTGAGGTTGCCGCCGTGCTCCAAAGAGGCCGGGGATGGCGTCCGTGACCAATTGTGGGGTGAAGAACTTGGCTCTTGGAACTGACCATCTTTGGCCGCGGTGTGACTTATCCACGCGGCGTGTTGCCCGATTTGCCGGTGTGTCGCCAGGAAAACTGGTCAGAAGTTGGCTCGGGACGCTAGTCGTCGTCGTCGTCCGAGAAGACCCAATCGAACATGTCGAAGACGAACTCGCTGAACGTGCCCTCTTCGCTGACCCAGCTGCCCTTGGCATTGTTCCGCCGCCACACGATCGGATCCGGAACCGCGAGCTGATCAGCACGGAATCCCCAAGTGAAAGCCTCGTCCTCGTCCTCCAGGAACAGCAAATAACCGTCCTGAAGCTCCAGCTCCTCCGGGTCCCAGAAGTAGTGGTAGGCCTCCATCAGTTCCTCGCAGTTGCCCACGGCATGCAGAAACTCGCGCAGCACCTGCGGCACCCGCAGCTGGTGTTCGGCCAGGATTGCGTCCAGCTCCGCCAGCTCAATGCCGTCGGACTCCTGCCACGGTTCCTCAAGATATTCGGGCACGAGACCGCGGAATTTGTCCAGGAACATGTCGCTCATGCAGGGCTCCAAATCGGTGGGGGATCGCAAAGACAATCCTAGTCGCGGATGGCGGCGGTTCGTGTCCAGCCGCGCGCCGCCAGCGGAGCGTGCCAGCGCTGCCGCCACGCCAGCACGCGCAGGCCAAACACGACGACGGCGGTGGTTGTTCCGGTGAGCAGGTTTAGGGCACCGGCGCCCCACAAGAGCGTGGTCAGGCCGGCACCGAGAAAAGCCGGAATGGCGTAGAGGTCCTTCGAATCGAAGAGCTGCGGCACCTCGTTGGCGGTGATGTCCCGCAGCAGGCCCCCGCCTACCGCCGTGGTGACGCCGAGCAGGATGGCAGTGACAGGATTCATTCCGGCAGTCAGCGCTTTAAGCGTGCCGGTGACGCAGAACAGGGCAAGTCCGCCTGCGTCGAATAAGGTCAGCAGCCGGCCGCCGCGCTCGGCATACTGGAACAGGAAGTACACCAGCACCGCAGCCACGACGGGCGGCACCACGTAGAGCGGCTGCGAGAACGCGGCAGGCACCCCGGCATTGATAATGACGTCCCGGACCACGCCGCCGCCCAGGCCCACCATGGATCCAAGCAGCAGAGAGCCAATAATGTCGAAGCCGCGGCGTGCGGCCAGCAGGCTGCCGGACACGGCGAAAAAGAAGACGCCGAGAAGGTCCAGAGTCAGTGAGATATTCCAATCCATGGCCTGTGCTCCGATTCCTCCAGGGAACCGTGGTTGGTTCGCTGCAAGCCTACGGCGCGCGCCGGCTGCGGCGCAGATCCGGCGGCTTCCGGGTGCCCTCGCTAAGCTGGGCCAATGACATCGGTGCGGACAGGTACTTCGGTACAGACCCAGGGCGAACCACTGGTGCACATTGAAGGCTTCCGGATGGACTTTGGCGCTCAGACGGTTATCCGGGATTTGTCCTTCGATGTTCACCGCGGAGAGACGTTCGGCTTCCTGGGCAGCAACGGCTCGGGCAAGACGACGACGATCCGGGCACTGCTGGGCATCTATCGTCCCACCGCGGGCACTCTGCACATTGATGGCAGGGTCTTTTCGGATACCTATGGCGCCAGACTGGGGTATCTGCCGGAGGAACGCGGCCTGTACAAAAAGGAATCCGTCCTTGATGTCATGGTGTATTTCGGGCGGCTCAAGGGCCTGACGGCACAGGCAGCCAAGGAATATTCCTGTGGATATCTGGACCGGGTGGATCTCGCGGACAAGGCCACCGTGCGGCTCGACAAGCTCTCCGGCGGCCAGCAGCAAAAAATCCAGTTGGGCGTGACCATTATGAACGACCCAGAGCTGCTGATCCTGGATGAACCCACCAAGGGGTTTGATCCGGTGAACCGGAGGCTGCTGATGGACATCATCGAGGATCGGAAGAAAGCCGGCGCAACCGTGGTGATGGTGACACACCAGATGGAGGAGGTTGAGCGCCTCTGCGACCGCATCGTGCTGCTGAAGGACGGCGAGGCGGAGGCCTACGGCACCATCGACGAAGTCCAGAACCAGTATGGTGGGCGCACCGTGCGGCTGCGCTACGCCGGAACGGTTCCGCCGTCGTCGGCGTATGACGTGGTGCTGCGCGAAACGAATTACGCCGAGCTGGCCCTGCACGACGGCGTTGATGAGGCCGACGTCCTGCGCTCGCTGATTGAGGCCAGCGTCACGGTCCGCGGTTTTGTTGCCGCCAAAAGATCGCTCGAGGACATTTTCATCCAAGTTTACGGTGAGGCGGACCATGCGGCCGGATCCGCACCGGTTCCTGCCGGAACGAAAGGGAACTAGTCATGGGCCGGCACAATCTGCGCACCGTGGTGTCCTTCGAATTCCTGCGCACGGTCAAAAAGCGCCGGTTCTGGATTGCCACCCTGGCCATTCCGATCATCCTGGGCATCGTCTTTGGCCTGGTGTACCTGAGTAACTCCGCCACCAGCAGCACCGCCGACGCCCAGAAGAACGACAAGCTGGCATTCAGCTATTCGGACTCCTCGCACCTGATCAGCCCCGAGCTCGCCGCCTCCTTCGGCGGAACCGCGGCGCCGGATCCAGTGGCGGCCATCGCCGCCGTTAAGGACGGCAAACTCGACGCGTTCTTCGCCTATCCCCAGGACCCGACGCAGGACACCGTCGCCGTGTACGGCAAGGACAAGGGCATTTTCAAGAACGGCGCCTACGATGCCGTCGCCAAGCAGCTGCTGGTGCTGTCCGCGCAGCAGAAAGTCGGATCGCCGCAACTGGCGGCACTGATCCAAGGGGACTTCCAGACCGACACCAAAACCTACAAGGACGGTGCGGAGTCCGGTGGCCTGGGGACGGTGGTGCCGCCGCTGCTGTGCCTGGTGGTCTTTTATGTCACAATCATCCTGCTGGCCAACCAGATGCTCTCCTCCACGCTGGAGGAAAAGGAAAACAGGGTCACTGAAATGATCCTGACCACCCTCAATCCCACCACTTTGGTGGTGGGAAAGGTCATTTCGCTGTTCCTGGTGGGCCTGCTGCAGATGCTGGTTTTCAGCACACCGACGGTCCTCGGCTACCTGCTTTTCCGGAGCAAACTCAATATTCCGGACTTTGACCTGTCGCACCTGACGCTGCAGCCGGGACCGATGATTGTGGGCGTGCTGCTGCTGGTGGGGGGATTCATCCTGTTCACCGGGGTGCTGGTGGCGATCGGTGCCGTGATGCCCTCGGTCAAGGAGGCCGGAACCGTATTCGGACCCATCATGGCGCTGATCTTCGTACCGTTCTACATCGTCAGCCTGGTGATCAGCGATCCGCAGGCCATCATCGTGCAGATTTTTACCTATTTTCCGATGTCCGCACCTGTCACGGCCATGCTGCGCAATGCCTTTGGATCGCTGAGCCCGGTGGAATCAATCGTGGTGATCGTGGAGCTCTTTGTGCTGGGCTTCATCGCGCTGCGCCTTGCCGTGCATCTGTTCCGCTACGGCTCCATTGAATACTCGCGCAAGCTTTCGCTGCGGACGGCGTTTGGCAAGAACCGCCACGTTCCGGCGGCCGCTGCTGCAGCCGGTTCTGCCCGGATGGCCGCCAACAGCAACAGCCAGCCCGTCCGATGAGCCCGACGACGGCCCCGGTCCTCATTGCGTGCGCCCACGGCACCCGCAGCGGGGACGGCCAGCAGCGTCTCTTCCAACTCCGGGCGGCGGTTGCCGCCCAGCAGCCGGGTCTGAACGTGCTGGAGGCTTATGTTGACGTTCAGCACCCGGCATTGACCGAGGTGATCGCAGCCCTACCCGCGGGTACCCCCGCCGTCGTCGTGCCCTTGCTGCTCTCCGTCGGCTACCACGTTCAAGTGGACATCGCGCGCGCGGTCGCCAGCCGGCCAGAGCTGAAAGCGGCGGCGCCGCTGGGCCCGGATCCGCAGCTGGCGCGGCTGCTTCACGATCGCCTGCTGGCCGCTGGTTTGGAAGCGGACGACGGCGTCGTGCTGGCCGCCGCTGGATCTTCCGTCCCGGACGCGGATGAGGACGTCCGGGAGATGGCCCGACTGTTGGGCAGCCTCATTCCGAACCGGATCGGAATCGGGTACGGAGCCAGCGCCGAACCCGCTGTGCCGGACGCCGTTGCCGGGCTGCGGGCGGAAGGGTTCGCGCGGGTCGTTATTGCCAGCTACCTCCTTGCGCCGGGATTCTTCCACCAGCAGCTGCTCAAGGCCGGTGGGGACGCCGTTGCCGGGCCGCTGCTGCAGGCGGGCCAAAAAGGCCCAGACCAACCGGCCGGGGGCGGGTCGTCCGCTCTGGCGGAGTTGGTTGTGGAGCGCTACCGAGCAGCCCTGGCCCGGTAGGAACCGGCCGGCAGGGAAGTCCTCGGCTTAAGGAATCCTGCCTCGGCACGCTTTCTGAAGCAGCAGGGCCGCTGACCAACTAAAGGAGGAAGACGCTGATGCAGGAACTTGGAGTTGTCTACCGCAGTATTAACCGTCCCGCACGCGCGCACGTCGAAGCGCTGGCGGAGTTTGGCGTCAGCACCATTCATGAGGCAATGGGGCTGGGCCTGATGCGCCCCTACATTCGGCCGGTGTACTCTGGCGCCAGGTTCTGCGGCACCGCCGTGACAGTGCTGCTCCAGCCAGGAGATAACTGGATGCTGCATGTGGCAGCCGAGCAGCTGGAACCCGGCGACATCCTCGTCGCCGCCTGCACTACCGAGTGCGAGGACGGATTCTTCGGGGAGCTGCTGGCGACGTCGGTCAGCGCCCGCGGCGGCGTGGGTCTTGTCATCGACGGGGGGTGCCGCGACGTGACAGCACTGGAAGAGATGGACTTTCCGGTCTTCAGCCGCGCGATCAATGCCAAGGGAACCATCAAGGCGACGCTGGGATCGGTCAATGTTCCCGTCATTTGCGCGAACGCGCTGGTTAATCCTGGTGACGTGGTGATCGCGGACGTTGACGGCGTCGTCGTCGTGCCAGCCGACCGTGCCGGCACGGTGGCCGAGGCGGCACGCGTGCGGGCAGCCAATGAGGAGGGCAAGCGGCGCAGGTTCGCCGCGGGCGAGCTTGGCCTGGACATGTATTCCATGCGCGAACCGCTCGAGGCTGCGGGACTGCGGTACATCGATTAGGGAACAGCCCGGTCGGGTGACTGTCCGCGCGCGCCAGATGAGTCATGTGACGATTTGTTGCCGCAGGTGACCTTGGGTTTCGCTTCCGCCGCGGTGGACGCGCTGGCCGCCCTAGTCTCTAGACATGACGAAGACAGCTCTAGCCGGAGCGACCTCAGAGTCCATCCGAAACCATGTCACCGACGCCAGCGAAGCTGACCGGAACCCGGACCACATTCCGTCCCGGAACGCCGTGCGCGCCTCCCGGCCGGCGGCCAAGCCGCACGGTCAGTGGAAGGTGGACGGCACTGCCCCGCTGAACGCCAACGAGGTGTGGAAACAGGAGGACGGCGGACTTAGCTGCCGGACGCGGATCGAGACGATCTACGCGGAGCAGGGTTTTGACAGCATCAGCAGCGATGACCTGCACGGCCGGTTCCGCTGGTGGGGTCTGTACACGCAGCGCCGGCAGGGCATCGATGGCGGCAAAACCGCCACGCTGGAGCCGCACGACCTCGAGGACCGCTATTTCATGCTGCGGATCCGGATCGACGGCGGCGCGCTGAGGACGGAGCAGCTGCGTGTGATCGGCGGAATCTCCACCGACTTCGCCCGCGGTTCCGCGGACCTGACGGACCGGCAGAACATCCAGCTGCACTGGATTGAGATCGAGAACGTGCCGGAAATCTGGCGCCGGCTCGAATCCGTCGGACTGTCCACCACCGAGGCCTGCGGCGACGTTCCGCGCGTGATCCTGGGCAGCCCGGTGGCCGGCATCGCCAAGGACGAAATCCTTGACCCAACCGACCTGATCCGCGAATTGAGCGATCGGTTCATCGGTGATCCCGACTTTGCCAACCTGCCGCGCAAATACAAAACGGCCATCACCGGCCACCCGTCCCAGGATGTGGTGCACGAGATCAACGATGTGTCCCTGGTGGGCGTGGTCCACCCGGAACTGGGCGCCGGCTATGACCTCTGGGTGGGCGGTGCGCTGTCCACCAATCCGATGCTGGCGCAGCGGCTGGGGGCTTTCGTGGCCCCGGAGGTTGCCGCCGATGTCTGGGTAGGCGTGACCAGCATTTTCCGTGATTATGGGTACCGCCGGATGCGCAACAAGGCGCGGTTGAAATTCCTGCTGGCGGATTGGGGTCCCGGGAAGTTCCGCCAGGTGCTCGAAGATGAGTACCTCGGCCACAGGCTGCCCGACGGTCCAGCGGCGCCCAAGCCGTCCACTCCGGGGGACCATGTGGGCATCCATGAGCAGAAGGATGGCCGGTTCTTCATCGGCGCGACGCCAACGGTTGGCCGGCTGTCCGGAAGCACGCTGACCGCGCTCGCGGACATCCTGGAGGCGCACGGTTCCTACCGTCTGCGCACCACGCCGCACCAAAAAATTGTGGTGCTGGACGTGCAGGCCGATCGGGTGGAGCCGTTGGTGGCTGCACTGGACGAGCTGGGACTGAGCGCCAGGCCGTCCCTGTTCCGCCGCTCCACCATCGCCTGCACCGGCATCGAATTCTGCAAGCTCGCCATCGTCAACACCAAGGACACCGCCGCCGCCGCCATCACCGAACTGGAGCGGCGGCTGGCCGACCTGGTCGACAGCGGCCAGCTCACCCAGCCCATCGCACTGAACATCAACGGCTGCCCCAACTCCTGCGCCCGGATCCAGACGGCGGATATCGGGCTGAAGGGCATGATGCTGCCAACGCCCGACGGCGATCCCACCCCGGGTTTTCAGGTCCATCTGGGCGGCGGGCTGGCTTCGGTGGATCGCGGGGAAGCCGGGTTGGGCCGGACGGTGCGCGGACTGAAAGTGAGAGTGGAGGAGTTGCCGGGTTACGTGGAACGTGTCGTGCGCAGCTACATCGCCGGCCGTGCCGACGGCGAAACATTCGCCGAATGGGCCCTCGCGGCGGACGAAGGAGACCTGCAGTGAGTACGGGTTCGTTTCCGGTGCCGCCCCGTGAGCTCCTCCATGCTGCCCCGACCGCGTCGCCGCGCCGCAGCGACGATGAGCTGCGGGCACTGGCCGCGGCGGGCAGCGCTGAACTGGACTGGAATGCCTCCGCCGTCGACGTTATTGCCTGGGTGGCGCGCTTGTTCTCCGTCCGGAGCGCCGCCGTCGCGTGTTCCATGGCCGACGCGGTGCTGCCCGCCCTCGTCGCAGAACAACTGCCCGGCATCGACGTGCTCTTCCTCGAACCGGATACCACTTTCCGGAAACCCGTGCCACGCGGAACGCCGTCGCCGCGAACCTGCGCGTGAACGTCGTCGACGTCCTGCCGGCGAAGACCGTTGCCGAGCAGGATTCGCTCCTCGGCAAGGACCTCTTCGCCCGCGATCCCGGCCAGTGCTGTGCCCTGCGTAAGGTCGCACCGCTGAAAAGGTCCCTCGTCGGCTACGAAGTCTGGTTCACCGGCGTGCGCCGCGAAGAATCTCCCACCCGGACCGGCACCCCGCTGGTGTCGTGGGATGCCAACAACGGCCTCGTCAAGATTAATCCGCTGGTGACGTGGACCTTCGATGAGGTGGTCGACTACTCCGAGGCCAACCTCCTGCCCGTCAATCCGCTGCTGGGGCAGGGCTATCCGTCCATCGGCTGCGCTCCCTGCACAAAGAAAGTCGCCGCCGGCGAAGATCCCCGTTCCGGCCGCTGGGCCGGCACCTCCAAGACAGAATGCGGGCTCCACGTATGAGTACTTCCACGACGATCGTTTCGGCGGGGGCCACCTCCACCGCTGATGCCGCCCCCGCAGACGCCGCCGCAGCACCCAATGCCGCCCTGGGAGTGGCATCGGGCCTGACTGAGCCGCGCGCTGGGCTGATCGAAGATCAGCCGCGCGGCGAAGGTGCGGGGGCGGCATTCGGTGCGGAGGCGGCACCCGGGGCCGCACCAGCGGGGGCGGCACCGACGCGGCTGACCTCGCTGGACGTGCTGGAGTCCGAGGCGATCCATATTATCCGCGAGGTGGTGGCGGAGTTTGAGCGGCCGGCGCTGCTGTTTTCCGGGGGCAAGGATTCGGTGCTGATGCTGCATCTGGCCACGAAGGCTTTCTGGCCGGGGCGGGTGCCGTTCCCGGTGCTGCACGTGGATACCGGTCACAACTTCCCCGAAGTCATCGAGTTCCGCGACCGCACGGTGGAGCGGCTGGGTCTGCGGTTGGTGGTGGGCAGCGTGCAGGAGTACATCGACCGTGGCGAACTCGCCGAGCGTGCGGATGGCACCCGCAACCCGCTGCAGACGGTGCCGCTGCTGGACACGATCAAAATTAACCGGTTCGACGCCGTCTTCGGCGGCGGCCGCCGCGACGAGGACAAGGCGCGGGCCAAGGAACGCATCCTGAGCCTGCGCGACGAATTCGGCCAGTGGGACCCACGCAACCAGCGACCTGAATTGTGGAACCTGTACAACGGCCGGCACACGGTGGGACAGCACGTCCGGGCGTTCCCGATCAGCAACTGGACGGAACTGGACGTCTGGCGCTACATCGAGCGCGAGAGGATTGAGCTGCCCGGCCTGTACTACGCCCACGAACGCGAGGTCTTTGCCCGCGATGGCATGTGGAGGGCGGTCGGCGACGTGTCTCAGCCGCGCCCGGAGGAGCAGGTGGTGACCAAAACGGTGCGCTACCGGACGGTGGGGGACATGTCCTGCACCGGCGCCGTCGAGTCCGCGGCGGCCGATGCCGCCGCCGTCGTCGTCGAGGTCGCCGCTTCCACCCTGACCGAACGTGGCGCCACCCGGGCCGATGACCGCATCTCCGAGGCCGCCATGGAAGACCGCAAGAAAGACGGCTACTTCTGATGACCGCACAACTTCTCTCACCGCCGGCACTCGGCGAATCGACCCTGTTCCGCTTCGCCACGGCCGGCTCCGTCGACGACGGCAAATCCACCCTGGTGGGCCGGCTGCTGCACGACAGCAAGGCCATCCTGGCGGACCAGCTCGACGCCGTCGCCCGCACCTCCGCGGACCGCGGCTTTGGCGGCGCAAACGCCACCGGCATCCAGAAGATCGACCTGGCGCTGCTCACCGACGGGCTGCGCGCCGAGCGCGAGCAGGGCATCACCATCGACGTGGCCTACCGCTATTTCGCCACGGACCGCCGCTCCTTCGTGCTGGCCGACTGCCCCGGTCACGTTCAGTACACCAAGAACACCGTGACCGGCGCGTCCACCGCGGACGCCGTCGTCGTGCTCATCGACGCGCGCAAGGGCGTGCTGGAGCAGACCCGCCGGCACCTGTCCGTGCTGCGCCTGCTGCGGGTGCCGCACGTGCTGGTCGCGGTGAACAAGATTGACCTGGTGGACTACAGCGAGGATGTGTTCGCCGGCATCGAAGCCAACGTCCGTCAGGTTGGTGCCGAGCTGGGCCTGGCCGACGTGCTGGTAGTGCCGGTTTCGGCGCTGGAGGGGGACAACGTGGTGGCGGCGTCCCCGCGCACGCCCTGGTATGCAGGGCCCAGCCTGCTGGAAATCCTGGAAACGCTGGCGACGACGGATGACCTGGAGGGCGGGCTGGAGCCGTTCCGGTTCCCGGTCCAGTCCGTCATCCGGCCGCAGGGGGCGCTGGCGCCGGGGCTGGCGGACGACGACGGCGGCTTGGCCTTCCGTGATTACCGCGCCTATGCAGGGCAGGTGGCTTCCGGTGCCATCCAGGTGGGCGAGCGAGTGACGGTGCTGCCCTCCGGGCGGCCGACCGTCGTCGTCGGCATCGATTTTGCCGGCACCGAACTGCAGCGGGCGGTCGCGCCGCAGTCCGTGTCGCTGCGCCTCGCCGACGACATCGATGTTGCCCGCGGGGACCTGATCGCCGCCGCCGGCACCTTCGCGGAAACCAGCCAGGACCTCTACGGCGAACTGTGCTGGCTTTCGCCCAAACCCTTGCGAGAAGGCGCCAAGGTTCTGATCAAGCACGGCAGCCGCACGGTGCAGGCGCTGGTCCGTGTCATCAGCGGGAAACTGGATCTGGAAAATTTCCGGGAGCAGCCAGCATCCAGCCTGGAACTGAACGACATCGGCTCAGCCCAGCTGCGCCTGGCCTCGCCGCTGCCGGTTGAGGCCTACGCCCGCCACCGCCGCACCGGCGCGTTCCTGGTCATCGACCCCACGGACGGCAACACCCTGGCCGCCGGGCTGGTAAGGGAGCACCCGGGCGACCACGAGGGCGAGCGGTACAGCATTTAGTCCCCTTGCTGCGGCGACGTCAGGCGGTTCGGGCGCTGCGGCACCCGGGCCGTTTGGCCGCGCCTGTGAACAGCCTCGGTCCGTGCCAGTGTGACGCCGCGTGAACCCGCATGACCCCCGGTTTCCCCGGCACTTTTGGCAGCCCCCGTGCTTCCCTAGGGTTTAGCCATGGCTACAAAAAAACCGGCAGAAAGCGCCAAAGGACCCCGCACCAGGCGCATCGTCGCGGGTGAAAAGCGGCCGCGGCGCCGGGCCCTGGAAGGCGCGATGGCGGCCGGGCTGGCGCTGCTGATCGGCGCTGGCGCGGTGGTGGCGTCGGTCTCGGCAGAGCACCGCGGCAAAACGGTTCCGGTGGCCGAGATCCAACAGCGGACGCCCGCCGCAAAGCTGCGGCTGGGCTATTTCGGCAACGTCACTCACGCTCCCGCGTTGGTTGGCCTGCAGCAGGGCTTCTTCGCCAAAGAACTGGGCACCACCAAGCTCAGCAGCCAGGTTTTCAACGCCGGGCCGGCTGCCGTGGAGGCCTTGAACGCCGGTGCCATCGACGCCGCGTATCTGGGACCCAACCCGGCCATTAACTCTTATGCGACGAGCCGGGGGGCGTCACTGCGCATCATCGCGGGGGCTGCCTCGGGAGGGGCCGAGCTGGTGGTGAAGCCGGGCATCAACTCCGCCGCCGATCTGAAGGGCAAGGTGCTGGCGAGTCCGCAGCTGGGCGGCACGCAGGATGTTGCGCTGCGTTCCTGGCTAACCGGCCAGGGCCTGGAAACGCGCCCCGGGAGTGGCGGCGACGTGACCATCAATCCGACGGATAACGCGCAGACGCTCAAGCTTTTCCAGGACGGCCAGCTCGACGGCGCCTGGTTGCCTGAGCCGTGGGCGTCACGGCTGGTGCGCCAAGCCGGCGCTAAGGTACTGGTCGACGAGAAGGACCTGTGGGACGGTGGGCAATTCGCCAGCACCGTCCTGGTGGTCAGTGTTTCCTTCGTGCACGCCCACCCGCAAACGGTGGAGCAGCTGCTGAGGGGGCATGTTGAGTCGGTGAGCTGGCTGCAGGATCATCCCGGGCAGGCGGAGAGTGTGATCAATGCTGGACTGCAGGCGGCGGCCGGTTCGCCGCTGCCGCCGGAGGTGATCAAGCGGGCGTTGTCCAAGCTGGTTTTTACCGTTGATCCGCTGGCCAACACTTTTCACGAGCTGCTGCAGCATGGAGTCGATGCGGGCGTGACGAAACCCGCGGACATCAATGGCATCTTTGATCTCCGGCTGCTGAACAAGCTCCGCTCGGAGGCCGGTCAGCCGGATCTTTCACCGGCGGGGCTGGGACTCAAATGAGGACGGAGTTGTCGGTGCCAGATACGGTGCACGCCGTGGCCGGAGCCTCGTCCTCCACTGTCCCCGGTACCGGCGCCCCTGCCACAACGGTGATGATCTCGCTGGAAAAGCTGGGAAAACGATTCGGCACCGGGGCTCCGGTCCTGGCCAACGTCAACGTCACGATCCGCCAAGGTGAGTTCGTCGCGCTGCTGGGAGCCTCCGGCTGCGGCAAGTCCACGCTGCTGAACCTGATAGCAGGACTGGAGCCGCCGTCGTCGGGCGCCCTTGAAGTCCCCGCCGACGGTGCCGCCTTCATGTTCCAGGACGCCGCGCTCTTTCCCTGGCTGACGGCGAAAGGAAACGTGGAGCTGGCGCTGAAGTTGCGCGGGGTGGACCGGTCGGAACGGTCGAGCCGGGCCGATGACCTGCTGGAGCTGGTCCATCTCAGCGGTGCCGCGGGCAAGCGCCCGCATGAACTCTCCGGCGGGATGCGCCAGCGCGTGGCCCTGGCCCGGTCGCTGGCCCAGGAGCGGGACGTGCTGCTGATGGATGAACCATTTGCCGCCTTGGACGCCATCACCCGGGACCTGTTGCACGATGAGCTTGAGCGCGTTTGGCGGCGGACCGGCCGGACCATAGTTTTCGTCACGCACAACGTTCGCGAGGCGATCCGGCTGGGCCAGCGGGTGCTGCTGATGTCCTCACGGCCGGGGCGGGTTCTGAACGAATGGCAGGTTTCGCCGGAGCAGAAGAGCCCGGCCCGGGCGGCGGCACTGGCCGCGGAAATCACTGCCGAGCTGCGCGAGGAGATCCGGCGCCATGTCCACTGAACCAAAAGTCGCCGAACGTGCACGGACTCAGAGTCGTGACGTCGAAGCGGGGCTGGATGCTTTGCAGACCAGCCTCCCTTCTTCCGACGCGGCCCGGGCCGCCGCACGCCGCACTCTGGCGAAGATCCTCGCGCCGGTGGCCGCCGTCGTCGTGCTGGTGCTGTTGTGGCAGTTTTATGTCGTAATGGCGGATAAACGTGCCGACCTTGTGCCTGGGCCGCTGGACGTGCTCGGCTCGCTGTCCGGGCTGTGGCAGGAGGGCACGGTGCAGGAGGCTGTGTGGACCAGCCTGCAGCGTGGCGTTACCGGCTTCCTCATCAGCACCCTGATCGCTACCCCGATCGGCCTGCTTCTTTGTGCTGTGCGGCCGCTGAGGACGGCCTTGGGTCCGCTGGTTTCCGGCCTCCAGGTGCTGCCCTCGGTGGCTTGGGTGCCAGCGGCGGTGATCTGGTTCGGGCTCTCCGACGCCACGGTCTATTTTGTGCTGCTGATGGGCGCCATCCCCTCCATCATCAATGGGCTGGTGGCCGGGGTGGACCAAGTCCCCGATCAGTTCCGCCGGATGGGGACGGTGCTCGGCGCCGGCCGGCTGGAGATGACGCTGCAGATTGTGCTGCCGGCTGCACTGCCCGGCTATCTGGCGGGATTGAAGCAGGGCTGGGCGTTCTCCTGGCGCTCGCTGATGGCGGCGGAAATTATCGCGATGGGCGGGTCCATCGGCTTCGGCTTGGGATCGCTGCTGCAGCAGGGCAGGGATCTCTCCGAGATGGGAACCGTGATGAGCGCGATCCTGCTGATCCTGGCGGTTGGCATTGCCGTGGAGCTGCTGGTCTTTGCACCGCTGGAGCGCCGGTTGCTGCGCGGCCGTGGCCTGCTGGTCGGATCCGACTGAACCCGGTGCGCGCTGCACCACATTGCGGCGAAACCGAGCCAAAACCTCCGGCGTGTTGCCCGGGACACGGGGTTTGCGGTCTCAATGTGGTGCAGCGCGAATCGCGTGCCGAATAGTTCCTGAAAATTTTCCTCCCCACACTGCCTCCCGAAGGATCTCCTATGACTGTGCAGGATACTTACCCGATCGCGCTGCGGTTGCTGGGCCGGACCGTCCTGGTGGTGGGCGGTGGCCCGGTTGCTGCCCGTCGCGCCAAGGGGTTGCTGGACGCCGGTGCCGCGGTCACGCTGGTCGCGCCGCAGGCCTCACCGGAAGTGCTGGCGCTCGTGGACGCGGGTCTGCTGAACTGGCAGTGCCGGGAATACCGCTCCGGCGATATGGATGGTGTCTGGTTTGTCCAGACGGCCACCGGCGTACCGGAGGTTGATACCCAGGTAGCCGCCGACGCCGGGGTGCAGCGCATCTGGTGCGTGAACGCCTCGGATCATGAAGCCTCCGCGGCGTGGACACCTGCCGTCGCGAGGATTGACGATGTGCAGATTGCGGTCAACGCCGGGGGAGATCCACGCCGGGCGGTGGCACTGCGCAACGCGGTGGCTGCCGCGCTGGAATCGGGGGACCTGCCGCTGCGTCGGCATCGGCGACCCACCTTGCAGGGCTCGTCCGGGGCCGGTCGGGCGGACGCCGCTGGCGGGAACGACGACGGCGGTTCGGCTTTGGGCGCTGGCGGGGCCTACGGCGGCGGTTCGGTGGCGCTGGTCGGTGGTGGCCCCGGGGATCCGGGTCTGATCACCGTGCGCGGCCGCCGGTTGCTGGCGCAGGCCGACGTCGTGGTGGCGGACCGGTTGGGACCAAGGAGCCTGCTGGCTGAACTTGCCCCGGACGTTCGGATTCTTGAGGTGGGTAAAACCCCGGGGCATCATCCGGTTCCGCAATCCGAGATCAACTCGATGCTGGTCCGGGAAGCCAGGGCGGGCAACAGAGTGGTTCGGCTTAAGGGCGGCGACCCCTTCGTTCTGGGCCGCGGTGGTGAGGAACTGCTCTTTTGCCGGAAACACGGAGTAGACGTGGAGGTCGTGCCGGGGGTGACCTCAGCGATCTCCGTTCCCGCCGCGGCAGGCATCCCGGTCACACACCGCGGCCTGGCCAAGGCGTTCACCATGGTCAGCGGGCATGAGGAATTGGCCAACCTTCCCGCGGGCAGCGACCACACGGTGGTGCTGCTGATGGGCGTGGGAACGCTGCGGGAGTCCGCGGCTGCGCTCGCCGCCAACGGCCGGAGCAGCCACTGCCCGGTGGCGATCATCGAGAACGGCTATGCGCCGGACCAGCGGGTCACCATTGGGACGCTGGAGACCATTGCTGACCAAGCGCAGGCCGTCGGCGTCGCGAACCCGGCCGTCGTCGTCGTCGGCGATGTGGTCCGCGTCAGCCCGTTCGCCGCGGCCGCACTTCAAATCCCCATCCAGTGAGCACTCCGTGCGCGATGCAGCCCCGTATCGCGCACGAATTACTCACTCGATCCAAAAAGAAGATGACGAAGGAGCACGATCGTGTCGACAACCAAGCTGCGGGTAGCTGTGATCGGTGCAGGGCCTGCCGGTGTGTATGCCGCGGACCTGCTGACGAAGAGCGAGCCGGTGATCAGTGGCGCCGTGACGCTCAGCATTGATCTGTTTGACCGCTATCCCGCGCCGTATGGGCTGATCCGTTATGGCGTGGCGCCCGACCATCCGCGGATCAAGGGCATCGTGACTGCCCTGCACAAGGTGCTGGACCGCGGCGACATCCGGTTCTTCGGCAACGTGGACTACGGCACGGACCTCTCGCTGACCGATCTGCGCAGGCACTATGATGCCATCATCTTCGCGACCGGCGCCAGCAAGGGCGCGGACCTGAACATTCCGGGCGTCGAGTTGGAGGGCTCCTTCGGCGGCGCCGACTTTGTCTCCTGGTATGACGGGCATCCAGACGTGCCCCGGGAGTGGCCGCTGCACGCGGCGGAGGTTGCTGTCATCGGCAACGGCAATGTGGCCCTGGACGTGGCGCGGGTGCTCTCCAAGCACGCCGATGACCTGTTGGTAACCGAGATCCCCGACAACGTCTACCTGGCACTGAAGGACTCGGCGGTGACTGACGTGCACGTTTTTGGCCGCCGTGGACCGGCCCAGGTGAAGTTCACGCCGCTGGAACTGCGGGAGCTTGCGCACGCCAAGGATGTGGATATAGTGCTCTACCCGGAGGACTTCGAGTTCGACGCAGCCTCGGACGAGGCGATCCGCACCAACAACCAGACGCGGACCATGGTCAGCACGCTCACCAACTGGCTGGCGGAGGAGGACGACGACGATGCGAAGGGTCCTGCGGCGACGCGTCCCGGTGCGCCGCGGCGGCTGCACCTGCACTTCCTGCACAATCCGGTGGAAATTCTCCGGGGCGTCGGCGCGGACAGTGGTTGGGTGGCCGGGATCCGGTTTGAGCGCACCGAGCTGGATGGCACGGGCAACGCGCGTGGCACCGGCGCATTCGTGGACTATCCGGTCCAAGCCGTCTACCGGTCGGTGGGGTACTTCGGCTCCGCGCTTCCGGAGTTGGAGTTTGATCATCAGCGCGGTGTCATACCGAACGACGGCGGACGCGTGTTGGGTGCGGACGGGACGCCTGTGCAGGGGCTGTATGCCACCGGCTGGATTAAACGCGGACCCGTGGGCCTGATTGGGCATACCAAGGGCGACGCGCTCGAGACCATCACGGGCCTGCTCGAAGATCTGGACCAGCGGGCGGCCGTCGTGGCTCACGGGGCGCTGGACGCGCCGCGGCCCGGTGAGGTTGACCGCACCGAGGCTCCCGACACCGTCGTCGAACTGCTCGGCGGACGCGGCGTGGCTTACACAACCTGGCAAGGATGGCTGGAGCTGGATGCCCACGAACTCTCGCTCGGTGCTGCCGCTACCGCGGCTGGCCCGGTAGGACGCGAGCGGGTGAAAGTGGTTCCGCGGGAGAGCATGGTGGCCATTTCGTCTGGGACCGTGGTGGAAGTCTGAATGCGGGGAGCGGGGACTCAGGCGGCGGTCGACGCGGCGAGGTCTATCCAGTAGCGGCGTTTGCCATTGCGGCTGTCCTCCCAAATGCCCCCGTTCCCCTCGATCGTCGCGCGGGAGCCGATGTTGTCCTCATCGCAGGTGATCAGGACCCTTTCCATCCCGTGGCCGCGCGCCAGCGGCAGTGCCTGGCTAAGCGCCTGGCGTGCGTGGCCCCGACGCCTGGCGGAGGGTCGGACGGAGTAGCCGATGTGGCCGCCCTCTTCGAGCAGGAAGTCGTTGAGTTCGTGTCGGATCGCGAGCGAGCCCAGAAAAGTTTCGCCGTCGACGATCCAGCGGTAGGTGCAGGGAACGTAACCCGCGGGGCGTTTGGTTGCGGGCAGCGCGTCGGCCACCAGAGCGTCAACGAATTGACGAAAGGGCTCCGCGGCGCGCAAGGCATCGAGGGAATAGTCCTCGGCAAGTCCGGCACCGTCCAGATGGGCTCCGTCGAACTCCGAGGTGCCGGCCAGCCAGGAGGCATGGAATCGGGTGTGCGGGACGGCGAGTGAGGTCATCGGGTAACTATATCGGCCGCCGTTCGGTGGGGGCAGCCGAACCAGGATGAGTGGCAATGATTACTTCCGGGCCCGCGGCGCATAAAGCCGCCGCACCATTCGTCTGACGGGAAAAACGGTTGGGCTAGAGTATGACCATGGGCACGAATGACGAGCTGAACCGCGGGAGCATCAAGGGCAAACGGGTGGTCCGTATAGTGGTTCCCGTCGTCGCGGTTCTGCTCAGCGCACTGGGGCTTGGACTCATGTTTTCTGCCGGCCAGCAGGAATCATTTGGCTGGTTCGCCTATGCCCCGCTCACCGACGCGGCCTTCCTCTCCGGCGATCTGGTGTTTTTGCCCGGCTCCGCTCGGATCGGCATTGCCCTCACCGGGGTGGGCTTGCTGGTCTTGGCCTTCTGGTCGGGGTTTCGAACGGCCAGTCAACGACGCTGAGGGGGTCGCGCGGATCGCACTCCAATTGAACAGCAGGCTTACCATGGTCACAAGCAGTCGGCCGGCGGGGGGAGCGGTCCTCGCCAGCCGCCACCGAGAGCAAGGGGTCTGTCTATGAGGCTTCGACACAGCAACGCCTCCGGCCATGGCTATCGCCGCATCAAGGCCGGCAGCGGTTTCAGCTACCGGGATCTTGACGGGTCCACCCTGCCCCCCGGTCCGGTGCGCGAGCGTTTGGAGGGAGTCGGCATTCCGCCCGCATGGACGGATGTCTGGATTGCCCCCTATGACAACGGCCATATTCAGGCGATCGGAACCGACGCCGTGGGCCGCCGCCAATACATTTATCATCCGGGCTGGCGGGAGAAAAAGGACCGGCTGAAGTTCGACCGGGCACTGCAGCTCGCCGAATCGCTGCCCGCCGCACGGAGGCAGGTCACCCTGGATCTGCGCAGCGACGGGGTCAGCCGCGAGCGGGTGCTCGCCGCGGCCTTCCGGATGCTGGACAGCGGTTCGCTGCGGGTGGGGTCCGAACGGTATACGAACGAAAACGGCAGCCGCGGTCTGGCCACCTTGCTTGGCGCCCATGTCAAAATCCACGACGGCGAGCTGCAGCTGAGCTTTCCGGCCAAGAGCGGCAAGACCTGGTCCTCGCAGCTCAGCGACACCGACCTAGCAACCCTGGTGCGTGTCCTCAAACGCCGCGGCCCGCACGCACGGCTGCTGGCCTACAAGGATGGCCGGCGCTGGCATCCGGTAACCAGCGCGGACATCAACGACTATGTGAAGGAACGCACCGGCGGAGATTTCACCGCCAAGGATTTCCGCACCCTGCGGGGCACAGCCGCCGCGGCGGTGTCGCTGGCGCGCAGTGGGCCGCAGCACACGGTTGGGGCACGCAAAGCAGCGATCGCGGAGGCGATGCGGCAGACCGCGGCGGTGCTGGGCAACACTCCATCCATCGCGCGAAAAAGTTATGTGGATCCGCGCCTGCTGGACCATTTCAGCTCCGGCGAGACCATCGATCCGCGCCGGTCTGATTCGGTGGAGTCCGAACTGCGTGCCCTGTTGTACCGCGAGGGCGATGTGGTGGAGCTGCGCCGGGAAAGCGCCTGAGCCACTGTTACGTTAGGACGCCGGATTCAGCCGGCGCGCGTGAGCACCGGCATCAGCTCCGCCAAATCGAGACGTGTGACGGCAGGTGTTCCGGCCGTGGCCAGAGCCGCCAGATATCCGTCGGGTGCCGGAAGCCAAGCGATGTTTGTTCCGTCCAGTTCCTTCGTGGCAGTGCAGCGCACGACGGCGGTCCAGGGTTCCGGTGCGACGGTTGGCTCAGTGCCGGTTGCCTTAGCGACGGTTGGCTCAATGCCGGTCGGCAGGTGGCCGGTCAAAACGGTGCTGGCGGTCCCACAGCTTGTAGGTTCGATGCTGAGCGTGTGTGGATCCAGGGCCAAGCCATGGCTGGTGGCCTTCAGCGCGGCCTCCTTAGCCACCCACAAGCGGATTCGGCCGGAAATGTCGGAGTGGGACACGGATGCCAGCTCGGCGGTGCTGAGGGCAAAGTTATCGAAACCCGCGAAAAGCTCCGCTGGGATCCGTTCAAGATCCGCACCAATGGCACAACCAGCCGGGGCGGCGGCGACCATCACCGCATCGGAGGAGCGTGACAGGCTCAATTCAACGCCGTCGATCCTCGGTTTACCGTGCGCACCACCGCAGCTGCGGCAGTGCCGTTTCACCTCCAGCTCCGCTGCCCGCCCGGGATCAGTGCCCAGCCAGCGGGCGGCCATCAAACGGAACAGCACGTGTGCCGCGGTGTACGCCTGGCCGTCCCGGGCCTGCCGGAAGCGCGCCGCCGCGCTGTGTTCGGACTCCGGCAGCAGCGGCGCCAGGGTGGAAGCGGGAGCGGCAGCGTCGAACTTGGATACGGTTGTGATCAGGTACTCCACCCGGTGGCCGGCACCGGACGGGCTCACCGTTTGCTGATCCGGCGGTACTGGCCGATGGCCAGCGGCGCGAACACGGCGATGATGGCCAGGCAGCACAGGAACGCATAGAGCAGTGCATTGTCCGCCGGCCATCCAGTGGGGGCTGCGAATCCCTCCGGCGCCCGGTTACCGAAGAGCCGGCGGACGGAAGTGGCCACCGCTGTGACCGGGTTCCATTCCGCGATGGCGCGCAGCGGTCCGGGCATGGACTGCACCGAAACGAACGCCCCGGAGATGAAGGTGACAGGGAAGAGCCAGATCAGTCCCAGGCTTTGGGCCACCTCTACGCTGCGTGCGGTGAGGGCGATCACAGCGCCCACCCAGGAGACGGAAAAGGTGAACAGCAGCAGCAACCCCAGGGCCAGCAGGGCTGGACCCGGCCCGTTGCTGATCCGCCAACCAATGGCCAGGCCGCACAGCAGGGTCACCGCAATGGAGATCAGGCTTGTGGCCAGATCGGCGCAGACGCGTCCCAGGATCACTGCCCCGCGGGACATCGGCAACGAACGGAACCTGTCGATCAGTCCAAGTTGCAGGTCCTTGGCCAGGTAGACAGCGGTGAAGGAGGCGTTAAAGGTCAGGGTTTGGGCAAGGATGCCGCCGATGAGGAACATTCGATACTGGGCCCCGCCCAAGGTTCCGCCAAAAACGAAGGCAAGCAGCAGCACGAACATGATCGGCTGCACCAGGCTTGTGACCATGGCACCGGGGGTGCGGAGGACATTGCGCAGGTTGCGCCAGGCGATCACCGAGCTGTCACGGGCGGCCGCATTGATCGTACTCATGCGTTGATGGCCTCCTTCCGGGATGGCTCATGGGGGTCGCTGGGTGCGGGCGCGGGTTCGTCCGGCCGCTCCCCGGTCAGCTGCAGGAAGACATCGTCCAGGGTGGGCCGGCGGAGCGAGGCCTCAACCACCGGAAGGCCCGCTTCCTGGAGATCGGTGAGCGTGCGCACCAGCATCCGGTGCCCTTCGGGAGCCGCCGCGCTGATGCGCCGGGTTTGGTGGTTTATTTCCAGCCGGGCGCCGGGACCGGCGGTGGAGGAGACAAGCGCAGCGGCCGCCTGCATGTGGTCCGGGTTTGCCAGAACGACGTCGATGCGTTCCGATCCGACTTGGGCCTTGAGCTCATCGGCGGTGCCCTTGGCGATGACCCGTCCGGCGTCGATCACGGCAATGTTGTCCGCCAGTTGGTCCGCTTCCTCCAAATACTGGGTGGTCAACAGGACCGTGGTGCCGGAACTGACCAGCGAGGAAATGACTTCCCACGTATCCAGCCGGCCCCGCGGGTCCAGGCCCGTGGTCGGTTCGTCCAGCACCACCACCGGTGGCCGGGCAACGATGGCGCCCGCCAGATCCAGCCTGCGGCGCATGCCCCCGGAGTAGGCTCCGGCACGTTTTCCTGCCACCTCGCTGAGCCGGAACTGGTCCAGCAGTTCGGAGGCGCGTCCGGCGGAGGCTTTGCGGCTCATCCCGTAGAGCCGACCGACCATGTACAGATTCTCGTAACCTGTCAGTTTTTCGTCCACTGCGGCATATTGCCCGGAGAGTCCGATGGAACGCCGGACGCCGTCCGGATCGTCCAGCACCGAGTGCCCGGCCACGGTTGCCTCGCCCGCATCGGGCTGCAGCAGGGTGGTGAGAACCCGGACCGTGGTGGTCTTGCCGGCACCGTTGGGTCCCAGCAGTCCCAGCACCTGGCCCTCCGGAACGTCCAGATCGAGTCCGTCCAGTGCCTTGAATGCGCCGAAGCTCTTACTTAGTCCGCGTATCCGGATCATTAAGACGCGGCGAGTTCGGCCACGGTGCGCGGAGTCATGTCGGTCCAGTTGCTGGACACATACTTCAGGCACGCTTCCCGGCTATCCGGCCCATACACCAAAACCCAGCCCTGCGGCACGTCCGCGAAGGACGGCCACAGGGAATGCTGCTGCAGGTCGTTCACCAGGACCCGGAAAGTTCCTGTTGCGTCATCAAATGGATTAGTCACGAATTGTTCCCCAGACTGCTTGTTCACTTTTTACCCGAAGACCATTAACAGGTAAATGTTTGGTTTCAATATTTATTCGGTGCCGACGCTCAGTTGGATGGCGAGGACTGGTGAAATATCGTCCAATGCCCTTTCGCTGAGCATCTGCGAGTGCCGTTCCGCCACGGGTGTATCGATGATGCGCCCCGACACGTAAGGCTGCCAGGCATCGGCGGCAGGCCTACCCTGGGGCACCTGCTCGGTGGCGGAGAAAAAGTACAGGTCGCCGTCGAACTCCGTCAGCTCAGCGGTGCGGATCAGCCGCGCCAGAACCGAAAAATTGTCCACCATGGCCTGCACCGATGCCAACGGGATGTTACCCAGCGGGTTGTGGTTTTCGCGCAGGATCTCCAGTACGCGTGCAGCATCGAGGATACGCTCCTCCGCAGCCGGAGCCGGGTAGCCCACCGCTTGCAGATAGCTCGCCAGCAGGGCTGGTCCGGTACCAATGTCGCTGTTGCTCTCCTGATTGGTCGGGTAGGCATCCAGAATCGCCAGGAACGCCACCTCATCCCCGCATTCCTGCAGCCGCGTCGCCAGCCGCTGCACCAGGTTTCCACCAAAGGACCAACCGAGCAGATGATAGGGGCCCTGCGGCTGCACGCTCTTGAGCTGGGAAATGTAGTCATCGACGAACTCAGTCAACGTAGCAGCCTCGATACCTGCATCAGCCTCCGCAGACATTCCGGGCATCTGCAATCCGATTAGCGGACGTTCCTTGTCCAGTCGGCGCAGCATGGCGGCGTAACCCCAGCTGACACCCGAGGCAGGGTGCACTGCGAACAACGGCGCCTTGCTGCCCGTGCTGCGCAACGGCAACACCCGCTCCAGCGAAGCTGCCACGCTTTCGCCGGCGCCCTTGGACGCCTCGGCCACCAGCTGCTCCACGGTGGGTGCGCGGAACAGCGACTGCACCGGAAGATCAGTGCCCAACGCGTCATTTATACGGGAGATCAGCGGCTGGGCCAGGAAAGAGTGACCGCCCAAATCGAAGAACGACTCGTCCACGCCGACCACCGGCAAGGAGAGCACATCGGCAAAGATCTGGGCCACCGCCTTTTCCTTGGGGGTGCGTGGGGGGCGCCCGTCGCCGCCTTTCGAAGGCGCGGCGGCGGGAAGGGCGCGGATATCCAGCTTGCCGTGGGCCGTCAGTGGCATCTGAGGAATGGCCATCAGTGCGGACGGAACCATATACCCGGGCAGCACGGAGCGCAGCTGGGTGCGTGCCGCATCGATCACCCGCTGCTCAAGGGCCTTCTGCACGGCGGTGCGCGCTTCCGCGCCGGCGGCGCTGTTGTCGCCGTCATCGGGGTCCCCAGCGGTGCGCGGAGCATCGGCACCGGCGGCTTCCTCCGCCACCAGATACCCAACCAGCCGCGCGGGATCGGCGCCCGGAGCGCCATCCGTTCCGTTAGTGCCACCCGTTCCGTCGACGACGAGGACAGCGGCCTCGCGCACACCCGGCACTGACCTGAGGGCACTCTCGATTTCACCCAGCTCCACGCGGAAACCACGGATCTTGACCTGATCATCGTTGCGGCCGCGGAAAACGATGGCGCCATCGCGGTGCCGGGTGACAATGTCCCCGGTGCGGTACATCCGTTCCCCGCTGCGGCTGAACGGATCAGCTGCGAAACGTTCGGCGGTCAGGTCCGGCCGGCCGCGGTATCCCCGGGCCAATCCGCGGCCCGCCAAATACAGTTCTCCGCTGGCACCGGCTGGAACGTGCTGGAGGTGTTCGTCGAGCACATACGCCCTCGCGCTGCGCACGGGAGTTCCCAGAACCGGAACCTCGGACGCGCCGACCTCGGCCACTAACGAATCTACGGTGGCCTCGGTGGGGCCGTAAAGGTTCCAAGCACGGACCGAACTGCGCGATGCCAGGTCCTGCCACAACTCCGCGTCGAACGCCTCCCCGCCAATGGCGAGGTGAAGCGGCGCCTGTGTTCCCGCGGGCGTTCCTGTGCGCGTTGCGGCGGCTTCTCCCGCAGCTTCCCGGCCCTTGAGTATTTCGGCGAACACGGGTTCGCGCATCAGCTGGCGCAGATAACTGGGTGTCGTTTCCCAAGCACCAATGTTGTGTTCGGCGAAATAGCCGGCCAAGCCCTGCGGATTGCGGCGCAGCTCGTCGTCAATCAGATGCAGTTCGTGTCCGTCCACCATCCAGAGCATCGGATCCCAGGAGGCGTCAAAACCCACTCCGGTGGTGTGGGCCACCCTGGTGCGTCCGTGGCTTGGGCCTTCGGCAGCCTGCGGCAGTACCGTGGTCCGGTGCGATGCCAGCAGATTCGCCAGTGCGCCGTGGCTGATTTCCACCCCCTTGGGCCGCCCTGTGGAGCCCGAGGTGAACATGGCGTATGCCAAGTGCCGGGGCAAAATCGTCCCTGCACCGGCGGCGCCGGACCCCGCAGCCGGAAGATCTTCGAGGCAGACCACGTGCGGCGAATCGATCCCAGTCTCCGTCAGCGGACCATCCAGCCCGGCAGCGACCGCCCGGCTGGTCAGCACCACCTTTGGAGCGGCGTCAGTGAGTATCGCTGACACCCTTTCAGCCGGATAATCGACGTCGATCGGGTTGTAGGCAGCTCCGGATTTCAGTACACCGAACACCGCCGTGATCGTGGCCAGCGACCGGGGGAGGTAGACCGATACCAGGTCATCCGCCGTCACCCCTTCCACCAGCAGCCGGCGCGCTATGCGATCCGAATCGGCGTCCAGCTGGGCGAAGGTCAGCGATTCGGGGCCAAAGACCACAGCCGTATCGTCGCTTTGCTGCGCAACAGTGTGGGTAAAGGCGTCAAGAATTGTCTCCGGCGCCGGTGCGGCTGCTTCCGTGGCCGTCCCATCCGTGGCGCCAACCAGCTGCGCGAGCTCGGACTCCGGCAGGATGTCCAGCCGCGAGACCGGATGGTCCGGCGCGGCGACGGCCAGCTCGATAAAGGTTTCCAGCCGCTGCACCAGTTCCCGGACGGTGTCAGGGCTGAACATCGACGCGTTATAGTGCAGCGTGGCCGCCAGACCGTCGTCGCCACCAAGTTCACGGAAGGTGAAGGACAGGTCGAATTTCGCTTCACCCGTGGATGTCTCGGGTTCGACCATGGCTTGCACGCCTTGGAGTTCGACGGCGGCGCGCGGCGTGTTTTCGACGGTGAGCATGGTCTGGAACACCGGATGGCGGCCCAGCTTCCGCGGCGGATTCAGCGCTGAGACGAGCCGCTCAAAGGGCACATCGTCTTTGTCGAAGGCGTCGAGCACACTGGCCCGGGCCCGGAGCAGCAGCTCGCGGAAACTGGGATTGTTGGAGGCGTCGAGCCGGATGGGCACGGTATTGACGAAGAAGCCGATCAGGTCGGCCAGTGCGGGATCGTTCCTGCCTGCGGTGGGCGAGCCGATCACCACATCCTCACCTGCCCCGATCCGCTTCAGGAAGCCGGCGAGGGTGGCATGCAGCGCCATGAACAGGCTGGCATTGTGCTCCCCGGCCAAGCTTGCGAGGGCTTTGGCGCTGGCTCCGGGAATACTGAAGGAGTGCTGGCCACCTTGCTGGCGTGCGTCATCCGGGCGGGGAGCGTCGGCAGGCAGCGCTAATTCTGCCGGCAGCCCGGCCAAAACCTGGCGCCAGGCCTCCAACTTCGTATCCAGTACGCGAGCTTGCCCCGCCGCAGGGTTGTCCACGGCGAGCATCTCGCGCTGCCAGAGCGTGAAGTCCGCATACTGCAGGGCCAGCGGCCGCTGCAGGGCCCGGGCTCCGCCGGTCCGGGCGGAATATGCCGTGGAGATGTCGCGTGCCAGCGGTGCCAGCGAAGCGCCGTCGGTGGCGATGTGGTGCATCACAAGGTGCAGCACCCATTCGTCCGCATCCACACGGATCAGCATCGCCCGCAGCGGCAGATCGGTGCGGACATCGAAGCCCTGCTTCGCCCCGGCGGACACCAGCGCAGCCAACTCCTGCGCGGAGGAAGCGGCGGGGGTCTGCAGAATGCCGGTGACGTCCGACGCATTCAGGATGTGCTGCTCGGGAGTCCCGTCCGTGGCCGGATAGATGGTGCGCAGCACCTCATGCCGGTGCACCAAATCGTCAATGGCGGCGGCCAGGGCATCCGGTTTCAGGTCACCTGTGAGACGCACGGCAAGGGAGATGGCGGAATTGGCTTCGCCGGCTCTGAGGGCGCCGATGACCTGCTCCGCCCGGGTTCCGCGGACCTGAGCGATCGGCCGGACCGGCGGCTTTTGGCCCACTCGGCCAGGCTCAATGCGCCGCCGGAAGCTCGCTGGATCTTACCTTCACCCCCAGCGCCGCCGCCCTCGCCCTCGGCATCGCGATCGGCGCCGGCTTTGTGGTCACTGCCGCCGGGCACTCCGGCCGGTGCGTCGTCGTCCTTCCCGGACATCGCCCGCAGCAGGGCCGCTGGGGTCGGAGCCTCGAAGAGGGCGCGCAGCCCAAGCTCGACGCCGAAGGCCCCGCGGAGCTTGGCCATCAGGGTGACGGCCAGCAGCGAGTGGCCGCCGAGATCGAAAAAGTCATCGTCGAGGCCCACCTCGGACGCCCCCAACACGGTGCCGAAAAGGGTGCAGATGGTTCGCTCATCCCCGGTTTCCGGCGCCCGAGACGAGCGTCCTGCCACTTCCGGTTCGGGCAGCGCGCGCCGGTCCAGCTTGCCGTGGGCGGTCAGCGGAATATCCCGTACCGGCAGCAGGATCCGCGGCACCATGTAATCCGGCAGGCGACCGGCGGCATGCGCGCGCAGTTCATCTGCGGATACGTCCCCGACGTAGTAGCCGACAATCCGCCCGGCGGCAGCATCGACGACGACGGCGGCGTGCTCCACGTGTTGATGGGAGACCAGCGCATTCTCGATCTCGCCCAGCTCAATCCGGAAACCCCGGATCTTCACTTGGTCGTCCGCGCGCGAGAGGAAGGCCAGCGACCCGTCCGGCCGCCGCCGGACCAGATCGCCGGTGCGGTACATCCGTGCCCCCGAGGTGAACGGATCGGCTACGAAACGCGAGGCCGTCTCGGCTTCGCGGCCGGAATAGCCCATAGCACTGCCCATGCCGGCCAGGTACAGCTCGCCGACTATGCCCTGCGGCGCAAGGCCGAGGTATTCATCCAGGACGTAGGCCCGGACGTTTTGCACCGGTCGGCCGATGTTCGGCTCGGTCCCGGTGATCTCCGCGATGACAGAGTCAACGGTGAATTCGGTGGGGCCGTAGAAGTTGTAGCCGATGACGGACTTGCTGGCCGCAATCTCCTGCCACAGGTCATCAGGAACGGCTTCGCCGCCCAGCGCTATGGTCATGGGCCGCGTCGAATCCTCTCCACGTGCGGTCAGCAGGCCGGAATTGATCAACTGGCGAACATAGGACGGAGTGGTTTCGAGGACGTCGATGGCTTTTTCGGCGCAGAAGCGCACCAGCGCCTCGGCATCGGTGCGGACCTCGTCGGAGATCATGTGCAGCTGTGCGCCGGCCACCAGCCAGAGCAGCGGATCCCAGGAGGCGTCAAAGCCAAGACCTGCGATATGAGCCACAGCCACCTTCTCATTGGCGCCTCGGTCCTCGAAAGTCCTGGCAAAGATGGTGCGGCGGTGCTGGAAGTACAGATTAGCCAACGCACCATGCGCAACGGCAACCCCCTTAGGGCGGCCGGTGGATCCGGAGGTGTAAATGATGTAGGCCGGATCCGTGGGCGAGACGTGCGGGTAGCGGGCTGCGGCCGGATCGTTCGACTGACTGGTTCCGGCAGGATCATCGGCAGCGGCTCGGCCTGCTTCCAGCAGCGCAGCGATTTCGGTGACTTCGGTGCCACCATCCTGCGCTGCGTTCCGGATGCCGGTCCCGGTGATTACCAGACGTGGTGCACTGTCCTCGATAATCATCCGGATCCGCTCCGCCGGGTAACTCAGATCCACCGGGACGTAGACCGCCCCGGCCCGCAGCACCGCAAGGGCTGAAGCCACGGCATCAATGCTGCGGGGGAGGGCAACCAACACACGGTCCCCGGGCTCCACGCCGGAGGCCGCGAGCCCCAGCGCAAGCATTCCGACGCGGTCGTCGAGTTCACCGAACGACAGGTTCCGCCCGCTGTCGCTCAGCGCGGCGGCGTCGGGGTGCCGCACGGCCGTGGCAGCGAATTCATCCAGCAGCGTGCCGTTGTCGTCGTCGTGACTTTCTGCTTCAGCCTGCCCCAGCGCTAGCCGCGCTTCTTCCGGCCGCAGCACCGGAATCCGGGACAGCGGTGCCTCCGGCTGTCGGGCAAAGTGCTCCACGACCGCCACGAAGCGTCGGGCGAGATCGGTGGCGGTCGAGACCTTGAACAAGGCCGGATCGAAACTGAGCGAACCGCTGAGTCCGGCTGCGGTATTCTCCCCGCTGGTATCCGCAGAATCCACGTCCGGCGCCCGCTCGGTTAGATCCAACAGCAGGTCGAATTTCGCCCCACCGGGTTCGGGCGCCTGGTCCACCTCCGCCGTCATGCCCTGCAGCGCCAGCTGCGCCGGTGCCGTGGTCTGTAAAGTCAACATGACCTGGAACAGCGGATGACGGTCCTGGGAACGGGCGGGATTCAGTTCCTCCACCACGCGTTCAAAGGGCGCCTCCTGGTTGGCGTAAGCCCGCAGGTTGGTGAAACGGACAGCTTCGATCAAATCTGCCGCGCTCGGATTGCCCGAGGTATCGGTGCGCAGCACCAGGGTGTTGACGAAGAATCCCACCAGCTCATCCAGCTTGGTGTCCACCCGGCCAGCCACCGGTGTGCCGATCGGAATGTCCGTTCCGGCGCCGAGTTTGGTCAGCAATGCGGCCAAGGCCGCCTGCAGCACCATGAAGAGACTGGCATTGTGTGCCCGGCCCAGCGCCGCCAGCCGCTGGTGCGTCTGCGCCCCGATGTCCACGCGCACCGACTTACTGGCACCGATATCGAGGCCTTCAGCGTCGTCGCCAACCTTGTCGTCGTCGTCGTTCTTGGCTGTGGCCTGACCCGCGATCCGCGAACCGCGAGGATAATCGTAGGGCAGCCGAAGTTCCTCCGGGGCATCGGCGAGTTCAGCGGCCCAGAACTCCAACTGACGGGAGATGGGACTCCGCGGATCATCCTCGTTGCCCAACTCGGAACGCTGCCACAGTGTGTAGTCTGCGTACTGCACGGGCAGCGGCGGAAATTCGGGCACCGCGGCGCCGAGCCGGCTGTTGTAGGCCGCGGAGAGGTCACGCGCCAGCGGTGCCAGCGACCAGCCGTCGGAGGAGATGTGATGCAGGGTGATCAGCAGCACGTGCTCGCGGGCGTTGAGCTGGAGCAGGATGGCACGCAGCGGCAGATCTTTGCCGAGATTGAAGCCACGGGCGGACTCCGCCCGCAGCACGTGCCCCAGCCGCTCCGGGGTGGTTTGGATGGCGGTGAGTTCAACGCGGGCTTCGGCGGCAGACAGCAGCAGCTGCTCTGGGGTGTCGGAGCTGAACGGGAAGATGGTGCGCAGGCTTTCATGTCGGCCGACGACGTCGTTGATCGCCTGCTGCAGCGCCGGCACCGCCAGCGGACCGTTCAGCCGGACCACGATGGGGATGTTGTACGCCCCGGATGTTGGGTCGAATCGGTTCAGGAACCACAGCCGGCGCTGTGCGTAGGACAGCGGGATCCGTTCCGGCCGGGGCTGTGGCAGCAGGGGGTTGTCCGTGCTTTCGGCAGGCGTCAGCCGTTCCGCCAAGGCAGCGACAGTGGGAAATTCGAAAACCGTCCGCAGTGACGGTGCTGAACCGTGGCGCTCCCGCAGCACGGATACTAACCGGGTGGCCAGCAGGGAATGACCGCCGAGCTCAAAGAAGTCATCATCGATGCCGACGGCGGCGAGCCCCAGCACCTCCGTGAAGGCTCCGGCCACCAGGCGTTCGGCGTCATTACGGGGTTCCAGCGTCGGGGCGTTCTCTTCCGGTTGGGGCAGGGCTTTGCGCTCCAACTTCCCGTTCGGGGTCAACGGGATTCCAGCCAGCTGCACAATGGCGGAGGGCACCATGTAGTCCGGCAGCTTCCTTCGCGCCGCACTGCGCAGGGCGGCCGTGTTCAGTTTGCCGGGAGCGGTGACGTAGGCCAGCAACTGGTCATACCCCGCCCGATTTTTACCCACTGTCACCGCCGCGTGCTGCACTCCGTCCTCGGCGAGAAGCACTTCTTCGATTTCCGAAGGTTCAATGCGGAAGCCGCGGATCTTGACCTGCTCGTCCATCCGGCCCAGGAACTCGACAGTTCCGTCGGAAAGCCGGCGGACCACGTCTCCGGTGCGGTACATCCGGGACCCATCGGAGGCGAAGGGGTCCGCGACGAAACTTTTTGCGCTCAGCTGCGGCTTATCAAGATAGCCGCGCGCCACGTTGACGCCCGCAACATAGAGTTCACCGATGGCGTTGGCCGGAAGCGGATTCAGGCCGGCGTCCAGAATATAGTGCCGGCTGTTCAGGACCGAACTGCCCAAAGTGGGGCCGGTACCGGATTCGATCGCTGCGGTCATGGAGTCCACAGTGGTTTCGGTGGGTCCGTAGAAGTTGTAGGCGCTCACCCCCTCGATCCGGGCCAGCACGCCCCAGAGGCCGGCGTCGACAGCCTCCCCGCCCAGCGCAAGGACGCTCGGGTGTGTGGATGCTTCGAAGAGGCCCTGGGCCAGCAGCACTTTGGCAAAGGATGGCGTCGTCTCGACGCTGTCAATCTGCCGGGACAGCAGGTATTCCATCAGCGCCTCGGGGTCCCGCCGCGTCTGGTTATCCACCAGGTGCAGCTCATGGCCGGCGAACAGCCACAGCAGCGGATCCCAGGATGCGTCGAACGACAGACCCGCAGTGTGTGCAACTCGAAGCGTGCGGCCAAGCCTGCCCGCGGCAGGGGCGAAGATGTCCTGTTGGTGGCCTATCAAAAGGTTCAACAGTGCCAGGTGCTCAACGCCGACGGCCTTAGGACGTCCGGTGGAGCCGGAGGTGAAGATGATGTATGCCAGGTCGTGCTGGGACGCGGAGGGGGAGGAGGGATATCCAGCGGGTCTGGCCGCCAGCGCGGATGTGAGCAGTTCGGAGTCCAGTGCCAGCACCGGAATACTGGTCTGGATCCCGGAGTCGGCGTCTTCCGGATGGGCCAGCGCGGTGGAGCTAAGCAGCAGCAGTGGTGCCGCGTCTTCGAGCATTCCTTCGACCCGCCCGGCGGGGTAGTCCGGATCCAACGGCAGATAGGCAGCCCCGGATTTCAGGACCGCAAGGATGGCGATGGGCAGCAGCGTACTGCGGTCCAAGCGCACCGCGATGCTCGTGGCAGGTCCGGCTCCCTGGCTTCGCAGCAAATGTGCCAATTGATTTGACCGGCGGTCCAGCTCCTCGAAGTCCAGTTCGCCGTCAGGGGCGACGACGGCGCGGGCTTTCGGTGTGGCGGCGGCGCGCGCCCGGAACTCCTCCACGACGGTATGGCCGGGAAGCTCAGCAGTATCCGCTGCGCCCAGCTCCAGCAGTTCTCGTGCCTCCTCGTCGCTGGTCAGGGACACGCGGGCGACGGGAACATTGGGGGCGGACGTGAGCTCGGTCAACAGCCGAATGAACCGCTGCAGGTGATCGGATACCGTCCCGCGGCTGTACAGCGCGGCGTTGGCTTCGAATTGGATGGTGACTTCGGCAGCGCTCGGTTCAGCAGGGCTGCCGACACTGTTCAGTCCGTGGATCACAATGGATAGATCATCGATGGGACCGGTGGAGAGCACGTTCATGGTGCCGTTGGCCGGCCCGAACCGCAGATCATCCAGCACGGGCAGGATATTCACCGAAGGACCAACGTAGCTGGAGGCAGGATTGAGGCTTTCGTACCGGAAGCGTTGGTGGATCAGCGCGTTGCGCAGGGCGCCACCCATCGCGGCGACGGTTTCCTCCACCGTTTTCTCAGGGCTGATCCGCAGCCGGACGGGAAAGATATTGGAGAGCATCGATGGCACCGACTTGGCCAGTGCGCCGCGGCGGGCTGTCACCGGAAGGCCAACCGAAACTTCGCGTTCGCCGGTCATCTTGTGCAGGTAGATGGCGACGGCGGTCAAGAGTACCGCTGGAGCCGTGCCGGCCGCGGCGCCCAGTCCAGCTGCGAGCCCGGAGGGCATGTGGGCGCCGAGCCGGATCAGTTCGCTGGCGGTACCTGCGGGCCGGCCGGCAAGGCCGGAGACAGGCTCCGCGTCAGCTAAGTTGTTCTGCCAATAATCTCTGTCCGCGGCGGCGTGCCGGGAGTCGGCATAAGCGCTCTCATCGGCGAGCAGCTCGTCCAGGGATGGGAAGGGTGATTGCTCCGGCCCCAGATCCGGGGTCGGGTCCGAGCCGGCGTCATTGGTCAGCAGATGCTCATACAGTTGGGCCACCCGCTTGAGCACCAACACCGCGGAATAGCCGTCCAGCATCAGATGGTGCACGCGCTGGTAAAAGAAGCAGCGGTCTTCGCTGAGCCGGAAAATCTCGGTTCGCAGCAACTGATCGTGACCAACATCGCGGGCCGTGCCCAAGTCCAGCTCCATCAGCTGGTGGGCACGCTCTGCCGCCTTGTCGCCGGACCGGTCGCTCTGACTGCGGAGATCGGTCACCACCAGCCGTGTGCGGGAAGTGGCCGTGAGCTGGTAGGGCCCGTTCCCGTCCGCGTCGAAACGCACATTGAGGGCGTCAGTTTCTGCAACCGCCCCACGCACGGCCCGGCCCAGGACCTCCGTGTCCACGGCGCCCCGGATGTCGACGTACTGGGCAATCTGGTACATCAGGTTCTTGGGCGCCAGTTGCTGGGCGTACCAGATTCCCCGCTGTGCGGAAGTCAGTTCCCGCCGTCCGGGTACTTGCGGGGGGAGGGTGGAGGAGGCTTGCTGAGACATGGTCCTTCTCGGGTAGACCGGCAGCGCTGAAGCTGGACCGAAGTGGAGATGGTGCTTATCGGGAAGACGGCGGCGGCTGGAGGGTTGGCCAGCCGGGTCAGCTCAGTTCGAGGTCCAGTACCGGGGACGCTGCGCTAACCCGTTCGGGCGATCGTGGCCGCCCGAACGGGTTAGCGAGATCCGCGCCGGACGGAATTTCGGAGGAGCGTCCTTACTGGAACTGCCCGATTTGGATCGGCCCGATTGGGGCGTTGAGCAGTGGCCCATCAATAACAGAACCGCTGAGCACTGGTCCGTTGACCAGTGGTCCAGAGACGATCGGCCCCGAGATCAGCGCCTTGTTGCCCGTGACGCTGGAGCCAGTTCCATCGACCGAGGCCGGGGCAGCCGTCGAAACCGGTGCGTCCTGCACGGCTGATACGGGCGAAGCCGGCAGTGTTGCGGCGTTCGCCGGTACGCAGCTCAGTGCCAATGTACCGGCTGCCAGCGCAGCGGCCGCTGAAATATGGCCAAGGGTCTTCAAAGACTTCTTCACGTTGCGTCTCTTGGTGTTGTCGTCGAGTTTCCTGTTGCCGCAAAACGGAAGTGGCAACATGAGGCATTCGCTGCGGCCGCTGCTGAGGATGGGTGCGGCGTGCCAGGTGCGCACCCTCCACCGACGCGCAGCATCGCTCCCGGCCCAAACGGCAGCGTAATTTCCCGGCCCAACTAGGTGTCAGGTAATGCACTCATTCGGGCTTTTGAGTGCATTAGCTGCCACTCACTTGGGAAAGTGCGGTTGCCTCTTGCCAAATCCACGAGGCCACCTCCATACTAAATGAACGACGTTCGTTTAGTGATTCAGATCTCTTGGAGTTTCGATGATTGAAGTAGTGTCCGCGCAGGCGCCCCCGTCCCCCGCCCGCGCCGCAGACCCGCAGCGTCTGCCGCTGCGGGTTGGCCTCGTCCAGCACCGATGGCAGCCAGACTTGGCAGCCCTGACCGCCGAGCTGGAGGAGGGCATAGCCCGGGCTGCACGGCTCGGTGCCAGCGTGGTCTTCCTTCCCGAACTCACGCTCTCCCGTTATCCGGCCGACACGCTGCCCACCGCAGTCCCCGGTGAGGAGGCGGAAGACCTGCTCACCGGTCCAACCTTCGCCTTCGCGGCAAAGGCGGCCCGCGCCAGTAACGTCTGCGTCCACGCTTCGCTGTACCAGAAGGCCGACGCCGGCGACGGGCTGGGGCTCAACACCGCCATCTTGGTTTCACCGGCCGGAGAGCTGCTGGCCCGCACGCACAAGCTGCACATCCCGGTGACAGAGGGCTACTACGAGGACAAGTACTTCCGCCAGGGACCCGATACAGAGGACGCATATCAAATACATTCCCCCGATGAGCTTGGCGGTGCGCGGCTCGGGATGCCCACCTGTTGGGACGAATGGTTCCCCGAACTGGCGCGGCTGTATTCCCTCGGGGGTGCCGACTTGCTGGTCTATCCCACGGCCATCGGTTCCGAGCCGGCCTTCCCGGATTTCGACACCCGGCCGCTGTGGCAGCAGGTCATTGTGGGCAACGGCATCGCCAATGGGCTCTTCATGGTGGTTCCGAACCGCTGGGGTGATGAGGGAAACGTCTCTTTCTACGGTTCCTCGTTCATCTCCGACCCCTACGGGCGCATCCTCGTGCGGGCCCCACGCGACGCTTCCGCCGTACTGGTGGCGGATCTGGACCTTGATCAGCGGCGTGACTGGCTGGCATTGTTCCCCTTCCTGACCACCCGACGCCCGGAGACCTACGCGCGCCTGATCGAGCCGGTCCGCGTCGATGCGCCGTTCGGCGGCGAAGAAACGCCGTCCGAGCTGGCCAACGCGGTTGCAGGGCTGCGCTGATGGGCTGGACAATGCCGGCTGAAACGGCACCGCAGGCACGGATTTGGATGGCCTTCCCGCCGGGCGGGTACACGCTCGGAGACACCCCGGAGGAGGCGCACGCCGCCCGAATCACCTGGTCCGCCGTCGCCAATGCCGCCGTGGAGTTCGAGCCGGTCACCATGGTGGTGGACCCAAATGACGTCGAGGTGGCCCGCGGCTACCTCGCGGACACGGTGGAGTTGCTGGTGGCGCCGCTGGACGACGCGTGGATGCGGGACATCGGCCCCACTTTTGTGTTCGACGACGGCGTGGACGACGACGGCGGCGCCCGCCTGGGTGCGGTGGACTGGGTTTTTAACGGCTGGGGCCAGCAGGACTGGGCCAGCTGGGGTAACGACTCGCAGATCGGCTCCAAGGTGACCGGCTGGTCCGGCGCCGAACGGGTGGGATCCCAATTGGTCAACGAGGGCGGCGGCATCGCGGTGGACGGGGAGGGCACCGTGCTGGTGACTGAAACTGTCCAGCTGGACAGGTTCCGCAACCCGGGACTCAGCAAGGCCGATGTGGAGGCGGAGTTGGCCCGCACCATCGGCGCCCGAAAGGTGATCTGGCTGCCCCGGGGCCTGACCCGCGACGCGCAGCGCTACGGCACCCGCGGCCACGTAGACATCGTTGCGGCGATTCCCAGCCCGGGCACGCTGTTGGTGCACCGGCAGAACAATCCGGAGCACCCGGACTATGCCGTGTGCAACCAGATCATAGATTTCCTGGCCACCACCCGGGACGCCGCCGGCCGGAGCTGGAAAATCACCGACGTCCCGGCGCCGGAAACCGTCGCCGATGAGCAGGGGTATGTGGATTACAGCTACATCAACCACCTGGTCCTCAATGGGGGAGTCATCGCCTGCAATTTTGCGGATCCGATCGACGATAAGGCGCTGGCCATCCTCGCCGAAGCCTATCCCGGCCGCCGCGTCGTTCCTGTTGACGCGCGCGAGCTGTTTGCCCGCGGCGGAGGCATCCACTGCATCACCCAGCAGGAACCCCTGCTGCGCCAATAATTCTGCTCTTCCGGAAAGGCCTTACCATGAGCCAAATGACCAGCCAGGATCCGCCGTCGGGCGTTCCCGCCCCGGATCAGGACACCCCTGCCAAAACCGGGCCCGACCGGCATGCCCCGGACAGCGCCGGCCGCCGCCGTGAACCGCATGACGCCGCGAACACGAAGCACGGCATCAGCGGCAAGGGACTCAAGGGCGGTCAGCTCGGCCTGCTGGCCGTCGTCGTCCTTGGTATTTCCTCCGTGGCGCCCGCCTACAGCCTGACCAGCTCGCTGGGGCCAACCGTCAACGCGGTGGGCGTGCAGCTACCGGCGATTTTCATCATCGCGTTCATACCGATGATCCTGATCGCCTTCGCCTACCGCGAGCTCAATGCCGACTCGCCGGACAGCGGCACCACTTTCACTTGGGCCACCAAGGCGTTTGGACCGTTTGTGGGCTGGATGGGCGGCTGGGGCCTGCTCGCCGCGAACATCATTGTGCTCTCCAACCTGGCCGGCGTCGCCGTGGACTTCTTCTATCTCTTCCTGGCCCAGGTCTTCAACAATCCCGCGCTCGCGGACCTAACCGGCAACAAGGCGCTGAACATCGCCACCTGCCTGGCCTTCGTGGCGCTCGCCGTCTGGGTCAGCTACCGCGGCCTGCACGCCACAAAGCTCGTGCAGTACTCCATGGTCGGCTTCCAGGTCCTGGTACTGGGCCTGTTCATCGTGATGGCACTCACGCATGTTGCCTCCGGCGATACCTCCACCGCCATCGCCTTCAGCTGGGACTGGTTCAATCCGGCCAAAATCTCCGGCTTCGACCAGTTCGCCGCCGGCATGTCGCTGGCCGTCTTCGTGTACTGGGGCTGGGACGTGTGCCTGACCGTCAATGAGGAGACCAAGGGCGGCAAGGGCACCGCAGGCAAGGCCGGTACGACGACGGCGGTGGCAGTCCTCGGTCTGTACATCGCCGTGATTGTGGCCACCATGATGGTGGCTGGCGTGGGCGGGACGGGCATCGGCCTGAACAACCCGGACAACCAGTCGAACGTCTTCGCCGCGCTTGCGTCGCCGGTGATGGGACCGCTGGCCATCCTGATGTCGCTCGCCGTGCTCTCCGGCACCGCTTCCTCGCTGCAGTCCACCATGGCCTCGCCGGCGCGCAGCCTGTTGGCGATGGGCCACTATGGCGCGCTGCCGCCACGGTTTGCATCCGTGAGCAAGCGCTTCGGGTCACCGGGCTACGCCACCATCATTGCCGGCGCCATCTCGGGCGGCTTCTACGCGATCATGAAGGTGCTCAGCGAGAACGTCCTCAACGACACCATCCTGGCGCTGGGGCTGATGATCTGCTTTTACTACGCGCTGACCGCGTTCGCCTGTGCCTGGTACTTCCGGCACAGCGTGTTCGCCGGCGTACGGAACTGCTTTATGCGGCTGCTCTTCCCGGTGCTCGGCGGGCTGGTCCTCACTGTGGTCTTCATCCAGACCGCGGTGGACAGCTGGAACCCGGACTTCGGCAGCGGCTCGCAGTTGGGCGGGGTAGGCCTGGTCTTTATCCTCGGCGTCGGCCTGCTGGCACTTGGACTCCTGGTTATGGCCTGGATGTACTGGCGCCGGCCGGGTTTCTTCCGCAGCGAAACCCTGCGCAAGGACACCCCTGCGCTGGTGGTGCCGGAGTAAATCCAACAGACGAGTTCGTTCGGCGCGGTGACCGCTGGCGCCTCTCAGCCCCGCGGCGCTGTTCCTGTCGGTCCGGGGGTGCTGTGGCTGCCGTGCGTCGGCCCGCCCGGTCGCCCGGTCTGCTGCGGCTGCCGCACAGGCATTTTACAGTCCCGGTTTCGCCAGGCGGCGCACGGCGAGCGCCAGCCACAGCTGGACACGGTCCGCGGTGACGGCCGGATCGTAACCGGTGAGCTCCGCGATTTGGGTCAGCCGGTAACGGACGGTATTGCGGTGCAGCGCCAGAGCCTCGGCCACGGCCGCCACGGAACCGTTCAGACGCAGGTAGGAATCCAACGTGCTGATCAGCTCGGCTCCGTGTGCGGCGTCGAAGCTGAGCAGCGGGTCCAAGGCTTCCGCGGCCATATCGGCCATCGGCACGTCACCGCTGGCGAGCAGGAGCGAGGTCAGGCTGAGCCGCTCGGGTTCATTGACTTCCAGGCCCCGCCCGGCGGCCTCCTTCGCCTCGAAATAACTCCAGCGAAGTCCATTGGCCTGTGCATAGGCGCCGCCGATGCCCACCGGTGCCGTGATGCCAACATCGGCCAGCTGCCGGCTCAGCGCCCGGCCAAGTGCTGCGGCGCCGCCCGGAGGGCCAGCGGAGACCACCAGCAGTTCGTTGCTGTCCGCGCCCACCAGCGACGCCGCCACGGCGGCGTCCAGCTCCGGCGGCAGGGCCATCGAGGACAGTATCTGGAATTGGCCCGCCGGCACCCGCACCAGCAGGACAATGTTCCGGGCAGCAGGATTAATCCGCACACTCGAGAGCCTGGCGGCGGCGTCGGAGCCCTCCAGAGAACCCCGGATCACGTCCTGCAGCACCTGCCCCGCCATCTTTCGGGCGGCGTGCCGGCGTTCGCGGAGGTTGTTGAGTTCAACACTGATCAGGCTCTTGGCATAATCGACGATGCCGCCGTCATCGAACGGCTTGCGCAGCCATAACGTGGTGGCGTCGCGCTTTCCGGTGGGCACCACCACCGGAAACCAGTGTTCGTCGTCGACCACGATGCCGTGGACGCCGCCAGCGCTACCGCCGCCGGCATCGCCGTCCGCGCCCCTGCTTGCACCGCTACCGGCACCGCTACCCGCGGCACCGCTGCCCGCAGTTTCGCCCGAACGCCTGCCCGCAGTTTCGCCAGTGATCCTGTGCGCGGATGGAAGGCTGCTGAACAGGGTGCTGTTGTACTGGGTCAGCACCACCTCCGTCCGCACCATCGCCGCGAGTTTGTCCAGCAGCGCGCCAAGTCCGCCGCCGGACAGCAGCGACTGGGCCAGCACCTGATGCTGGGCCAGCAGCCGCTCCAATTTGGCGTAGTGATCCGTCGAACGCGAATCAGCCACCAGCTTGCCGATGGCGATGAACGGGGTGCCATAAGGCACTTCCACCACCGGCACGCCCCAGCGGTTCGCCTCCGCGATCAGGGCCTGCGGAACCTCGTCATGTCCCAGGCCGATGCCAAATCCCACACCCACCGCTCCCGCACGTTTGATCTGCCGCACGAAGGCCCGCTGTGTCGCGGCAGTGAGTTGGCGAACGCCGGTGGTCAGCACCAGTTCCCCACCGCTGAGGAATGGCTGAGGATTCTCCAGCTCGGTCACGGCCGCCCAGAGGATTGGCGCGCTGAGGGTGGACTCCGCGGAGCCGAGAAGGCGCAGATGCAGGGGTGGAACGGTCAGTAAGTCCGCCAAGGTGAGGGCCATAGGATAACTATACAAACGCACCAAGCTGCCGCGGACAATAGTGCAACCGGCCATTCCCCGCTGGGCGCCGCTTGCCCTAAGCTCAGCAGAGGTCCCGTAACCCTATTCCCGGTGCGTGGACATTCGATCGGAGAGGGTTGTACACCGTGGTCCAGACCTTGCAGAACTTCATCAACGGCGAATTTGTCCCGGTAAACGGGACCGAATCGCTGGCGATCATCAATCCCACCAATGGGCAGAACGTGGCCGAGGCCCCCGTATCCGTAAAAGCGGATGTGGATGCGGCCATGACGGCTGCCGCGGCGGCATTCCGTTCGTGGAAGCGGACCACCCCCGGACAGCGCCAGGGGATGCTGCTCAAATTGGCGGATGCCCTTGAGGCCCGCAGTGCTGAGCTGGTTGAGGCACAGCACCGAAATACCGGTCAGGTCCGGCAGATGATTGCTGACGAGGAAGTTGCGGTGGGCGCCGATCAACTGCGCTTCTTCGCCGGTGCTGCGCGCCTGTTGGAGGGAAAATCGGCCGGGGAGTACATGGAGGGCTTCACCTCGTACGTCCGGCGTGAGCCGGTGGGGGTCATTGCCCAGGTGACACCGTGGAATTATCCGCTGCTGATGGCCATTTGGAAGATTGGACCAGCTCTGGCGGCCGGAAATACGATAGTGCTCAAGCCCAGCGACACCACCCCCGAAAGCACCCTGGTGCTGGCGGACATCGCAAAGGACATCCTGCCCGCCGGCGTGCTGAACGTCATCCTCGGCAACGCCGCCACCGGAGCGGCAATGGTGGAGCATCGGGTCCCAGCCATGGTGTCCATCACCGGCTCGGTCAGGGCCGGCATTGCGGTGGCTGCCGGTGCCGCGGCCGGCCTGAAGCGGGCACACTTGGAGCTGGGAGGCAAGGCCCCGGCGGTCGTCTTTGCCGACGCAGATTTGGGTAAAACCGCCCAGTCCATCGCGGAGTTCGCCTTCTTTAATGCCGGCCAGGACTGCACGGCCATCACCCGCGTGCTGGTGGAGGAATCCGCCCACGATGAGCTGGTGGCCGCGCTGGCCACCGCGGCCAAGGGGCTGGAGACCGGCCACGAGGATGACAGCCGGAACTACTTCGGCCCGCTGAACAACGTCAACCACTTCAACGCCGTGTGCCACGTGGTGGACAATATTCCCGAATACGCCACGGTTGTCACCGGCGGAAAGCGCGTGGGGGACAAGGGTTTCTTCTTCGAGCCAACCGTCGTGGACGGGGTCCGGCAGACGGATGACATTGTGCAGAAAGAAACCTTCGGCCCGGTGCTCACGGTGCAGACGTTCAAGACTGAGGAAGAGGCCGTCGAGCTGGCCAACGACGTCGATTTTGCGCTGGCATCAAGTGTCTGGACCAGCAACCACGGCACCGCGATACGTGTCTCGCGGGACCTGGATTTTGGTGCCGTTTGGATCAACACGCACATTATGCTGACCGCGGAGATGCCGCACGGTGGTTTCAAGCAGTCCGGTTACGGCAAGGACCTCTCGATGTATGGGGTGGAGGACTACACCCGGATCAAGCATGTTATGAGTGCGCTGGACGCCTAGGACGGGTTAGGACGACGACGACGGCCGCTGGGTTGAGTGGGTTCGCCGCCGGACCGTTTTGCCGGCGCTTAGACACCTCCCGCCGCGACGCTTCGGTCGCCGAGCGACCTGCGCGGCGCTCTGGTCGGCGATGCGCGCCTACGCAAAACGGCCCGGCGGCTTGAGGGTTTGGCGGCTTCGACTTGCGGCGGTGCGCGTTTGCACAAATTGGCGCCGGCGCTTGGGAGTTTGGTCACCTTCGAGTTCGCGGGGCCAAAGGAATCAGAAACTTAGGAAGGAAGAGCGGATGGCAGATATCCAGTATCGGTTGGAACAGGTGCGGCGGGTTTCGGGGGAGTTCCCGGGACCTAAGTCGGTGGAGTTGGCGGAACGGCGCAAGGCTGTGGTGGCTGGCGGTGTGGCGTCCAGCGTTCCGGTGTATGTGGCGGATGCCGACGGCGGCGTTATCGTCGACGTGGACGGCAACTCGTTCATTGACCTGGGGTCCGGCATCGCCGTGACCAGCGTCGGCGCTTCCGACCCCGCCGTCGTCGGAGCCGTGCAGGAACAAGTCGAACACTTCACGCACACCTGCTTCATGGTTACCCCGTACGAGGGCTACATTGCCGTTGCCGAGGAGCTGGCCAAGCTCACGCCGGGGGATCATGAAAAGCGTTCGGTGCTCTTTAACTCCGGCGCCGAAGCCGTGGAAAATGCGGTCAAGGTCGCCCGCCTGGCGACCGGCCGGGACGCCATCGTAGCCTTCGACCACGCCTACCACGGCCGCACCAACCTGACCATGGCGCTGACTGCCAAGGCGATGCCGTACAAGACCAACTTCGGCCCGTTTGCACCGGAAATCTACCGGGTCCCGATGAGCTACCCGTACCGCGAGGAATCGGATATTAAGGGTGAGGAGGCTGCTCAGCGGGCCATCACCATGATCGAAAAGCAGATCGGCGCCGATTCGGTGGCCGCGCTGCTGATTGAACCGATCCAAGGCGAGGGCGGTTTCATTGTTCCGGCCGAAGGCTTTCTGCCGACGCTCGCCGCCTGGGCCAAAGACAAGGGGATCGTCTTTATCGCCGACGAGGTCCAGTCGGGGTTCTGCCGCACCGGTGCCTGGTTCGCCAGCCAGCACGAGGGTGTGGTGCCGGACATCATCACCATGGCCAAGGGCATCGCCGGCGGCCTCCCGCTCAGCGCCATCACCGGCCGTGCGGATCTGCTTGACGCCGTCCATCCGGGCGGACTCGGCGGAACCTACGGCGGAAACCCGGTCGCCTGCGCGGCAGCGCTGGCCGCAATCGGGTCTATGCGCGAGCATGACTTGAATGCCCGCGCGCAGCACATCGAGCACCTGGTGAAGCGTCGGCTGGAGGCGTTGATCACGGACCTGGGCGACGGCGGTATTGTCGGCGACCTGCGCGGCCGCGGCGCCATGCTCGCCGTCGAACTGGTCCGGCCGGGAACCGCCCGAACCACGAAGGAACCAAACCCGGAGGCCACCAAGGCGATTGCCGCAGCCTGCCTGGAGGCCGGAGTGATCATTCTGACCTGCGGCACCTATGGCAACGTGGTCCGGTTGCTCCCGCCGCTGGTGATCAGCGACGAGTTGCTCGAGGACGGGCTGGACGTGCTTGTGGGGGCGATCCGCGCCCACGCCTGAAGGCTTCTTCCCGGATAAACGGTCCCTGCCCCGCATAAACGTAGTTGCGCCTGCGTTTTATGTGGGGCAGCAACGTTTATGCGGCCGTACAGGTAAAGTCTGAGCCAAGGATATGCCCGGTTCAACGAGGGGAATTTAGATGCGGTACGTGGTCGGTTACACACCCAATGAACGCGGAGCGGACGCCCTTGCACTGGCCGCCGTGATTGCCCGCACGCAGGGTGCCACGCTGGATTTGGTGTACGTGGTCAACGAAGCAACCCCCTACGTGGCGTTGAATCCGGACGGCAACCGCGTCGACGCTTCGGAGCAGCGGGTGCTGACAGCACGGCGGAGCGCGCTCAAGCTTGTCCCCGCGGGGGTCACGGCCGAGTTCCACGTACGCGAGGCTGAGTCATTTGCAGCCGGTCTGATTGAAGCAGCGGTGGAGTATGGCGCGGGGCTGATCGTGGTGGGCGCGGCGGGCAACGGGCTGTTTAAGCGTTTCACCGTCGGCAGTGTGGCGAATTCACTGCTGCATGCCTCGCCGGTTCCGGTGGCTCTGGCACCGCGCGGTTATGGCCGGACGGAACCGCTGACCCGGCTGACGCTGACGGTCGGCACGAGAGAGGGCGCCGGCGCGGCCATCAACGTTGCGGTCAGTTCGGCCCGGCGCCGGAATCTGCCGCTGCGGCTGGTGTCACTGGTGGAGCTGGATGAACTTCGGCAGCAGGACTTCGACTTGGACAGCGCTCTCAGCCCGGCCCGGCGGCACGTGAATTCTGTCCTGACCGAGGCCGCTGCCCGGCTGCCGGAGGGCTCCACCACCCTGACGCTGGCGCATGGACGCTCCATTGAGGAAGCCGTCGACTCCCTGGGCTGGGAGGACGGCGAACTGGTCATCGTAGGTTCCAGCAGACTGGCCCAGCACCGGAAGCTGTTCCTTGGCAGCACCGCGAACAAGGTGCTGCGGGCCCTGCCGGTGCCGATGGTGGTGGTTCCCCGGGACTATGAGCGGATCGACAGCGTATAACGACGGTCGGGCAGCGACCACGGTACGCCGGTCGAGCCGCTCACAGGAACATGATTGACGGCGAATTGCCAGCTGATTCAGGGCAAATTCGCATTGACCGTGACCGTGGTTATCGGCGACTCTTAGCTTGAGCGAGCGCAGCGCAATTCCGTCCGAAATGCGGGCACGGCGTATCCCTGCGGGAAGGGTGCTTTGTGGGGTGACGTTTGTCGGCATTTTTGGGAACAACAAGAGAGTTAAATAGTGCGCGTTAAGGTCTCTGCGAAAAAGATTTTACTTGTGCTGCTGATCGCGGTCCTGCTGGTAGGAGCAGCCGCGCTGGCAGGCCGACACGCGCAGCCGGCTGCGCGTCCTGACCACGACGACGAAATCGTGGCGAATTACGGAGATCAGGCCGGGACCATGGTCCTGCACTGGCGGGGACCGGATGCCACTGTTTTCTTTGGCCGAGATGAATCGTACGGAGGCACGGCCACCGCCACCGCTCCGGTTATCACCCCAGTGGATATTGCTGGCCCATTTCGTGAGGCAAAAATCGATGGTCTCACCGCGGGCACGGTTTACCATTACAAAATCGGTGACGGTGCGGACCACACGTTCAAGACCTCTCCAACCGGAGACTTCACATGGGTGGATATTGGCGACGTCAGTTCCACTTTCAAGGACCCCGCGGCCGGTTCGGCGTGTGACACGCCGTGGGTGGCCGACCACTGGCGGCAGATTGCCCAGGAAAAGCCGGACTTCCTGACCTTTGGCGGTGACATCAGCTACGCCAACAAATGCGGCGCGGGTTCCGTCCACCAGTTTTTCAACGACATCAAGCCGGTCTCCACGATTGCCCCCATGGAATTCGCCTGGGGAAACCACGAGTACGGTGGGCCCACCTCTCCGCCCGCACCGAAGGGGACCCCTCGGGACAGGCTCGACAACTACAAGGGCCGCCTGACCATGCCGAACGCACAGACGTTGGCAAACGACACGCCGTCCCGGCTGAACCATCCCGGATGCCCGGCCGTAGCGCCCGCCACCACCAATTCTTGTCAGGGTGAGGATTGGGGCTGGTTCGACGCGAGTGGAATCCGGTTCTTCCTCTGGCCCGAAGGCGGAGAATACCAATCCACTGCCGACGCCAAGGCGAAGAGTGACCCCATCATGCAGGCGGCGCAGAACGATCCGAAGATTCGTATGATCGTAATCGTGGCCCATCGCCCGGTCTTCAGCAGTATTTCAGCCGAACACCCGCTGCGCGCAGAACTGCAGGATGCGGTGGACACTCTGCACGGTAAATATCCCAAACTCCGGCTCTACCTCGGCCACCACCTGCACGGTGCGGAGGCGATGACGCCCAAGAACGGGGTGACCTACCTGACTGATGGAGGCGGAGGCGTTGAAGAGGTCAGGTTTCCCACCAAACCCGGGGCCTTTACCTCCGCGGGATCGGTGTTCCATTCCTCCCATCCCTCGCACCTTCTCGGTACCGTGAGCGGGAACAAGATGACGCTGAAGTTCATCTGTGGGCCGGTCTACGGCCGCAATCCGACGAAGGATGCCTGCACTCAGGGTGACGTCATGTTCACGGTGAATATGGATCTGCCTGCCGCAACCGGATAGCCGCTGCGGTCCGGTGCCGGGTCAGCTCAGGTGCGGCCCCGGTTCAGCGGGCCGCGGCGGCGCGGCGCAAGGTCCGGTTCTGCCCGTAATTGCGCAGCATGTCCACCGTCAGCAGGATCAGGGCCAGCCAGACGATGCAGAACCCGATCCAGCGTTCAATTCCCATTTTTTCGCCGAGCACGGTGATGGCCAGCAAGAACTGCAGCACCGGGGCGAAGTACTGCAGCAGCCCGATGGTGGTCATCGGCAGCCGCCGGGCGGACGCGCCGAAGAGCAGCAGCGGCACGGCCGTGATCACACCCGAGGCAGCCATCCACCAGAAGTGGCCCGCTCCGTGGTTGCCCAACGTTGCCTGGCCGCTGACGCCCAGCACAATCATCACGGCTACCGCAATCGGAGTCAGCACCGCCGTTTCCACGCTGAGGCTCGATGCAGCGTCAACCTTCGGACCCACACGCTTCTTGACGAATCCGTACAGGCCAAAGCTGAAGGCCAGGATCAGTGCGATCCACGGCAGCCGTCCATAGGCGACGGTCAGTACGACGACGGCGGCGAAGCCGACGCCGACGGCGGCCCACTGCAGGCGGCGAAGTTTTTCCTTCAGTACGATGACTCCGAGCAGCACGGACACCAGTGGATTGATGAAGTATCCCAGCGAGGATTCGATCGCATGCCCGGTGGTGACACCGTAGGTGTAGGTCAGCCAGTTGACGGCGATCAGCACGGCTGCGGTGGCCAGCGTGCCCAGCACCCGGACGTCCCGGATGGCTGCGAGGAACTTTGGCCACGCCCGGGTGATGGTCAGCAGCAGGGCGCAGAAGGCCAGCGACCAGACCACCCGGTTGGCAACGATCTCCACCGCCCCAGCCGGGTTCAGCATCACGAAGTACAGCGGCAGCAGCCCCCAGAGGCTGTAGGCGGTGATGCCCAGCAGGACGCCGAGGCTGGCCTCGCTGCGCTGGGGCTTTCCGGCCCGCCGCCTGCGGCCACTGCGGGGAGCAGCTGCATCGGAGCGAGCTGTCACAGCTGGCGCGGCGGCGTCGGAAGCATTTGTGCGGCGCTGGGCCGGGACGGAAGTAACGGAATCGGGGGATGTTTTGCTGGCGGACACAAGGAAAACAACACCAGCTTTGGCCCGGCTATTCCAGAGCCACCCGGCTTAAGGTGGCCTGAAACCCGGACTGGTGCCCCGAAGCACCGGCCTACGGCAGCATTTGCGTGGCGTCCAGCCTGCGCTATTGCCTGGATCACGTCTTTAACCCAGGCCCAGGGTGCCAATTAGACTGGAGGCAGTGCCCCCGGCAAAAGCCGGCCGGCGGGCAGCCGCAATCGAGTATTGACCGAAGTTCGGAAGGACTCTGCAGTGTCTAACCTGGCAACCACCCGCCCCTTTCGGGTGGCCATTATCGGCGCCGGCCCGGCCGGGGTATATGCCGCCGATATCCTCACGAAGTCCCAGGAAGTCCGGGACGGACATCTGGAAGTCAGCATCGATCTCTTCGAAGCGCATCCCGCGCCGTATGGCTTGATTCGTTACGGTGTGGCGCCGGATCATCCGCGGATCAAAGGCATCGTGGGTGCCCTGCACAAAGTGCTGGACCGGGGGGACATCCGGTTCCTGGGCAACGTGACATATGGCCGGGATCTGACCCTGTCCGACTTTCGTGAGTTCTATGATGCCGTCATCTTTTCCACCGGGGCCATCAAGGACGCCGCCCTGCAGATTCCCGGCGTCGAACTGGAGGGCTCGTTCGGCGGGGCGGACTTCGTCTCCTGGTACGACGGACACCCCGATGTTCCCCGGGAATGGCCGCTGGAGGCCAAGGAAATCGCCGTCTTGGGCAATGGCAACGTGGCGCTGGATGTGGCCCGGATGCTCTCCAAGCACGCCGACGACCTGCTGGTGACCGAGATACCGGACAACGTCTATCAACGGTTGAAAACCTCCCCCGTGACGGATGTGCACATCTTTGGCCGCCGCGGCCCGGCGCAGGTGAAGTTCACGCCACTGGAACTGCGGGAGCTCTCGCACTCCAAGGATGTGGACATCGTGTTGTATCCAGAGGATTTCGAGTTCGACGCCGCCTCCGATGAAGCGGTCCGGACCAACAACCAGATTAAGACAATGGTTAACACCCTGACCAATTGGCTGGCCGAGGAGCCCGAGCACGCCCAGCATCCCGCCTCCCGCCGGCTGCACCTGCATTTCCTGCACAGCCCGGTGGAGATCACCGGCACGGACGGGAAGGTCAGCGGCATTACGTTTGAGCGGATGGAGCTGGACGGCACCGGCCGCGCCCGAGGTACCGGCAGCTTCGTCGAATATCCGGTGCAGGCCGTCTCTCGGGCCATTGGTTACTTCGGCTCGGAACTGCCCGAAGTGGGTTTTGACGAACAACGCGGTGTCATCCCCAATGAGGGTGGACGCGTCCTGGACGCCGACGGCACCGCAGTGCCCGGCGTGTACGCAACGGGATGGATCAAACGCGGCCCCGTCGGGCTGATCGGGAGCACCAAGGGCGATGCGCTGGAGACCATTGGGTACCTGCTGGAGGACCGGCTAAACCTGCCGAAGGCGCAGCATCCCGACGAGCAGGCCATTGTGGACCTGCTGGAGTCCCGCGGCGTGGAGTACACCACCTGGGAAGGCTGGCTGGCGCTGGACGCGCATGAAACGGCTCTCGGCGCCGCCTTTGTCTCGGACGCCGCACCCGGCAGGAAGGCCGCGGATGACGGCGGCACGGGCGACGGCGGCACGGGCGACGGCGGCACGGCAGCTTCGAATACGGCGGCTTCGGACCCGGCGGCGGAGGATGCGGCCCAGCGGGCGGCGGTGATACGGCAGCGGATTAAAGTGGTTCCCCGGGAGGAAATGGTGCACATTTCCCGCCGCCGGAGTTGAGCGGAGGGAGCCGTAGGAGCTGAGGGAGCCGCCGGAGATTTAGCTGACTTCAGCTAAATGACTTTGCCGTGCTGCAGGATCCGGAGGGCCACGATCCCCGGCGGCACGGACAGGACGGGCTGATGGCTGCCGCCAAATGGCCGCAGGCATCAGCCCGTCGTGTTTAGTCCGTGCTTTCCGGGGCCGGAAGCTGCCGGCAGTTAGTACTTGATGGCTGCTTCGGACTCGGAGCTGTCTTCGCTGCCCAGGTTGGCACGCAGCTTCGCACCCAGGTCGGCGTCGACGTTGGTCCAGTAGGCAATCGCGCGTTCCGCTATGCCTGCGTCCTGAACTCCGCCGACCGCGCCGGAGACCGTCTCCAGGAACCGTGCCCGGGCGGCGTCATCGAATACCTCGCGGTACATGGTCCCGGCCTGGCCGAAGTCGTCGTCGGCAGCGTGCAGCGAATGCGCGGCCAGCGTCAGCGCGCCGTCGTTCTCCCAGCCGCCACCCACCGTGGCGGGCTCCACCGCTGCCGGGCCACCCTTGGAGTTTGGTGCGTAATTGGGCACCGCGGGCGCGTTGAATTGGTACCGCGCGGAGCCGTTCTGGCTATAGTTGTGCACCTGGTTCTTCGGGGCGTTCACCGGCAGCTGGGCATGGTTCGTCCCAACCCGGTAACGGTGCGCATCCGGGTAGGAGAAAATCCGTGCCTGCAGCATTTTGTCCGGGCTGGAAGCAATACCGGGAACGAAATTCGCGGGCGAAAAGGCTGCCTGCTCAATCTGCGCGAAGTAGTTCTCCGGGTTGCGGTTCAGCGTCATCGTGCCCACTTTGATCAGCGGGTAGTCCGCATGCGGCCAGACCTTGGTCAAATCGAACGGATTGAAGCGGTAATCCGCCGCGTCGGCATAAGGCATGATCTGCACGTGCAGATCCCAGGACGGGTGGTTGCCCGCATCGATGTTCTCGTACAGGTCGCGGATGTAATAGTCCGCATCGGAGCCGGCCAGCCGCTCCGCCTCGTCCCCGCTCATGGCCTTGACCCCCTGCTGGGAATGGAAGTGGTACTTGACCCAGAACCGCTCGCCGGCGGCGTTGATCCACTGGTAGGTGTGCGAGCCGTAACCCTGCATTTCGCGCCAGGAGGCTGGCAGCCCGCGGTCACCCATGACCCAGGTGACCTGATGGGCTGACTCGGGGGAGAGCGTCCAGAAGTCCCACTGCATGTCCGCGTCGCGGAGGTTGGAGCCGGGCAGCCGCTTCTGCGAATGGATGAAGTCGGGGAACTTGATGCCGTCCCGGATAAAGAACACGGGAGTGTTGTTGCCCACCAGGTCGTAATTGCCTTCGGTGGTGTAGAACTTCGTCGAGAAGCCACGCGGGTCGCGCCAAGTGTCGGGAGACCCCGCTTCGCCGGCCACGGAGGAGAAGCGGGTCAGCGTCTCGGTTTCCACGCCCGGCTGGAACAGTGCGGCCTTGGTGTAGCGCGAGACGTCCTCAGTGGTCCGAAAGACGCCGAAGGCTCCGCCGCCCTTGGCATGCACCACGCGCTCCGGCACGCGCTCACGGTTGAACTGGGCCAGTTTCTCGACGAGGTAGTGGTCAGTCAACGCGATGGCGCCATCGGCACCGGTCGACTGGGCATGCGCATCCGAGATGACCGGAGCGCCGCTTTGCGTTGTGGAATGGTCAGTCATTATTCTCCTGGATTGGATTGGATTGGATTGGATTGGAGTTGGATTTCATTGACCAGGCGTTGGATGAACCGGGGCTACAGCCGGAACCGCGCAGTCGGCGCAGATGCCCTGATAAAGGACATCCGCCACCGCAATGGTCATGGAGCTGGAACTGGGAATCAGGCAGGGGGCATGGCCGACGGCGCAATCGACATCCTCGATTCGGCCGCACCGGGTGCAGATGGCGTGGTGGTGATTATCTCCGATCCGGGTTTCGTAGCGGGCCGGGGAATGCGGCGGCTCAATGCGGCGCAGCATTCCCAGCTCGGTCAGATCCGCCAGCACCACGTACACGGACTGCAGGGTCAGCTGCGGCAGTTCGGTTCGAGCCGCCTCAGCGACGGCCTCCGCCGTCGCGTGCGGGGATGATTCGACGGCGGCCAGGACGGCCAGGCGCTGCCTGGTCACCCGCCGGTCATGGGCATGAAGTTGGCCAGCCCATGACCTGCCCGAAATCCGGTCCTTTGTCGTCATGACTTCAGTCAATCACTTATTATGAGGAATTCGCAATAGCGGGATGTGTTCGCGTTGCCCCTCCACTAAGATTGGCCAGTGCGCAATCTCCTGGCTGACATCACCCCGCTGCGGGAGAACGCCGACTACCGGCGTTTGTGGCTGGGACTTGGACTGTCCTCGATCGGCACCCAGCTGACGGTGGTCGCCGTCAGCCTGCAGGTGTATGCGCTGAGCCAGTCGACCCTCGTCGTCGGCCTGCTGGGGATTTTCGCCCTGCTGCCCCTGGTCATCTCCGGTCTCTACGGCGGTTCAATCGTCGATGCCCACGACCGCCGCAAGGTGGCGCTGATCTCCTCCGCCGTGCTGTGGATCATCACAATCTGCATTGCCGTGCAGGCTTGGACCGGACTGCAGAACGTGCTGGTGCTCTACCTGCTGGTGGCGGCACAATCCGGCGCGGCCGGCATCAACCAGGCCGCCCGCAGCGCCATCATTCCGCGGCTGGTGCGGCCGGCCCTGCTGCCGGCCGCGAATGCGTTGAGCATGATTATTTTTGGCCTTGGCACCACCATTGGACCGCTGCTGGCGGGCGTGCTGGTTGCCGGCGTTGGCTACGCCTGGACCTATACCGTGGACGTGCTGACCTTCACCGCCGCTTTGTGGGCGCTGTTCAAACTCCCGTCGCTGCCGCCCGTGGGAGAGGTGCGCCGGGCCGGCATCAAATCCGTGCTGGAGGGGCTGCGATTCCTTGGCACCAAGCCCAATGTCCGGATGACCTTTTTGGTGGATCTGTGCGCCATGGTGTTTGCAATGCCCCGGGCGCTGCTTCCAGCCATCGGAGCGGTCTGGCTTGGCGGTGGCGCCACCACTGCCGGCGTCCTGCTGGCAGCCATTGCGGCCGGTTCCCTGCTCGCCGCCCTCTTCTCCGGCCCGCTGGGCCACATTCGGCGGCAGGGCCTCGCAGTGATCTGGTCCATCACCTTGTGGGGTGCCTCCATTTCCGGGATGGGTGCCGCCGTCGCGTTTGGCGGCCACCATGCCGGTGCCGGTACCTCACCGTGGATTGTCGCCGCCGTGGCAGCCCTGGTGGTGTCGGGGATCGCGGATTCGGTCAGCGGAGTGTTCCGTTCCACCATCCTGCAGTCAGCAACGCCGGACAACATGCGCGGCAGGCTGCAGGGCGTCTTCATCGTGGTGGTGGCCGGTGGACCTCGGCTCGGCGATCTCTTTGCCGGCGGAGCCGGCCAGGTCTTTGGCGAGGCCATGGCTGCCGTGATTGGAGGTATCCTGTGCATCGCGGCGGTATGGCTGATGGCCCGCTGGCAGCCGAGGTTCGTCCGCTACGACGCCCGTCACCCAGAGCCGTAGCGAGCGGGCATTCGGGACGCCAATATCGATGACCGGACCGCGGCGATATGTGGGCCCTGCGACTTTACGGAAGAATGGAGCTATGCGACTGATCCTGATCCGCCATGGCCAAACCTCGTCGAACGTCCTCAATCTGCTCGATACGTCTGTGCCGGGACCGGGACTCACTGACTTGGGAGCGCGGCAGGCACAGGCGCTGCTGGCCGCGCTCGCAGGGCTTACAGGCACGCAGCCCTCGGCGCTGTATGCTTCCACCCAGACCCGCGCACAGCAGACTGCCGCTCCACTCGCCGCAGCCTTGGGCCTGACGGTGCAGGTGCGGGACGGCCTGCGCGAGATCGCGGCCGGAGAGCTGGAGATGAAGGGTGACGTCCCCTCGATCATGGCCTATCTGAGCACCGTGCGGAATTGGCTGCTGGGAGATCTTGAGGTTCGGATGCCAGGGGGATCGACCGGGACCGAAGTGCTGCAGCGCTTCGATGCGGTGGTCCGGGAGGCTGAGAAGGGATCGGATGGTGGAACCGTGGCTATGGTCAGCCATGGTGCCATGATCCGGACGTGGGCCGGGTACCGGGCCAGCAATATCGATGCCGCCCATCCCGAAAACTACGACCTGAGCAACACTGGAATAGTGATCCTGGAGGGGTCCTTCGCGGACGATGCCGCGCAGAGCGGCTGGCGGGTGCTGAGCTGGACCAGCCAGGGAGCGGGCGCGGAGCTGGCTGACCCCGATACGGACGGACCTACGGCCGAGCTGGCCGACCCCGCGTCCACGGGACCGGGATCCCATGCCGGAAACTAAGCGGCCACCGGGTACGGCGGTGCCGGCACTGCGGGCATCGGCCGCAGCAGCGCTGCCCCGGCTGCAGTTGAAAAAGATCAGCTGGGCGTGGCTGGCGTTCGTCACCACCTGCTTTGCACTGCTGGCTGTCGGCGCCCCGTTGAATGTGAATCTGTACAAGATGGCGCTGCCGTTTGGTCTGGGCATGGCGATCTTCCACACCGCGACGCTGGCCTTGACAGTGGTCCGTCCACTGCCCGGGGCACTGCTTTCGCTGATTCCGCTGGGCGTACTGCCGCTGGTCACCGACTCCATGGTGCGCGCACCGATGCCGTTCTCCGTGGTGGCCATGCTCACCGAGGTCCTGGTGATCTGCGTGGCGGCTCTGCGCAGCCGCTGGTCCCTGCCGGCGGTGACCTGGCTGCTGAGCATCGGAGTCGGGGTTGCGGTGAATTACCGCGGCATGCCGGAGGTGGTTCCGCAGGCAGGGGCCACTAATGTGGTGGTCTACGCGTCGGTTTCGGGCGGGCTGCTGGTCGCTGCAGTCGTGACCAGGCAATGGCAGAACATCCGGAAGCAGCTGATGGCGGAAAAGACCCTCAGCGCGGAGGAGCAGTCGATGCGCCGGTTGGCGGAGGAGCGTGCCCGGATCGCCCGCGAGCTGCACGACGTCGTCGCCCATGGCATGTCCATCGTCGTGGTGCAGGCCACGACGGCGCAGTACCGCCATCCGGACCTCAGCGCGCCGCTGAAGAACGAGTTTGATGAGATTGCTGCCAACTCGCGCCGCGCCATGACGGAGATGCGCAGCATGCTCGGAGCCTTGCGCAGCGACCGGGGGGCCAGGGAATTGGCGCCGCAGCCAGGGGTTTCGGATATTCCCCAGCTGATGGCCGCAGCACGGACCGCCGGCATCACCGTGGAGGGTCCGACGGCGGAGTCCTTCGATGCCAGTGGTCTCAGTGAAGTCATCTCTCTGACGGCCTACCGGATCACCCAGGAGGCGCTCAGCAACGTCATTCGGCACTCTCCCGGTTCGCGGACCACTGTCTCGCTGCTGCTCACCGGACCGAATCTGCAGGTGGAAGTCTCCAACGGCCCATCCGGAATCGGTGCTGTACTGGCCCAATTGGACCGAGCCAACAGCGGCCAGGGCATCGTGGGCATGCGCGAAAGGGCCAATATTGTGGGCGGTTCACTGGTCTGCGTGCCCGTGGGTGGCGGCGGTTTTTCGGTCACGGCAACGCTGCCGCTGACACCGACGGAAGCGGGGAGCGGACGATGACGATACGTGTGTTGGTTGCCGATGACCAGGCGATGGTGCGGGCTGGCTTTGCCGCCCTGCTGGACGCACAGCCTGATATTGAGGTGGTGGGTCAGGCGCAGGATGGTGCCGAGGCGGTGGCCCTGTCGGCGCAGCTGGGTCCCGATGTGATCCTGATGGACGTTCGAATGCCGGTGATGGACGGGCTGGAGGCCGCGGCAAAAATCCTTGCAGTGGGTGCAGTGGGTGCAGTGGGTGCAGTGGGTGCAGTGGGTGCCGCCGGTGCCGCCGGTGCCGCCGGCGGCATCATTGAGCCGCAACGGGAGGCGGCGCCGCACGTGCTGATGCTGACCACTTTCGACGCCGATGACTACGTCTACGACGCACTGCGGATCGGTGCCAGCGGTTTTCTGCTCAAGGACGCCCTGGCGCATGAATTGGTTGCGGCTGTCCGGGTCGTGGCGGCGGGCGAAGCCCTCCTGGCACCCTCCGTCACCAAGCGGCTGATTGAGCAGTTCGCCCGGACGAAGCCGCGCGGGCAGTGTTCAGCTCGGCTGAACGGGCTGACCGAACGCGAGCGCGAAGTTCTCGTCCTGGTGGCCCGCGGATATTCCAACCAGGAGATCGCAGCGGAATTATTCATCGCCGAGCAGACCGTTAAAACGCATGTCAGCAAGATCCTGGCGAAGCTGTCCTTGCGGGACCGCGTCCAGGCCGTTGTGCTGGCCTATGACACCGGCCTGGTGGAGCCGGCAGGGTAGCGCCTGGACGAGCTTGAGCGCGCTGATGCCGAACGCTTGGCCGCTGCGGAGAGCGCCCGCCGCGGCCAAGTACATCAGCCGTTGTCAGTTGTTTCCTGGGAAATCTTGAACGTGGATCCGGTGGGGTCCGCCAAGGTAGCCAGCCGGCCAAAGGGTGTGTCCTCGGCGGGCTGCACCAGTTGGGCGCCAAGGGACAGCGCCCTTTCAATTGTCGCGTCCGTGTTTTTAACTCCGAAATACACCTGCCAGTTGGCTGGCACGCCCTCCGGCAGGAAAGCTGAGGAGTCCATCACGCCAGCTTTCGCGTCGCGTCCGGCTCCAAGGGTGGTGTAGCGGAATTCTGGTGTGTCGCTCATAACGTCCGTCTCCCAGCCAAAGACGTCCTGGTAGAACTTGACGGCCGCGGAGTAGTCGCGGGTGTGCAGTTCGTGCCAAACCGGTGTGCCCGGCTCGCCATGGATCTGGAATCCGGTATGGCCGCCAAATTGCCATACCCCGACGGCCGCCCCACCAGCATCCCCGATCATGGCCATGTGGCCCTGTTCCGGGACCTCCATCGGTGCCAGATAGACCTGGCCGCCCTGCGCCGTCGCCGACTCCACCGATGCTTCGATGTCATCAACGCGCAAGTAGGTTGTCCAGACGTCCGGCTGGCCGGACTGGCCGTCGTTCTTCATCATTCCGGCCACCTGCTGGCCATCCTTGAAGGCCGTGATGTAGCCGCCGTACTTCTCCTCGTCCCCTGCCTCGTAGGTCCAGCCGAACAGCTGGCCGTAGAAATCCTTGGCTTTGTCCGGATCAGAGGTCATCAGGTCTATCCAGCAGGGGGAGCCGGGCGTGATGTCAGGTTTGGGCATGTCGTGCTCCTGTGGGGGTGGAAAGGGTTATAAGCAGAACTCTATTCCCGGCCCCATGGTGCATCAATAGCCAGCCGGCCGGTCAGCGGAAATTGATGAACTGAAGGTCCGCGTCCTCGAAATTCTTCAACAGTGCCATGGTGGCTTGAAGGTCGTCGCGGCTCTTGGAGCTGACCCGCAGTTCATCGCCCTGGATCTGAGATTTGACGCCCTTGGGACCCTCATCGCGGATCAGCTTGTTAATCTTTTTGGCGATGTCCTGCTCAATGCCCTCCTTGATGGACGCCTCCAGCCGGTATTCCTTGCCGGAAGCGAAAGGTTCGCCGGCGTCAAGGGACTTCAGCGAGATCCCGCGCTTTATCAGTTTGCTTTCGAAAACGTCCAGCACAGCCTTGACCCGCTCCTCGGAGTTGGCCTTCAGCAGGATATTTTCGCCGCTGAAGTCTACTTCCGCGCCGACGCCCTTGAAATCGTAGCGTTGCGCGATTTCCTTCTGCGCCTGGTTCAGCGCGTTGGCGACTTCCTGCTTATCCACCTTGCTGACGACGTCGAATGTTGACTCACTGGCCATGGAATGCTCCTTACGGGTTGGTGGTCCGGTCGGAGCCGCCCCCGGACTCCCTGTTCAGATCCATCTTAACGATTTTGCCGCCACCGGAAGCCTCTTCCCGTCAGGGAGCCATTCACAGTTCGCTTCAAGCGAATGCAAAGCGGGATCACAATGCCCCGCGGCAGAGTTACATGAGTAGGGAATCGGGACGATCAAGGGAGTAGCACATGTCCACCGGGAAACCGCGGCGATACATAGTCCACAACGCCAGGCTGGCCGCAGGAACCGCCATGGCCGCTGCTGCGCTGGCGGCCGTGACAGCTTTCGCCCCCGCTGCCGCGCCGTCGTCGTCCGTTTCCGCCGCGTCCTCCGGATCAAGGATCGATGGCATCCATGCGGATCTGGCCCGGGCGGTGGCACTGGGCCAAGTCAGCGAAGAACAAGCCGGACGATTCGAAGAGCAGTTAGTCCGCCGTATTCAGTCCGATGCTTAGGACACGCAGACGCCGCAGTTCGCCCGGCCGCGGGTACGCGCATCGGCCAAACCGCCCGGAGGGCTTCGAGGATGGACCCCGATTCGATTCTGCGGGGAATCCCTTGTATTGTTTTATTGCTCCCACAAGTTGGGAATAACTGCTGGTTGCAGACACCGGACCGGCAGGCCGCGGCAGATTACCCGAGCGGCCAAAGGGGGCTGACTGTAAATCAGCTGGCAACGCCTACGGGGGTTCGAATCCCTCATCTGCCACGAACCAGCAATGGTGCGGAAAAAGACCCGTTCGAATCTCTTCGGAGCTTCGGACGGGTCTTTTTAGTGCCAGGGGCGCACCCTCTGCGGAGTTAAAAGGAATTATTGGCAGTTAGTCGACGCATCGCCTGAAGCTTCGCGTGCCTGCGTCAGGAAACCTGCCTGCCCGCGGCCTCTTCGACTATAGAGTGAGGGCTTATCACTCAATCGATGCGCTGAACCGCATCGATACCCCAGGAGAGCCCATGAACCAATTCCCCGGATTGCGCGTGCGTCGGGTGCCCCGATACGCCCTCGCCTTTACGGCTGCCCTTGCCCTCGCTTTGCCGATGTATGCCGCACCTGCAGCCCAGGCGGCCCCGACCGTGAGCACCCGCATTGCGGGCTACTCGGCCGGCCCGGCCAAGGTGGCCCTCCATGGGGCAGTCACCCTTCAGGGTCAGACCCAGCGGTTGACCGGACGGACTTGGGGAAAGGCCGCTGGGACGACAGTTACGGTTTACTTCGACCCGGATGGTGCAAGGCCCAATGCGGCAGTTCGAACTTTGAAGGCGAGTTCCACGGGCCAGTTCCGGACAGCTTTCAATGCGGCGGCCACTGGTCGATGGTCCGTCCGGCTGCCAGCCACCGGGACGCTCAAATCCTCGGGCACTGTGGCAGTCGTTGTGACGGTGGTGGTTCCGCGGCCGGTTTCCTCCAAGCCGGTGAGTCATTGGAACTGCCCATCGTGGGCACCCATAAAGGGCAATGCCTCCAGCCACATCTATCACCTGCCGGGCCAGCGCTTCTACACCCGGACGGCACCGGAGATCTGCTTTGCCACCGAGAGGGCGGCGCAGCAGGGCGGATACCGCCGGTCCAAAGTCTGAGTCGACCCTGCTCCCGTCTGGAGAAGCCTCGAAAAATATTTTCAGTCCGGACCCATCCGTGCTTTGTATCACTGCGAATTGTTCTATGTAATCAAGGGGGCGCAACCAGTGTTGGAGCGTCCAATGCATATAGGAGGATGTTTTCTATGAATATGAAATCTGCTTTGTTGGTGGCTCCGGTGTTGGCGCTGGGTGCTTTGGCTTTTTCGGGTGCTCCGGCGATGGCTGCCGGTGACGCGTCGTACCAGGCTAATTTGGGTGCGATCAATGGCAGTAATGCCAGTGGTTCGGTGATGGTGAGTGTTTCCGGTGATCAGGCGACGGTGACGGAGAAGGTTTCCGGTTTGGCCG
>NZ_JADPVH010000069.1 GCF_026932795.1 Paenarthrobacter sp. Z7-10 | reverse complement strand
GCTATGCCGGGGCACTGACATTTTCCCGCTCCACATCCACCGTCATCCACAGCCGCCGTTATCCACAGTCAAAGCCACCGTCAGCCACAGCCGCTCACAGCAGCGCAGAGCCGCGCACAGCACTCAACAACCAACACATGCAAGCGACCGTGTGGGTTGGCCCGGCGAGGAGCTGTTCAGGTCCTTAACTGGCGTGACGGGGGGATCGCCGCGGCTGGCGTGCTCCAGGTGCGCGACTGGCATGCTCCAGGCGCGGCGTGCGATTGCGTCACTTCGCTGATGCCACCGGTCGCGCAGGTCACCACTCGGCGAAGGATCCGTCCGCGTGCCGCCAAATGGGGTTCCGCCACCGCTGGCCTTCCTGCGCCCGTTCCACGACGTATTCCTCGTTGACCTCGATGCCCAACCCCGGCCCGTCCGGAATGGCGACCATGCCGTCGTCGTACGCGAAAACCGACGGATCCACCACATAGTCAAGCAAATCATTGCTTTTGTTGTAGTGGATACCGAGGCTCTGCTCCTGAATGAAGGCGTTGTAGCAGCCGGCGTCGATCTGCAGGCAGGTCGCCAGCGCAATTGGTCCCAGCGGGCAGTGCAGCGCCAGGGCCACATCATAGGCTTCGGCCATGAAGGCAATTTTGCGGGTCTCGGTGATACCGCCGGAGTGCGAGGGATCGGGCTGGATGATGTCCACGGCACCCGTGGCCAGAATGTTTTTGAAGTCCCAGCGCGAGAACAGGCGCTCACCCAGCGCAATGGGAGTGGGCGTGTTCCGCAGGGTATCCAGCAGCGATCCCACGTTCTCACTCAGGACCGGTTCCTCGATGAACATCAGTTTGAACTGTTCGAGTTCTTTGATCAGCACCTTGGCCATCGGCTTATGCACCCGACCGTGGAAGTCGACGCCGATCCCCACGTTGGCGCCCACCGCGTCCCGCACGGCAGCCACATTGGCGATGGCCCGCTCCACCTTGTCCCAGCTGTCGACGTACTGCAGTTCCTCGGTGCCGTTCATTTTGACTGCGGTGAAGCCGCGGCCCACAGCCTCGCGCGCAGCGGCAGCCGTCTCGGCCGGTCGGTCACCGCCGATCCACGAGTAAACCCGGATCTTGTCCCGGACCTTGCCGCCGAGCAGTTCGTGCACCGGGACGCCGAGTGCTTTGCCCTTGATGTCCCAGAGCGCCTGGTCGATGCCGGCCAGCGCGCTCATCAGAATAGGTCCGCCGCGGTAGAAGCCCCCGCGGTACATGACCGTCCAAAGGTCTTCGATGTTCCGCGGATCCTTGCCGATCAAATAGTCGGAGAGTTCCTCGACGGCGGCGGCGACAGTGGCGGCGCGGCCCTCGATAACGGGCTCGCCCCAGCCCACGACGCCCTGATCGGTCTCGATCTTCAGAAACAACCAGCGGGGCGGCACGGCGTAAGTGGAAAGCTTGGTGATTTTCATGCTGATTTCCTTGTCGAGAGGGCAGTTTCCCAGGCAGTGAAGATGGCGTCGGCGCGCGGGCGCAGGTCCTCGACGGTAATGCCAGGCCGGTACAGCGAAGATCCAATACCGAATCCCGTGGCGCCGGCAGCGAGCCATGCCGCGATGTTGGACGCGGTCACGCCGCCGACCGGGAGCAAACCAATGTGTTGAGGCACGACGGCGGTCCACGCCTTCAGCCCGGCGGTTCCGACCTGCTCGGCGGGGAAGAGTTTCACATTTCGGGCGCCGGCGCCGATGGCGGCGAAGGCTTCGGAGGGCGTTGCCGCGCCAGGGTAGCTTTCCATACCCAGCCGGACCGTCTCGGCTATCACAGCGGTGTCCGTGTTGGGTGAGACGATGGTTTGCGCACCGGCGTCGGCGCATTGCGCCACCTGATCCACGGTCAGCACCGTCCCTGCCCCAACGAGGCAGTCAGCCGGCAGCAGGTCTCGCAGCACGCGGATGGTAGCCAGCGGCTCGGGGGAGTTCAGCGGCACTTCAAGGGAACGAAACCCCGCTTCATAAAGGCACTCTCCAACGTCCTTGGCGTCCGCGGTGGTCAGCCCTCTCAAAATGGCGATCAACTGGCTCGGGGTGGTGGTGCTGCTCCGAGCGCTGCTACCGGGGGAGGTCATGGCTTGGCCTTTCAGTATGAGGAGCTGGGTTAGGGGTTTGTGGTTCAGTTGCGGATGGCTTCGTATCCGATTCCGCTTCTGTTTCCGCTTCGGATTTCGCATCCGCTTCGGATTTCGGCTCAGGCTCAGGCCCAGACGCCATCGCAGAAGGCACGACGGCGGCGCGTTCGGACAGCAGCCCCGCCGCGTTGGCTGTGAGCCACATACCCGCCGCTGCGGACTGCTGAGCTTCCCGGGAAACCGTGATGCCGAACCGCTGGAGCGCGCGGCGATAACGCGAATTCAGCTCGTCCGCGCCGCAGAGGATCACCGAGCGTTCGCCGTCGAGCAGCCAAGTACGGCCGATGCCGGCAATCTCGTCGCCAATCAGAAGTCCGGACAGATAGTCCAGGATGTCCTCCCGCGCGAGTTCGCCGGTCAGCGCCAGCGACCGGGCGGAGAATGCGGTACCCAGGAATCCGCCGGCACCGGCGGGGGACGCAGCAACCTCGACACCGCGGTCGAAAGCGTCCCAACTGCTCCGGACCGTTTTAAGAGCCAGCCGTGAGAGCGTGCTCTCATTGCTGAGCAGGGCAAACACCTCTCCGGTCATGTAGGTAGTGAAGTCGGAGACGACTGTGCCGACGACCCGGACCCACTTGGAGTGGGTTCCCGGCAGCAGAACAATTTGGCTGGCGCCACGGCCGGGAGCGCGGTGTGCCGGGATGCCGTCGCCGCTTGCGGCCAGGGCTCCCAGAATCTGCGTCTCTTCGCCGCGCATCACGCTGGGCAAGGTTCCGCCGGTGATCAGACCCGGGACGATGTGGACGTTGCGGCCGGTCCGTGTCCTGACAGTAGTCAGCCGGATGCCCGTGTCGGCCATTTCTGCAGGCGTGTTGCGGTAGTCCGCTTCGGCCCAGCCGTGGTTGCTGCCCACCATGCCGCAGGCAATAACAGGCAGAGCCGGCTCGATCCGCAGCCAATCTTCGCAAAGGTCGTCAAAGGCCCGTTCGAAGGCAACGGCCCGGCTGATCGCTTCGTTTGCTGCCCTCGCTGAGACCGCCATGGTTCCGGAGGCTTCCTCGCGCTGGGCCAGTATGGCGCCACTGCTGCCCAAGAGATAGGCCCGGCACGAGCTGGTGCCCCAATCGATCGCGATCAGGCGCGCTTCTGCGTCAGTCGTCATGGCCTCTGATTTTCCCGGCGTCGCGGCAATCGGCCTCCTGCCGCTGCGCATAATCCAAGACTGGGTCATCAATCCCGTTATCTCAAACCCCGTCCTACATAATGGGATGACGTGAAGTTTGAATTCTGCAGGCGGACGCCGGAGGTGACGGATGGATTTCCATGATGGGGTGACCGAAGACCCGGACGCGACCGTTGGCGGCCGGGGAGGCCCGCTGGCAGGCGGCCCGAAGGCGGTGGCCGGCAGCCGGGAAGACCGGCTGGTCGAGGCCCAGGTGCCGCCGCCGGGGACGCAGACCTTGGCTCGGGGGTTGGACATCCTCCGGGCCGTGGCCGATGGGGCAACCGACCTGAAATCAGTGGTGGCCGCGACCGGCATTGGCCGCAGCACGGCACACCGGCTGCTTCAGATGCTGAAGCAGCGCGGGTTTCTGTACAGCGGCCAAAGCTCGGGATATTCGCTGGGCTCAACCCTGATCGAGCTTGGATTCAAGGCTCTCTATCAGAGCCCGGTTCCAGTTCTGGCGCGGCCGGTGCTGGAACAGTTGACCGCCAAATATTTGGACACCGTGCACCTTGCGGTGGAGGACGAAGGGCAAGTGCTTTACGTCGATAAAATCCCGGGTTCGCGCGGAGCTGAAATGCGCTCCAGGGTGGGGCATCGGATGCCGCTAAGCCGAACCGGCATCGGAAAGGCACTGCTGCTGGACAAGTCGGAACGGTGGGCGGAAATTTTCGACCGGGATCACGCCGGTATGTCGGTGGCCGACGAAACCCGGAAGGTGTTCCTTCAGCGCATGCGGGGATACGCGGAACGCGGGACCGCCTTGGATCTGGAGGAGAACGAGCCCGGAATCCGCTGTGTTTCAGCTCCGATCCGGGACGGCAGTGGTGCGATAGTGGCAGCCATCAGTCTGACTGCCACTAACCCCTACATGCCTCCGGACCGTATGGCTGCGCTGCGGGACGTAATGGCACAAACGGCACTGACTCTCTCCAAAAAACTCGGATACGCCGGATCGCGGGCTGGTTCGGGGGACAAGACCGCCCCGCTGGCCGCCGTTCCCTGACCAATACTGACGGTAGTTTCGGGAACGGACTGCGGGGCCATGCGTGGGACGGCGCTGGCGAGCAACCTGGCGGCGCTGCCGAAAGATACTGGCCGGACTAGCCGGGATCGATGCTGGTGCGGTCCCGATCATCGGACTCTCCAGCCGGCCGGTTCGAGCGGCCTTCGTTCTGGGCGGTGTCCTTCCGGCCTGCCTCTTTTCCATCCTTTTGGACAATATCCTCCCCCCGCCGCGTTCTACTTTCACCAACACCCTCCGGAGCCATATCGTCTGAACTCTGTACCGCGTCCGATCCGGGTTGGGGCGGTTCATGCAGGGGTTCCTTGCTGCCCATGGCTCTGGCAGTGCCATCGCGTTCCGCGCTGCCTTCGGAGCGTCCCGCATAGGGTGGCACAGCGCTGTCGCCCGTGTCGATCTTTCCACCGGGTGCCGGGTTGTCGCCCTCATGATAATCATTGCCTGCCCGGTCGCCCTTCGGCGGATTAGTCGGTGCCATTGAATCCTCCTCATTTTGCGTTTGGTTAGCTTCCCGATGCCGCGCAACGGCCCGGACCCGATGGGGCTTCAGCAGAGAACCCTCCACAGTACGGCGTAGAGTTATGGCACACCGACGGCGGTAATCCACAGTCACACGCTTAGACTTTCAAGGTAGTCCGGGGACGGCTGGCACGCAATAGTCCTCAGAACCCGGTGACGCTCCTTTATTTTCAGGCGGTGCCCCGATCGGCAAAGGCCCGACCAAAATTCAGCAAGCCGGGCTGGAAAGACGCAGATCTGGTCAGAATGCATCGAATCCGCAGATCCGGCGAGAATGCAGCAGAATGGTCTGAGAGCAGCCCATTGTTCAAGAGCAGCAGAAGTGCCACTGGAGAAGCGGAGTTAGCATGCGCATTGTTGTCATTGGCGCCACCGGACACGTGGGCGGATATCTGACCCCCCGGCTGGTGGACGCCGGGCATGAGGTGGTCGCGGTCAGCCGGGGACTTCGGGCACCCTATCGGAAGCATCCAGCCTGGGAACAGGTGCAACGGATCACTATGGACCGTGCCGCCGGAGACGCGGACGGCACCTTCGCCGGCCGTGTGGCAGACCTGCGTCCCGACGTCGTCATTGACATGCTGTGCTTTACACCCGAGTCCGCACAGCAGCTCGTTGATGGACTCCGCGGACGGGTTGATCTTCTGCTGCACTGTGGCAGCATCTGGGTGCATGGCACGGCGGTTGAAGTCCCGGTCACAGAGGAGTCTGCACGCACGCCGATCGGCGAATATGGCGTCGGCAAGGCTGCCATTGAGGAGCTGCTCCGGCGCGAGGCCCGCGGTTCGGGGCTCAAATCTGTCGTGCTGCATCCCGGTCACATCAGCGGTCCCGGTTGGCCTGTTATTAACCCGGCCGGCAATTTGGATCTGGACGTCTGGACGAAGCTCGCCACGTCGGAGCCGCTCACACTGCCCAATTTTGGTCTCGAAACCGTCCATCATGTCCATCCGGACGACGTCGCGCAGGCGTTTGAGCTGGGCGCTGACGCCACCGGAGGCCGCCATTGGTGAAAGCTTCCATGTGGTTTCGGCGCGGGCACTGACCTTGCGCGGATTTGCGGAGGCGGTCGCCGCCTGGTTCGGCCGCAGCGCAGACCTGCGGTTCGTCCCGTATGAGGACTTCCGCACGACGACGACGGCGGCACATGCGGACACGACATGGGAGCACATTTCGCGCAGCCCGTCCATGAGCATTGACAAGGCTCGACAAGTGCTTGGCTATGCTCCGCGGTACACCTCCCTGCAAGCGGTGGCCGAAGCGGTGCGCTGGCTTCAGGACAACGGCCAGCTGGACTTCGGAGACAGCACGCTCACGGCGTAGCGCGCCTTTCAGCGGCTGGAAATGCCGTTGACCATTCCGGAGATGAAACGGCGCTGCAGGAAGATGTACAGCAGGACGATGGGCAGCGCGACGATCACACCCGCGGCAGCGAGCAGTGAGTAGTCCGTGATGTGCTGGCCCTGGAAAAAGGCAAGTCCGAGGGGCGCGGTGCGAAGATTCTCACTGGAGACCATGATCAGCGGGATGAGGAATTCGTTCCAGGTCCACATCGCCACCAGCAGGCACATGGTGGAAATCGCCGGAATGGACGGCGGGACGATGACCTTCCAGAGCAGCTTCCAGTCGGAGGCTCCATCGAGCCGGCCGGCTTCCATGATTTCGTGCGGGAAGGTGCGGAACTGGTTGCGCATCCAAAACACGCCGAATGCCAGGGACTGCGCTGTCTGCGGCAGGATCAGCGCCCAGTAGGTGTCGGTGATGCCGGCGCTGCGCAGGTTGTAGTACAGCGGAATGATGAATGCCTCCGCAGGCAGCAGCAGCCCAGCCAGCAGCATGAAGAACAGTGCGTTTTTACCTGGAAAGTCCATCCGGGCAAAGGCGAACCCGGCTAGGGTGCTCATAATGGTGGTCAAAACCACCACGGAGATGGTCACCAGTGCGCTGGAAGTCATATAAGTGGAAAAGTGACCGCGGTTCCAAGCCTCGACGAAATTCCCCAGGTCGAGACCGGAGGGAAGCTGGAATCCACCCTGCGGGTCGCCTTTGGGCGTCACGGCCGAGAGCAGCACGCCGAGCAGGGGTATCACGGCGATCGCACTGAAGATGATGAGCACCGTGTAATTGAAGGCCATTTCCCGGCGGCGGATCCTCATTCGACGTCCTTTGGCTGCAACTTCTGGATGAAGACCGTGATGATGAGTATCAGCAGGGTCAGTACCACGGCCACCGCCCCCGCTGACCCGACCTGCCCGGTGTTAAAAGCACGGTTATAGGCTTCGTAAGCGGGAACCGAGGTGGCGTTGCCCGGTCCGCCGTGGGTGGTGATGTAAACCAGGTCGAACGTCTTCAGGGCGGCGACGACGGTCAGCGTCAGGGCCACGGCAATGGGACCACGGAGCGCCGGCAGCGTGATGGAGAGAAATTCGCGCACTGGTCCTGCCCCCTCCAGCCGCGCCGACTCGAAGAGTTCCGGTTGAATGTTGGCCACGCCGCTCAGGAACAGCACCAGGCACAAACCTATGCCCAGCCAGCTTCCGATCAGTCCGACAGCCGGCAGCGCGGTAGCGAATCCGCCCAGCCAGGCCGTGGTGATGGAATCGAGTCCCACGGCCCGAAGCAGCTGGTTGACCAGCCCGTTGGGGGAGTAGATCGCCACCCAGGTGGTGGCCACAACCACCGAGGCGATGACCTGCGGCAGGAACAGCAGCGTCCGGAAGATCGACATTCCCCGCATCCGGGCTCCGCGGGAGATGATCGCCGTCAGGGCAAGCGCCAATACCACAGGAACTGCGGCAAAGAAGAAGATCAGGATGCCGGCGTGCACGAACGAATCGCGGAGTTTTTGGTCCAGGATCAGATCTACGTAGTTCTGGACGCCGGCCCAGGTCGATGGGCCAATGCCGTTCCAGTCGTAGAAAGAATACTGCGCGGTCTGCAGCAGCGGCACGCCCAGGAAGATGGCGAAGAAGGCAAATGCCGGCAGTACGTAGAGGTACGCCTTCCACCGGACTCTCCGCCGGCTCCTGCGCGGGAGTATGGCTGCCACGGACTACTTTTTCCCGATGAAGGCCGAATAGTCCGCCTGCAGCGCCGCGGCGAATTCCGTCGGTGATTTCTGCTTGGCGGTCAGTTCCTGCACGGCAGCGGTGAGGGTGTCATAAAAAGTCGGGGTTGAATAGTCCAAATACGGCACCATACCGGAGCCTTCGTTTACGCTTTTCCATGAACTGGCGATGTCGGCCGTGAGGGTGTTCGGCTTGGGAGCCCAGTCCTTCGGGGGCACGGTCGGCAGGTTGCCAGTGTCGATGAGCACCTGGCTGGCGTTCGCATTGGTGACGTAGTCAATATAGGCCGCTGCTGCGTCGGCGTTTTTGCTCGCCGCGGTAATTCCCCACGCCAATCCCTCGCCGCCGGTGGTGACAGGCGTCGCCGAGGAGTCCGGTGCCAGTACCAGGAACCCTGCATCCGCGCCGAGTGCCTTGTCCACGGTGGCCAGCTGCCAGGTGCCGGTAATCGTGAAGGCGGACTTGCCGGAGTTAAAGGCGGCCAGGGCGGCGTCCCGGGAAATACCGTTCGCATCACTGGTCAGATAACCCTTGTCCACCCAGTCCACCAGTGTCTGCGCAGCCTTGACGGAGCTGTCGTCGGTCCAGGCGCCGCCCTTACCGGTGACCAGGTCGCTGACCGCTTGCTTCCCGGCGAGCGCGGCTTGGACGATGCCGTAGATGTGGATGCCCGGGCTCTTCTCCACATCACCATAGGAGATCGGCAGCATGCCGGCGGCCTTGATCTTGGGCAGCAGGGCCTCGAATTCGCTGATGGTTCGGGGAGCCTTCAGCGACAGGTCGGCCAGAATTTTCTTGTTGTAGTAAAGGCCCACCATTTCCCCGGTCTGGGATACCCCATAGAGGTTTCCCGCCTGCCAGGTCTTTCCGTCCGGAGTGAAGCGGTTCAGATCCAGCAGCTGCTGCGGGTAGTAGCTGTCCCAGCCGTACAGCTTGGCGTAATCGTCAACGGGCCGGATCAGCTGGCCCTGGACGAAGGACCCCATATCCGGATATCCCTGGTTGACCTGGACGACGTCGGGTGCCGTCTTCGATGTCAGCGCCAGCTTCAGGGTCGTCTTCAGGTCCGCGAAGGAACGGGTGACCCGCTCGATCTTTACTTTCGGATGTTCCTTCATAAACGCGGCGTTGAGCTGCGTCTGGGCAGTGTTGATGCCACCATCGGTGTTCTGATCCCAGACGGTGAGGGTCACGTTACCGGCACTCGCGATGTCCGTGGAAACGGCGGCCGAGGTCGCCGTCGTCGTCTTCGAACCGCCGGGAGCGCAGGCCTCCAGCGCCAGCGCTATGGCCGCAGCCGTTCCGGCGCTCAGGACGGTTCTTCTGCTGAACTTCTTCATTCCTTCTCCTCACTGATGGCCTGGGCCGCTGCCCACGCCTTGATTATTGACCAATTTCCCGCCGGCGACTCTGCGCTGAGGAATTCGGCGATGTCACAGGGCCGGGGCGCACTGGCGGCTCCGCCGAGGGTCCGCACGGACAGCGATGCGCTGAGCACGGCGAGTTGAAGCCGCTGTCCCAAGGGCCAGCCAAAGCGCTCGGACACCATCAGAGCGGCTACGAAAACGTCTCCCGCACCGGTGGGGTCGATCGCGTCAACGGGGACGGTTCGAACCTGGATGAGCTCTCCGGTGGAGCGCTGGAAGGCCACCGCACCGCGGGATCCCTCGGTGACCACCGCCAGCTCAACGTAATTTCCGAGCGCGCGTGCCGCATCCGCGGCGGTGGAGGTGCGCGTGTAGCGCATGGCCTCGGTATCGTTGGGGACGAAGACGTCAACCTCTGCCAGCCGATGCAGCACTGTCTCCGACCAGACGCCGCTGGCATCCCAGCCCACACCGCCGAAAACTTTCGTGCCCGCGGCGCGCAGCCGGGCGACCCAGTCAGGAAGCGGCTGTTGTACTCCCACGTGCGTGGCTCCGACGGTGGGTCCGCCGTTCTGCCATTGCAACGGGTCGGCATCCTCCTGGTATGTAATGAAGCTGCGTTCGTGCGCTCCGGTCAAGGCCACACTCACGGGACTTTGGAAACCCGGGATCCGTTGCAGCCATGCCAGGTCCAGATCCGGTTCGGCGCAGAGCATGGCGTCGATGCTGGTCCCCAGGGCGTCGTCGCCCAGTTGTGAGAGCAGGCCCGTCCGCGCTCCCAATCGTGCCGCTGCCACGGCCCGGTTGGCGACGCCGCCGGGAGTCAGGGCAAAGGCGTTCGCAAAAACTTCCGCGCCGGCCGCAGGGAGCGGGACATCGGCGAAGACCAGATCGCAGAAAATCGAACCCGCGAACAGCAGGTCAAGGTGCGGCGCCGTGGTTGTCACTGGTTGTCCAGCGCTCACGTAGCTCCAATCGATGGCCGGGGCCGGTCCGGCGAAGCGAACTGGCCTGCGTGACTTTGAAGCAACTATAGCGGCGCTGATGATATTTAACCCGGGCCGCGCAAAATAATGGCAAAGTCTGACGATCTTTCGGTCCCTTTTGCCGAATCGCCCGATTTATTTGCCAAAGAAGTGCAAACCCAATCATTTTTGGCGTAGCTTGGTCTTCATGATCTTGAGGGAACGGCAAGACCGTATTCTGAAGACGCTGCGCTCCGGCGGCGCGGCCTCCGTCAGCGAACTGGCCCAGGCCCTGCAGGTGAGCCAGTCCACCATCCGCCGTGATCTTGACCTGCTGGATGGCAACGGAGAACTGACGCGCACCTATGGCGGCGCCACTGTCCGACCCGGTCAGACCGTCACTGAGGACGGCGACGGGGGCACTATTGAGCAGGCCTTCGAAGCCGATGCGGGGGAGCAATCCGATCTGAAGCGGGCCATGGGGAAACAGGCCGCTGCGCTGATCAAAGACGAAAGTGTGGTCCTGCTCGACATTGGCACCACAACGCCATTCATCGCCCGCGAGCTGCGCGGACGGCCCGTTACCGTCATTACCAGCAACCTTGCCGTGCTGGACGAACTGCGGAACGATTCCGCAGCGCGGCTGGTGCTGCTCGGGGGCGTGCTGCGCCGCAACTACCGCACCTTCGTTGGATCCCTCACCCAGCACGCACTGACTCAAGTGAGCGCCGACATGTTGTTTTTGAGCTGCACCGGCGTCCGCGCTGCGGGGAACGTCGTGGACAACATGGCGGTTGAAGCGCCCATCAAGCAATCCATGATCGAAGCCGCCGACAGCGTGGTGTTGATGGCCTCCGCGGTGAAATTTCCGGGCACCGGGGCGCTGCGGCTCTGTTCCCTTGCGGACGTCGACGTGGTCATCACCACCCCCGGTGCCAATGAGCAAACACTGAATATATGCCGGGAAGCCGGCGGGAGGGTAATCATCGCATGAAACTTTGCATCGTAGGAGGCGGAGGATTCCGCACCCCGTACGTATACCAGGCGCTCCTTCGAGACCGCGGTTTCCCCCGGGTCACGGAGGTGGCGCTTTACGACATCGACGAGCACCGGCTGCGCTCCATGGTGGCCATCCTGGATCAGCTGGCCGCGGGTTTCGAGGACGCTCCACGACTGCTTCCCACCACCTCGCTGGAAGCCGCCGTGGAGGGCAGCGATTTTGTTTTCGCGGCGGTGCGGGTCGGCGGGCTCGAAGGACGTCGGTGCGATGAGCACGTGGCCCTGGACCTCAACGTTCTCGGCCAGGAAACCACGGGCCCGGGCGGCCTCGCGTACGCGCTGCGCACCATTCCGGTGATGATGGAACTTGCCACCTTAGTTCGGGAGCTGGCCCCGCACGCCTATGTCATGAACTTTACCAACCCGGCGGGCATCATCACCGAGGCCATGCAATCGGTGCTGGGCGAGAGGGTACTGGGTATCTGCGACACACCCTCCGGTCTGGGACGCCGCGTGGCGGGGCTCCTGGGTTTGGACCACACCCGCGTGCAGATGGACTATGTGGGACTTAATCACCTCGGCTGGATGCGCCGGGTAATGTACAACGGCGAAGACGTCCTGCCGCAGCTGCTGGCCGATGGGAAACGGCTGTCGCTGATGGAGGAGGGACACGTTTTCGGCACGGATTGGATCCGCACTCTGGGCGTGATCCCCAACGAATACCTGTTCTACTACTACTTCAACCGTGACGCGGTGCGCGGAATCATCGATTCCAAGCTGACCCGCGGTGACTTCCTGGCCAAAACCCAAAGCGAGTTTTTTGACCGCGTGCTGCAGGCGGGCGACGGCGCGGCGGACCTTTGGCGCGAAACGGTGCGGGTGCGCGGCGCCAGTTACATGGCGGAGGCCAAGGGCGGCGAACAGGGCGCCCCGGCCACGAACCGGGAACAGGAAACGGACCCGGGGCAGCAGGGGTACGCCGGCGTGGCGCTGGGCGTGATGGCGGCGATTGCCCGCAATGAGCGCTCCACCATGATCCTCAATGTCCGCAACGGCAGCACTGTGCAGGGACTGCCCGAGGACGCCGTGATAGAGATTCCCACAACGGTCGATGCCAATGGCGTCCACCCACAAACCACGGCACAGCCCGAGCTGTACCAACTGGGCCTGATGCAGCAGGTCAAGGCCGTGGAGCGCCACACCATAGCCGCCGCCCTGACCGGCTCCCGCGAGGAGGCGCTGAAGGCCTTCGCGCTGCACCCGCTGGTGGATTCGGTGACGGTGGCACGGGATCTGCTGGCTGGCTACATTGACCGCATTCCGGAGGTTGCCCGTGTGCTGACACCGTAGCCGGACCGCGGGCCGGACTGGAGCTGTGGTCAGCGGTCAGTTGTCGGGCAGCGGGAGCTGGTCCTTCGTGCCGGAAGCGATCCCGACGGGCAGGGCAGTGAAATCCCGCGTGCCCGGGACGTGGACCGTGACGTCGGGCAGGTGCTCCCGGACCAGCTCGACAAAGGCACCCAGCGGGCCGCGGTTCCCTGCAAACATCTCATAATGCATCGGAATCAGCAGCGCCACCCCGGACCGGGCCGCCAAGTCCACTGCCTCGGCCGCGCTGAGGTTGCCGACCAGATCCTGGCTTTCCCGCTCGGCACTGCGGCCGTTGATCGGCAGCAGGGCAGCATCAGTGTGCAGCTCCCGCAGCCGGTCGGCCAGCTCCGGATAATCCAGGGTGTCACCGGAGTGATAGATGCGGTAACCGTCCAGATCCAGGACGTAGCCGAGGTAGCGGTACCCACCGCCCGCATGCTCAAGACCAAACGTGTACGCGTCGCCAACATGGATGCCATGCCGGGAGGCCACCGGATGGACAGTCAGCCCCGGCGCCAGCTCAATCGGCTGCCCGGGCACGGCTCCAATCAGCGGTCCAGCGAGCCCCGAGGACCGCGCGAGCTCCAGCAACGGGTGCGGGAGCACCACGCGGATGGCCGGATCGAGTTCCCGCAGGCGGCGAAGGGTGGGCAAGTCCATGTGGTCGACGTGTTCGTGGCTGACCAGAACGGCGAGACTGCCGACAAGATCCTCCGGCTGTACCGGCGGGCTGACGAGCCGACCGGGAAATTGACTCAGGAAAGGATCGACGACCACGCGGCCCGAGTTGCCCGCAATGATGAAACCTGCCTGTCCCAGCCAGCGCAGCTGCGGAGTGCTCATTGATTCCTCACCGGCGGCCAGGGGCTCATTGCTGCCGACCATGTCCGGTGCCGTCGCCGTCGGCCATAAAAGCGTGGATCTGGGCGTCGGTGGGCGCGGCCACCACTATCGGGTGGATCGGCTCCTCACCCGCCTCGATCAGTAAATCGTTGATGGATGTTTGTCCAGCAAGTTCCGCAGGCTGGGACTCGCTGCTCACTGGGTTGGTCCCGAGGCGGCGTTCATGTTTTGACGATAAGTTCCCACCGGCCACATGCGCATCAGGGACACGCCGCAGGAGATTTTCGGCGGTGGAATTTTCCGCCTCCTCCGCTGCTCGGGCTGCCATGGCATCTTCCGCCGCGCGGAGGCGCTTGGCGCCCATCATGAACCTGATGATCACCGCCACGGCCAGTGCCCACGCCACCACTACGGCGACGATGACGAGCGCAATCTCCAACCTCTGACTCCCTGCTGCTCTGTGCCCCTGACAGGCAGGCGACGGACGCCATCCGGCGGCCGTCCGGTTCCATTAAAGTGCATCCAAACGGCGGCCGCGACCGAAGGGGTCCGCAGATATCGAGCGAAACGGCAAACGCGGACACAGCGGGGACGAAACATCCCGACGTATCGTTGGAAAGCGAGACAGACCGGTCTTTGCGGAGGTAGCATGTCATTACTGATCTGTCACAGACTGGACGTCCAAACAGCCCGTACAGGATGGAGCAATCTGGAACAAGCAAGCCTTGGAGTAAACCGGGGCGCGCGTCGGCAGAGAAGGATGTGCCGTGATGTTGGAGTTTCCGTCGAATTTTCCTCCAGTGCCACCGAAGCGTTCCGGCAAGCAGTTTTTAAGGAGAGGGCCTGCGGACGGGCGTGTTCACGATCCAGAGACCGGTAATGGTCCAGTTGCCCCGCGCTTCGCCTTTCTGGACCCGGAGGCGCCCGCTGGAGCCCAGATGCCCGCAACCAGACGGCAGGCACTGGAGATCATCCAAACCGTACTCAATGACCCGGCTCCGGAACGCGAGGAGATCCGCGCGCGACTGCGTCGACACGTCGCCACCGATCCGGGACATCCGGAACTAGCCTTGCTCAAGCACCTGTTGGAGCGGGCGCCAATGAACAACCAGCCGTCCTGGACGGCGGTTTCCGGGATGACCGGCGAGGACTTCATGGGTACCTCTGAGCCCGGCGGCAGCTGGGACTGATCCGCCCGCGGTGAGCCTGGCAGCTCGCACGCTTCCCTGTCCTCCCGCGCTCCTGCCGGGCTGGAACGCGCCGCCCGCCGTCGCCATCGGCTCTGCCGTGGACCAGGCGGCAAAAAAATTGTTCTATAACCGTCGGCGTGTCCTTACCTGCAGTATCCCTGAGCCGATGGTGAGGGATACAAGCACTTACTGAACCAAATCCTGCAAGCATTCCCGCGGACCGTGCCGCCGCACATTCCTGTGCCGGCATCAAAGCCACGCGGCTTTGTCCGCTGTCCCCCCCCGAACCGATCAGCTAGGCGGTCCTGTGCGAAAAATTAGTGGACTTTTTACGGCGTTTGTCCTTCTGCTGTCCCTGCTGCTGACCGGAGGAGCGCCCGCCTTGGCCGCAGCGCCGACGACGGCGGTTTCTACCACGGTTGTGCGCACGGCTTCGACGCCGATGACGGTCCCGAGCGCAGCGGACCCGTTCGTCAAAGAGGTGCTGCGTTTGACCAACCAGTACCGGGCGGACAACGGACTCACCCGCGTGGTGTGGAACGCCAAAATCGCCGCCATATCGCAGCAGTGGGCTGCCACCATCGACACGCGGATCGACCAGGACAAACTGGATATGGCAACCATTCACCGTCCCGCAGGCTGGGGCAGCCTGTTGCCCGAGGGCTACGACTGGTACTCCGAAATCATAGCCATCAACAACACTCCCCAACAGGTGGTGGACTGGTGGATGAATTCACCCTCGCACCGGGCCGCACTGCTGGACCCGCGGGTGACGGACGTCGGCATCGGCTACGTCCGTTCGACGAAGGCCGGCTGGGCAGGCATGTACAGCGTGGTACTGAACTTGGTGGGCTATCCCTCCACCCGCGCCACGCTGCCGCCCATGCCTGTCATCAAACCCGGTGATGTGGCGGTGGTGGATGTCGACGGCGGACTCTATGTGTACAGCTCCGCCCATGGGGCGGACCTGTGGCAGCGCAAATACATTTCCTCGGGTTGGGGCACGGCCCAGCAAATCGAGGTGACGGACTGGAACTCGGACGGCATATCGGATCTCGTGACGGTGTGGAATTCCGGTCGGCTGACTGTGAGCTACGGGCAGTCAAACGGGCTGATGGGGCCCCTCCAAGTCATTGGGAACGGCGGTTGGGCCGGCTATGACATCTCGGTGACAACCTGGAGCCGCGGCGATGTCTATCCGTCCATCCTCGCAACGAACCGTGCCACCGGTGGCCTATACTACTACCGGAACACCACTGGTGGTGTTCTCAACAACCGCACCCAGATTGGAGTGGGCTGGCGGGGACTGACGACACTGTCGCTCGATTTTGACGCCGACGGGTACATGGATGTCGTGGCTAGAACCCCGCAGGGTCAGCTGAAGCTGTACCGCGGCAATGGCGCCGGCCGCTTCGTGTCCGAGTCTCGAGCGGTCATTGGCAATGGTGGCTGGAATGCTATGGACCATATCTCCAGCGTGACCAACCATCTTGGGGACGAGGAATCCGGAATTCTGGCACGCGATACTGCCGGCAACCTGCAGTACTACCCGGTTGGTGCGAACCGCTTCCTGCCGCGGATCACTATTGGTCATGGGGGTTGGACGCCGCTGCTCATCGGCAGCTGAACCCGGGCGACAGGCGCCAGGGGACTGGCGGCTGGCGTCTGTTGCTCGTCGTCGGGTGATACCCAGGAGGCAGGGAGCAGGCGGCGTTTGCCCTTGTCGTCCGTGATATCCGGATGAGAGGGTGGAGGAACACCACAGGCCGCCGGGGATGGCCCGCGTCTGCTGCAGAGAGGTCTGGATATGGCACGGGGCAATGGTTCAGCCGACGCCGACTTGCGTGTGGGCGTGATAGGGCTGGGCTGGGCCGGGCAGCAGCATCTGCAGGCCTACAGCCGCATCGACGGAGTGCGGATAACGGCGTTGGCCGGCAAAGAAGTGGATCTGCTGGCCCAGCTGCAGGACCGCTATGGCATTCCCAACGCATTTGCCGACTGGCAGCAGCTGCTGGAACTTGAGGACCTGGATGCGGTAAGCATTGCCGTTCCTACCTTCCTGCACGCACCCATAGCGGTGGCCGCACTGGAGCGAGGACTTCATGTGCTCAGTGAAAAGCCGATTGCGCGCAGTGCCGACGAGGGCCAGGAGATGGTGGACGCCGCCCGCCGGTCGGGCCGGGTTCTGGACGTAGCATTCAACCACCGCCGCCGCGGCGACATCCAGGTCCTTAAAGGAATTCTTGACAGCGGCGAATTGGGCCGGCCCTATTACGCCAAAGCTTCCTGGCTGCGCCGCTCGGGGATCCTCAAGCTGGGCAGCTGGTTCACCAACAAGGAAATGTCCGGCGGAGGTCCGCTGGCCGACATCGGCGTCCATGTCCTGGACTATGCCCTGTACCTGCTGGGGGAGCCAAAGGTCGTCAGCGTCTCGGCCGCCACCTACGCGGAGCTCGGGCCGCGCGGCCGTGGCGGTAATGACAGGGAAACGGCCCTGAGCAGCAATTTCGCCTTTGAGGTGGAAGACTTCGCCACGGCTTTTCTGCGGCTCGACGGCGGCGCCACGCTCATCATCGAAGCTGGCTGGGCCAGTTTCCGTCCGGAGCCGGACCTGATGGACTTCTCGGTGTTCGGCACCGAGGGTGGCGCCGATCTGCGGGCCACTGGTGCTCCGAGCGCCCCGGTGGCGGACCTTAGGGTTTATACGGAAAGAGATGGCATGAACGCGGACTACACTCCGGCGGCAGAGCCGGGACGGGCACACCAGCAGGTGGTCGAGGATTTCGTGGCCGTGGTGCGGGCCGGTGAAACGGCTTGGGCTCAACACGACGGTTCGCTGGCCCTGAGCCGGGCACGGATCATCGATGCCTGCTACCAGTCGGCGGACGAACACCGCGAAGTGGTGCTCTGATCATGGCGCCCAGGGAACTGAAGATTTTGGTATGGAACGAAGGGGTCCACGAGGCGCAGCAGCGGCCCGCGAGCATCGCCGTTAACTACCCCGACGGAATCCACGGCGCCATCGCCCAAGGCCTTGCCGAACATCACCCGCAGGCGCAGATCCACACGGCCACCCTTGCAGACCCGGACCATGGCCTGAGCGAAGACGTGCTTGCGGACACCGACGTGCTGCTTTGGTGGGGACACATCGCACACGCCGAGGTTTCGGACGAAGTGGTGGACCGGGTGCAGCGGCACGTGCTGGCGGGCATGGGACTGCTGGTGCTGCATTCGGCGCACTTTTCGAAAATCTTTACCCGGCTGATGGGCACCACCGCGTCCCTGTTGTGGCGCAATGAGGCTGAGCGGGAATTGGTGTGGACCGTCAATCCGACGCATCCGATCAGCCGCGGCATCCCAAGCCCCATCGTCATCGACCAGCAGGAGACCTACGGAGAGTTCTTCGACATTCCCGCTCCGGATGAGCTGGTGTTCATCAGTTCCTTCGCCGGTGGCGAAGTATTTCGATCGGGCGTCACCTTTACCCGCGGCAAGGGCCGGATCTTCTATTTCAGTCCGGGTGACCAGGAATATCCGGTTTACCACCAGACCCACATCCGCCAGGTGCTGGCGAACGCGGTGCAATGGGCCGCCCAACCCGGCCTTGACCGCAGCGAACCCGCCGTCGTCCATCCCGAGCGGGATTGGTTCCTGCCCTGACCCGCGGCGCCGCCGCATGGTCGGCGAAGCCGCATTGTTTGCGCTGCCGCCTGGCCGCGCACCCCGATCCCGCCGCGGGCGGATACACCCTAGATGAGTAATTCCAAGGGGTCGTCTCGGCGCGGCGTGGTGTTTTTGTAGGCAAAGGTGCCCAGAATCGGCGGTATCAAACCCAAACGCCGAACTTGGAGGCCCGCGTGGACGCCGATCTGGACACCCTTGCTACTGCATTGTA
>NZ_JADPVH010000068.1 GCF_026932795.1 Paenarthrobacter sp. Z7-10 | reverse complement strand
GGAGACCATCCAAGGAAGGCGAAAGCACCGACCGACACGGTCGCGCCCCACGAACCAGCAACCCGCACCGATCCAGCCCGGCAGGAACAAAAAGCCGCTACGACACCAAACCCGACGTCAAACCACTACCGACCCACCCACCTAGCAGCCATCCCGGAGATCCTTGAAGTCCACATCGGGCAGCAGCGACCTGATGGCGAGGCTGGCCGCACGTTCCAATTCCGACCTGCAGCGGGTTCTGGACGCCATTATCGCCACCCGCACGGTCCAGCGCTCTTCCTCAGTTCTAGTACTCAACACGCATTTCCAGGGCAGGACGCTTCCGCTGCTCGAGGCCGCCGCCAATCTACCGGGCTGAAGAGCCGCTCGGGTCCATGGCTGCACGACCCCTAGTGATCCGGCTGCATACAGTCAAATAGGCAGTTGAGGGATTCTGCCCCCCGGCAAACCGCATCCACGGGTCTACAATCGAGCCGTGACGCAAATACGTATTGCAGACGCCGCCCGGTTCCTGGGCGTCAGTGACGACACCGTGCGCCGATGGACGGACAACGGAACCCTGAACCGCTCCAAGGATGTGGCCGGCCGGTCCGTCGTCGACGGTCTGGAACTGGCCCAGCTTGCGCGGAAACAGGCTGTCCTGCCCCAAGACCCGAGTGGCACAGGCAGTTCGGCCCGGAACAGGTTTGTTGGCCTGGTCACCGAGGTCACAGCGGACCAGGTAATGGCTCAGGTGGAGCTGCAGTGCGGGCCCTACCGCATCGTTTCGCTGATGAGCAGCGAGGCCGTCCGGGAGCTCGGACTGGAGCCGGGGTCCGTAGCGACTGCCGTGGTCAAGGCCACCACTGTCATTGTGGAAACCCCACAGGGCAGGAGTGTTCCGTGATCGGCCACCGATTCCGCGGCACCGGGTTGATCTTGGTGGCCATTCTCAGTGCGTGCCTGACTGGCTGTGGTTCCACCGCAACCGGCGCTGGGTCCACCAACGGCGGCAGCACCGGAACGTCGTCGGCGCTGTCCGGGAAAGTCAGTGTCTTTGCGGCGGCGTCGCTGAAGTCCACTTTCACCAAATTGGCAACCGAGTTTGAACGCGTCCATCCCGGAACGAAGGTCGCACTCAGTTTCGCCGGCTCCTCGGACCTGGTCACCCAAATCATTGCAGGAGCGCCGGCAGATGTCTTCGCCTCCGCCGATGCCGCAAACATGGACCGGCTCGTGACTGCCTCACTTATCGACGGCGCGCCGGCCAACTTCGCCACCAATGTCCTGACGATCGCTGTTCCTTCCGCCAACCCGGCGTCGGTGCACTCCTTCGCTGACCTGGCCAAGCCCGGCGTCAAAGTTGTCATCTGCGCAAGCCAGGTGCCATGTGGTGCGGCTGCTAAAACCGTTGAAGCCGCCACCGGAACGACGCTCAAGCCCGTGAGCGAGGAGTCGTCAGTGACGGATGTGCTCGGAAAGGTGGCTGCCGGCGAGGCGGACGCAGGCCTCGTCTACGTCACCGATATTCGTGACGCCGGCGGCAAGGTGAAGGGAATACCCTTTGATGCCGCTGCCAAGGCCGTGAACACTTACCCGATCGCCACGGTTGAAGGCAGCAAAAACAAGAGGCTGGCAGCCGCATTCACCGCCCTGGTCAAGGGCAGCACCGGACAGAGAATCCTGGCCAGCGCCGGCTTCGGGAAGCCCTAGCATGCGGGCCCGCGCCGGTGGCGGCTACGACGGAATCCCGGCATGGATCTATGCCATTGCGGCAATAGGCGCCGTTTTTGTGCTGCTGCCGTTGGCGGCGATGGTGGTCCGGGTGGACTGGCCGAATTTCCTTACCCTCGTAACATCGGAGTCGTCCCTGACCGCCCTTGGCTTGAGTTTGCGCACGTCCGCAGCCAGCACCACGGCGTGCATCCTGCTGGGGGTTCCGATGGCGCTGGTGCTCGCCCGCGGGACCTTTCCTGGGCAGCGACTGCTGCGCTCGTTCGTGCTGCTGCCGCTGGTGCTGCCGCCCGTCGTCGGCGGCATCGCCCTGCTCTATACCTTCGGGCGGCAGGGGCTTTTGGGGCATACCCTGCAGGTTGCAGGCATCCAGATCGCATTTTCGACGACGGCGGTGGTCCTCGCCCAGACGTTCGTCGCCCTGCCGTTCCTCGTGCTGAGCCTTGAGGGCTCGCTGCGGAGCGCTGGTCAAAGATATGAGGCGGTGGCGGCCACTCTTGGCGCCCGTCCAACGACGGTCCTGCGCCGGGTGACGCTGCCTTTGGTTCTCCCCGGCCTTGCTTCTGGAGCGGTACTGTCTTTTGCCCGGAGCTTGGGGGAATTTGGCGCGACGCTGACTTTCGCCGGCAGTCTGCAGGGTGTGACCCGCACCCTGCCGTTGGAAATTTACCTGCAGCGGGAGACCGACCCCGACGCAGCCGTGGCACTGTCCCTGGTGCTGGTAGCCATTGCCGTTCTGGTGGTGGGGCTTTCCTATCGAAGGCCATTGGCTGCGCTGGTGGAAACCCGGACCCGATGACTTTCCAGGTTGAGGCGGATATCGCCGCCCGCGGATTCAGCGTTTCGCTCCAAGTCGCTGCGGGGGAGACCGTCGCCATATTGGGTCCGAATGGGGCCGGGAAGTCGACGCTGCTCGCCATCATTGCCGGACTGCTTCGGCCGGACAGCGGCGCGGCGCAGATGAATGACAAAGTTTTTTTCGACCTCAACGGCAGCCCGGAGATATGGACCCAGCCGCATGAGCGCGGCACCGTACTGCTGGCTCAGGAGCCCTTACTCTTTCCCCATCTCAGTTCGCTGGATAACGTTGGTTTCGGACCACGGAGCGCCGGAATGAGCCGCCGCGAGGCCCACGGGCTGGCGTTGCATTGGCTGACGGAAGTCGACATACCCGAACTGGCCGACCGCCGGCCGGCCCAGCTCTCCGGCGGCCAGGCCCAGCGGGTGGCCGTAGCCAGAGCGCTGGCGGCCAGTCCCGATCTGCTCCTGCTGGATGAGCCCATGGCCGCATTGGACATCGATTCTGCTCCGCTGCTGCGCAGGCTGCTCAAACGGGTGCTCAGGGACAGGCGTGCCATCATCGTCACCCATGACATTCTCGATGCGCTCATGCTCGCGGATCGGATTCTGGTGATGGACCAGGGCCGCATCATCGAGGCAGGCCCAACCCGCGAGGTGCTGGAGCGGCCCCGCAGCAATTTCGCTGCCGGGCTGGCCGGACTGAATCTGCTCACAGGCGTCGTTACCGGCGACGGCGCCCTCAGCGGCGTTGGGCGCAGTGGCGGAGCTGTCAGCGACCCTGCGGGCAGCCGTGGAGCTGGTCGCGACCCAGATGGCCGGCGTCGCGCCGGGGATGAGGGTGGCGACCGCGTTTTCGGCCAGCTTGATGCTTCAGCCCTTCCGGGGCAGCAGGGTATTGCCGTTTTCCTGCCCTCCGCTGTTTCCGTTTTTATGGAACCTGCCCATGGCAGCCCGCGCAACAGCTTTCGAGTCACCATCACGGACCTGGAGCCGCACGGTGGACAAATCAGGATCCGGGCGGGAGAGCTGTCGGCGGATGTCAGCGCGTCCGCGGCAGCCGATCTTGGACTGGAGCCCGGTATTGAGGTCTACTTCGTGGTCAAGGCGGCCGCAGTCGCCATCTATCCGGCGGACGCAGGCCCGCGGGATAGATAATTGTTTCCGCGACGCGTTGGAGCGGACGCCGGATGATGGTTTGCGCGATGCCCGGCGCCGTGTTTGGCAATCCCCTCGACTGGAAGGCCACGTTCCTCCACCGCCAGCTGTGTGCCATCGCCGTCGGCGGCGACAAGGTGGGAGGGCGATTCCCGCAGAGGTCAGACTTCCTGGCCCTCATATTTGGTCGGGCTGTGCAATCGTCGTATTATGAGTTGTAGTCAACATGACTTTAAGTATTTTGGTTCTAACCCCATGAGGCGGTTCTGATCATGCGACCCGGTTCCCCCGAAGAGCAGGCTGCGGTGCTAAGTGTCGCCGCTCCTGTCGAGGCTGCTTCATCGGCCGCTGCCGGATCCGGTGCTATCCGATCCGGCGGAGTCGGAGGCGGCGCGGCCGAACCGGGTGCGGTTGTCTCCGATCCGGTGGGATTCGGCGCAGCCACGGTCAAGACGGCACGTCCCAACTCGGCGAATGTTACCGAGCGGATGCAATTGCCGCCGTCCCTGGCCATCTCGACGGTCATCTTTGCCCTGCGCCCCAGCGCCGTCTCGGGTCGACCGACGCTCTGGTTGCCCCTGGTGCGGCGGATCCGCGAGCCGTTCAAGGGGCTTTGGGCCCTGCCCGGTGGGCCCTTGACGCAGGCAGAATCCCTGCTGGATGCTGCGGGGCGTAATCTGCGCGAGACCACAGGCTTGGCCCCGCAGTACCTGGAACAGCTTTACGCGTTCGGCGGCCTGCACCGCTCGCCGGACCAGCGGGTGGTTTCGATTGTGTATTGGGCGCTGGCCCAGCCCACCGAGGCAGTTCTGGCTGAGGAATCCGCCAATGTCAGGTGGTTCCGTGCGGACAAGCTGGAGCGGCTCGCCTTCGATCACAATGAAATTGTCGAATACGCGCTGTGGCGGCTGCGCAACAAGATGGAGTACGGGTCGATTGCCTACCACCTGCTGGGGCGTACATTCACGCTGGCGCAGGTCCGCGAGGTTTATGAAGCCGTGCTGGACCGCAAACTGGACCCCGCCAACTTTCGTCGCCAGCTCAAGGCCACGGCGCATATTGAAGCAACCGAGGATTACCTGCAGGGAGGTAAACACCGCCCGCCGCGGTTGTACCGCTACACGGGCAGTGCCGCGGTGCTGAGCAGCGTTGACACCGCTGGCCCGGCAAGCAGCCCCGACGGAGACCGGCCGGTAAGCCGCAGTCCCGTCCGAGGCCAACCCTCCGACTCCACGCCGGCCATGGTCCACCCTGCCGAAGATCCCGCCCCTGCACCCTCAACCTTCCATTAGCACCACGGAGCACATCATGCCTTCAGTGAATACCGCTATCCAGCTCGAAGCCACCCGGGAAACCGCCCGCGGCCCCCGCCGGTCCCCGGTGGCCCCGGCCACCACCGCCTGCAGCCCGAAGCTGGCCGATGGGCCGTGGGAGTTCGACCTGACCGAAGCGCTGGCCGGCGCCCCCGGCTATGGCCCGGGAGCGTCGTCGTCGGACGTGGCACCGCCCGCCACCCCGCGGCAGGGGCAGCTCCCGCAGGAATACAAGGACGCCAGCGGCCCGGAACTGAGCCGCCGCATCCTGGCGGCGAAGGCGCAGCTCGGCGGGAAACTGGTGATCCTGGGCCACTTCTACCAGCGCGACGAGGTCATCGCCTTCGCCGATTTTGTGGGGGATTCCTTCCAGCTGGCCAATGCGGCGCGCTCCCGCCCGGAGGCCGAGGCAATAGTGTTTTGCGGGGTGCATTTCATGGCCGAAACGGCTGACATGCTCTCCGGAGCGCAGCAGTCCGTGATCCTGCCCAACCTCGCGGCAGGCTGCTCGATGGCTGACATGGCGGACATTGAATCCGTGACCGCCTGCTGGGAGCAGCTCGAGGAGCTCTATGGCAGCGAGCCGGACGCCGCTGGCCGGGTTCCGGTGATCCCTGTGACGTACATGAATTCCTCGGCCGCATTGAAGGACTTTTGCGGCCGGCACGGGGGCATCGTCTGCACCTCCTCCAATGCCACCACTGTGCTGGAGTGGGCCTTCGCCCGCGGGCAGCGGGTGCTCTTCTTTCCGGACCAGCACCTTGGCCGCAACACCGCCAAGGCAATGGGCGTGCCGCTGGAGCAGATGCCGATGTGGAGCCCGCGCAAGGCCTGGGGCGGCAGCGACGAACAAACCCTGCGCCAGGCCAGAGTGATCCTGTGGCACGGATTCTGTTCGGTGCACAAGCGCTTCACCGTGGCGCAGATCGAGAAGGCCCGGGCCCAATATCCGGACGTCCGCGTGATCGTGCATCCGGAATGCCCGATGCCGGTGGTGGATGCGGCGGATGAATCCGGGTCCACGGACTACATCCTCAGGGCCATCAAGGCCGCGCCGGCGGGCAGCACGTTTGCCATCGGCACCGAGATCAACATGGTCAACCGATTGGCCGCGGAGAATCCGCAGCACACCATTTTCTGCCTGGATCCGGTGATCTGCCCGTGTTCGACGATGTATCGGATCCATCCTGGCTATCTGGCCTGGGTGCTGGAAGGACTGGTGCGCGGGGAAGTGCTGAACCAAATTGTCGTGCCGGAGGAGGTTGCCACCGGGGCACGGGTGGCGCTGGAGCGTATGCTGGCGGCGCGGCCATGACGAAATTCCGGACGACGGCGGCATCAGCATGTCCCACGGCGACGGCGGCATCAGCATGTCCCACGGCGACGGCGACGGCGGCGGCGACGTCAGCTTCGGCGGCGGCGTCAGCATTGCCAACGACGGCTTCGTCGTCGTCGTCCCAAGGTCTCCACGATCGGCGATCCGGCGGCAGCGCCCGGATCGTCGTCGTCGGCAGCGGCATCGCCGGTCTCTACGGTGCGCTGCTGGCGGCCGACGGCGGCGCACAGGTGACGCTGATCAGCAAGGGTGCACTGGGGCAGAGCAACAGCTATGCCGCGCAGGGCGGGATCTGCGCGGTGCTGGGAGCGGACCAGGTGGCTCCGGGCGACAGCGTGGAAGCGCATATCGCCGACACCCTGCGGGCCGGCGCAGGCCTCAGTGATCCAGCCGCGGCGCACGCCCTGTGTACGGAAGCCAGCGCGGACATTGCCCGGATGGAAGGCCTAGGCGTGGTTTTTGACACCGATGCCGGAACGGGCCGGCGCTCCCTGGGTTTGGAGGCCGCCCACTCCGCTGCCAGGATTCTGCATGCTGGCGGTGATGCAACCGGCGCCGGGATTACCGACGCACTGACGACTGCGGTGCGGGTCCTCGAAGCCGCCGGACGCATCGAGCTCCTGACCCACGCTTTTTTAACCGGGATAACGACGACGGCGGGACGGGCCACCGGGGTCAGCTACCTCCGCGGCGGGGTCGGGCATGACCTGCCTGCCGACGCAGTGCTGCTGGCCACCGGCGGTGCCGGCGGGATGTTCGAGCACAGCACCAATCCGGCCGGTGCCACCGCCGACGGCGTGGCCGCCGCCTGGCGCGCCGGTGCGGTGCTGGCCGATGCGGAATTCTTTCAATTCCATCCCACCGCGTTGGCTGTACCGGGGGATTTCATGATTTCCGAAGCGGTGCGCGGCGTCGGGGCGGTGCTGCGCGATCCAACCGGATATCGGTTCATGCCGGACTACCACCCGGAGGCTGAATTGGCTCCCCGGGACGTGGTGGCCCGCAGCATTACCGAACACCTGCGGGCTCTGCAGGCCGATCCGGACGCGACGGTCCACCTCGATGCCACGGCGGTCGAAGCGGAGCGGGGTGCGGGCTACTTGGCCGCCCGCTTTCCCAGCATCGACGCCGCCACGCGCCGGCTGGGATTCGATTGGACCAGGGAGGCATTGCCGGTTCTTCCGGCCGCGCATTACTGGATGGGTGGCGTGGCCACGGATTTGCAGGGCCGCACGTCGGTACCCGGGCTGTATGCCGCGGGCGAGGTGGCCTGTACAGGGGTGCATGGTGCCAACCGGCTGGCGTCCAATTCGTTGCTGGAGGGGCTGGTTTTTTCCCGTCGCGCGGTGCAGGAATTCCTAGCCGGAAGCACAGGCCAGGAACCGTGGCCGGCGTTCCCGGCCATCGCCGCCGATCTGGCTGGCGGAGGATTGGCTTTTGACCGCTCCGAACTGCGGCGGCTGATGTCCGCCCAGGCGGGAGTGGTCCGGGACGGAGCCACATTGGCCGTGGCCGCCAAGCAGCTGGCCACGTGGGGAACGGTCCCGGACGATCAGGACAGTTGGGAAGTCGAGAACCTGCGCCTCGCGGCCCAGCTGCTGGTACACGCAGCCCGCGGCCGGCAGGATTCGATCGGAGCCCATTTCCGCAGTGACTTTCCGGACGCACCCCGCCCTTCGGTTCCCGCCGGTGTTTCCAGTCCCGCCGGCGCCGCCGCTGACTCCCAAACTGCGGCAGCCGTCGTCGTCCGGACGGCCTTCCGCAACAGCACCGCCCCCGGCGGTGCCGCAACATGAATACCGAAAGCGAGTCGTCATGACCACAGTTGATCCGGGGAGTCTGCCCGAAGCCGCCGTCCGCAGGATTCTGATCGCCGCACTGGAGGAGGATGCGCCCAACGGTGACATCACCTCTGCGGCGCTGCTGCCGGCGGATGCGCGGGCCACGGCGTCGCTGGTGGCGCGGGAGGCTGGCATCTTCAGTGGCGGCCCTGTCTTCGCGCCCGCCATGAGGCTGACGGACCCCCGGGCCGAGGTGCAACTGCTGCTCGCCGACGGGGCCAGCTTCGAGGCCGGAGCCCGGCTGGCCGAGGTCAGCGGACTGGCGCGGGCGGTGCTGACAGCCGAACGGGTGGCGCTGAACCTGACCCAGCGGATGAGCGCCATCGCCACCACCACCGCAGAGTATGTCCGGTTAGTGGAGGGAACCGCGGCACGGGTCGTGGATACCCGGAAGACAACACCGGGCTTGCGCGTGCTGGAGCGCTATGCGGTGCGCTGCGGGGGTGGTCAGAACCACCGCTTCAGCCTCTCCGACGCCGTCCTGGCCAAGGATAATCATTTGGCCGTGCTGACTGGCGGGGATGTGGGAAGGCTGACCGCTGCGCTCGCCGGGGTCCGGGGCAGGCTGCCGCACACCGTCCATTTCGAAGTGGAAGTGGACCGGCTGGAGCAGATTGAACCGGTGCTGGCCGCGGGCGTCGACACCATCATGCTGGATAATTTCAGTCCCGGCGAGCTGGCGGAGGGTGTTCGGCTCATCGCCGGGCGGGCGCTGGTGGAAGCCAGCGGGAATGTGAACCTGCAGACCATCGCGGCGATTGCAGCCACTGGCGTGGACATCATTTCCGTTGGCGCGCTGACGCACAGCGTCCGGGCGCTGGATCTGGGGCTGGATATCAGCGTGGCGACGTGATTTTTTTGGACGCCGCCGCCACCACTCCTGTTCGGCGGGAGGTGATCGAGGCCATGTGGCCCTATCTGACCGGCGAGTTTGGGAACGCCTCCAGCCATCACACCCTGGGCGACAGCGCGGCCGCGGCTCTTCGGCAGGCACGGGAAACCGTAGCCGCCGTTCTCGGCTGCCTGCCCGGCGAGATCGTTTTTACCGCCGGCGGAACAGAGGCGGACAACTTGGCCATCAAGGGCATCGCGCTGGCTCGACAGGCAGAAAACCCGGCTCGACGGCGGCTGCTGATCAGCGCCGTCGAACATCCTGCTGTGCTGGAGTCCGCCCGTTATCTGGCCCGATTTCATGGTTTCACAGTCGACATCGTGCCAGTTGATCGGGACGGAGAGGTTGGGGTCGCGGATTTCGCATCGCGGCTGGGTGACGATGTTGCCCTGGCCAGTGTGATGTATGCCAACAACGAGATCGGAACCGTGCAACCGCTGGCGGCGTTGGCGGCCGCCGCGCGGTCCGCTTCGGTGCCGATCCACACGGACGCCGTCCAGGCGGCCGGCTGGCTGCCGCTGACCGTGGCGGATCTCGGGGTGGATGCCCTGAGCCTTTCGGGTCACAAGATCGGCGCACCCAAGGGGATCGGTGCCCTGTATCTGCGGGCCCGCATACAGGCCGAGCCGGTGCTGCACGGCGGTGGGCAGGAGCGGGGTTCCAGATCAGGAACGGAGAACGTCGCGTTCGCCGTCGCTTTGGCCACGGCGCTGCGGTTGGCGGAGGCGGAGCGTGCCACCGCCGCGGAAAGGGTTACGGCGCTCCGGGACGGATTCATTGCCGAGGTGCTGGATCGGATACCGGGCGCGCAGCTCACCGGACACCGCACACGAAGGCTGCCGTCGGTGGCCTCGTTCTGTTTTCCCGGAACCAGTGGAGAATCCGTGCTGCTGGAGCTGGAACGGCGGTCCGTCCTGTGCTCGAGCGGTTCGGCCTGCGCGGCTGGATCCGATGATCCCTCGGCGGTGCTCACAGCGATCGGGATTGCGGGCGAACTTGCCCAGACAGCCGTTCGATTCAGCTTTGGTACCTCCGTGACGGAGGCCATGCTCAAGGACGCGGCGGACGCCGTCGTCGAATCCGTCACCGAGTTGGGCCGGCTGCAGAGAAGCTAAGGCGGAGGGCTGGCTGGGCGCCACGGTGCGCGGTGGGCGCGTGCGCGCAACGGTGCACGGCGGCGGGCAACGGTCTGCTGCGGATCCTGCTACCGGCTGCGGATCCGGCGGAAAATCCAATAGCGAAGCAGCGTGAAACGGGTCGCTGCAGCGAGGACGTTCGCTGCGGTAATGGTCAGCAGTTCTTCAAAGACAGATGCCTGTGGCAGAGCAGCATGCAGGATCCACAGACTTCCGCTGGTCAGACCCAGGGCAAGGAGCATGACCCACAGCCCGCGCCGGTGGTCCCGAAACCAGTGCCGTCGTTCCTTGATGCCAAAGCTGTGCCGACGATTGAGTTCCGTGTTCAGAATTGAGGTGGCCACCAGCGAAATGGTGTTGGCCCATTGCACGCCGAGTGCCGGCCGCAGCACAGCGAAGAGAGCCACTGAAGCGGCGGTGCAGACCGCTCCGACCGCCAGGAAACTGCCGATTTGGGTCTTGATTCCTGGGGCAAGGCGCCCCGCGGAAACTCCCGACATATCAGGAGCCTGCTGGGGGTGTCCCCTCAAAGACTCGGCCCGAGCGTTCATCGCCATATCCCTAACACTCTTTCATCTAACCGGGCCGTGGCCAAAATCCAGCTGGGAATTAGCTGTGGACAAGGAAGATGCGAAATGGACCGGGGCGGTCACGGAATCGGGCAACGTCCGGTTCTCCGCCGCTGAAACCCCATTGGTCCGGCGAAGTCAGGTTGCGAGCTCCGGGAGGTACTGTTCGCCGACGGGAATGGCGGCCTCAACGCGGTTGTCCTTGCCCGGCAGAGGACAAGCCCAAGCCTCGTTGTAGGCGCAAGAGGGGTTGTACGCGAAGTTGAAGTCGAGCACGAAGCTGCGTCCCACCTGCCCCAGGTGTGCGCCCTTAATGGTGTCCAGAAGGTAGCGGCCCGCGCCGTAAGCGCCGTCTGGCCGGCCCGCCGTCGAATCCCGGAAAGGGAGGAATATCCCGCCGCCGTAGCTTTCCAGCTTCCAGACGGCAAGCAGCCCAACATCCGGCACATCGAAGCTGCCCAGCCTAAGAAAGGGAACTTCGCCGTCCGTGCCCGTTTGGAAGGTCATCCGGGCGCCTGCACCGATGTCAGTCAGCTCGCACGTCCAGCGGAAATCCGGATCGTACTCCCGAACCGGGAGGGCCGTGAAGGAACTCTTCTTGGCGTCATCCAAAGCGGAGGCGGGATGTTCCCGGAACATGGCGTTCCGGCGTTGGCGCCAGAGCCGGTGTGCCGCGGACGGGTTCAACAGCGCCAGCTCGCGCACTTCGGCGTAGAGGGCGAACGTCTGGATGCGCCAGTCGGTCACGGCAACGGCACTGTGTCCGGCTTCGGAATGACTGTCCATAGTCCCACCCTATGCCTCTCCCAGCCTATGACTCAGATCAGAGCAGCTGTGTGCCCTCATGATCCGCCGCGTGCAGGGCGTGGGTGAGCAGCTCATTGAGTGCTGCCGGCTTTTCGATGTTCGCAAAGTGGCCGCAGCCAGGAATCGTCAGCCCGGTGGCATGCGGCACCAGCCCGGTGAGCCGATCCAGATCTGATGCCGGTGTGAAAACGTCATTGTCGCCGCGGATGGCCAGGACCGGGCACCGGATGCCGCGCCAACCGCCGAAGTCGTAGTGTGCCGAGATCCGCGCGGCCGCAGCGAAGGCGGCCGGTCGCGCGTCGCTTCCCAGATTTCGGAGCACTTCGGCGGAGACGGCGGCGGGCATCGCAAAGAAGGGAGCCATCAGCAACCGCATCAGCGACGTCCGCCCTATTGACCGGACCAGCGCCTGCCCCGGCCGGCCCAGCGCAGCCATGGCCCGCATCACCAGGAGCATGCCCGTGAAGGCAGGGAAACGAAATAGCCCGCGCACCGGCTCCCGTGCTGACTGGGCAACGCCGAAGGTGGTGGCTGAGATGACGACAACACCGGCGGTGTGCTGCGGGTCCGTCGCCGCCATGTGCAGCGCCAGGAAGCCACCCATCGAATGGCCCACCAGATTCCACCTCCGATAGCCCAGCGCGCGGAGAATATCGGTAACCGCTGCCGCCATGGCCGGCAGGCTCAACTCCGAGGCGTCGAATCCTTGGGCCGATTCGCCCCAGCCCGGCAGGTCCAGCAGCACGGTATGCCGCTGGGCCGTAGCAGTCTGCGCCGCCAGCAGCGGTATGAAGGTCGTCCAGGATCCCGCAGCTCCGTGCAGGTAGACAGTGGCGGTGCTCGATCCCTTGTCCGTCATGCTGGACGCCGCGGCGGAGAGCCGAACAGCGACCTCTCCCAACGGCGTCGGAAACATGCGCCGGTGCAGGTCTGAAGCCGTCAGGGGATCAGGCCCCGGCTCCGGCGTGGCTGGTGAGGTCATCATGGCTCCTTGTCTCGATAAACCATTCGCGGCGGCAATGCCAAAGGATGGCAGATGCGACCCAGAACACGTTCCGTTGGGCACCCGCAGGAGTGCGGCGGGAATTCGGGCCCCGAAATTCCGCATGGTCAGGCTAAGCTGTGGCCTAACTTATTCATTCCGGGTGGGGCGGCTGAACGCTGGAGGAGACATGGCAACGCTGTCAGGCTATGGGATTCGGTTCTTTGGGCCACTGATCCTGGCCACCGGTGCCGGCATTCTCGCTGTTGCGCTTTCCGCGTGCACGGCGGGCGGCTCGGTATCGCCTGCCTCACCGACGACGACGACGGCGGCCGCCACCGGAGCGGCGGCCGGCACCGGTGTTGCCACAGCGGGGGCCACCGCCGGACCGGGCTGGAAAATCTACACCGATCCCGCCCACAAGATCAGCTTCGAGCTGCCGGCGCAGTGGATTACCCAGCAGGCCACTCCCCGCCCGGGATCTGCGGCGGGCGCTATTGGAGTCAATGTCCGGGAGCCTTCGGGCCGCCTGGTGGCGACTTTTCGGAGCGGAATTCAGGGCCTGGGAGGAGCCTGCCCGCCAGCCAACGCCCGGCCCTACACCGTGTTGGCCAGCGTGCCGATGAAGCTGCCATCGGAGGGAGGCGACGTGCAGTCGGTGCCACCGCGCTTCGTCTACCGGCTGCTGCAGGGGACCAATAAGTTCTAGGGCTCCTACGGTATTACCGACCATGCCGCTGGCGCAGACTCACAGGCTTGCCGGATCTACAACGTGGTCAGCAGCCGTGCGACCGGCACCTACATGTTTGGCGATGTCCTGCAGCTCAGCAGCCTGGATGATCCCCCCGCCGGCGTGCAGGCCTTCAGCACCATTGCCCAAGCCCAGAAATACATGAAGGGCAAGGAGTTTACCAATTTGCGCCGGATGATCACCTCGCTGAAAGTCACCCAGTAGCCACCCCCGCCCCGCCACCCCCAACTCGCCACCCCTGCCCCACCACCCCTGCCCCGCCACCCCTGCCCCGCCGCCCCCAAGTAGGTGGCAGCAGATGCACTCATTCGGCGTTTTGAGTGCATCTGCTGTCACTCAGTTGGGAGGGATGGGATTAATTGTCCGGCTTCGGTCAGTGATCACGTGCGGGTTGGAAGGACGACGACGGCGGGATGAGGAGGAGCGCTTCAGTTCGACACGAGCGTGGGCAGGAGCGCTTCAGTTCCACACGAGCGCGGGCCGGAGCGCTTCAGTTCGACACGAGCGTGGGCAGGTTGGGGAAGGTCACCTCGGTGAGCTGTTCGCTGACCTGCCAAAGCCGGTCCGCTACAGCAAGGTCGGCTACTCGGGCGGCCGGCGCCACCATGGCCACCTCGCCGCGCGACTCACCCGGGCCATTGGGACCGAAGAATTCGCCGCCCTGCACATCCGCCGCGGTGGCGGCGTATAGGACCGGAAGCACGCCCGCCTGTTCCGGCTGGGCCATTAGCGTCATGAAGGCGTTGGTCAGGCGAGCCATTGGATCACGGCCCATGTTGGCCGACAACCGGGTGTTCGCCAACCCCGGATGCGCGGCCGCAACCACGATCTGCTCGCCGCGGACTTCAAGTCGGCGGGCAAATTCCATCGCGAAATACAGATTCGCGATCTTGCTTTGGCAGTAGGCACGCCATCGGCGGTACTTGCTCTGACTCATCAGATCATCGAAATTAATCATGCCGCGTTTGTGCGCAATGCTGGAAACGACGACGACCCGGGCGGCCTGCGCTTCACGCAGCGCCGGAAGCAGCAGACCGTTCAGGGCGAAATGGCCCAGGTGATTGATCCCCAGCTGCTGCTCAAAGCCGTCCGTCGTCGTCGCCCTCAGCGTGGCCATCAACCCCGCATTGTTGACCATCACATCCAGCGGTCCCGTCCAACCCGCGGCGAAGCGTCGGATTGATTCCAGGCTGCCCAGGTCAAGCTCCAGGACCCGGCAGTTGGTTGTTCCGGTGGCCTCGACGATGGCGGCCAAGGCCGCCCCGCCGCGATCGACGTTCCGGCAGGCGAGCGTAACGTCGGCACCCTTGCGCGCGAACGCCAGGCTGGCTTGGAATCCCAGACCGCTGTTCGCACCGGTAATCAGTACCTTGCGCCCCGTCTGGTCCGCCATGGTGTCGGCTCGAAATCCGTTCACGCTGAGGCCTTTGCCCCGCAGGGTGGGGCAGCGTCTGGACCGCTGTCCGGTGTGCTGTCGTGTTTGTTGTCTGCATTGCTGCCTACTGTGCTGTCGTGTTTGTTGTCTGCATTGCTGCCTACCGTGCTGTTCCGCGTCCTGACTGCCGGGCTGCCCTGAATCGATGCGCGGAGTTTATCGGTGAGGACTTTCAAGGTCTGGAGTTCCTCCCCCGAGAGGCCGGCGCCCACCAGTCTGTCAATATCCCGGGCATGTTCGCGGCCGATTTCGCGCTGCAGGGTCCTTCCCGCCTCGGTCAGCCCTATCAGCACGCCACGGCGGTCCAGCTCCACGCTCCGGCGCTGCACCAACCCCTGCCGCTCCAGCCGGTCCACCATCCGGGAGATGCTGGGCTGGGAGAGCAGGACGTGGTCGTTGAGTTCATTAAGCCGCAGCCAGCCGCTGGGGCAGCGCGAAAGGTTGAATAACACATCGTACTCACGCATGTTGACGCGCTTGAATGCCGGATCCGCCTGCAAATTCCGGATCACGGCCACCTGCGCCCGGAACAGTGATTCCCAGGCCGCGGCAGCCATACGGCGGTGCTCAGTCGTGCGGCTCATCGCCCTTCCTGAACTGCGGCCTCGAGCTGCCGGGCAGCCTTGCGGGAGGCGAAGGTGGGACCGTCTGGCACGTGCGCCGGCTTGCGGGCAGCGAATTCTTTCCGCAGTGTGGGCAGGACGTCGGAACCGAACAGATCCAGCTGTTCCAGGACCGTCTTCAGCGGCAGCCCAGCATGGTCAATCAGGAACAGCTGGCGCTGGTAGTCACCAAAGAACTCGCGGAATGTCAGCGTCTTCTCAATCAACTCCTGAGGGCTGCCAACAGTCAGCGGTGTCTGGGAGGTGAAGTCCTCCAAAGAGGGCCCGTGCCCATACACCGGTGCATCGTCAAAGTACGGCCGGAAATCACGGACTGCGTCCTCGGATTTCGGTCGGATGAAGAACTGGCCGCCGAGCCCAACAATCGCCTGGTCCGCCTGGCCGTGGCCATAGTGTTCATAGCGCTCGCGGTAGAGGCTGATCAGCTGCTGGTAGTGCTCCTTGGGCCAGAAGATGTTGTTGGCGAAGAAGCCGTCGCCGAAGTATGCCGCGATTTCGGCTATCTGCGGCGTGCGGATGGAACCATGCCAAACGAAGGGGGCAACGCCGTCGAGCGGGCGAGGCGTGGACGTGAAGCCATGCAGCGGAGTGCGGAACTTGCCTTCCCAATCCACCACCTCCTGATCCCAGAGCTGGCGCAGCAGCGAGTAATTCTCCACCGACAGCTCCACGCTGTCCTGCATCTTCCGGCCGAACCAGGGATAGACCGGAGCAGTGTTGCCGCGGCCGAGCATCAGGTCCACACGTCCCTCCGCCACATGCTGGAGCATGGCGAAATCCTCGGCGATCTTCACCGGATCGTTTGTCGTGATCAGTGTGGTGGAGGTGGAGAGGATAATCCGCTCGGTCTGCGCGGCGATGTAACCGAGCATGGTGGTGGGGGAGCTGGGGACGAAGGGTGGGTTGTGATGTTCCCCGGTGGCGAAAACGTCCATCCCCACTTCTTCGGCATGTTTGGCAATGGTGGTCATGGCCTTGATGCGCTCATGTTCGGTGGGGGTGCTGTGATTCGTCGGGTCGGTGGTAACGTCGCCCACCGTGAAAATGCCAATCTGCATGACCGCTCCTCTCGAGCCTGACAGGTCCGCTGTCCTGAATCCTGGACTGGTCTACTGTCCTAAATCTAGATGCGTTTGCATCTAATGTACAGGTCAACCGGTGGCGGCCCACAATTGTTCCCACCCCTCCCAAGTAGGTAGCAGCAGACGCACTCAAAACGCCAAATGAGCGCATCTGCTGTTACTCGGTTCGTGCGGGATGGCGACCAGCCGCAGGACAGCAGCGCGTTGCGGATCTTGGCAACGGCAGGCTTGGCGTCCTCGCTCATGTGCCGTTTGGATATTCTCAACTGCAGCCAGCCTGCGCGGATAAAGTCCTCCTCGCGGCTGATATCCCGAACGACCTGCGCCGGCAGAGAGTGTGTGTCGCCTTCGTATTCCGCAGCCACCCGATATTCGGGGAATGAAAAGTCCGGTTGCCGCGTAACTCCTATTCCCAAATCAACAACCTCATTGAGCAGGGGATCCGGCAGGCCAGCTCTGCCAATGGCCAGACGCAGGCGGGTTTCGGGGGCGGAGTCCGATCCGACGCGAGCCTGCTCGAGGGCAAGCCGTGCCTTCTGAATTCCCGGCGTTCCCTTGTGCCGATCCAATATGGCCGCAAGATCTGCCATGGTCGCGTAAGGTTTTGAGCGGCCTTCAAAGCCTGGCCGCGGAATTCGGAGCAGATGATCCGCGACAACGGTGAGTTCGTCCACGCTCATGCGCCTGGAAATATCCAACCAGGTGCGCACCCGTGAAGTGATCCACAAGCCATCAACGCAGCAAACCTCGTCGTCGAAGAGCTGCGTCTTGTGGCCAACCACGTCCCGACGGCGTGGAATGGCCAGCCCCGCTGCACGGGAAAGGTGCGTGCGCGGGTCATCGCCGCCGGGCAGGTATCCCGGATATGCCCATATTTTCCACGCCGTTGCATGGGAAGCCGCCGATCGGCCGGTCACCCGCGAGAGCGGTTTTGCCAGCTGTGCCGCTCCAGCTGCAGTGTCGCCCGTGCCAACGCCGCTGCCGTCGTCGCCGGCAGCGCCAGCGGGACTCCTGACCCCGCGGCTCGGACAGGCCAGGCCGCGATTCCGCAGACGGCTGTAACTGACTCCGGCGGACAGCGCGTCCGCGACGGTAAAAGGGCTTGCTCCCCAAGGCTCGGGGAGGGGAACGCTGGGTCGCATGCGCCAATCATGACAATGTTCGCCAAGCCATGCCGAGGTTATCCACAGATTGTAGGGTTGCTCTTACCTGAGTAACAGCAGATGCACTCAAAAGCGGTTTTGAGTGCATCTGCTGCTACCCAGCTCAGGGGGTCGAGGGAGGCGGCCTTCACCGGCGTCGCCACTTGCGTCCAGCGCCATCGCGCCTCGATTGCAGGGACGAGCAGGGCGGGATAATGTCTCGCCATGGATATCATTTTGGTTCCCGGATTCTGGCTGGATGCTTCATCGTGGTCGGAGGTCACTCCCCCCTTGTTGCAGCAGGGCACACGGTTCACCCGCTGACACTTCCCGGGCTGGAGGCCGGAGGTGCGCCACGGGCCGGGATAGGGCTCCGGGACCACATCGACGCGGTCCTGGCGGTGATGGATTCCCTCGGTCAACCGGTGGTGCTGGTCGGTCACTCCGGCGGTGGCGCCATCATCCACGGTGCTGTCGATTCGCGTCCGGAGCATGTGGCGCGGGCCATCTATGTGGACAGCGGGCCGCTGGGCGAGGGCGGTGTCATCAATGACGAACTGCCGGCCGACGGCGACGACGTGGCACTGCCGCCGTGGAACGACTTCGACGACGCCGACCTCGTGGACCTGGACGATGAAATGCGGCGGGCATTCCGCGCCCGCGCCGTCCCGGAACCGCGCGCTGTCACCTCCGATCGACAGCACCTCCATGACGAGTGCCGTTTCGAGGTCCCGGCCACGGTGATCGCCTGCGAATTCCCAGCGTCCCAGTTGCAGGAGTGGATGCGGGACGGGCACCCTTACGTGGCCGAACTCGGCCGTATCCGTGACGTCGAGTTTGTGGACCTGCCCACTGGTCATTGGCCGCAGTTCACCCGACCGGCCGAGCTCGGCGCGGTCATTCTTGCCGCCGTCGACCGGACCGCGTGACCCAATGCCCGTCGCGACGAAGGCTGGAAACGTTATCCACAGATTCTCGCGCTCCTACCAACTGACTAACAGCAGATGCACTCAAAAGCGGTTTTGAGTGCATCTGCTGTTAGT
>NZ_JADPVH010000067.1 GCF_026932795.1 Paenarthrobacter sp. Z7-10 | reverse complement strand
TACAATGCAGTAGCAAGGGTGTCCAGATCGGCGTCCACGCGGGCCTCCAAGTTCGGCGTTTGGGTTTGATACCGCCGATTCTGGGCACCTTTGCCTACAAAAACACCACGCCGCGCCGAGACGACCCCTTGGAATTACTCATCTAGGGGTGCTGTGCCGCTTCAGGCCAGGAATTGCAAGATCAGGTCCGCCGTCTCGGCTGCCCGCTCGAGGTGCGGCATGTGCCCCGTCTTGTCAAAGAGGTGCGTCGACGCGCCGGGCAGCAGACGGCGCGCCTCCTCGAGGTGTTCGGCAGGCAGGATCAGGTCTGAATCGCCCCACAGGATCAGCGTTGGCTTGTTCGCCGTCGCCATGTCCGCCAGCAGTTGGGAGCGCCACTCGGGCCGGATTCCCTTGAAGGTTCCGAGGTCGTGCGCCACCTCGCGGAAGGCGCGCATGACGCCCTTGCCTGAACCGCGGGCAAGACTGGCGTCAATGCGCTCGCGGGAGACAAAGGACCGGTCTACGAAGAGGGCGCGTTCCGTCTGGTAAGCGGTCTTCTCGGATGGGCGCAGCAGGATCCTGCCCACCACAGGCAGCGCGATCAGGCGCAACGCCTGCGTGACAGTTGCGCCGAATCCGGCGCTGTTGATCAGCACGAGCCGGCGCACCCTGGCTGGTTTGAGCACCGAGAGCCGCATCGCAACGGCGCCGCCGAGGGAGTTGCCGACCACGTCGATGGAGTCCAGCGGTGCTGTGTCTTCCGTGAGGACCTCAAGAAATCCCTGCACCCATGCTGCCAAGGCGTCCAGGGTGTGTCGTTCCCGCAGCGGCTGTGAATCGCCGAACCCCGGGAGGTCGACGCTGATCACCCGATGAGCGGTACTGAGCAGCCGGTGCTGTTCGTTCCAGTCGGCAAGGCTGCGGCCGATGCCGTGCAGCAGCAGTACCGGGCTGCCCGAACCAGTGTCACGATAGCTCACCGCAGCCCCGGCTACGGTGATGGTGCGCGGCGGGGGGAGCAAGAAGGATGCGGTCACGGCGCCACGACCCGCGGCGGCCTCGCGGATCGGGCCGCCGGGGACTTACCGCTGAAGTGCAAACCGTCGCCGCGCAGGAAGCCGAGCCGGAACATTCGCACGTCCTTGGGATAGTTCTGGTGCAGCCGCCAAGGGGCGCGGGCCCCCTGTTTCGGCATCTGGCTGATGCCCCGGCGGATATAGCCGGAGCTCAGCTCGATCAGCGGCTTGAGCTCACCCATGTCGGCGGGGGCCACCGGCATCACGGTCGTCTGGCGACTGCGCTTGAGTTGGCGCAGGATCCTGGCCACGAAGTGAACGACGAGGTCTATCTTGAGCGTCCAGGAGGCGTTGGTGTAGCCGATGGCGAAGGCTAGATTGGGGACGCCGTCCAGCATCATGCCCTTGTAGGTGACCCGCTTCGATGGGTCGATCGGTGCCCCGTCCAGGCTGAGCCGCATGCCGCCGAAAAGCATCAGGTTGAGCCCGGTGGCGGTGATGATGACATCGGCTGCGAGTTCCCCGCCGCCCGCCAGCCGTATGCCGCCTGGTGTGAACGTGTCGATGATGTCTGTGGCGATGTCGGCGCGGCCGGCCCGGATGGCTTTGAAGAGGTCCCCGTTCGGCACGATGCAGAGCCTTTCGTCCCACGGGTTGTACTTTGGCTGAAAATGCTTGTCCACGTCGTAGCCCGGGGGCAGCCGCCTTTCGGCCTGGTGCCGGAGAATGCCCTTCATCCGCGCGGGGGCCCGCCGGCTGATCTGGTAGCTGAGCATGGACCGGTAGATGCCCTTCCATCTCGACACGACGGCGGCCGCCCGTCTGGGCACGCGCCGGGCGATGAGCTTGTCGAAGCCGTCGTCGTTGGCGGGAAGAACCGCGATATAGGTGGGGGAGCGCTGCAGCATGGTCACGTGCTCGGCAGTTTCCGCCAGCGATGGTACGAGCGTGACGGCCGTGGCCCCGCTGCCGACGACGACGATGCGCTTACCCGTCGCGTCAAAGTCGCTCGGCCAGCGCTGTGGGTGGATGATCTGGCCCTCGAAGTCATCTTGGCCCGGGAAGTCGGGGCTGTACCCCCGGTCGTAGCTGTAGTAGCCGGCGCAGATGAAAAGGAACGAGCAGGTCAGGAAAATGTTCTCTTCCTCGCCCCGGTCGACCTCGACTGTCCAGCGGGCGTCGTGCGAGGACCAGTCGGCGCTGACCACTCGGTGACGGTAGCGAATCCTGCGGTCAATGCCGTATTCGGCCGCGGTCCCGCGCACATACTCCAGGATCGAGGCCCCCGGAGCAATCGACGTCGATGTCGACCAGGGCCGGAACGAGTAGCCGAGCGTGAACATATCGCTGTCCGAGCGGACGCCGGGGTAGCGGAAGAGATCCCAGGTGCCGCCGCTTACCTCCCGGGCCTCAAGGATCGCGATCGATTTCGACGGAAATCCCGTGGTCAGTCGGCAGGCGGCGCCGATGCCGGAGAGGCCAGCGCCCACGATCAGGACGTCGAGGTGTTCGGCTGGCATGATTCTCCTTGGCCCTTCCGGGAATGCTCATCGGTGCGTTCAGGCCAGTCTATGAACACTGCGTTGATTCCGTCAACGCGCTGTTGACCCAGTGTTATGCTGGCGCTGTGGAAGCAACCAAGGGCCCGGGCGCACCAAATCGCGGCCGCCGGTCAGCCCGTATATCCGGGGATGAACGGCAGCGGGCGATCCTCGTCGCTATGGAGCGTCTACTCGACGAAAAGGACTTCGCTGAGGTCACCGTGGATGAACTTGCCCGGGGAGCAGGCCTTTCGCGGCCCACGTTCTACTTCTACTTCGCGTCCAAGCAGGCGGTGCTGTTGGCACTGCTCGACGACGTTGCGCACACCGCCGAGCGGCGCTCGGCCGATGTCTTCGACGATCTGGACACCTCGCCGTCGGCTGCCTGGCGACGGGCGATCCAGGCCTTCGCCGAAACGTTCGCAGCACACCGGGGAGTCTCGATCGCCGCTGCCGCGGCACGCTCCACGGAGCCCGAACTCGCCGCTGAATGGGCAACCCTGACCGAGCGATGGACCGATGCGACAGCGCGGGCCATCCAAGCCGAGCGTGACAGCGGCGCTGCACCCGCGGGACCGCCGCCGCAGCGCCTGGCCGCTGTGCTGAACCTGTTGAACGAGCGCGTCATTCTGGCAGCGTTGACGGATTCAGCGACGCCACCGTCCCGGGCGGACCCAGAAGTGACGGAACCGGCTCGACGGGAATCAGGTCTTCCCGACACGGTTGAGACGACCGTCGACATGCTCTTGCATATCTGGCTTTCGAGCATCTACGGCAATGCCGCCGCGGTCCCATGATAGCTGCCGCCGCAACAATCCGACCGGCCCATCGGGCTGGATCCATTCGCCCCGTGCCATCCGACGTCGCTCGCATCGAACCCCGACCATGAATCCCCCGACCCTCCTGACCGCAAGACCTAAGGAAGAGACATGCTCGCAGGCAGATTGAATGTCGCCACCACAACTTTTCGCGTCGAGGAGGTGCCAACCCCCGATGCGGGACCGGGCCAGGTCCGCCTCGCGGTCGCCGCTGCCGGTGTCTGCCTTTCCGACGTCCACCTCATCGAAGGCATGCTCAAACCGCCATACCTTCGCGGCGACAGCGTCACGCTCGGGCATGAGGTCGCCGGTGTCATCGACCAGATCGGCGACGGCGTCGCAGGGCTGCGGGTGGGCCAGCGCGTCCTGCTGCAGGCCGGTGAGGAGCGTGGCGGGACGGTCCTCACCCGCGGTGTTGATTACGACGGCGGCTGGGCTGAGTTCGCTGTGGCAGCGGCAGATACCGTCGTGCCTCTTCCGGATGCACTGCCGTTCGAGCAGGCCTGCTTCATTCCGGATGCGGTCTCCACACCCTGGTCGGCCATTGTCAGCACGGCCAAGGCGCAGCCGGGTAAGGCAGCGGGAGTCTGGGGTATTGGCGGCCTCGGTGCCCATGCCGTGCAGCTGCTGCGGCTGATTGGCGCAGCCCCCATCATCGCCGTCGACCCGCTCGAGGCGGCACGCGCCCGCGCGCTCAACTTTGGCGCCGACGTCGCCCTCGACCCGGCTGACCCTGGCTTCGCCGCGGCGATGAGCGCGGCGACCCGTGGGCGCGGACTGAGCACCGCTTTCGACTTCGCGGGAGTGCCCGCCGTGCGGGAACAGGCCGCGCTGTCCCTCGGTGTTGGCGGTAAACTCGTGCTCGTGGGGCTGGCCGATCAGCCGCTGCATGTCAGCAACGGCACGCTCTTCAGCTACCTGCGCCAGCAGCTCCTGGGACACTACGGATCGGCGCCTGTCGATGTGACGGACCTGGTGTCGCTCTACGAGCTGGGCCAGATCGAGTTTTCGCGCTCGGTTAGCAAGGTGATGCCGCTGGCTGAGGCGGCCGAAGCGGTGCGGATGCTCGCCGCGAAGGACGGCAACCCGATCCGCATCGTGCTCAAGCCATAGAGCCGCGAAGGGAAAGCACGGGTTTGGCGAGCCAGCGGCGCCGGCGTGGCGAAGCCGAAGGGCAGCGGGTTGTCAGCGGACCGCGGCCAGCGGCGGACGCAGCAGTCCGGGCGTGAGGGCCTCGGCCGGATCGGTGCCCAGCGAGATAATGCTGTTGTCCGCGGCGACATGCACAACGGTTGGCACATAGTCGCGGGCTTCCGCCGTCGACATCTGCGCGTAGGTGATCAGGATGACGACGTCGCCCTCGCGCACCAGATGCGCCGCCGGGCCGTTGATGCCCAAGACACCGGATCCCCGCTCGCCCGAGATGGTGTACGTCTCCAGCCGGGCACCGTTGGTGACGTCCACGATCGAGACCAATTCGCCGGGCAGAATATCGGCCGCGTCGAGTAGATCCTGATCCACAGTGACCGAGCCGACGTAGTGCAGGTCCGCGTGGGTGACGGTCGCGCGGTGAATTTTGGACTTAAACATCGTTCTGTTCATAACGCGTCAAGTCTACCGCGCGGCAACATCTTCGGTCTGTGGCCCGGGTCTCCTGGGATGAGGAGTACGACGACGGCGCGCCCCGGATTGGCGCGGGAGTGCGGTGGCGGGGCTCACGGCTGGCGGCTGTGCGGAGTCAACCGGCGCCCCATGATTGCTTGGGTCAGGGCGTCCACCACGCCGGTATTGGCCAGCGGATTGCGGATCAGGGTGAAGTCGACATCACCCACCGGTGGCAGGCTGAAACGACGCGTAATGACCTTCAGGTCCTCCGGAACCAGCGAAGTGGGCATCACGGCGACGCCGATGCCGGCGCGGACGGCGGCCAGAACGCCGCTGATCTGCTTGGTGGTGCAGGTGATGCGCCAGGTCCGGCCAGCCTGTTCCAGCGCATCGATGGCCAGCTTGCGGCTCATGCTGGGGGCGGGATAGGCGATCAGCGGCACCGGGGCTCCGGGCTCCAAGATTGTCTGTTCCAGCCCAACCCAGGAGAAATCGTCGTGTTTGACCACGGTGCCCTCCGAGGCTCCGCTGACCCATTTGACGAAAACCAGGTCCAGTGCCCCGGCCTTCAGCCGGCGGTGCAGCTGATCACTCTGGCTGACGGTGAGTTCGAGGATGATCTGTGGATACAGCTGCCGGAACTCACGCAGGATCCTTGGCAGGCCGGTAATGGCCAAATCATCCGCAGTACCAAAACGGAGCCGGCCCCGCATGGCGGCTCCGGAAAAGTAGCGGGTGGCACTTTCGTTTGCGGCCAGGATGGTGCGGGCAAAACCTGCCATCGCATCACCGTTGTCCGTTAGTTGGACCTCGCGGGTGTCCCGAGCCACGAGCTGCCGTCCGGCGGCGGCTTCCAGTTTGCGCACGTGCTGACTGACCGTCGGCTGGCTGAGCCCCAGCCGTTCGCCGGCCCGGGTGAAACTGTGCGTGTCCGCTACTGCCAAAAAACTGCGCAATTGCACGGCGTCAAACATTCCTAAGCTCCTTTGACCCTGGCATCTGCTGCATTTGTTGCAATAGGTTCATATTACATTCTGTAATGCTAGTTATAGACGTCATAACCTTTGGATATGGATGCCCGCTGGCTACGGTTGATTAAGTCCCCCTCAGGAAACAATCACAGGACTAACTCGTGGCACCCCCACCCATGCAGACCGCATCCTCCCTTCTGACCGCACCCATTTCCCTTGTCACCGAACGTCCTCCCTGGCGGCACACTTTCGTTTCGCTTAAGGTGCGGAATTTCCGGCTCTTTGCCAGCGCCCATATGATCTCCATGACCGCGCTGTGGATGCAGCGCATCGCCCAGGACTGGCTGGTGCTGCAGCTCTCGGGCAGCGTGACCGCCGTCGGCATTACCGTAGCGATGCAATTTACCCCCTCGCTGCTGCTCATGCCGTTGGGCGGGATGGTAGCGGACCGCTATTCCAAACGCCGGATCCTGATGATCAGCCAGAGCGCGGCCGGTTTGCTGGCAGCGCTGATGGCCGTACTCGCCCTGACCGGGGCGCTGGCCGTGTGGCAGATCTACGCCATCGCGTTTGTCCTGGGCCTGGTCACCGTCATCGACCAACCGGCGCGCCAGGTGTTCGTGAACGAGTTGGTGGGGCCGGTAAACCTGCGCAATGCGATCAGCCTAAACTCTTCCATCTTTCAGATTGGCGGCATGATTGGGCCCGCGGTCAGTGGCATCCTGATCAGCGCGGTTGGCGGCGGCTGGGCCTTCGCCGTTAACTCGTTCGCATGCTTCTGCACTGTGGGAACACTGTGCAGCCTGCGGTCCAGCGAGCTGGTCCGCTCCGCCCCGGCGCCGCGATCCAAAGGACAGCTGCGCGAGGGGCTGAACTATGCCTTGCGGAAGGCCACCATATTCTGGCCGGCCTTCATGACCGTGTTCGTTGCGGTGTTCGGAATGAGCCTGCCGGTGCTGATGGCTGCCTATGCCAATGACGTTTTTCATACCGGCGCAAGCGGCTACGGTCTGCTGAATACCTTGGTGGCCGTCGGAGCACTGATTGGCGCCCTTGGTTCCACCCGGCGCCCGGTGCTGCGGCTGCGCACGGTCATCGGCGCAGCCGGGGCATACGGAGCATTACTGGCTCTGAGCTCAGCGGCACCGAGCATGATCCTGTTCTCCGCCGTGATGGTGATGGCAGGGTTCGCCTCGCTGACCTTTTTGACCTGCGCGAACCAGCTTGTGCAAACCTCGACCAATGTTGCGATCCGCGGCCGGGTGATGAGTCTGTACATTATGGTGCAGATCGGCGGGCAAGCCATTGGCGGCCCACTTATCGGCGCTCTGGCCGAGCACCTAAGTCCGCACTGGGCCATTCTGATAGCGGGCCTTGTGCCCGCATTGGCGGCAGCCATAATCGCGATATTGCTGGCACGGCGGGGCCAGCTCACCCTGAAGGTGGATTTGAAGAGCCGACGGCGGCCGGTGCTGATAGTGCGCAGCCGGCAGGATGCATGTATTCAGCTGGAATCCGCTGGCTAAGGTAGCGCCGGGCCGCCGTCCGCCAGAGCCAGATGTGGGTACTGCGGCGAGCGGCCCTGGAAAGCAAGAATGCTCGGATTGATGATTTCTCCGGCCCGGATCTCAATGGCACGGCGGATGGTTGACTCCTGGTCCCAGGCCTGCGGGCCGTCCATTACGGTGCGCAGGAAGGGCAACAGGCCCTCGCTGATTTCCCAGGTGGCCGAGTTCCAGAGGTAGGACGGGCTGTGGTCCACGGCGTAGTAGGAGATGTGGTCCCCGACCTCGAACATCGGTGCGGTGAACGTCGTCGGGCGTGCCCAGCTGAAGCCCATACCTTCATCACAGGAGACGTCGACGATCAGGCTGCCCGGGCGGAAGGCGTCCAAGTCAGCCTCGCGCAGGTACATCAGCGGAGCGTTCGGATCCTGCAGGGTGCAGTTGACCACGATGTCGCTGCCAGCCAGGAAGGTGGCCAAGGGAACGCGGCCCTCGGAGGTGATGACGCTGCTGAGCAGCGGCGAGGCGTCGTCGCGGTCGAACTGCACGATTTGCGCCGAGTGAATGGGTGAGCCAACGGCCGCGACATCCCGGCTGGTCAGTACCTGGACGTCGTGGATGCCGTGGGCGTTCAGCGCGGTGACTGCCCCCCGTGCGGTGGCTCCGAAGCCAATTACCACGGCGCTCAACCGGCGGCCGTAATCGCCGGTGGAACCGATCAACTGGAGGGCGTGCAGCACCGAGCTGTATCCTGCCAGTTCATTGTTCTTGTGGAAGACATGCAGACCGAAGCCGCCGTCGCTGGTCCAGTGATTCATCGCTTCGAACGCGATCAGGGTCAGCCGCTTGTCCACCGCGAGCTGGGTGATGGCCCGGTCCTGGACGCAGTGCGGCCAGCCCCAGAGAATCTGGCCGTCGCGCAGCTCGGCGAGGTCCTCGGGCTGCGGCTTGGGCAGCAGCACAATGTCGGACTCGGCCGTGAGCTCCGTCCGGGAACAGATTCGGCCCACGAGCGGCTCCAGCTGACTGTCGGAAAGCCCAAACCGTTCCCCGTATCCACTCTCCAGCAGAATCGACGCCCGCAGATCGTCGTCTATTCGCTCAAAATGGAGTGGGTGGATAGGCAGCCGGCGTTCGTTTTTCTTGCGCGTGGTCGCCGGGATGCCCAGGGTCAGCAAAGCCATGGGCGCTCAGTTCTTCTTGGTTTTGGCGGCTTTTTCCACGGAGGCGGCGGTTGCCTCGGTGGACCTTTTATCCGCGCGCTTTTCCTTGATGGACTTTTCCGACTTTTTGGATGCTGCGTGTCGGGGGGATTTGTCGCCCATTTGCACTCCCTGGAAATTCGGAACCGCGGTGGCTCCGTGGATCTGACCCTACACCTCCCGCCGGCCACGTCCCGCCGGTGCCTCCCGCCGGCCACGTCCCGCCGGTGCCTCCCCCGCCGGCCCGTCCCGCCGGTGCCTGCCGCCAGCACCATCTCTGTGTATGCCAGGTGTCGACGCAGTGGCACTTGCTCGGAGCGGCCTCTACGCAGACGCCATGGGCTGAGGCGGCAGGCAGGCCCCGATCAGCACTTCGGCGGCACGCCGCGCCTGCCCCGCCGCTTCACCGCTGCCGGAGATGGCAGCGGTGGTCAACGCACCCTCGGCCAGAATGGCCAGCTGCGCAGCCAATTCCGCCGGGAACCCGGCCTCCGCCGCAATGTGGGCGACATAGGCCTGGAAGGAGGCCTTGTGCTCACGCGCGATGGCCGCCACCTCGGGACTGGCCGGGCCTACCTCCGCGAAGCTGTTGATGAAACAGCAGCCACGGAAGGAGTCGTCGGTAAACCAGTCGGCGAGGTAATCGTAGATGGCCAGCAGTTTGTCCCGGGGAGTGTCCGCGAGCACGACCCGGGCGTCAAGGCTTTCGTTCCAGATCACCTGGCTTCGCCGCAGGACGGCAAGGACAATCGCGTCCTTGGAGGGGAACAGCCGGTACAGCGTCCGAAGAGACACCCCGGCGCTTTCCCGCAGCAGATCCATCCCCACGGCCTGAATGCCCTTCGTATAAAAAAGCCCAACGGCAGTATTGATAACGCGCTCACGGGTCTCCAACTCCTGCATATCTCTATTTTACGTCCGCCGTTCCACCCCTTCTTCCATGGCTGCGGACGTCCGTTCTCTCCCCGACTCAACTGAGTAACAGCTGATGCACTCAAAACGCGAAATGAGTGCATCTGCTGCTACTTACTTGGGGGCGGGGGAGGTAGGAGAGGAGGGGCGGGAGCTGTGGGAGGTGCGACGGCGTCAGCGACTTGAGCACCTGTCGTGCTTGCGTTGAGAACGATCGTTCCATAGGGTGAAGGAAGCAGTGGAACGACCGTTCTACATCGATCGGGAATTCCATGCAGGTCTCCGCGGTTCGTCCGCCCTTCTGCTTTGAAAGTCCCTAGATGACAGTCGTGCCGCCCGAAAGCCACTCCATCCTCGCCGTCGACATGGATCAGGACGTGTTGGGTCCTCTGTTGCTGCGGATTGCCGACGGCGACGTCGATGCCTTTGAACGTCTCTTCCGCAGGACCGGCGCACGTATTTTTGCCCTGGTCCTGCGTGTCCTGGCCGACCACGACCTGAGCCAGGACACCACGCAGGAGGTCTCTCTGCAGGTCTGGCTCACGGCGGAACGATTCGATCCGTCTCTGGGCAGCGCCCTCGGCTGGCTCACGACCTTAGCTCGCCGCCGGGCCATTGATCGGGTCCGGCGCGAGCAGGCCTATAGGGACCGCCAGCAGCGCTACGGCGCCGGTTCACATGTCACTGCGCATGACCATGTGGCGGAGGCTATGACCGCCACTCTGGAGTCCGAGGCCGTAACCCGGTCGCTGCTCGCGCTGTCACCGCTGCAGGCCGAGGCCATTCAATTGGCCTTTTTCGGGGGATTAACCTATCTGGAGGTGGCGGCCACCTTGGGTGTTCCACTGCCAACCGTGAAAAGCCGGATCCGTGACGGTCTGAAGAGCCTGCGGCGTTCCCTTGAGCAGGACGGGCTCTTCCTGCGGCCGGCTTGAGTTTTGGTGAGACCATAGCCGCGGGCCACGGCTGGTGGCTGACAGCAGCGGCCACGCTGAGCGGTCACTGCGTTGTGCTGCAGCCCGTGCAGTTCACGGGATCGCTGCCGCGAGTGCTTGACTTGCCGGCGTCATCGTCAATTTAAGCCCCGGATGGGAATCGGGCTCCAGGTCGCAGGACATGTCCGTCGTGCACATCAGCACGGCTGTGCGGAGCATCCGTCCCCAGGCTGGAGCGGCGACAGTCGCCAAGGCCGCCAGGGCGCGCAGCATCGGCAGCGGCAGGTGGAGCATGCGTCCGCTGCCGCATTGGGCAATGAGCAGCTCGGCAAGTTCGTTGAGGCTCAGATTCTCGGGTCCCTTAAGTTCCAGCTCGGCGCTGATCAGCCCGGGGTCGCGCAGGGCCAAACGGGCCGCGGCAGCCAGGTCGGCGGCGGAGACGAAATTGATCGGCCGGTCCCCGCGGCCGAAGATAACAGCTGCTCCGCGTTGATTCAACGAGTCCCGCAGCACCGACGCAAACGTCTCCAGGATGGTGGTGGGGCGGAGGATTGTCCATGCCAGCGGGGAATTCTTTAGGTGCTGCTCGGCCGCGAACTTGCAGCGGGCCAGCGGCAGCGGGGAATCCGGCGCGGCTCCGCGGATGGAAAAGAGAACGAAGCGCTTGACCCCGGCCGCGGCGGCAGCGTCCATCAGGGCGATGTTGCCGCTGCGGTCCACGGCGTCCGGTGAGCTGCCCGACGTCGGACCGAAGCCACTCATGGCCGAGACGATTGCGCCGCAGCCGGAGACCGCGTCCCGCAGCTCACCGTCCCTGCCTGCATCGCCCAGCACCGTCTCCACCCCGAGTGCGCGTAGTTTGGCCGCGCTGTCTTGGCTGCGGGTCAGCACGCGCACCTTCAGGCCATCCGAGAGCAGCATGGGAACCAGAATGCGGCCCACTGTGCCGGTGCCGCCCGCAATCAGGATCATGACCTGGGTGCCCCCTCGAGCTGACGCCGCACGGCTTCAGAAACTGTGCCGCTGCGGTGGTCCACGGGCTCCAGGAAGAAACGGGCCGCCGTGATGCAGTCCTCACGGACCGTGAATACGATAATCCCGGCCAGTTCGTGCTGGCTGCCATCCTGGCGAACGCCTTCCATCTGCCATTCGGACCAGATGCGGTCCCCGTCGACGGCGGTCGCCAGCAGCCGGGCCGCAAGGTCGGGGACGGCGGCGAAGATCTGCACCCAGTTGCTGTGAACCTGCTCCCGGCCGGTGAAACCGCGTGCCGGGTGGAGCGGGGTTTCGTTCACATAATCCGCAGCGAAGCATCCCGCTAATGCAGCTGGATCGTGTCTATTTGTCGACTCCAGCAGGCGCTGAACGACCTTCAGTGCATCGGTCGACGACGGGGCGATTCGTTCCATTATGGCCTCCCGGCCTTATTGGATACAGTACGCTGTATCTAATAAGGAGTGTAGGCCTGATGCCAGAGACAGTCAACGGTCAGCGGACCTACGACGGGCGTGCCCGGCGCGCTCGGGCCGAAAGGACACGGGAGCAGATTTTGCACGCGGCCCGTGAGCTGTTCCTGGCGCAGGGCTATGGCCCAACAACTGTCGCGGCCATTGCCGCCCGCGCGGGTGCGTCGGCCGAAACCATATATAAGACGTTTGGCGGAAAAGCTGGCCTGGTGCGGGCTATTCACGGCCGCAGCCTGCTGGGCGAGGGTGCGGTCGGCGCCGAGCAGCGCTCGGACGCGGCGCAGGCCGAAGCGGTGGAGGGGCGGGCGGTGCTGGAGCGGTTCGGCGTGTTCGTGGCGGAGGTAGCGCCGCTGGTGATGCCCGTGATGCTGCTCATCCGCGATGCCGCCGCGGGCGGCGATACAGATATGGCTGCTTTGCTGGCTGATGTGGAGGCCTCCCGCTATCAGCGCATGCTGCATAATGCCCGCACTTTGATCGACCACGATTTGCTCTCCCCGCACCGCAGTTCCGCTCAGGCTGCCGATGTGATGTGGGCGTACACCGCCCCTGGCCTCTACGAAGATCTCGTTATTAAGCGCAGCTGGGCGGCCGCCGATTACGGTCGGTTCATCGGCAACGCCCTCGTTGCCGCATTACTGGAATGACCGCCATGGCCGCAGGAACTGCGGCAGCGGTGGAGACCTGAACCGCGCCGCCGTCGGGCGTGCGGACCGTACCAGACTCCGCCGTCGTCGGCCTGCGGACTTTGAGCGGAGCGGGCGACGGGAATCGAACCCGCGTATCGAGCTTGGGAAGCTAGCGCTCTACCATTGAGCTACGCCCGCAGAGGGACCGGCCAGTAATCTGGTCAATAACCCCTGCTAAAACAACGAGATTTACCTTACCGCACTCCGGCGCCTTCTCAGAACAGTGGCGCTGCCGTTTGACGTGGCAGGGACCGCCCACTACCGGCCGTACTGTCCCGGCCCCTCGCCTTCAGCTCCGGCCCCGGCTCCATCCGCGGCATGCCCCCGCAGCCGCCACCGGCGGTAGAGAATGCCGAGGGCGAATACCCCCAGGGCAGCCAGCAAGGACGTCCACGGCAAGGTGATCACCAGGACCGCGCAGCCGGTGACCCCAAGGAGTTGAATGATTTTGGGATAGCGGCGGTGGGCTTTGGGTTGGGTAAACGCGGAGAGGTTGGCGATCAGGTAGTAGAACAGCACGCCGGCCGAGGAGAACCCGATGACCGCGCGCAGGTCCACTGCGAGCACAAGCAGGCAAATAACGACGGCGAGGATGGTCTCGGCGCGGTGCGGGACTTTGTACTTGGGATGTACGGCTGCTAACCAGGCCGGGAGATCGTTGTGGCGGGCCATCGCAAGGCTGGTCCGGCCAATCCCTGCGATCAGGGCCAGCAGCGCACCCAGCGAGGCCGCCGCGCCGCCGATCCGCACTGCGGGTGCCGCCCAGCTCCAACTGCCAGCGTCGAGGGCGGCGGCCAGGGGGACGGGCGTGCTGGCCACGCCGGCTGGCCCTAGTATGCTCAGGATCGTGACCGCGATTGCGGCGTAGACGGCGACGGCGATGGCCAGGGCGAGCAGGATGGCCCGCGGTATTGTCCGTTGCGGATTCCGGACTTCCTCGCCCATCGTGGCGATCCTGGCGTACCCGGCGAAGGCGAAGAACAATAAACCCGCGGATTGCAGGATTGAGTACCAGCTGCTGTGGAACAGGTCCCGCAGCAGCGGATGCACGGTGTCCGGGGGTGCTCCGGCCCATCCAGCAGCGACGCTCACGCTCAGTGCCAGCAGCACGACGACGACGAGGATTCGGGTCAGCCGGGCCGTCCGCGTTACGCCGTGGTAGTTAACGGCAGCCAGTCCGATTACCGCTGCAATGGCGACCGGCCGTTGCCATCCCTGCGGTGCGGCATAGACGGCAAAGGTTAGTGCCATGGCCGCGCAGCTGGCAGTTTTGCCGATCACGAAACCCCAGCCGGCCAAAAATCCGGCCCAGTGCCCCAGTTGTTCCCGGCCATAGATGTACGTGCCGCCGGAGGTGGGATACACCGCCGCCAATTGCGCTGACGAGGTCGCATTGCAGTACGCCACCACGGCCGCCAAGGCCAGGCCGATAAGCAATCCGGACCCAGCGGACTGGGCGGCAGGCGTAAACGCGGCGAAAACACCCGCGCCAATCATCGATCCCAGCCCGATAAACACGGCATCCGCTGTTCCCAGCCGCCGCGCCAGCGGTTGCTCCGGCGCCGATGACCCGTTCATTGCCCCTCCCGTTTCCGTTCCGCTGCTGGCGATAGGTTCGCTTTTGTCGCGCTCAGAGCACCTCGGCCGGCTTTTGCCGCTGCAGCCGGAGGGCGACGGGCTCAACATAGCGGGCGGCGACCGGACCGAATACGGCCATGATCAGTACGTAGGTGGTGGCCAGGGCCGCCAATTCCCCGGGAACAGCCCCGGAGGCCAGCGCCAGCCCGGCGATGACTATGGAAAATTCACCGCGGGCAATCAGGGCTGCGCCGGTCCGGGCCCGGCCAAGCTTTCCGATGCCCTGCCGCCGTGCCGCCCACCACCCGGTGCCGATTTTGGTGACGGAGGTAATCAGCGCCAGCAGCAGGGCATACCCCAGGACCGGGGGGATGGACGTGGGGTCGGTATTGAGGCCGAAGACCACAAAGAACATGGCGGCAAACAGGTCCCGCAGCGGTTCGAGGACCCGGGTGGCGTTATGGGCAGTGGCACCGGAAATGGCGATGCCGAGCAGGAACGCCCCGACCGCCGCGGAGACTTGCATGGCGGAGGCAAGACCGGCGATCAAAAGGGCCGCTCCCAGCAGCTTGAGCAGGAATGTCTCCCGGTCGGGGCTGTCGATTACGGCGGAGACCAGGTGCCCGAATCGCAGTGCCAGCACCAGGACTACGGTGATGACGGCCAGCGCAATGCCGACGGCGGTCAGCCCGCCCACCAGCGAGACTCCGGAGAGGACCGCGGTAAGGACTGGCAGATAAGCGGCCATGGCCAGGTCCTCGATGACCAGGATGGAAAGGATGACGGGTGTTTCCCGGTTGCCGAGCCGGCCCAGGTCGCCCAGCACCTTGGCAATGATTCCGGAGGAGGAAATGTACGTAACTCCCGCCATCACCAGCGCACCCACCGGTCCCCAGCCCAGCAGCAGCGCCACCGCGGCGCCGGGGAGCATGTTGAGGACAAGATCGACGACGCCGGCCAGCCAAGATTGTTTCAGGCCCGTCACCAGCTCCTTGGCGGTGTATTCCAGGCCGAGCATGAGCAGCAGCAAAATCACACCGATTTCGCTGGCGATATGACCGAAGTCGTTGATGCCAGCCAGATCGATCAGCCCACCATGGCCGAAGGCCAGCCCGCCGAGCAGATACAGTGGGACCGGGGACATGCCGATAAGGCCTGCCAGGCGGCCAAGGACGCCCAGGGCGAAGAAAACGATACCGAGTTGAATGAGTGAAAGTGTTGTTGGGTTCATTGGCCGCCGGTATTCCGTTACTGGGACTGCAGGATGTCTGCGGCTGCAGCAAGCCCGGCATCGGTTCCGACCACGACGGCCAAATCCCCTGCACGCAACTCCTGGTCCGGACGTGGTGAGGCAATTACTGAGCCTTCGCGCAGGAGGGCAACAATTGAGGCTCCGCTGACGGTGCGCATCTGTGTTTCCCCCAGCGTCCGCCCCGCGAAACGTGAACTCTTTTGGATGAAGAACTGCTGAGTGCTCACCCCTGGAAGGTCCTTATGCTCGTCGGCGAGCTGCGCGATCAGCTGAGTGGCACCCAGCAGGCCACCCAAGGCCGCCGATTCCTCTGCGCTGAGCGGAATCGAGGCGGCACAAGCGTCCGGATCATCCATCCGGGACAGGATCAGTTCGGCGCGTCCGTCCCGGTGCGTGACCACACCGACGCGTCGGCCAGTGGCCAACATCAACTCCCTGCGCACTCCGATCCCCGGCAGCGGGGTCTCCACAATGTCCATGCATCCAGTTTAGTCGTCGCCGCGGCGTAGGCTTGGATTCGGCAATGGTGCGGGGCGGAAGGCTGACGGTGGCGGTAAAGAAGAACACCCGGAAGATCGAATCCGGAATTGAAACGGATTTTCGGCACAAGATGAGCTACGGCTCATACTTGGCCCTCGATGACCTGCTCTCCGCACAGCATCCGGTGAGCCGACCGGTGCATCATGACGAAATGCTGTTCATCATCCAGCATCAGACCTCTGAACTGTGGCTGAAACTGGTCCTGCATGAGATGCGTGCGGTGCGGACGGCCCTGATTGGCGATGACCTTCGGGTGGCGATGAAGGGAATTGCGCGGGTGAAGCACATCCAGCGCTCGCTGACGGAACAGTGGTCCGTGCTGGCCACGCTGACACCGTCGGAATATGCCCAGTTCCGCGGTGATCTCGGATCCTCGTCCGGATTCCAGTCCTATCAGTACCGAGCAGTGGAATTCCTGCTGGGCAACAAGAACGCCGGCATGCTCAAGGTCTTCGCGTCCGATCCGGCTGCGCACGCATTGCTGTCGGAGATCCTGCAGCAGAGCAGCCTCTATGACGAGTTCCTGCGCCTGCTGACGCGGCGGGGATTTGCGGTACCTGCCGAGCTGCTGGACCGCGACTTCAGCCAGGCCCATGTCTTTTCAGAGGAGTTGGTGCAGCTGTTCCGGATCATCTACGAAAACCACAGTGAGCACTGGGACCTTTATGAGGCCTGCGAGGAACTGGTGGATCTGGAGGATAACTTCCAGCTGTGGCGGTTCCGACACATGAAAACCGTCCTGCGCACCATTGGCATGAAGTCCGGAACCGGCGGCTCGTCCGGTGTAGGTTTTCTGCAGCGCGCGCTGGAGCTGACGTTTTTCCCGGAGCTTTTCGCCGTCCGCACCGAAATCGAAGCCCCCGGTGATCGGGCCTGATGGGATGCGCTACTTTTAGAGGGTGCTGATCTCCGACCGCGACATACGTGCCGAAATCGACGCCAAGCGCATTCTCTTGGAGCCCTACGACCCTGCGATGGTGCAGCCCTCCAGCGTGGACGTGCGCATTGACAGGTATTTCAGACTGTTCGACAACCACAAGTACGCCCATATCGACCCCGCCGAGGACCAGCCGGAGCTGACCCGCCAGGTGGAGGTGGTATCGGACGAGCCGTTCATCCTGCATCCCGGAGAGTTTGTTCTCGGGTCCACCTACGAAATGGTCACATTGCCCGACGACGTCGCAGCCCGGCTTGAGGGCAAATCCTCGCTTGGCCGTCTGGGCCTGTTGACTCACTCCACTGCTGGCTTCATCGATCCGGGGTTTTCCGGCCATGTCACGCTGGAGCTGTCAAATGTGGCCACGCTGCCCATCAAACTGTGGCCGGGAATGAAAATCGGCCAGTTGTGCTTCTTTCGGCTCACTTCGCCGGCGGAGCATCCCTACGGCTCGGGGGAGTACGGCAGCCGCTACCAGGGCCAGCGCGGGCCCACGGCGTCGCGCTCCCACCAGAATTTCCACCGCACCCGCATCTGAGGACTTGGGGCGCGGTCCGGTTCGGTGCCCGGCTCCTGACCCGCCGTTCGGTGCCCGGCTGCTGCCGCACCGGCTGGCCACGCCCTGCGGAGTCAGCGCGCGGCGCGGTGCTCGGGTGCTTTGACCGGCAGCAGCATGAGCAGTCCGGCCAGCAGCACCACCAGAATGCCGATGATGCCCCAGCGCTGTGCGCCGAACAACGCAATGAAAGCCCCGAAGAGCACGGGTGCCAGGAAGGACGCAGCCCGGCCAGTGGTGGCATAAAGCCCAAAGAGCTCGCCCTCTTGACCAGCCGGGGCCAGCCTCCCCACGAACGTGCGGGCCGAGGACTGCGCCGGTCCCACGAACAGGCACAGCAGCAGTCCGAAGATCCAGAACACCGTCTTTCCGTGCGAAAAGAGCAGCACAGTGCCGGAGGCCAGCAGCCCGACCAGCGAGAGCACAATGACTTTTTTAGGACCGAGCCGGTCATCGAGGAACCCGGCCGAGATGGCCCCGGCCGCCGCCACGACGTTGCCGGCAATGGCGAAGATCAGCACATCGCCCTTGGCGAATCCGAAGCTCCCCACCGCGATCACTGCGCCGAAGGTGAAAATTGCGGCAAGCCCGTCCCGGAAGACCGCGCTGCTGAGGAGAAAATAAAGGGTGTGCGGCTGGGTCTTCGCCAGCCGCCGGATGGTGCGGAACAGTTCGGCGTAGGAGTGCACGAAACCCGCCCGCGGTTGTCGGTCGGCCCCAGGATTGTCCGGCACAGCGAACAGCACGGGAAGGGAAAAGATAATGATCCAGGCGGCCGAAAACAAGGCCACGACCCGATAGGTCAGCCCATCCTGGGACGTAACGCCGAAAAGTCCCACCTTGGGCGCAATGAGGCCGTAGTAGACGATCAGCAGCGCCACAATGCCGCCGAGGTAGCCAGCAGACCAGCCGAAGCCACTGATCCGGCCAATGGATTTCGGCGTCGAAATCTGCAGCAGCATGGCGTTGTAGTTGACCGACGCCAGTTCAGCAAAGACGTGACCGGCCGCGATCGCCATGCAGCCGAAAAGCAGGAACGACTCGTGTGGCTGAACGAAGAAACAGCTGGCAGTCAACGCTGCAACCATCAGCGTGTTCCAGGGCTCCTGACATGGTGAGTTAATACGGGTGGGCTCAGGTACGGTTTTTGACCGCGTAGCGCAGGATGAGCTCGGTGTCGGGGTATCGGGTTTGGGTGCTGGTGAGTTGTTCGCAGAGTTCGGCGATCGCCGTTGTGGCGCGGGT
>NZ_JADPVH010000066.1 GCF_026932795.1 Paenarthrobacter sp. Z7-10 | reverse complement strand
GCCGAGGCGGAACCCGTTCCGGATACGCCTTCAACAGGTCATCGGCTTTCACATACAATGCAGTAGCAAGGGTGTCCAGATCGGCGTCCACGCGGGCCTCCAAGTTCGGCGTTTGGGTTTGATACCGCCGATTCTGGGCACCTTTGCCAACAAAAACACCACGCCGCGCCGAGACGACCCCTTGGAATTACTCATCTAGTGCCCACACACGGCCGCTAGCATTACCCCATGACCCAGCCGGCAGTGCAACCCCTGCGTTCCGCCGTCACCCGCACGGATGTGGCGCGCTACGCGGGGGTGAGCGCCGCCGTCGTCAGTTATGTGGTCAATTCCGGTCCCAGGAACGTGGCACCAGCCACCGCGGCCCGCGTACTGGAGGCCATCCGTGTGCTGGGCTATCGGCCCAACGCGGCTGCGCGCGCGCTGAAGCTCGGCTCCTCGGAAACGTTTGGGCTGATACTTCCGGAAAACAGCAATCCACTCTTCGCTCAGCTGGCACACTCCGTCGAGGAAGCCGCGGACCGGCTGGGCTTTGCACTGATGATGGCCAACTCGGACGGTTCCCTGTCCAAGGAGCGCCGGCACCTGCGCAACTTCCTGTCCCGGCAGGTCACGGCCGTCCTGCTGGCCAGCGTGGCCTCCGAACCGGATCTGAGCGATGTTATTTCGGCTGACATCCCCGTGGTGCTGCTGAATCAGGGCCAGGCAGCCCCCGGCTTTGCCGCCGTCGGCGTCGACCTGCGGCAGGGCGCGCAGGAGGCCGTGAAGCACCTGATCTGGCACGGGCACCGCAACATTGGGCTGGTGATCGGCACCAACGGAACACAGAAGGCCGATGGCCGGGAGCTGGGTTGGCTCGACGCCTTGGCAACGGAAGGACTCCGCGCGGGGCCCATCGCGCGGGCGCCGTTCACGCGGGAGGGTGGGTATGCCGCGGGCAAACGGCTGATCGCCGGCAATGAGCGGCCCACCGCGGTTTTCGCCAGTTCCGACAGCCAGGCCGCGGGTCTGCTGCGCGCCCTACACGAGGGCGGCATCCGGATTCCCGAGGACATAGCGATTGCGTCCTTCGACGGATCCCCCGAGTCCGAATACACCTGGCCCGGGCTCACCACGGTTGCCCAGCCGCTGGCGGCCATGGCGGCCGCCGCCGTCGAGGCCGTCACCGGTGGTGGCCACAATGACAACCCCACCCTGCGGATCTTCCCCACCGAGCTGATTGTGCGGCGTTCCTGCGGCTGCGGGTAAAGCACCCGGGCAGCTCGACAGGCGGCAGAAGTTCCCCTCGGTATATCTCCGCGATATAACTGGCGCGATATAATTTGACTGTGGCTGTGGACATCGGAGAACTTCGCTATAGAGCGAGAATGAGCCAGACAACGTTGCCAATGCTCTCTGGCATCAGCCAGCCAAACATCTCAGCCCACGAAGCGGGACGCCGCGTCCCCCGACCCGAGTAAGTGCAGAAGCTTGTGAGCGCGCTGCGCCGGCGCCCTTCAGAAATCCTCTTCGAGCACAGAGACGAAGCCGTAGCGTTGGCCCGAAAGTACCATTTGACCAAGGTGCGCGTCTTGGATCCGCGGTCCGAGGCGAAGATACCCCGAACTCCGATATCGATCTTCTCATTGATCTCGAACCCGGCGCGTCCTTATTCGACCTGACCGGCTTTCATTTGGACATGACCGCCCTGCTTGGCGTCGAGGTCGATGTTGTAACCGCAGGTCCACCAAGCCCGATTATGAACCGGATATTGGACGAGGCCGTCCCTCTGTGAACGGTTGGGCTGGGCGCAAGAGATAGTGGACGGCGGCCGCACCGCCTTCTTCGCGGAACAGAACTGGCAAGCCCGGGAGGCAATGAAGTCTATTCTTGTGGATCTAAACACAGCGGCAGACAATCTTCCCGACGAAGTACGAGAAGAGCATCCCAACGTTCCATGGCGGAATCTACGCGACCTCCGCAACGTGCTGTCGCATGAATACGCCAACGTCTGCTACGAAGCAATTTGGACCACTGCCGTAGACGCTCCGCCGCAACGGGCTTATGCAGTGATCGCGAGGATACTGCGGTCGGCGGTCTCCAATCGGTAGGGGCCATTCCCGTCGGCCTTCAGGGTTTGCCGCGGGCTGGTGATAATGCACCTCCGGCCGGTGATGTCGCCGAAAACCGCACCTTCGGCGTCGTAGGCGATGAGCTCATCGCCCACGTGCAGGAGCACGGCTCCGTTGCGGGCGCCTCCCATGCTGAGGGAGGTGCGGCCGCGCTTCACGCCTTCGAGAATGCTCTCCGGCGATGCTTCCTCCGCGGCGACCCACGTGGTCGGCGTGCCGACCGAAACACCCTCCCCTGGTCTGTGAAAGTCGCTGCCTCCGAGCGGGATGGCCGACGCCGTGCCCCACGCGTTCCACCAGGCCCAAATACCGGTGTCAGTGGCTGAGCTCTGCCAACTGCTGTGCATGATCTCGGCATGTCCGGGCTTGCGGTCAAGGCTCCATTGCCACGAACAATCCCTGGAAACGGGGTGGTTGATCGACAGGACGCCGCCGGCCGGTTCGACGGAGTCGACCCAGGTCTGCGGGTGCCGGCGGAAATCGATCCAGGGCAGGGAACCGAACGCGTTGGCATGTCCCCGTGCCGTCGTCACCTCCTGCCCGGGCAGCAGCGCGATGCCATATTCGGCGGAAACACCCGGCAGATGACGGTGATGACTCACGGTGTTGTGGTCGGTGACCGCGAGGAAATCGAGCCCGTTGGACACCGCCTCGGCAGCCAGCGCCCTGATACTTAGCGCGCCATCGGAGTGCAGGGTGTGGGCGTGAAAATCGCCGGCGAACCAGGGGAGGCCGTCAGCGGCGGCGAAGGGCCGTCTCTTCAGGCTCGGCCGTTCGACTGCCGACACCGGCGGAGCGGGCGGCACAGGTTCAACCCTGTGTTCGGCTGGGGTGCTGATCAGAAGATGAAACTCGAGACCCTCAGCCGGAATCTTGTGCAGCCCCAGAACAACAGACCACTCGCCCAGTTCCGGAGTGCCGGGAATGTATCCGCAGGTTGCTTCGGTCTCCGTAATCACAAAACCGGTCTTTGTTCCGCCGGACCATCCGCGCCACTCCGCCGGACCGTCACAGCCTAAATCGATGACGCCCTTGCTCCGGTCGTATTCCAACCGGACTTCGAGGGACGAGGTTGGATCGGATACTTCGAAGGGCACGTCGAGGTACGGGGTGGCAACCCGGTCCGCGGGGTAGAGGATGCGGACAATCCGCCGGACATTCGTCATAGGCCGCAACCCTTCCAATCGGGAACGATGCCTGTCACCGCCCGAGAATAGCAGTGATCCGAGAACGTAGCCGCGATATTCAGTCCGGGGACGTGGTCGCGATATTAGATCCGGATTTCCTTGCCAAAGCTCCGCACCGGGAGTACTTTTGCTTCAGCTGAGCTTTGTCAGCTTGTCCTAACCATCTGGCAAGGCGTTCTTCCTAGAAGAGGGTTCCTGATGAAACACCTGGGTCGCACCAAGTTCGCTGTGTCATCGATGGCACTTCTTTCCCTCACTCTAACCGGGTGTATCGGTGGAGGAAGCAGCTCAACCCCGGTTAATCCCTCGCAAAACGCCGATGCGAAAGACGTGACCCTGTCCATCAGCGCGAACGCCATCCTCGGCGGAAAGAGCGACGCTGAGGCCGTCTGGATAACCAAATCCGTGATTCCAAAATTTGAGGCCGAACAGAAGGCGAAGGGTGTCAACGTTAAAGTCTCCTTTAACCCCAGCGGCGTCGAAGATGAGGCCTTCAAATCGAAGATGTCCCTCGCACTCAAGGCGCATACCGCAGCGGACCTGGTCGAACTCGACGGGATCTGGACGGGGGAATTTGCTGATGCCGGCTACATCAAACCGCTCAATGACGTGGTCGGGAAGGAGAAAGTCACTGCCTGGGACGGCTGGAAGCAGATCCAACCGGGGATCCAGCAATTCACCAGCTACAACGGCCAGGCCTATGGCATCCCCGAGGGGACCGATGGGCGAGTCATTTACTTCAACAAGAAGCTGTTCCAAAAGGCTGGGTTACCCGCCGATTGGCAGCCTAAAAGTTGGGCGGACATCCTCTCGGCTGCCGAAAAGCTGAAGTCGCTGAGCGGGGTTACCCCGCTGCAGATCAATGCCGGCACCCCGATGGGCGAGGCGACCACCATGCAGGGCTTCCTTCCCTTGCTGCAGGGAACCGGCCAGCCGGTCTACAAGGACGGCAAATGGCAGGGTGCCAGCCAGGGCGTGAAGGATGTGCTCGATTTCTACGGGAAGATTTACGGATCGGCGAAGCTGGGCGATCCTCTGCTGCAGCAGGAAACCGACGGGCGCAGCAAGTCCTTCCAACTCTTTGCGGACGGAAAATTGGGCATCATCATTGAAGGCGACTATCTCTGGCGGTCGGTCATCAACCCCAAGGGCGGCATTGCACCGATGGCGGACCGGGACACCGTGGTGGGCTGGGCGAAAATTCCGGCCCAGGCGCCGGGTAAGGGCGTGAACGGAACGGATTTCGTCAGCATGTCCGGCGGCGGTGGGGTGTTCCTCAACCCCGATTCGAAGTACCCGCAGCAGGCTTGGGAGTTGCTGACCTTTATGAACTCGGCCAAGATCCTGGAAGATAAATTCATCCCAACTCCGCAGCTCTCCGCGCGCGACGACGTCAATGCGGCGGTCCTCGGCAAGGATCCCCTGTTGACGTACATCGCCAAGGAGGTGCTGCCCGTGAGCGGGTTCCGGCCCGGCGTGGCCGTCGATCCTCAGGTCTCCCTGGCGATAGAAGATGCCACGGGAAAGGCGGCATCGGGCACCTCCGGCGAGGCTGCCGCACAAGATTATGAGAAGGCACTGGAACAACTCGTTGACAAGTCCAACGTGTTCAAATGAGCGAGATCGATGCCGATGCAGCGGCCTCGCAAAAGTTACGTAAATCAGAACGGGTAAAACGCAAGGGAAACCGCACCTCCGAGGACGGGGATTCCGCCGGACTGGGCAAGGGCCGGGCGGCCGCATTCGTCGCTCCGGCCATGCTGCTGATCGCGATCTTCCTGGTTTTTCCGGCCCTGTGGACGCTTTACCTGGGCCTGACAAATTACCGGCTCACTGGTTTCGCGGCCACGCATCCACGCTTCGTCGGCATCGACAACTACGTCAATGCGCTCACCGACAGCCGTTTCCTCAATTCTTTGGGGCTGACGCTGCTCTTTGTCCTTGGATCGGCCGTGATCGGGCAGTCCGTGCTCGGTTTCGCCATTGCGTGGATGATGACGCGGGTGCGGAAAGGCGTCAAAAGCGTCGTCGAATTTTTCGTTCTGCTGGCGTGGATTGTTCCCAGCTCGGTCAGCACGTTCTTGTGGTTGGCGCTGCTGGACCGCAATAACGGGACGCTGAACACTCTGTTCGGGACGGGGACAACGGCCTGGCTGCTGCAGTTCCCGATGCAGAGCATCATCGTTTTCAACACTTGGGTGGGAACGGCGTTCTCCATGCTGCTGTTCAGTTCGGCCCTCGGAGCCGTTCCCCCCACGCAGCTGGAAAGCTCGAAAATCGCGGGGGCGGGAGCGTGGGCGCAACTGCGGGATGTCATCTTTCCGCACATTAGAAGCCATGTCCTGACCAACACAATTCTGATCACGCTGTGGACGTTCAATACGTTTACCCCATATTTGCTGACCGCCGGCGGGCCGGATCACAGATCGGAGATCCTCCCCGTCTATATCTACCGGCTGGCCCTCAGTGAGGGATCGCTGGGGCAGGGCTCCGCAGTGTCCTTGATAATGATCCTCATCAATTTGGTGATCGCGCTCGTCTACCTGAGGATCCTGCGGGAGAAGAAATCGTGAACAGTATGCAGGCGACCGCCGACAGCTCGGCAAGGCCGGCGTTGATGAGGCATTTTCTCGGCCTGATGGGAAAGACGCTCTTCATTGCGCTGGTCCTGGCCTTTTTTGTTATCCCGGTGCTCTGGCTGGTCTTCGCTCCCTTCGATGCGCATCCTTCGCTGACCATTAAGGCGCCACAGTTCACCTTCCATAACTTCGAGGTTCTCTTTCAAACCCCTGGTGCCATTGCCTCGTTGGGGAACTCGATCATCCTCGCACTGGGCACGATGATTCTTGTCCTTGTCCTCGGCGCGCTGGCCTCCTACGCCCTGTCACGGGTCAAGATCCCCGGCCGCGACATCCTGCTGTACACCCTGCTTCTGCTCTCTTCGATCATTACGGGAACGGCAGCGATGGTGCCGACTTTCCTTTTGATGGTGAAGCTTGGCCTGATTGACTCCCAGCTCGGGGTCATTCTCATCCTGGGCAGCGGCATCATGCCGACCGTGATTTTCATCCTCAAGGATTTCATGGACTCCATCCCAAAATCGTATGAGGAGTCGGCCCGGATTTATGGTGCGAAGCCGCTCAGGATTCTCTGGGACGTCGGAGTTCCGCTCGCGCGCCCGGGCTTGGCCACGATAGCGGTGTGGGCCGTGGTCCAGGTGTGGGGCAACTTCCTGGTGCCGTACATCCTGCTCCAGACACCCTCCCGAACCCCTGCCGCCGTCGTCATCTACACGTTTTATACGGAGGGTGGGCAACCAAATCTGGCACTCATTTCCGCGTTTTCGCTGCTGTTCTCCATTCCGGTGATAGCCATGTACTTTTTCGTCAACACCCGCTACGGGTTCCGCTTTTACGGAGGCATCAAGAGCTAATGGCCAGCATCGTCACAACGTCTCTCGTGAAGGAATATCCCGGCGGAGTCCGGGGCGTCAATGGGCTCAGCCTGACCGTCAACGACGGCGAGTTCTTTGCCCTCCTTGGGCCGTCCGGCTGCGGAAAGACGACACTCCTGCGCACCATAGCGGGCTTGGAAAAAACCACGTCCGGGAGAATCAATATCGGCGATCGTGACGTTACCGACCTGGAGCCAGGAAAACGGAAGATAGCGATGGTCTTTCAGGACTATGCACTTTTTCCGCACATGTCAGTCGCTGACAATATTTCATACCCCCTGAAAATCCAGAAGATGCGCAAGACTGACCGATTGGAGGAAGCGGAGAAAGTGGGAGACGGTCTTTCCCTGCAGGGGCTGATGGAACGCCGTCCCGGTCAGCTTTCCGGCGGCCAGCAGCAGCGGGTGGCACTGGGCCGCGCCATTGCCAGCCGGCCGGAGGTTTTCCTCTTCGACGAACCTCTTTCAAACCTCGATGCACGCCTCCGCCTTGAGGCGCGAACCTTCCTCAAGAAGCTGCAGATCGACCTGGGCATCACGACGGTGTTCGTGACCCATGATCAGGCTGAAGCCCTCGCCCTCGCGGACCGCATCGCGATCATGAAGGCGGGCACGCTGCAGCAACTCGGAAGCCCACGGGAGGTGTTCCAGCGCCCCGCCAACATCTTCGTCGCCTCCTTTGTTGGCTCAACGCCGATGAATCTGCTGCCGGCAACCGTACAGGACGGCAGGGTTCTGGTTTCCGGCACATCGCTGCCCCTGCCGGCATCGGCTGAGGGTCTCGTTGCCGAGGGACAGTCCGTGACCTGGGGCGCGCGTCCCGAATACCTGCACATGTCCACGACGGAGACCGCCGATGCTTTCCTGGGAGGCGTCACCATCTCCGAGAATCTGGGCGCATCCGTGCTGCTGAGCATTTCCGTTGGCGAGAGCAACGTCCGGGTGGTGGTGGGTGAGGACCAGGAACCCTCGATGGGGACCTCGGTCTGGGTCAAGGTCGAGCCTCGAAGGTCCCTGCTGTTCGACAGCGACGGCGACAGGATCGGGAAATAAACCCTGCTCCGCCTGGGACCCTAGGACCCGCAGGGCCACCCAGGGCGGTTCCACCGCCGGGTTCGTCAGCTAACCTTAAGTAGCGGTATCCGTGCGGCGTGGCACGAGTCTTCCCTCCCCCTCGTTCTGATCGGACACTTCTCCATGCCTTCGACCCCCTCCACGACGCGCAGCGACCGGCTGCCCATCGCTGCGCTGCTGATTTTGGCGGCGATCGGCTTCACCGCGATCACCACGGAACTGCTGCCCTCCGGACTGCTGCCGCAGATCAGCGCCGGCTTCAACGTCAGCGAACCAGTGGCTGGCTACCTCACCGCCGGCTACGCCGCCGTCATCGTGGTCACGGTGATCCCGGCGAGCATTCTGTTGGCCCGCGTGCCGCGGAACGCCCTGCTGGTGTCGCTGATTGTCACCTTCGCGCTCAGCAACGCGCTGATCGCCGTCGTCCCCAGCTTTGGACCGGCCATGGGCGCACGCCTGGTGGGCGGCATCGCCCACGGCGTGCTCTGGTCAACGATGGCGCCGTTTGTGGCCCGCATTGTGCCTGCCTACAAAATGGGACGTGCCATGGCCGTGGTGTTCGCCGGCAACAGTCTGGGTCTGGCTGTTGGCGCGCCGGTGGGCACCGCCCTGGGGGCGTTGCTCGGCTGGCGAATGTCCTTTCTAATGCTCTCGGGCGTGAGCATCCTGCTCGCCGTGCTGGCGCTGTGGCTGCTGCCGCGGGTCCGCCGAATCCCGGATGCCAAGCACCCCTCGCTGCGGCTAGCCATCGCCCAACCCGGGGTCAAGCCGGTGGCCATCGCCTGGCCCCTGTTGCTGATGGCGCACTTCGCGCTGTTCACCTACATTGCCCCGTTCAGCCGCGCCGCGGGGCTTCCCGGCTACGCCGTGACGCTGTCGCTGACCGTGCTGGGGGTGGCTGGACTGGTGGGAATCTGGATTGCCGGCATCACGGTGGACAGCCGGCCGCGCCGGTCCCTGATTACGACGACGGCGGCCATCGCCGCCGCGTTCGTGCTGCTGCCGTTTGCGGGGCTCAGTATGACCGGCGCCATGATCCTGCTGTCCGTCTGGGGCGCCGGACTTGGCGCGATCGGCATCTACAACCAGGCCGCGATCCTGCGCGCCGGCCGGGAACACCGTGATGCTGCCAACGGCCTGACCGTGCTCACTATCCAGATCGGGATCGCCGTGGGCGCCCTTTACGGCGCCGGTGCGCTCACCGCCGTCGGGCCGCTGCTGCTGCCGCTGGCTGCCGCCGTGCCCGCGTTTGCCGCGTTCGCCATCGTCCTCGCCGGCCGGTCCCACGCCTACCCCCGCGGACCCAAGGAACTGCGGAAGGGCCGGAACGTGCCGGCATCCGACGGCGTGCTGGTGAATGCTGGAGGGGCAAGCGACCGGCAGCACTGACGCGCTTGACCTGCCTTGATGCGCCTCGATGCGCCTCGATGCGCCGAAGGTTATGCTTCAAGCTGGGCGTGGATCAGCGCCCGCAGCATGCGTCCGGCCACCGACTCGCCGCTGCTCAGCGCGTCTGCGGGAAAGGACCCATCATGAGCACCCGAGGAAAAATCCGGCGCGCCGGGAGTGAGACCGGCAACAGCACAGTGCTGAATATCGCCGCGCGTGCCGGATTCGCGGCGAACGGCGTACTGCACCTGCTGTTGGGCTACCTCTCGATCAGGATCGCCCTGCACCACGAAGGCGAATCAGATCAGTCCGGAGCCCTCGCGCAGTTGGCGAAGCTTCCCGGCGGAACGGTGATTCTCTGGCTTCTGGTGGCCGGTTTCGCGGCGTTGGGGCTTTGGCTCCTGCTGCAGGCCTCGCTGGGCATCGGCTCGTCCTCCAAGAAGCGGTGGGTCCGGAGTATTGTCTCCCTGTTCAAAGCCATCGCCTATCTCGCGCTGGGCTGGACCGCATTGACCTTCGCCATGGGCGGGTCCACGGATGCCACGAAGTCGAGCCGTCACACCAGCGGAACCATCCTGGCGCTGCCAGGGGGGCAACTGCTCCTGATCGCCGTCGGCCTGGTCACGGCGGGCATCGGCGGATACTTCATCTACAAAGGTGCCCGGCAAAAGTTTAAGGACGACATCACCGTTCCGCAGGAGCCGGCCAGGCGGGCCGTGCTGGCCCTTGGTGTGGCTGGCTACGTTGCCAAAGGCGTAGCCGTGGTCACGGTGGGAATCCTGTTCATTGTTGCCGCCGTCCGGGTCAACCCGAAGGACGGTTCTGGCCTCGACGGCGCGCTGAAGGCCTTGACCGCTCTTCCGTTCGGGCAAATAATCCTGGTGGTGGTCGGTGTTGGGCTGATCGCGTACGGGGTTTACAGTTTTGCCCGCGCCAAGCTCGCCCGGCTCTGACCGGGAACGAAGCATCCACCCACCGCGCGGCGCGGGCGGAGCAGTACCGGCGGCATCCACCGGTGGATCGGCGCGGGTGAAGCAGTACCGGCGAAGCCTCCCGGGCGATATGCCCTCCGGCTTAGCTGTTCCGCCCGCGGGCGGCGACCCGCCAGGTATCCGCGGCGACGCCGTCCACCAAAACGGTCAACTCGTCGGCCAAGTTTACGGCCGCGCAGACATGGTTCGGCAGCACACGCAGCCGCTCGCCGAGGCCCGGCAGCCCGGCGCCGTCCGGGAATCGAACGGTGGCGTGGTGTTCGGACAGTGCGGTGATCCGGGCATCGCGATGATCCAGCAGCCGGCCACCGCCCGTGGCCCAGCCCGGCCAGTCCGCGCCGAGCGTTTTGCTGCCGGCATCCAGCACGAGGTCCTGCCCGTGCCGGCTCACCACCGTCGCCACCGCCCAAAGCGCGACGTCGTCCCATTCGCAGGTGCCCATTTCCACCTGCTGGGCGTCATTGAACAGATATACCCCGGGACGCACCTCGGTGAGAATCGATGCATCCGCCGCATCCGCCGTCGGCGTGGAGCCGCCGCTCACCACCGGTGATTCCAGTCCGGCTGCGGCCAAAGCGGCCACCGCTGTGACGAGCGCACGAGCCTCGTCCGCGGCGGCGTTGGCGCGGTTTCCCAGACCGTAGCCATGCCCGGGAAAGGTGAAGACCCCGCCGACCTGCAGCCCGGCAGTGGCCGCTGCCAGTGCCACCTGGCCAGCGTCCTGCGGGGCAGTGCCGGAGCGGTGATGGCCGCTGTCCACCTCGACCAGTACGTAGATCGGGGCGCCGGAGGAAGCAGTCCTGCGGTTCTCGGCAGACCCAGGGATCGGAGCGTCGATGGCTGGGTCACCAGTGGCTGCCGCAGCGCTGATGGACCTGCCAGCAGTGGTCGCGGCCAGCTGCCGCGCCCCCTCTGCCGAGTCCACCGCGACGGTCAGGCTCACGTTGTCCGCAAGCGCCCGAAGCCGCGCACCCTTGCCCTCATCAGCCCAGATGGGGAACGCAATGAAGAGGTCCTTGACCCCGGCCTGCGCGAAAACCTCCGCCTCCCCAATCGTTGCCACCGTCAGCCCCACCGCGCCAAGTTCGATCTGCCTCAGCGCCAGCTCCACCACCTTGTGTGTTTTTGCGTGCGGCCGCAGGGCAAACGCACGGGCTGCGGCAGTCTTTGCCATCGCAGCGAGGTTCCGTTCCACGGTGCCGGCATCCACTGCCAGGAAGGGCGTGGCCGGCATGTTGTCGCTGCTGGAAGTCATGGTTTAATCGTGCCACAACGTGCTGGCGGGACGGGTACGGGCGCCGCCACTCCCCGGCCGTTGGAGCTGCTTGGCCGTTGGAGCTGCTTGGACCGCCTTGGGCCCTTGGGCCCTGGCTTCCGTAAACTGCCGCGCTGCCCGGCGCTCTCCCCAGCGTTTGATTTGCTGTCAGACCCTCCTGCTACGTTGGTTTGACCATCCATTCCACTCTGGGGACATTATGTTTCTGCTTGATTCGGCTCACCCAACGGTCCCCCGCGATCTGGTTTTTTCCGCCACCGATCTGGTCACGGCAGCAACATGCGAGTACCGGCTGCTGCGGATCCTCGATGAGCTGCTAAAGCGAACACCCAAGGCTTCGTTTCCCAAGGATGAGATGCTGGCCCGCGCTGCCGCGCTCGGTGACGTCCACGAGCATCGGGTTCTTGATCAGTTTTTGGCGCAATTCGGCAGCTGGGATCCGACCACGAGGCGTGGGGTCTACGACGTGGAGCCAGCCAACCGGATGGAACGCGGCGTCCTGGAGGCCAAGCACGCCGAATCCATCGACGCCTTGAAGTCCGGCGCTGACGTCGTCTTCCAAGCGGCGTTCTTCGATGGGTCCTTCCACGGCCGCTCAGATTTTCTACTCAAGCAGCCAAACGGAAACATCGCGGTTTTCGACACCAAGCTGGCCCGGCACGCGAAGGTCACCGCCTTGCTGCAGCTTGCCGCTTATGGCGACCAGCTGTTCAAGGCGGGGATTCCTCCGGATCCCACCATGACGTTGGTGCTGGGCAACGGCGTGCACAGCGATCACAGTCTGACGGATGTGCTGCCGGTGTTTTACGAACGGAGGGCCCGGCTGTTGACCATTACCGCCGAGCACCGCACCGAGGAGGGACCGGTCCAGTGGGGCGATGAGCGCTACACCGCATGCGGCCGTTGTGACTACTGTGCGGAGCAGGTGACGCTGCACCGGGACCTGCTGCTGGTGGCCGGGATGACGCTGATTCGGCGAAAAAAGCTCATCACCGCGGGCATCACCACGATCGACCAACTCGCCGCCCTGCCATCCGGGGGTGCGGAGGAGCCGGACGGCACCCTCGCCAAACTGCGGGAGCAGGCCGGGTTCCAGGCCGGCACTGCCCTCCCGGATGGCTCGGTCAACTTTCCGGATAAGGCCGGCGCGCAGCGGACCGTCAGCTACAAGGTGCTGCCCGGCAACACGCTGGACAGGCTTCCGGAACCGAGTCCCGGGGATATTTTCTTCGACTTCGAGGGGGATCCGCTCTGGCAGGATCCGACCACGGGCTCCTGGGGAATGGAGTATCTGTTCGGCGTTGTGGAAAACGCGTCCGAGCCGGGCGGGAAACCACCGTTCAAACCGCTGTGGGCGCACAGTCGGGCGGAGGAACGCCAGGCCTTCGTGGACTTCCTGGCCTACGTTGAACAGCGGCGCCGGGAATATCCCGACCTGCACATCTACCACTACGCACCGTACGAAAAGTCGGCGTTACGGCACCTCTCCGTCACGCACGTCGTTGGCGAGGCTGCGGTGGATAATCTGCTCCGCGACGGTGTCTTGGTGGACCTGTATGAAACCGTGCGACACAGTCTGCGGATCTCCGAGAGCTCCTACAGCATCAAGAAACTGGAACCGCTCTACATGGGCTCTCACCTGCGTTCGGGAGAGGTGAAGGATGCCGGTGCCTCCGTGGTGGCCTATGCCAATTACTGCCAGGCCCGCGACACAAAGTCCCCGGAGGAGGCGGCAACCATTCTTGCCGGCATTTCGGACTACAACGAGTACGACTGCCTGTCCACGCTGGAGCTGCGCAACTGGCTGCTGACGTTGGCGGCCGAGCGCGGCATCTCACCCGCCGAGCGGAATGCCATAGGGCATGACAATGGCGGCCGGGTCGGCTCCGTGGGCACCAGAGGGAACGACGACGACGACGGCCAGGCCGGGTACGGAGCGCTGCCGGAGGAAACCAGGCTGCTGGACTACGTTGCCGCCCGGCAGGCTGCCCTTCCACCGGGAGAGCCGCTGACCGCTGACGACCAGGCCATCGCCATGGTGGGTGCCGCCGTCGGCTATCACCGACGGGAGGACAAACAATTCTGGTGGGGGCATTTCGATCGTCTCTCGTCGCCAACGGACCAGTGGGCCGAAACCCGGGATGTCTTTGTGATTTACGAGGCGCAGGTGATTCAGGACTGGGCCAAGCCGACGCCGCGCAGCAACCCTGTACGTACAGTGCGGCTGCTGGGTGCGTTGGCGGACGGCTCGGGCTACCAACCCGGCAACAAGCTGTTCCGGATGTACCAGGAACCGTTGCCGGACGGCGTGGAAGTTTCGGAGGATCCGAACATCTCCCGCGGCGGCTGGTTCGGCACGGAGGTGATCGAGGTGGACCGCTCGGGAACCAGCGATGTGCTGCTGGTGAAGGAAAAGCTTCGCCGCGGTGTGGGCGAATACCAGCAGCTGCCTTTCGCCCTCACGCCGGGTGAACCGGTGGCTACCAAGGGACAGAAGGAGGCGCTGTCCGAGTTGGCCATCCGGGTGGGATTGTCGCTGCCGTCCCTGCCCGGGCATCCGGCCCTTGATCTGCTGCGCCGGATCGAACCCCGCTTGGCCACCCTGCCCGCGCTGCCGGAAGTGGGTGCCGGGCCGGACGCCTACATCGATGCCATCACCGCTGCCGTGGCGGATTTGGATCATTCCTATCTGGCCGTGCAGGGACCGCCGGGGACCGGCAAGACCTATGTCGGTTCCCATGTGGTGGCCCGGCTGGTGGCGCGTGGCTGGAAAATCGGCATCGTGGGGCAGTCGCATGCCGTGGTGGAGAACATGCTCTGCGCCGCGGTACTGCAGGCCGGCGTGCCGGCGGACCGGGTGGCCAAGGAGCCCAAATTCCGCCTCAAAGACGCGCCGTGGTTGCATCAAAGTGACGAGGACATGACCCGCTTGCTCGCCGAGGAGGGCGGTTGCCTGGTGGGGGGAACGGCTTGGGCGATGACCGGTTCCAAGATCCCGGCCGGTGCCCTGGACCTGCTGGTCATTGATGAGGCGGGCCAGTTTTCCCTTGCCAACACCTTGGCCGTCTCACGTGCCACGAAGCGCCTGCTGCTGCTCGGTGATCCGCAGCAGCTGCCCCAGGTTAGCCAAGGCAAACACCCGGAACCAGTGGACGAATCAGCCCTGGGCTGGTTGTCCCACGGCCGTCATACCCTGCCGCCGGAGCTGGGCTATTTTCTGGCCACCTCGTGGCGGATGCATCCGGACCTGTGCGCCTCGGTCTCCCGGCTGTCCTACGACGGAAAGCTGGAATCCGCACCGGCGGCCGCACTCCGTCATCTCGACGGTGTTCCGGCCGGCGTGCGGTGCGTCTACGTGGACCATACCGGCAACACCACCAAGTCCCCGGAGGAAGCCGAAGAGGTGGCCCGTCAGGTACGGGCGCATCTTGGCCTGCTCTGGGCTGATCCCCAGGACCCCGCGCCGCGTCCGCTCGAAGAAACGGACATCTTGGTGGTGGCGGCCTACAACGCCCAGGTGCAGCAGATCAGTGATGTCCTGACCCGCGCCGACCTGCGCAATGTCAGGGTCGGCACGGTGGACAAGTTCCAGGGCCAGGAGGCACCGGTCGTCATTGTCTCGATGGCGGCCTCGGTAGCCGCGGGCGCGCCGCGCGGCCCTGACTTCCTGCTGAGCCGCAACCGGATCAATGTGGCGGTCTCACGCGGTCAGTGGCGCGCCGTCGTTGTCCGCTCCCCCGAGCTGACCAACTATCTCCCCGTCCACCCGGAAGGACTCGAACAACTGGGCGCGTTTGTCGGCCTGTGCAACGCCGGAAGCGGCGATTGACCGCTAAAAGCGGGCATATTCCTGCGTTGGTCGGACCTCGACAAGGACAGCGCGTTATGGTTCGAGGGGCAATTGCGAGCCTGAAAAGCGGCCGCGGTGTTGGTCATCAGTTGAGCGAATGAGCCTTCTTTGGGCCGAAGCGGCGTGGGAGGACTATCTCTTTAGTATCTCGAGGGCAAAAGGACAGGTGCCGGATGCCCCGGATTTCCGGTGTTACACCTATCATCGGGGTGTTACACTTGTTGCATGCCAACTACCCGACGCCGCCATGTCATCACCGAATCGGACGAAGTTGCGGCGGCACTGCGGGATGCCGCGCAAAGGTGGCCGGGAGATGCTGATCGTCCTGGTCGGCTGGTGGCACATCTGCTCAACGAGGGACACAGGGCCATTCTGGCTGACGCCGAGCGCGCTGCAGCCGCACGCCGGGAGGCGGTTACCGCCGCGGCTGGCCGCCTCAGTGGAATTTACGAAGAGGGCTATCTCGCTGGCCTGAGAGATGAGTGGCCCGAATGATCGCGTTGGACGCCAGCGTACTTATCGCACTACTGGAAACGGGCGATCAGCACCACCAACGCGCCAGGGAGTTCCTTAGCGCTGCCGTGGATCAGCCGTGGATCATCAACGTCCTGACTCTGGCTGAGGTTATGGTGGCTCCGGCTAGATTTGGCCGCTTGCCTTTGGCGAAGGCCGCCCTGGACTCCCTGGCCCTGCGTGTCGATGCCATCTCCGCCGATCAGGCCGAGGCGTTGGCGTTGCTGCGGGCCGAAACCGGACTCAAGATGCCCGACGTATGCGTCCTCCTCACCGCTCTGGCAGCAGGAGCTTCAGTGGCAACCTTTGATGATCGGCTGGCCAGTGCGGCAAGGAGTCGCGGCGTTTCGCTCAGCTTTTGATGGCTTCGATGCAAATGAGGGCCACCGCGTGAACTAGCCCCCAAGCAAACCGGCCTTGCGCAGGGCTTCGGCCATCGCGGTGTCGGATGCTGACGCGGCCGACCGGCGTCCCGAGAGTCTCCCCGATCCTTCACCGGCTGAGGCCGCCAGCGGGGATCCGGACCTATTCGACGGCCGGGATCCGGGAGACGCAGAAAGATTTTCGCTGCCGGAAGGGACGGCCGCCCTACTTCGCGGAGACTGCACAGGGTCCGCCGCCGGAGCAGCAGCCCGGCCACTCTTGGGGACAGCCGCCCCACCACTATTGGCGACAGCCACCCGGCCGCCCGGGGCGGGAGTGTCGTCGTCGATCCTCAGGGTCAGGGAAATGCGCTTGCGCTCCGGATCCACCTCCAGCACTTTGACCCGGACCACCTGTCCGGACTTCACGATTTCGCGCGGGTCGGCGACGAACTTGTTGGCCATCGCGGAGACGTGCACCAGCCCATCCTGGTGGACTCCCACGTCCACGAAGGCTCCGAAGGCGGCCACATTGGAGACGGTTCCTTCCAGGATCATGCCCGGGCGCAGGTCGGCGATCTTTTCGATCCCATCGGAAAAGGTGGCGGTGGCGAACTGCGGCCGCGGGTCCCGGCCGGGCTTCACCAGCTCCGCCAGGATGTCCCGGACAGTGGGAACACCGAAGGTGCCGTCCGCAAAGTCTTCCGGTGCCAAGGCGGCGATGGCGCTCTCCCGACTACCGCCGTCGTGCGCGGCGTTGTTCGTACCGCCGTTCCTACCGTCGTCCGTGCCGTTGTGCGTGCCGTTGCGCCCGCCCGAACTGCCGGCGCTGATCCCCATTGCCCCAGCGCCCGCGGCGGCCAGAATCCGCCGCGCCACGCCATACGCCTCGGGATGCACACTCGAGGCGTCCAGCGGCTCCGCTCCGCCGCTGATCCGCAGGAAGCCAGCGCACTGCTCGAAGGCCTTCGCGCCCAGCCGTGGAACTTTTTTCAGCTCGGCACGGCGGGTGAAGGGTCCATGCTCATTGCGGTGCGCCACGATGTTCGCGCTCAGCAGGGCGCCCACGCCGGCCACCCGAGCCAGCAGCGCCGGGGAGGCTGTGTTGACGTCCACACCGACCGCGTTCACGCAGTCCTCCACCACGGCGTCCAGGGAACGGTCCAACTTGGCCGGGCTTAGATCGTGCTGGTACTGCCCAACGCCGATGGATTTGGGTTCGATCTTCACCAGTTCGGCCAGCGGGTCCTGCAGCCGGCGCGCGATGGAGACGGCACCGCGCAGCGTCACGTCCAGCTCGGGCAGCTCCGCCGAGGCCAGCGCGGACGCCGAATACACCGACGCGCCGGCCTCGGAGACCACGAGCCTCGCGACCCTTTGATCCGGATTCTGAGCCGCCAATTCAACAATCAGCTCACCGGCAAGCTTGTCCGATTCCCGGGACGCGGTGCCATTGCCGATCGCGATCAGCTCGACCCCGTGCACCGTGGACAGCCGGACCAGCCGGGCGAGCGCCTCGCCCCACTTGCGCGCGGGGGCATGCGGATAAATGGTGTCCGTGGCGAGGACCTTGCCGGTGCCATCCACCACGGCCACCTTCACACCGGTACGCAGCCCCGGGTCCAGGCCCAGCACGGTCCGGTTGCCGGCTGGCGCAGCGAGCAGCACATCGCGCAGGTTCGCGGCGAAAACGCGCACCGCCTCGGTCTCGGCGGTCTCGAACAACCGGCTGCGCAGGTCCGCCGCCAGCCGGGCCAGGATGCGTGAGCGCCAAGCCAGCTGTGCGGTCTGCGCCAGCCAGCCGTCCGCGGGCCGGCCGCGGTCGCTGATCCCCAGCGAGCGGGCAACGGCCGATTCATAGCGCGCGCGGGCAGTGTTGACTGCGTCGGCGTCCCGCGGGTCCGCCTCGGCGATGGTCAACTCCAGCACACCCTCCTTCTCGCCGCGCAGCAGCGCCAGCACACGATGACTGGGCAGCGTGTGCAGCGGCTGGACGAAGTCGAAAAAGTCCTTGAATTTGGCACCCTCCGCATCCTTGCCCGCCTTGACCCGCGCCCGCATCCGCCCCTGCTGCCAGAGCCGCTCGCGCAGCCCGCTGACCAGGGCGGCGTCCAGCCCGGCCCGCTCGGTCAGAATCGCACGGGCCCCGGCAAGCGCCTGGACAGCATCTGTCACCGCCTGCCCCGGGTTCAGGTGCTTGGCCGCCTCCCCGGCAGGGTCAAGCTGCGGGTTCCGCAACAGCGCCTCCGCCAACGGCTCCAATCCCGCCTCCCGCGCCATCTGGGCTTTGGTGCGCCGGATGGATTTGTACGGCAGGTAAAGGTCCTCCAGGACCGACTTCGTCTCGGCGCGTTCGACGGCGGAGCGCAACGAGGGGGTCAGCTTGCCTTGGGCGTCGATCGCCTCCAACACGTTCCCGCGGCGGTCCTCAAGCTCACGCAGGTAGCCCAGCCGCTCCTCGAGCGTGCGCAGCTGCGCATCGTCCAAGGTACCGGTGGCTTCCTTGCGGTACCGCGCCACGAACGGCACCGTGGCGCCGCCGTCGAGCAGGTCGACCGCGGCCCGGACCTGCCACGGCTTGACGCCCAGCTCCTGGGCAATGCGGGCGAAGATTGCGGTATTGAGGCTTTCGGCACGAACAGTCACCCTTGCCATTTTGCCCTATCCGCTGTTCCGCCGGCTTCTGACGATCCAGCAGACCGCCTTGGTCCCCGTTCCGGGTCTCATCAGTCCAGGCCCTCAAAGATGTCCGCGAGCCGGGGCGCGTCCGGCGGCCGCAGCGGCCACGCGATGATCATGGGCTCGCGGCCGACGGAGCGGAGCCAGTCCTCGTCCGTACGGTTTGAATCGAAGATGACGTGCGCCTGGCTGCGATGCTGCTTCAGACCGGCCACGATCCGGTGGGCCACCGTCGTCGTGTTGACTTCGATGTCTCTCAGATAGTCCGGGACCCCTCGCAGATGGTAAACCCGCTGCGGATCCCAGGGTGGCAAACCATGCCGGATCCGGGCGGCATTCCACCGCAGCATCGTCGATTCCCGGATGGCACCATGCACCAGGCGCTGCAGACCGGGGCCGCCACGGGAACGTACGCGGTGGAACGCCTCGTCGGTGGCACGTCCGATGGTTACATGATCGGGATGACCGGTGATCCCGTCGGGGCCGAAGGTGGCAACCACCAGCGGGCGCTCGTCATCCAGGATGCCGGCAATTCTGTCCACGAGCTCGGAAAAGGGCACCTCGGCCACGCCGCCGTCGGAATATTCCAGCCAGTCGTGCCGGTCCGGTACCCGGCCGTGGGCCCGCCAGGCGTTTTCGCACTCCTCTCTGCGAATAGCGCCCAGCGTTTCGCGAGTCGCGGGGAAGCCCGGAGCAATATCGCCGGCCTCCCCATAGCTGGCATGTACCAGGGTATAGCGGAAGCCTGCCTCGTCCCCATGCAGGGCGATGCTGCCGGCCACCCCGTAGGCGTCGTCATCGGGATGTGCGACTACCAAGGCCAGGCTGCGCGCTGCCGGGAAACCCATGGGCACCGGTATAGCAGCCGCGCCGTCAGGGAGCAAGGGCAGGTGCCAAAGTCGTTGCGCTTCCGGCGCGTGCTTGCCCTCTAGGCTCCGGAACCGCGCGGGGCGAACATGATCACTGCTACGCCGACCAGGCAGATCAGCGAACCGGCAAGATCCCACCGGTCCGGTTTGAAGCCGTCGAAAATAACTCCCCATGCCAGCGATCCGGCCACGAAGACGCCACCGTAGGCGGCCAGAATACGGCCGAAATGCGCCTCCGGCTGCAGCGTCGCCACGAAGCCATATAAGCCCAGGGCCACGATGCCAAGGCCGGCCCACCACCAGGATCGTCCCTCGCGCACGGCCTGCCAAACCATCCAAGCGCCGCCAATTTCGGCGATCGCGGCCAAGACGAACAAGAGGACTGATCTGGCGAGCGTCATAATCCAAGTCTTACCCACTTTCGCCGGTCACGGCGCCTGGCCCTTTCGCAGCCTTACCTTCCTCAACCGCGAGACTCGCCCTCCCCGCCGACTTGCCAGCCCGCCTTCCGATGTACCTGACAGCACCACTCCCCAAGTCCCGACGGCAACACTCCCCAAGTAAGTAGCAGCAGATGCACGCATTCGGCCTTTTGAGTGCATCTGCTGCTACTCAGTTGAGAATGGGTGCGGGATGGGAAAAGGAGTGCCAGGGAAGGCGAGGGGGCCCTAGGCGAGGGGGCCCTAGGAGCCCGCTGATTAAGGCGGATCTATTATGCCCGGGTTTTTCCGGTGGGCCATTTTTCGCGCCGGAGCCGGACGCCGGATTGGGCTCTTCTGGGCTGAAGTCCTGATCCGGAGCCGGTCTTGGGCGCTCCATGGGGCTTCTCG
>NZ_JADPVH010000065.1 GCF_026932795.1 Paenarthrobacter sp. Z7-10 | reverse complement strand
GAACGGCCCCACCGAAGCGATCAATGGGAGACTCGAACACCTGCGCGGCTCCGCCCTCGGCTTCCGGAACCTCACCAACTACATCGCCAGATCCCTTATGGAATCCGGCGGATTCAGACCGAAACTACACTCTCAATTCTGAAGAGCCACTTATCGGCGCTCCGGCATCTTTTTGTGGCACCCGGCGAACTGTTGGCTCCGCTGAATCCCGAGCCGCAAGCGGTGAGCATCAGTGCCGCCACCGCCGTCGTGGCCAGTGCCAGCCGCGGGGATGTGCGGCGCTTCCAGGCTGGAGTGTTTTCAGTCTTCATTGTCTGATCCTTTTTCCTATCGGTAAAATTACTGGGTAAAACGTTGCAGGTCACGGAGTTCGAGTTTCGGTGCCAAAAGGACGGGTTCCGGACGGCCTCCGGGTTCCTGCAACTGGCGCAGCATCAATCTGATGACTTCGCGCGCGGCAGCCCTCACGAGTTGGGAGATACTCGACACTCCCACGGCGGCGGCAACCGGCGTGTTGTCGAAGCCGATAACCGATGCAGCGGCGTCCGGATGGTGCGACTGCCAAAGGTATGCGCTGGCGCCCAGTGCCAGCGAATCACTGGCACAGATGAACGACGTGGCGCCACGGCCCAACAGTTCGGCGGCGCCTGTCGACCCGGCGGGGACGGAATCATCGCCGGCACAGCGCAGTGCCGACCAACCATCCGGGATGCCGGCAGCCGTCATGGCCTCCACCCAGCCCATCCAGCGATCGTCTCCGACGCCGGACCCCGCGGGCCAGCCAAGGAACGCGATCTGCTGGTGCCCTTGCGCAAGGAGATGCTCCGTCGCCTCACGGACGCCGCTCCGGCCATCAACGTCCACCCACGAGTGCTGGGAAAGAACCGGTTTTCCCGCGGTATTCCAAGGGCGTCCGAAGGTGACGAACGGCACCTCATGTTCGGTGAGCCAGACGGTCCGTTGGTCATCGCGGTTGGTGCTCGTGAGGACGAAGCCATCAAGATCGGCAACACTGAGCAATTCCTCGTAGCGGTGGATTTCCTGCTCGTCCGTATCGGCGCAGAACAGCGTCAGCCGGTAGCCGCGATCCTGGGCCGCTTCAGTGAGGCCGTGCAGGAAACCATCCAGCACTGCACCGTTTACGCCGTCGCTGGCTGCTGGCCGCAGACGCATGCCAAGGTTCATTGACGTACGGTTCCGCAACTGCCGGGCTGCCGAATTTGGCCGGTAGCCGCTGCGGGCAATCGCCTCCACCACGCGGACGCGGGTTTCCTCCTTGACCCGGGAGGGGGCATTGAGGACATTGGAAATGGTCTGCCGGGAAACGCCCAATTCCGCTGCGAGGGTCACCAAAGTCACTCGTTCCGCCATTATCTGCGCTCCCCCTTGACCGCGTTCCTGACCACATCAATTGACCTCGTGATTACCGGGGCTTTTGCTGCTGCACGATTTCTGCCATGATTTCCTAAAGAATATGAACGTTCAAATAGTCTGTCAACGGTTCCCGCCAAATCCCTCCTGATTCATGTCAGCGGGGATCAGCGGCCGTCGTAAGGAGACCACCCATGGCACCCCCACAGCCCTACCTGCATGATCTGTCCGCCGTAATCGCCGCGCCCATCCAGGCATGGTCCGCGTCGGACGGACAAATCCGCGGGTCTGGCGCACAGGGTATCTACTGCTCCGACACACGTGTTGTTTCAGAGGCAGTTGTCAGCGTCAATGGCGTCGAACCGGAGTGGGTGTCAACACAAACGTCATCGGCGGATACCGTGAGCTACCTCAGCTTTCTCCACACTGAGGCAGCCGTCGCGGACCCCCTCGTGTCCTTTCGAAGGACCCGGACTGCGACGCCGGCAGGGATAACGGAGCGGTTCCAGATCGCTTCGGCCTTGGACACAGCAACAGGCTTCACGGTGCTGATCCGCCTGTGCGCGGACGATTCCGCCATTGCGGAAATCAAGCAGGGCAAACATTCGCCCGGACCGGTCGCAGCCGCAGCCTGCGGTTGGCAGTGGCGCGACGAAACCACCGAACTGGCTCTCGGCACCAGCGGGAATCCGGAAATCAACGCGGCCGGATCGGCCGTCACGCTGGCTTGGCATGTCGACGTACCGGCGGGCGGGGGAACGGAATTCAGTTGGACCATCGCTATTCGTGACGCCAGCGCGCCGATGATCGCCCCCAGCACCGCTCCCCTGGAGATGCACACTGGGGCTGGTGATCCGCTGTCCCAACTCCTCCGTCACGCCATCAGCGACCTCAACGCACTGCGGCTCGCCGACCGAACGTCCCCGCAAGACACGTTCCTGGCCGCGGGTGCGCCATGGTTCCTTACAATGTTCGGACGTGACTCGCTCATTGCCGCCCGGATGCTGTTGCCCATCGACACCATGTTGGCAGGGGGCACCCTGCGCGCATTGGCCAGCCGACAGGGCACTGTGACCAATTCGGAGACGGCGGAGCAACCAGGGAAAATCCTGCACGAGATACGTCGGGATGCCGGCGTGATCTCTGACGCCGGCAGTCTTTCCCTGCCACCGGTCTATTTCGGCACCATAGACGCCACACTGCTCTGGATTGTCGTGCTGCACGATGCGTGGCAGGCCGGCCTGCCTGAAGCTGAAGTGAAGGCGCTGCTGCCAAATTTGGAGCGGGCCCTGATATGGCTGCGCGACTTTGGCGACTCCGACGGAGACGGATTCCTGGAATATCTGGATACAAGTGGGCACGGATTGGCCAATCAAGGGTGGAAGGACAGCGGCGATTCCATCCGCTGGCGCGACGGCCGATTGGCCGATGGGCCCATCGCCCTGTGCGAAGTCCAAGGCTATGCCTATGCAGCAGCTCAGGCCGGCGCCACGTTGCTGGAAGCCTTCGGGATGGAGGACAACCAGACGGGAAATACCCCGAAGCAGTGGCGCCGCTACGCCAATGCCATGTCGGAACGGTTCCGCGCCAGCTTCTGGTGCACTGACCAGGATGGACCATATCCCGCCATCGCCCTGGATGCGGCCAAACGTCCGGTTGACTCGGTGGCAAGCAATATGGGCCATCTGCTGGGAACAGGAATTCTTAATCCCGAAGAAACCAGGACCGTGGTGCGCCGCTTGATGGACCCGGCTATGTTCTCCGGCTTCGGTATCCGCACCGTATCGACCAAGGACGCCGCCTACTGGCCCACCCGCTATCACGCCGGATCGGTCTGGACCCATGACACAGCTGTCATCATCAGCGGCCTGCTCGCAGACGGCTATACGGCCGAAGCGCTGACTCTCGCGCAGGGTCTGTTGAAGGCCGCCGACGGGTTCGACTGGCGCCTTCCGGAGCTTTTCTCGGGCCACGGCGTTAATGAGGTGTGGCCGCCTGTACCCTACCCTGCCTCCTGCAGGCCACAGGCTTGGGCGGCCGCATCGGCAATTCCGATTGCGCAAGCATTCGGGCAAATCCCGGTGCTGCGAACGGCCTCTCGGGTGGCGTAGTTGTGAAATGCCTGCGCCGAACTGGAACCCCGGCGGATGAAGCTGGAACGCTGCCGCTGGTCTAAGCGCGTTGTGGGCAGAACGCCGTTAGGGTTCAAGCTCCGGCATCGGCCTCGCCGCGGATCCACCGGATATACCGGCGGAGCGACATGTCCACAACATCGTGGGCAGCCGAATCAATGCGGGCAAAGGCACTATAGATCCGGTCGAATTCCAGTGGCATCACGGTATCGAGGATTCTGCGCACGGCCGGCTCCGACAGCGGGATATTGTTCACGTAGCTCCGCATGGCGTTCACCGATTTGCGGTCGGCGCCAACCGCAATCGTGTCCCCGGTCAGCAGCACGCCCGGCCGGCCGCCGCCGTGCGGTCCGCTGTCGCCGTTCCCACTGTCGTGCCGGCCGCCATCGCCGTCCCCACCGTAGTGCCGGCCACCGTCGCCGTCCCCACCGTCGTGCCAGCCGCCGTCGCTGTCGTGCCGGCCGTCGTCGTCGTCGTCGTCGTGCCAGTGGATCACGCTGCTGCCGGCGAAGTGGCCGCCGCACTGATGCATGCGAACGCCCGGAAGGAGGTCGCAGGAGCCAGTCCACAGGCGGATGACGGCGTCCGGGCGCCTGATCCATTCCTGATCCGCGGCGGCAACATAAACGGGCGCGCCGCCGAAGGCATGGCTCCACTGAATCGATGAGCCGATCAGGTGTGGATGGCTTGCCGCGATGACGGCGATGCCGCCAAGGGCAGCTATGGCTGCCACGCCGGCAGCATCGATGAATCCGGGTGGCTCCCAGAGCAAATTACCGTGCCGGGTGCGCAGCAAAAGCCCGCGCTGGCCGATTCCCAGCCGCGGTTCACAGTCGACGGCGTACAGATCGTCCTCAAGTTCGCGCACGGTGATCCGATGGCCGGCGGATTCAAGCTCCTGCCTTGTGGTCCAACGCTGACCGCCGGGCGGCACAAACTGTCGCTCATCCGCACAGATCCCGCAAATTGCCGGCGGTGCCGCAGTATCCGCATGTTCGATGGCGCAGGTGGCACAGGTCCAGACCGTCATGTTCCTCCTTGACTGCCCTTGGGAACGCCCCGGTGAAGCAGTTCCCGGCAGCTACAGTGTAAGGCGGCCGGAAACGATGGCTAAGTGCCGGATGGTGGAAACCGGCGGGAGTCCTTCGGTGCGAACTTCGACGTCCATCGAGTTCCGGTACCCCTGGTTCCCTCGGATGCTCCGGGACGATGGCGGAGCGGGAACGGTCGACGGCGCTCAGGACTGAGGTGCCAGCCGCACCAAGAGGGTGTCCGAGCCTCCGTTCCGGCCCACCTTGACGAAGCCCAAACGGTCGTAAAGCGCCCGCGCGCGGTTGCCGTCCTCCACACTGAGGCTGATTGCCCGCAGCCCGTGCGAACGTGCCAATGCCAGGAGCGCTGTCATCAGCGCGGTGCCAGTGCCGGCGCCGCGGTGGTCCGGCAGCATGCCGATGGTGAGTTCCGGGATATCGGCGGCCACAAAACCTTAACCCGCATCGTCGGCAGTGAAGGTTCGGCACCATGCCGCACCGACGCCGGTTCCTGCCTCTGTCTCGGCGACGACGCCGAAGTCCCCGCCGCGCATCCAACCGTCGAGGTAATGCGACAGTTCTGGTTTGGAGTGGAGCTGTTCGCGGGTGAGCCGCCCGTCCCCACGCCAATTCATCGCCTCAAAAGCTGCAGCCGCCAAGATCGCCGCATCGTTGGCGGCAGCCGGGCGGATCCTTACTTCGCCATCCATGCTCATCAGGCTAGCTCAAGCACCATTGTCAGTCATTTCCTCCCCGCGGCCCGCCTCCCCGCCGCCTCCTCACCGCCCGCGAAGCCTGCCTCAACCGCCGCGAAGCCTGCCTCAACCAGCCGGAGCCGGGAACGACGACGACGACGCTGGCTTTGCAGCGGTCCGGCCGCCGGCGAGCCTCTTGCATGCTACTTGCATGCGCTGGGCCTCGCCTTGTAGTCTTTCTGTGGCTCAAGACGGTGGCCATGGAACCTTCATTTTCGGAGTACCCCGTGGACCACAAACTGCATGTACTCGTTCGGCTCGACGTCGATTCCACCGCTGCCGTTCTCGAAGTCTCAGGTTGTCTCACCGAGAGCAACTGTCCGGCCCTTCTGCCCATTATTCGCCGCGCGGCAGTCTTGGTGGAGGGTTTGTGCGTGAAAGTCGACCTGCAGCAAGCCAAGCATATTGACCTCGCTGGCCTGCGGGCACTGCAACTGCTGAGCACCGGGCGGCAACCGAAAGCCGCTGGTGGTGACGTGTCATTCACCATCACCTCGCCCGCGGTCCTTCCCGCTTGCCCTCCCGAGACCACAATCCCCATCGAGGTGGCGGCATGACCGCAACTCTCTCAACTCGGGCAACGGGCGTCGTGAGCGCCGGGCTGATCCATTCCGCGGATCCGGCATCCTTGAGCACCGCCGACTTACTCGCGCTGTGCGACCGGCTGTACCGCCGGCTCGACAGCGATTTTCCCTCCGGAGACATCCGCGCCGGCTATGACCAAGCAGCCGCCGAGCTGCACGCGCGCGAGGAAACCCGGAATGCGTCGACACCGGGAGGCACCGTTGCCGGCCATCCAGAATAATCGGTCCACGAGCCGGTACGAACTTTACGATAACGGTGCTCTTATCTGCTTCCTCCAGTATCGGATGAGTGGCGAAGAACTCTGGTTTCTCAGCACTGTCATGGTCAAGAGTGCCGCTGCGGAGGTGGCTAACAGTACGGCCAATGTTCCCGTGACTGTTTTGATTAAGGGTGCCATGGAGGACGCCTATCGGAGCCGGGTTGCTGTCCTGCCGTTCTGCCCGCTGATCCGGGAATACATGTTCGCCCACCCCGTTTACCTGACGCTGATCCCCGAGACTTGGCGCGCCCGATTCCCGCCCCTCGGACCGGCAGCGGGACACGCGGCGGGAAAAGGTGGAAATCGGCGGGTGAGCGAGCCGCAAGACGCCTCCATGGCGGCCCGCCGTGCCGTGATGCACCGTGCTCAAGGCGTGGCCCCGCGGGTTCGTATGGAACCGGTTCGTAAACGCGCCGCCCAGCGCGCCACTGCGGACGCGCGACGGCGCGAGTTGGATCCCGATCCAACACCAGTTCCAGACGATGAGGCAGACCTTCCCACAACGGCCGCCTAAACCAGGAGCCCCGGCGGGAACAGAGGGGGGCACCGGTGGCGTCAAAGCTCCCGAGGAGCCTTAGCGCCACAATCGGCTTCTCCTGAAGCAGACGACATAGCCGGATCCCAGTCTCAACAAAGCTGAGCGTCAGGTACCAGTCTGGGCAACCACCAGCTAAGTTGCGGACTCCCGGCTGAGCCGGCTCCGCAGTTTCTCCACACCCTCTCCGGTCAGTTCATCGATCGCCGCCGAGCGCCCGGAGAGCGTGACAATGAGGGCGGACGCGGTACCGGCAACGGGAAGTCCGCCGCCCGATGACCAGCCGGTGTCGGTGGAGCGAAACTGCAATCCGTCGACCAGCCCGGACTTGGCGAAACGCGCGAGCTCGGGCAATGCAGCGTTGGCGCTTTCGGCATTGGTTTCGGTCCGTATGCCCAGCGGCCGCCGGATGTCTTCGCCATGCGCCAGAAGGTGGCACAACGGAGCGGTTTCTCCGGCCCCGGGCACGTTGAACTTCACGGATGTGGTGGCGGCCAGCGAGGTGATCAGCTCCTGACCGGTTCGCCGATCTCGGCGTGCCCAGCGGTCGGCGAGGCGATCAAAGTTGAATCGGGCAGCGATCAGCCGGACCACAAACCCGGGCACCGAGAGTTCGTACGGCATGAGCAGGTGCGCCGCGACGTCACGAACGCTCCAGCCGGGACGGCGAGGCACGGCGAGCGCATCAACCGAGACCGGGCAGTATGGAAACTTTGACCGAATCGCCGGAGGAATCACCTACCAGGTCCAGCGCCTGCTGGAACTTCTCCAGCGGGAACTGATGCGTGCAGATATCCTCGATCGGCAACTTCCCATCCTCAAGCAGTTTGATAGCGGCCGGCCAGCAGTGCGGGCCCAGGTGTGCGCCCAGGACATTCAGTTCCTTATCGTCGGAGATGATCGACCAGTCGACGCTCGCCTGGTCCTTAAACACGGAGTACTCCACGTAGGTGCCGAGCTTGCGCAGCAGGTCAAGGCCCTGGGCGACGGCGGACGGGTGGCCCGTCGCTTCAATGTAAACGTCGGCGCCATAGCCCTCGGTCAGGTCCTTGATCTGCTGAACGGCATCGACCCGGCTGATGTTGAATGTCACGTCCGCCCCGCATCTGGCGGCCAGATCAAGTTTCTCCTCCACCATGTCCAAGGCGATAATCTTCAGTGGATTCTTTTCCCGTGCGCCGGCAATGGCGCTCAGGCCGATTGGGCCGGCTCCGGCGATGACGACGATGTCGTTAAAGTGGATGTCTGCCCGTTCCACCGCGTGCATGGCACAGGAAAGCGGCTCGGCGAATGCGGCGTGCTGGGGTGCGAGATCCTTGGACACTTTGTGCGCGATCGCACGCTCCGGAACCAGCATGTATTCCGCCATGGCGCCGTCGAAGCCCTTAAAGCCGAACATGTCGTGCGGGGCGCACATCCAGTAGGCCCCCATCCTGCAGTAGCGGCATTCCCAGCAGGGCACGATCTGCTCGCAGGCGATCCGGTCGCCGTCCGCTACGTTGTGGTGGCGAAAGGCCCGCTCATCGCCGGCCACGATGGTCCCGGCGAACTCGTGGCCCGGGGTGCGGCCCTTCTCCGCCCAGGCCGGGCGGTGCTCATCGCCCCAAAACTTGGCAGCACCGTGGTAGCACTTCAAATCGCTGGCGCAGACCCCCACGGCCTCAACCCGCATCAGCATCTCGCCGGGGCCCGGGACTGGAACGCGGATCTGTTCGAGCCGGTAGTCCCCCGGTCCGTGGACGACGACGGCCCGCATGGTTGCTGGAATCGACTCAGACATTTGTGTACCTCCAGTGGTTGTGCCACGTGCCTTATCCCACCCACCCTAGCGAGTTCGGGCAGTTCCCTGCCCTGCACCGACCGCCGTCGTGTCCGGCTCCGCCACAGCCGACCGCCGTCGTGTCCGCCGCCGGCGTGATGTACGTCTAAGCACTCACAGCCGCTCCACAGCCAAAGCTCAGCTCCGGCCATGGCACTTCCCAGAAGGTTGGAGCATGGCCACTTCCCGCTCCTTCAGCCCGCATCTTCCACTGCTGACCCACCCCGACGGATCAGCCATCAGGGCGCTGGTCGTCGACGACGAGCCTAGCTTGGCCGATCTAATGAAAATCGGGCTCCGCATGGTCGGCTGGGAGGTGCGGGTGGCCCATGAAGGCAACCATGCGGTCAGGGTCGCGCGCGAGTTCCGCCCCGACGTACTGGTGCTGGACGTCATGCTGCCGGGTTTCGATGGCGTGGAACTGCTGGGCAAGATCCGCAAATTCGCCCCGGGGGTCCCAGCCCTTTTCCTCACGGCCAGGGACGCCGTCGAGGATCGGGTTACCGGATTGGCAGCCGGCGGCGATGACTACGTCAGCAAACCCTTCAGCATGGAGGAAGTCCTGCTCCGGCTGCAGCGCATCGTGCAACGGTCCGGAGTGGCGGCCGCCGACGCTGCGGAGCTGGTGGTTGGGGATCTGGTCATGAACCAGGACACCAGGGAAGTAACCCGAGGCGGCGAGACAATACCCGTTACCACCACCCAGTTCGAGCTGCTGCGGTACCTGATGGAAAATCCCCGGCGCGTGCTCAGCAAGGCCCAGATCCTGGACCGGGTTTGGAATTACGACTTCGGTGGTCAGGCCAACATCGTCGAGCTCTACATTTCGTACCTCCGGAAGAAAATCGAAGTCAATCGACCGCCGATGATCCACACCGTCCGTGGCGCAGGCTACGTCCTGAAACCAGCGGAGCAATGAGCCGGAGGTTCGGTCCTGTCCTGCCTTCAGAACGGGTGCACGGGATGAGGTGGGGACGGTGGCATCTGCGCACCAAACTGGTGCTCGCAACGATGGGACTGCTGACCGCCATCTGTTTCATCGTGGGTGTGGTCAGCTACACGGCGATGAGCGTCTCGCTGAACGCCCAGCTCAACGCCACTTTGCAGCAGGCCGCCAGCCGCACCACCGACTTCAGCAACAAGTCTCCGCAGCATGGCTCCGAAGGCGCTGCGCCGGATTTGCTCAACGCCCGCGGAACGGGGGTCGGTCAACTGAATGCGAGGATTTCCAATGGGACTCTCGCCAGTGCCGGGATGCTGGCCCCTGACCTGACGCGGACTCCGCTCACCCGGGCAGATGCGGCCATTCTGGCTGCGGTGCCCACGGATGGTTCGCTGGTGGATCGGGCGCTCTCCGCCGGCGCGTACAGGCTCACGGCCAGTGCAGCTCCGGATGGGGATGTCATCGTCACGGGCTTACCGCTGGCGGCAGACGACAAGATCCTGGCAGCACTGGTCTGGACCATTGTTTTGGTCTCGCTGGCAGGTCTGCTCGCGTTGGGCCTGGCCGGGACGGCCGTTATCCGCCGGGCTATGAAGCCACTCGAGCAGCTCTCGGACGTCGCCACACGCGTATCAGAGCTGCCCCTCGATGCCGGTGAGGTGGCGTTGGCGCTGCGGGTGCCGCCTGCCGCAGCCAATCCGGGCACCGAAGTGGGCAACGTCGGCTACGCGCTGAACAAGATGCTGGACAACGTCTCCAATGCCCTGGAGGCCAGGCAGCGCAGCGAAACAAAAGTCCGCCGCTTCGTTGCCGACGCCAGCCACGAACTGCGGACGCCGCTGACAGCCATCCGCGGCTACACGGAGCTGATGCGGATGACCGAACGGCTCAGTCCCGAGGGCACGAAGTCGCTGAGCCGGGTTGAGTCCCAGTCCAAACGCATGGGATCACTGGTGGAGGATCTACTGCTGCTGGCCCGGCTGGATGAGGGACGTGCAATGAACCTGCAGCAGCTGGACCTGGCAGAAATTGTGATGGAAAGTGTCGGCGACATCCAGGTCATGGCCAAAGACCACCGCTGGCGGCTCAACATGCCCAACGGGCCGATCCAGGTCCGCGGCGACAAGAACCAACTGCGCCAGGTGATGATCAACCTGCTCACCAATGCATACAAGCACACGGACCCCGGCACCAGCGTCACTGCTTCGGTCACCCGGATCGCCGACGGTTCCGCGCTCGTGACAGTTACGGACACTGGCCAAGGCATAGCGCTGGACTTCCAGGACAAAATCTTCGACCGCTTCGCACGTGCTGATGCGGCACGTTCGGGTACAGCGGGCACCACCGGCTTGGGCCTGTCAATTGTTGACGCCATCGTCAGGGCTCACGGCGGCCGAATCGAACTCACCAGCAAGCCGGGACGGACGCAATTCGCCATCCGGCTTCCCTCGGGCAGCGGCACCGCAGCCGCACAGCCTCTGCACAAGAAAACTAAAGTTGTTCCATAGACTGCCGGACCACGATGGTACTACTCCCTTCCATCCAGGGAATTCACCACCATAAGGAGTACCTCGTGAAAGACCTCAAGAAGAAAGCACTGACAGGGCTCGCGCTCGCAGCTTTGTTCGGCGCAGGGGCGCTCAGTGCCGTGGCGCTGCCGGCAAGCGCAGCCGGAACCACCACGGTCAGTCCATCTGCGGCCGCCTCCAGCGACCCGGGCGCTTCAGGCTCCGGGTCTGCGTCCGATCCGGCACCTTCCGCACCTGATTCCGCACCGGATCCCTCGAAAGGAGGGCACCGGAACAACGGTGTCACAGAGGTTCTGCTGACTGGGAGCACCGCAGCCAAGGTCAAGGCAGCCGTCTTGGCAGCGGAGCCCGGGGCCACCTTCCAGCGACTGGAAAACGATGCTGAAGGCGCAACCTATGAGGCTCACATACTGACCTCCGCCGGAACCGCTGCCACCGTGAAACTCGACGCGTCCTTTAGGGTGACCGCCACGGAAACCGGCGGCCCGGCCGACGGCCATCGCGGGACTCCGGGGTCCAACGGCTGATCTGGGGACCGAACGACAGTGGGGTGGATGCCCCCAGCGGGCATCCACCGCTGGAGCGTGACCCCAGCCCGTGCTTCGCACGCATCCTGGTGGCGGACGGAATGAGGCGCACCGCATCAGCGATCCTGCTGCTGACCGGCGTCGGCCCCTGGCGCGGAAACCGTACGGGCAGGCTGGGTCGTTGGACGTAAGGCCGGAAAGCGTCCTTGTTCGGCGGCAATTCCGATAATCACGATAAAGGCTCCAAGGGGTTCATTCCAGCTCACGGTCTCGCCCAGCACCACGACTCCCAGCGCCACTCCGACAACCGGAGTGAGGTAGGTGACGGCGGAGGCGTTGGTGGCGCCCCAGGCGGCGACAACATTCGTGTTCCATACATACGCCAGCCCGGTCCCGAACATCCCCAGGGCGGCGACACTGCCAATCACCGGCCACGTCAGGTTGATCGCCGCCGATGGGGTGAACGGAGTCAGCGCCAGCATAATCGCTGCGCCCAGCCCAACCTGGACGGTGGCCAATGCGGCGAGCGCAACCAGGGTGGTCATCAAGGGAGTCGCTGCGTTGTAAATGCTGGCCAGCCCCGAGGGAACACGCTGTTCGGCCCACGCGAAGAGAAGGAACGGAATGACGCACAGCAGTGCTGAAACCACAGCCAGATGCGCCCACACCATCGGTTCCCGTGGCGGCTGACCAGCGAAACGACCACCAATGCCGCAAGCCCACACAGCAGCCGCCCAAGCACTACCTGTGCCGGTGACAATCCCTGCAGCCCGATCTTGATGAACAGGAAACTGGCACCCCACACCAGAGCCAGCATCGTGAACTGGCAAATACTCCGACCCCGCGTCGACCACGTTGTTTCACCAGTAACTCCCATCTTGCTGGTCGGCAACCTTCATCGGCAACTCCCGTATTGCTTGGTCGGCAACCTTCATCGGCGCACATAGTGCAAACGCCGGCCGGGGCGAAACTGTGAGCTCCGGCTTATGGAATCCACTGCCATCCCGGTACGGCCATTGCTGACCCATCGAAACACGAACCGGTTACGAATGCTCAGTGATCCTTCCCATTGGATGGCCCTTAAGCAGGTCGTGGCACGGTGGGGAGGACGGCAATGAGACCATGGGAAAGCATCCATGCGGGCCGAGGTTTGGCACGCGGGCAGAAATCCGCCACTGACACGGGCGGGCAGTTGCGGGAATAAACCGCCGACGACGAGGGAAGGTAATGGCCATGACTGCCGCTCCTTTCCGTTTGCTGCGGGTGGGGATTGTCGGATTCGCCATCCTGGCCCTGGCCGCAGGAGGACACCTCGCTGCAGGCGGCCAGCTGCCCGGCCCGGCCATCATGGCAGCCCTGGCGGCCATCACCTTGATTCCGGTGGCACTGCTGACCCGGAGCAAACTCTCTTTTCCCGTGCTGCTGGCCCTGCTGGAAACAGGTCAGCTCGTCCTGCACACCGCCTTCTGCAGCCTGACGCGGCAGGTCCCGACGGGTCCTGCTATGGCTGGCCTGCCCGCTTCCGCCATGCCGGACATGATGATGCCCGGCGTCGAACCCGATTGGGGCGGGACACCGACCGCGGCCGTGATGGCCGTGCTCATGCCGGGGACAGGGATGGCACCGCTTTGGGGTCCGGCCATGATCGGCGCCCACCTGCTGGCAGTCATCGCCACCGCGGCGCTGCTGGCGCGCGGCGAACAGACCCTGTGGAACCTCGTCGAAGCCCTGCGGCCACTTCTCGGCCTTGCGCACCGACCAGTCATCGTCCACACACCCACGGTCCCAACCGGACACGCCCACTCTCCGCGCCCGACCGGCCACGGGCATTGGCGTCTGCCCGCCTTGCGCGGTCCACCTGCCCTGCCCCAATCGGCCTGAACACCCCGTCTTTCTAAGGTCCCGGGGTGCCGGCCGCGAGCCCGCAGCTTCCACCCCTCCCCCGACGTGAACGGGCCGGTCCCGCCGGTCCCCCCGTGAAAGGCAACTCCCGTGAATACCTCTTTGCACCGCGCCCTCAAAACCACCGCCGCCACCGTGGCCACCGCAGCCCTGCTGGCCTTCGGTGCCTCCGCGGCCTCCGCCCATGTTAAGGTCGCCGCGGACGATCCCGCTGCCGGCGGCTACACCCACCTGACCTTTAATGTGCCGAACGAATCCCCCGCGGCCAAAACCAGCAAGGTCCAAGTCACACTGCCCACCGACACCCCCTTCACCTCGGTCTCTGTCAAACCCCTCGAGGGCTGGACGGAAAAAGTCATCACCAGCGACCTGCCCAAACCGGTCACGATCAAGGGCAGCACCGTGACCAAAGCCGTCAGCTCCATCGTCTGGACCGCGGATGCGGCCCACCAACTCGGCCAAAACCAGTACCAAGCCTTCTCCCTGTCCGTCGGTGTGCTGCCCGCCGCCGGCACCACCGTCACCCTTCCGGCGACCCAAACCTACACCGACGGATCAATCGTCAAATGGGACCAGAAAGCCAGTGACGGACAGGCCGAACCTGAGCACCCCGCACCGTCCTTCGTTACAACGGCCGAAGACGGCGCCGCGCCCAGCACCCCTGCCGCCAGCGATCCGGCAACTGCCCAAGCTTCAAGCCAAGCAACCGCGGACCAGATAGCGCCCGCTGCGTCCACCACATCCACCAACACCAACTCCACCCCCGCCTGGATCGGACTCATCGCGGGCCTGCTCGGCCTGATCGCCGGAATCACCGCGCTGATCCGCACCAGGACAACGCAAAAACGCTAAACGCCAGAGGCTCCCAAGGAGCCGGCACCCGGTTCGCGGGATGCCGGCTCCTTCAGTTCAACCTCAACTCTCTCTTCAGCCACAGAGCCGGGGCGCCGAGTGTACCGCCGAGATGCAGCCGCATCCTGGATTGCCTGCACCACCGCGATGGCCGCCACTGTCGGTTGCAGAGCACGGCCACGTCGAAGGAACCATCGCCCTACATCCGCGCCCTGGCGCGAGGTTCGCCGTCGACCGCCAGACTTCCAAGCTGGGCCTTTGCCGGGCTTTTTGTTATCGCCAAGCATCCCCTCCTCCATCCCATCCCCGCACACCGTCATCCGGTCCCCGAGGCCTCGACTTTCAACCGCCGGAGGACTACATTCTGGATACCCGTTACTTTCGCCCGGAAATCCGACGGACAGCCGCCCACCCGTCGTGCGGACGCGCCGGAACTGAGTGAGGTACCGAAAACTGGCCCGGGCGGAGGAATCGGATGGATTCGACATCAGAATCGGGGGCTGCCGACGACGGCGCTCATGACGGTCAATTGCCCGACTCGGATACCCGGAACAAGCGCAGGGGCTTCACACCCGAAGTTCTTGACAGCACCGCCATTGCCATTCCGCTCCTGCGGATCATTCGAAAGGAGCTCAAGCGTTCCGCCGCGGCGCGAGCGGCGGGAACGAACTATGTTCCGCCGCTTTTGGACGTCATGATCGATCTCAACCTCGAACACGAGCACGGCCGCGACAAAGCCGCGGACCTGCTGCGCACCCTGATCCCACGGGCCATCGAGAGCGCTGGACAGGACAAGGGCCGACAGGGCATCGACGCGGTCAGCCCGATGAACAGCCAATACGTCGTCGCCCAGCTCGAGCCCGCCGTCATCAGCGCCCTGGTGCAGCTGGACCGTCAACCGGCAACGGGCGAATCGGTGCAGGCAAACCGCAGGTCCATCTTCAGGATTTGGCCAGATTTCGAGATCAATAAACTCACCAACAAATCCGTCAGCACCGTGAAGGCTGACGCCGCCCGGGTGTCATTCTCGGCATTTGGCGAAAACATCGTTTGGGCCGTTGTTGATTCCGGCATCGACGAAAAGCACCCGCACTTCGAGAAATACCACAACCTTCGGCTCAAACTGCCACTCAGGCACCGGGACTTCACCGACTCGGGTAATCCTCTCAGCGACGAATTCGGTCATGGAACGCATGTGGCCGGGATCATCGCCGGAGCCATGGCGGAGGGACAAAAAATATACGCGATGGCCAAGCGGCGGGACGAGCACGGCGAGACCGCCTACGATCCCACTGAGATCACCGCCATCAGTGGAATGGCGCCCAAGTGCAAACTGCTCAGCCTCAAGGTCCTTGACGACAAGGGGCAGGGCCGGGTCAGCCGGGTGATCGCGGCCCTGGAGGAAATACAGCAGGTCAACGGCTACGGCCGGAACATTCAAATCCACGGTGTCAATCTAAGTGTGGGGTATGAGTTTCAGCCGGAGTGGTTCGCCTGCGGTCAAAGTCCGCTCTGCATAGAAGTCGATCTGCTGGTCCGCTCCGGGGTGGTGGTTGTGGTGGCGGCGGGTAACACAGGCTACGGCTACAACCGGGACAAGTTCAAGGGCATGGTTGCCGCAGGTCTGGATCTCACCATTAATGATCCGGGAAACGCCGAACGCGCCATCACTGTGGGGTCCACACACCGGGAAAGCCCGCACGTCTACGGCGTTTCGTATTTTTCCTCCAAGGGCCCGACGGGGGACGGCCGGCTGAAGCCGGACTTGGTTGCTCCCGGGGAGAAAATCATGTCCTGTGCCGCCGGCGCCTCCAAGGAGAAGGCCAAACGGGCGGCCCAGGTGAAACAGTGCGACTACGTGGAGGACAGCGGCACCAGCATGGCGGCGCCGCATGTGTCGGGAGTCATCGCGGCATTCCTGTCGGTCCGACGCGAATACATCGGGAAAACCGATGAGGTGAAGGAAATCTTCGTTTCGTCGGCAACAGATCTCAAACGCGACAGGAACTTCCAAGGGCACGGCATCGTCGATCTTATGCGTGCCATTCAATCCGTATGACGCTGTCTCTATAACACTGTCCGTATGACGCTGTCTCTATAACACTGTCCGTATAACGCTGCATGCATAACACTGCATGCATAACACTGACTGTAGAACGCTGGAGGAAAAATGCCGGACCTGTCAGGATTCCCATACTTTGAGGTGCAGTTCACGAAGGACGGCGCCATCGCGTCCTCGGAGCAAGCTGCGGCGCTGAAAAACCGTCTGCTCGCGGGCAGTACGCCGCCGGACCTGCTGGTACTGGCGCACGGCTGGAACAACAGTTCGGAGGAGGCGCTGCGACTTTACACCGGCTTGCTGGCACAGCTGCGCAGTGAGATGGATGCCGGACATGGTCTTCAGGGCCCCGCGGACTGCATTGTGGCGGGCATAATCTGGCCCTCCAAAAAGTTCGCCGATGCGCAGCTGGGTGACAGCGCGGCCGCTTCCCTGTCCGAGGCCGTCACGGACCAGGATCTGCTGGACCAAATCGGCACACTCGCGGAAATCTTCGACGACGCGGAGAAGCGCCAGAAGCTGGAGTCACTGAAAGCGCTGATACCGAAGCTGGAGGACAGCCCGCACGCGCAAACCGAGTTTGCTGATCAAGTGCGGTCCCTGCTCGGCGCGGACGCTAAGGAGGGTTCCCGGGAGGACGCGTCCAACACCTTCTTCAAGCTGTCCGGACTGGATCTGCTGGAGCGCCTCGGTAATCCGGCGGACACGGACGAAACGAACGTTCCCGGTCCGGATTCCGGCAGCGGGGACGATGCGCTGGACGGGCTGGGCGGAGCGGCCGATCTTGATGACAGCACTCCGGCGGGTGGAGCGGCAGGCTTTGGCGACTTCCTGACCGGCATTAAGGCAGCGGCCCGAAACCTGCTCAATTACGCGACGTTCTACCAAATGAAGGACCGTGCGGGAACAACCGGCGCCTCGGGTGTCAATCCGATGCTGCGTGAACTTGTCCAGGCCTGTCCCGGACTGAGGATCCATCTGGTGGGACACAGTTTCGGAGCCCGGTTGGTAACGGCGGCTGTGGCCGGATCGGATACAGCTTCCGCCATCAAACCACACTCCGTGGTCCTGTTGCAGGCCGCGTTTTCGCATAACGGATTCAGCGCCAACTTCGATGGCAAGGGAGGTGTGGGAGCCTTCCGGCGAGTGCTGGCAGATGGACTGATCCAAGGGCCTGCCCTCGTCAGCTACACGCATAACGACCGCGCCGTTGGGCTGGCCTATCCGCTCGCCTCCCTGATTTCCGGCACGAATGCCGCCGCGGTGGGGGACGAGAACGATCCATTTGGAGGCTTGGGCCGCAACGGCGCGCAGCACACGGCCGAGTCAGTACCCGGAGTACTGCTCGGCGTCGAAAACACTTACACATTCGAGCGGGGAAAAATGTACAATCTTCGCGCTGATGACGTCGTGGCCAACCACAGCGACATCGTCCACCCCGAGATTGCGCACGCCATGCTCGCCGCCATGGCGGCGCACTGATCGCCGGACCCGAGCAAACACCCGCACGAGTGTTACCGCACCCCGCTCCCATTCAAATCAGGAAGGACTCCCATGAGTTCCGCGACAAACAGCTCCGCCACCACCGCCGCCCGGACCCTGTTCCGGGTCGCCCTTGGTGGCGTTCTCGTGGCGCACGGATCACAAAAACTCTTCGGCTGGTTTGGCGGCGGCGGCATCGAAGGTACCAGTCAGGGCATGCATGCCATGGGTTTCCGCCCAGCCAAATCCAGTGCGGTTCTCGCGGGGCTGGGAGAAGCGGGCGCCGGACTCGCCCTCGCGCTGGGTCTGGCCACACCGGCCGCCGGTGCCGCAGCGGCGACCACGATGGGAGTGGCGGCCAGCGTGCACGCGCCGAACGGTTTCTTCGCCACCGACGGCGGCCTGGAATATCCAGCGGTCCTCGGCCTTGCGGCGGTGTCTTTCGCCTTGGGAGGGGCGGGCAAAGTCTCCCTTGATTCCCTTACGGGCCACCTTTTTGACCGACCATGGATGCGGGTTGCGGCCTTAGCCGTGATTCCCGCAGCCATCGGCATACAGCTCTCGCGCCGAAGCAAAACGCTGGCTGCCGACGCATCCAGCACGGCCGCCGCCGCGGCCAATGCCCCGGAGTCCGCCGACCCGGTCCCGCCGGAGGCCTGACCCGGTCCAGCCAGTTTCCTTGAACGCTGGACCCCCGGCCCGAGCCAGCGCCGGATTCACCAGTACATGACAGCCGTCTGCCCCGACGCACCCGCCCAGTAGAGCCGGATCCGGGCCACGTAGTTCCGGCCTTGGAACAGCTTGACCGAAATGGTGGCGTTGCGGTCGGTGCCGCTGTCGTCGTCGCCCGCGAGGAACCGCAGCTCCTCGCCCACTTTCTCGAAGAGCACCAAAACCGTATCCGCCGAGCCGAACGTTGCCAGCTGGTAGCTGCGGGATTCCGTTGGTTCAATGCTGAAGTCCGCCTGGCTACCAGCGGCCAGCGACAATGGCGCGGACTGGAACGGCTGCAGCACCGGCAGGCTCTGGCCCATGGCCGGGTAGAACTTCTTCACCCATTCCTTGTCCGCACCGGAAAGGCCGCCGGCCGGATTCAGGCCGCCCTGGAACCGGGCCGGTTCCTTGATCAGTCCGGCGGGGAACCAATATTCCATCACGGAATCCGGATCCCAGCTGGAGCCCTCCACCTCGCTGGCATCAATTTTTTTCAGCACATTCTGGGTTGTCTGGTCGGCCGACCAGAAGTTGGGTGAGCCCTCGAAGTAGCTGTAGACCTTGGGCTCATCCCAGACGATGCCGGCGAAAGGGTTCTGGTGTTCGTGCGGCATGCCCAAGGTGTGGCCGATTTCGTGCAGCGCCGTCGTGTGGCCGTAGTCGTCCGTGAGGTCCCAGCCGAAATTCATCGTCAATTCGGTGGCGGCGATGCCGAGCACATCCCGGCCCACGTAAGACCAGGATCCGTCGGCCTGATCGAATCCGATCCGCACCTCCGCCTCGCTGCGATCTGTTACCTCCGTAAACTCCAGTCCGATGGGCAGGTCCTTCCACTCCTTGAACGCGTTCCGGACGGCCTGGCGCTGCGGCTCCGGTCCGTCCAGGAACCAGTAGTGCAGCAGTGTGCCGTTCACCCACTTACTGGCTAACAGGCGTATGAGCCTGGCCCGATTGGGTGCCAGGTCCGGCCGCAGCATTGGAACGGAACGTGGCTTCAAATCACAGTGCGGGCGGGCGGCTGGCTCGGTCATGACTATCTCCTTCACTGGGGGACGGCGGTGCAGGTCTGCGCCCTGTCCGGATTTGTCCCGGGAATACTGGCGGGAACAGTCAACCCGCCACTCCATTACCCGACCGTTACAGCCGCATATGCCGGAGCGGACAGGAGTCCCGAGGCGCCAGTAACGCGCCGATAATCGGGCCTTTCCTAGAGTGACATCACCGCCTGGCCCTTCCAGCCCGACAAGGCCGGCCGAAGCGGACGCACCACGTGCAGGAAAACAACCACTCAGCACCCAACGTAAGGAACGGCAATGAAGAAGATCAAGACAGAGACCGACAGAGTGCTCGAACAACTCGTGGCCGAGCGGCGCGAGGAAGTTATGCGGCTGCAAAGCGCGCAGTCGGATCAGCTGCGGGACGTGGAGAGCAACGGACAGGACCGGCTGGCGGAGCTGGCGGACAGCCTGCCCCAGGACATCGCCGATGTGCTCAAGAACCAGGAGAAATCCCACGAAGAGTTGAGCACCAAAGCCAGGGAACGAGACGCCGCATTCGGCGCGAAGATGGCGGCGTCGTCGTCGGCGGAGAGGTCCACGACGCTGCATCCAGGGTCCGGGACGGGAAGTCTGGGCGCCATCAATGCGGCGGCGCTGGGCTGGTACACCCCGTATTACGGCACCCTGCACGGTTCGGACGGCAGCATTTACTGGCAGGGATACAACCCGGGGAGCATTGATGCCTCGGTCGTCGCGAACGGCGGCGGTTCCGGACTCTTCGGAACCGGTGCCGGATCCTTCACTGTGTACATGGACTGGTGGTTCACCTACCGGCCCACCGAGAACCGCAACTATTCCCACACCGTGTCCGTACCGTTCAACGGGTTCTACATTGTGCGGGCGGACGACGGCTTCTGGGATTCGAAGGAGGCGCACGCCCGCATTGATCTCTCGGCGGTGGGCTACCAGTACAACTACAAAGCCACCGGCTCGGCCAACGTGTTCGACCTCAGCAACGACAACATCAACGTCAACGACCGCTTCGACGGCTGGCGGACGCTCTATTACTCGGATCTGCTCGGTGCGGACCAGGCGTACCTGCGGGTGACCACCTCACTGTACGTCTATGCCCGCGGAGGCGGCTCCACTGCCACGCTGAACTTCAGCGACGGTGCCGCCAACTACCTCGGCGTTCCGTGGGTC
>NZ_JADPVH010000064.1 GCF_026932795.1 Paenarthrobacter sp. Z7-10 | reverse complement strand
CGCCGGGACCGCCACCTCCTGGCTGCGGATCCTCACCGACCCCGAAAAAGGCACCATCCTCTCCATCGGCCGCAGCAGCTACCGCCCACCCGCGGACCTGCAACGCTGGATCGAACTCCGCGACCAAACCTGCACCGGCATCGGCTGCGACAAACCCGCCCGACTATGCGACATCGACCACACCATCCCCTACCACCGCCGCACCTACACCCCCAACGGCACACCCCTGCCCCTGGGCGAAACCAACCACGACAACCTCGGAGCACGCTGCGGCTACGACCACCACCTCAAAGACGACCCCCACACCCGCTGGACCACCACCCAACCAACCCCCGGCACCTTCACCCACACCTCACCCACCGGCCGCACCTACACCACCCACCCAGAACCCCCACCCTTCTGACCAACGACCCCCATCTTGGCGTTAACGTCTACTGGGGTTAACCCTGGGCCTGGCCTGTCTAAGATGGTCTGGTGTTCCGCATCCTCTTTTACTCCCCCGAGATCCCCGGTAATACGGGTAATGCCATCCGGTTAGCTGCTATTACCGGTGCCCAACTACACCTCGTTGAGCCGCTGGGGTTCGAGCTGGAGGATTCGAAACTGCGACGGGCAGGATTGGATTACCACGACCTGGCGGTTCTGCACGTGCACAAGAACCTCGCTGACGCCTGGAATGCTCTTCAGCCGGAGCGTGTCTACGCATTCACCTCCGACGGTGAGAAACCGTATGCTGAAGTGCTGTACAAGCCGGGCGACGTTCTGCTCTTCGGTCCCGAATCGGTAGGGCTGCCCGAGGCTGTGAAACGGGACAGCCATGTCACTGCGCGGGTTCGGCTGCCGATGCTGCCGGGTCTGCGCTCGCTGAACCTCGCGAATTCTGCTTCCATCGCCGTTTATGAGGCTTGGCGGCAAAATGACTTCGCCGGCGCACAACTCTAACCATCTGAGGAAGCAAATGATGTCAGCACGTGATCCTGGTCTAGCCTTTACCGACGGCGCTCTGGAGTTCGAGGCATGGTCCGAGAACTTGTGGGATCCCATCGGACGGGACGTAGCGGCCGCGGCGGAGCTGCTGCCGGGCGAACGGGTGCTGGATGCCTGCTGCGGCACCGGTGCGGCCACTCTCCCGGCGGCAGCAGCTGTAGGGTCCCAAGGCACTGTGGATGGTGTGGACCTGTCCACCGGACTACTTCGGCTTGCTGGAGCCAGGGTTGCTGAGCACCGGCTGCTGAACACCACTCTTACCGAGGCCGACGTTACCCGGTGGCGGGGCCACCGGATCTTTGACTCTGTGCTGTGTTCGTACAGCATGTTCTTTTTTGGGGATATGGAAGCCGGAGTCGAGCATCTGGCCAGCATGCTCCGCCCGGGTGGGCGGCTTGTTGCCAGCACTTGGGCAGAGGGGGCCCTGGAACCTTTTGCCCAGCGCATTCTGGCCGCTGCCATCACCGAACGCCCGCGTTTGAACGATGTAGTGCCGCTGCCGAACCGAAATATGAACAGGATTTCCTCTGCACCGACCCTCAAAGCATGGCTCGAGGACCGCGGTCTGGTGGACGTATCGGTGGTGGAGCATCCTCTCCGGCTGACCGTGGATGACGAGATGGCGTGGACCCTGGTGATGGGCAGCGGCTGGCGGACCCTGCTGCCCCGTGATCCGGAAGCCATCTCCCGCGTCCGAAAACTGTTCGTGCGATCCGTGGGACCGCAGGTCGAGATGAATTCCGATACTTTGATCGCCGTCGGACGCCGCCCGTAGGCAGACTGGCGCAGTCTCACGTCATCTCGGGGACCGGCGTCAAAGACAGTTTCGACCGGCACCCATCCAACCCGCAAGCGCCTCCGAATACCCATTGAGAGCAGACAATCGGGCCAGTAACGGAGAGCGGTGAGCAGATGGGGACCAGCGTGGCTCACCAGGCGCTCCAGTGTTACGCAGCCATCAGCAGCAGAACGAGGTTCAACACTTCCTATAATCCACAGCGCATCGCCGGCAGGAGCCTATGCTTAGAGGCAATGGAAACTCCAAAAAGTACCCAGTTCCCTGTTTCCGGCCAACCGCCTCAGTCACCCACCGGTGCTGGCTCGGAGGACAGGGACATGCTTGTCGGGCTCATCAAACTGACAGCCGAAGGGGATCAGTCTGCCTTCGCCCGGCTGTACCACCTGACCGCCAAGCGTGTCTATGGCATGGCGCGCAGAGTGCTGATTGACGCGGAGTTGGCTGAGGACACCACGCAGGAGGTCTCTCTGCAGGTCTGGCAGTCGGCGGCGAAGTTTGATCCGGCTGCCGGAAGTCCGCTGGCCTGGTTGATGACGATCGCGCATCGCCGCGCGGTCGACAAGGTACGGTCCACGCAGAGTTCCACCAACCGGGAGGCTCGCTATGGCGCCACCAGCCAGGTAATCGAGCACGACGACGTCGTCGATACAGTAACGGGGCAGATGGAAGCCGAGTCTGTGGTCCAGTGCCTCGATACATTGACGCAAACCCAACAGGAGTCCGTCAAACTGGCCTACTACGGCGGCCTGACCTACCGTGAGGTCGCCGAAAAGCTTGGTGCCGCGGTACCAACGATCAAGTCCCGAATCCGGGACGGACTATTGCGATTAAAGAATTGTCTGGAGGTGAGTTGAGATGAACGACGAAAATAAAAACAAGCAGTTCGCAGAGATTATCCAAACCGATCTGGCCGAAGGCCGGGTACTGGAATTGGCAGAGGTGTACGCCTTAGATGCTGTGAGCGAAGAGGAGCGCGCCGATATCGAAGAGTACATCTCAGCCGCCCCACTGCCCCTGCAGCGTGACTTCACCGTCCGCCTCCGCCAAGCCAGGGAGACCTTGGCCACAGCCTTTGCGACATCCCAAGTTGAGCCGCCGCCGGATTTGCTGGCAAAGATACTTTCCGCTTTGTCTGCTTCGTCTGCGGAAGCCCCGGACGCTGCCCTTGCGGCTCCGGTCACCGACGCTCCCCGAGCTGCGGAGGCCAACGTTTATTCCGGAACCGCTCCGGATTCGGACGCAGATCAGCTGGACGAATTCAGTGCGCGCCGGGCCCGCAAGACCCAGCTCCATGGACCGTCGACGGGACGGCGCTGGCTTATCGGCGCGGCCGCGGCCGCGCTGATCGCCGTCGGCGGCGTCGCAGTGGGATCAACAGTTCTCAGCAATCAGGATCCCACGCACCAAATTCTCAGCGCATCGGACGTGCAGACCAAGAAGGTTGACATGCCCGGTGGTGGCACGGCGACGTTGGCGATTTCGCATGCGCAGGATGCTGCAGTGGTCACCATGAATTCAGTATCCGCACCTCCGAGCGGCAAGGTCTACCAGATGTGGCTGCTTCCCAAGAACGGCACAGCGCCGATTTCGCAGGGAACCATGGACGCGGAAGCTCTGTCGCGGGCCGCCACGATCGAGGGTGTCGACGCGGCCGCAGCCTTCGCCATCACGGTGGAGCCGGCGGGTGGGTCCGTTTCTCCGACGCTGCCTCCTGTCGCGGCGGTGCCCCTGAACAGCTGAGCGAGCCTCGGACGTAGAGCTGAATCCGTCACGGACGGGCCGGTTTGGGTGCGCCCTGGCCCGCACTTGACCTTTCCGCTGCGTCAACTTCTACAGTGGGTTGTATGTCCGGACGGTCCGGACATACAACCTGACGCAGGTTGTGAACGTCGCAGACAGCAGCCACGGGAGTTACTCGTGACCAATTCCAGTTGTGGCGGGAACGGTCCAGGCGACGATTTCTCCGCTGCAGCGGAGAAGCGGCCAACCTGTAGGTCGGTTCCACAGGTCAGGAGCGTCGGCGCTTGATCTCGGCCGTCGCCTGCGGCAAGACGCTGAACAAGTCGCCCACAATGCCCAAATCGGCTATTTCGAAGACCGGCGAGTCGGCATCCTTATTGACGGCGACAATCAGCGTGGAGGTCTGCATGCCCGCCTTCTGCTGAATGGCACCGGAGATTCCTGCGGAGATGTACAGCTGCGGGGAAACCGTCTTGCCGGTCTGGCCAACTTGGGCGGAGTGCTCGATCCACCCTGCGTCCGTCGCGGCACGGGAGGCTCCGACGGCGGCGCCGAGGGCATCAGCCAGTTCCTCCACCGGCGTGAAATCACCGTTGACTCCCCGTCCGCCCGCCACAACGATCCGGGCCTCGCTAAGGTCCGGACGGCCGCTGATGGGCCGCGCGGTCCGCTCCACGATGCGCGTTCCCAGGCTGGCCGGGCCGAAGGAGACCTTGACCGTTTCCACCGCCGGAGCAGTGGCGTGCGCGGCCTGCTCCGGCGTCACGCTGTTCGCCTTTACCGTGATAACGGCGACGGACGTCGTCGCCCTGGCCTTGACCAGGTATGAGCCTGCCAGCACGGCTTTTTCCGCCAGCAGAGCCCGGTCCAGCCCAATCGCGTCCGTGACCACACCGGCGGAAAGGGCGACACCAAGGCGGGCGGCGATTTCCTTGCCTTCGGCGCTGTTGTCCAGCAGCACTGCCGCAGGAGAGATCCGAGCGGCAACCTGGGCCAGGAAATCGGCTTTCGGTGCGACCAGATACTCCCGCAGCTCGCTTTGTTCGCATTGGAAAATCTGCTGCACGCCGTGCGAGCCTAACGCTGTCCTGACTTCCTCTGACAGCGGGCCGGACGCGGCTACGATGGGTTCACCGACCACCCGGGCCAGTGTCAACAGCTCCATGGACATTTTGGACAATCCCGCGGTGGGGGTGCCGGTGCCCGCGGCATCGGGGCTGGCATCAGAGCCGGCGGGAAAATCAATATAAACGAGAACTGCAGACAAGGTGTGTCCTTCCGTGTCTAGAGAAGCTGGTGGTCAGCGAGGAATTCCACGAGTTGAATGCCGGCGTGCCCTTCGTCAGTGATGATGGTGCCGGCGGTGCGCGGCGGTCGTACGGCGGCAGATTCGACGACGGTCCATGAACCGGCAGTGCCCACGTCCTCACCGGCGACACCGATGTCAGCAAGGCTCAGGGTCTTAATGATCTTCTTTTTCGCCGCCATGATGCCTTTGAAGTTCGGATACCGGGGATGATTGATCTGGTCCGTCACCGAAACAACTGCCGGTAAAACAGCTTCCACCACGTCGGCATACGTGTCACCGTCACGGCGCGCCACGGCCTTATGCGAGTCCCCTTCGGAGATGACCTCCAAGGATGAAGCAAAGGTTACTTGCGGCAGCTCCAGCCGGGCGGCCAGCTGCGCCGGGACCAAGGACGTTTCCCCGTCCGTGGATGTCAGACCTGTCAGCACCAGGTCCACCGGACCCAGATGCCGGATCAGGGCGGCCAAGGCCAGCGACGAGGCGGCGGCGTCTGAGCCGGCCAGAGCCTGGTCGCTCAGATGCACACCTTGGTAGGCGCCAATCTGCAGCGCCTTCTTCACTGCTGCCACCGCTGCCGCCGGGCCCATCGTTACGGCGGTCACCATATTGCCTCCAGCTTCGCCGCCGCGGGCTTCGGCCAGCTGCAGAGCCGCTTCGAGTGGGTATTCGTCGAGCTCGGACAGGATGCTCTCGGCGCGGTCCAAAGTGTTGCCCTCACCCAGGCGACGATTCAACTGCGTATCCGGTACGTGTTTAACCAGAACCACGATGTTCAGGGCTGCTGCGCCCGAGCCTGCCCCCGATGGAGCGGCAAGTTCCACTGAAGGCGCGTCCGGTACAGATCCATTGACTGCTGAATTTTCCACTGCTGCCCTTCGTCCTGACTCGTTCGCTCTCCTGCGCACGTGGTCAAGATGCCGGTCCGCCAGCACGCACAATCGAGCTTAGTAGGTAATGGCGGCGGCCCGGACACTGTGACGGTAGGTCCCCCTGCTGGCCGGATCCTTCCATTGGCTCCCTTTGCCGATTCCCGCTGTTCCGGCCGGTGGGGACAGCGGAAAGGCAGTGGAGGCGCTCCCGCTGGGGAACCGCTCCCACTGCCCTTCAGTGTTACAAACGCTCAGCCGTTTACTGGATCAACCCACCTGTGCTGCACCCAGCGTCACATCGAGGGACTGCTGCTGGCCTCCCCGCATCAGGGTGACCTTCACGGTGGCTCCGGCGGCCTGTTCGCGGACGGCAGCCGTGAGCTCCGAGGCATCGGCGATGCTGCGGGTTCCGAACTTGGTGATGACATCTCCAACCTTCAGTCCGGCCTTCGCCGCCGCCGATTCTGGAGTTACCTCGGCAACCTCGGCCCCGACCGTAAAGGTGGAGGAATCCGCGTTTGTACCGGCGTGCTTCGGCTTGACCGCAACCCCCAATTGGCCGTGGGTGGCTTTGCCGTTGGCAATGATCTCCTGCGCTATGCGCTTGGCATTGTTGATCGGGATGGAGAAGCCGACACCGATATTTCCGGTCTGCGTCGAGGCCGACGACGACGAGCCCGCCGAAGCGATGGCCACGTTGATGCCGATGATCTGACCTTGGGTGTTGGTCAGTGCCCCGCCGGAGTTGCCGGGGTTGATGGCGGCGTCTGTCTGGATCACATTAAGGTTGACAGACCCTGTTGCGGCTTGGTTGGAGCCGTTGGATCCGTCCGGCGGAGCGAAGTTGAAGCCCTGTCCGCCACCGCCTTGAGGCGAATCGCTCTGCGACTTGGGCACGGCCGACGACGCCACCGCGATGGTGCGGTTCAGCGTCGAAACGATGCCGTCGGTGACGGTGCCGCTGAGTCCCAGCGGCGCGCCGATGGCGATCACGGTGTCACCGACGTTGATCTTGCTGGAGTCCCCGAGGGCGGCCGGAACGAGGTCCTGAGCGTCAATCTTGATCACGGCCAGATCCGAAAGCGGATCCGTGCCTACGACCTTCGCGGGATAAACCTTGCCGTCGTTGGTGCGGACCTCGATGGTGGCGTCCGCGGCGGCCCCGTCAAGAGTGACGACGTGAGTATTGGTCAGAATATGGCCACTCTTGTCCAAGATGATGCCCGAGCCGGTGCCACCGGAGTTTCCCGCGGTGGCGGAAATCGTCACAACGGACGGGGAAGCCTTCTGTGCCGCCGCTGTCACCCCGTTGACATCGCTGGTGTTGTTGACGATCAGCGGAGCTGTCTGCGAGCTCTGAACGGAACCGGCCGAGGCGCCTTGTCCGTCGTTGAGCAGGAGTGAGGTGCCCGTGGCTGCGCCACCACCAATGAGCGCCGCGGCCACCATGCCGGCAACGAACATGGGAGCACCGACTCTCTTCTTTTCGCGGCGCGGAGCGGTGCCCAGCGGCGCATTGGTTCCCGGCGTGCTGGTTGCATACATGCCGTACTGCGGAGCCGGCTGACGGTGCTGGCCGTAGCCGGAATCCTGCTGGCCGTAGCCTTGCGGCTGCTGGCCCTGCCCCGGATCCTGCTGGCCGTAGTCCTGCTGCTGGCCATATTGCTGCTGACCGTAGGTCTGCGGGGCCTGCTGGGGTGCCCGAGGGGGCTGCGGTGGGATGCCTGAAGCAGCCTCGTGGCGCTGGTTCCACCATTCGTGCATCGGCTGCGTTGGATTGGTTGCGGGAAGGTTTTCGGTCGGGTTCACGGCTCCGGATCCGGCCGCTTCCTGACTGCTCTGCGCGCCATCGCTCATGCCGGCGCCGTTGTGGCTGGTGCCGTGGCTTGGGCTTTCGGAGTCGGACGGAGCCGCGGCTTCCTCTGGCCGGCCGTTGTCCGCGTTGAATCGGACGCCGCTCTCCTCGTTGGACGGCTCATGGCCGCCAAGGCCGGACGGGCCACCGTTGTGCTCGCTCATTGGTCTTCCTTCCTTTTCGATTACCTTAACTATGAAGCCATTCTCTGGTGTCTTGACGAACGTTCGCTGGAAGGTTGCTGTGAATGGGAGCGGCAATGGACGGGTCGAAGTGGCGGCCATAGAATCGAAGGAACTGCCACGGCGGCCTGCGTCGGTATCGCATACCTTCTCAGGGCCGTAAAGAAGTGGGCCGCTGCTGCCTTGACCGAGGCGTTCCCCGCACGGTCAGGCGGATACATCCTGAAGGGTTTCATATGCGCTCCGGATCCGGGCTGTTCAAACAAATTCTAGCGGCCGTGGGTCTGCTGGCGTTCCTGCTGGTGCCCGCTGCGGCGGCCCACGCCGAACCACCGGTGAGTATTCCGTCCGGCCAGTACATTGTTGATGACGCCGACGTGTTGGGGTCCCGCACGGGGGATGTCAAGGCCGCCATTGACAAGCTGGGACAAGACCACGGCTACACGCTTTTCGTTGTGTATGTGAAAAGTTTCGACTCGATGAGTCCCCAAGCATGGGGTCAGCAGGTGGTTGGCAGCAAAAACATGGGTCCACACGATGCCTTGCTGGCGGTCGCCACCGAAGGTAAGCAATACACCCTTCTGACCAGCAATGATTCTCCGATTACAGCCAAAAAACGCTCCAGCATCACCACAAATGCCATTCTTCCCCAGCTCAAGGGCGGTGACTGGGCGCAGGCCGCCATTGATGGAGCAGCGGCACTCGGTGATGCTGCCGGCGGCGGCAGCGGAACCGTTCCGAATCCCACCAGCGGATACGTGGCGCTGGGCATTCTTGCCCTGGTGCTGATCGGTGGAGTTGCGGCGGTGCTGATCATTCGCAGCCGACGCCGGAAGGCGGCGCAGGTGGCCACAGCATCCGGCTATGGACCCAATGGCGAGCAGCTGGATCCAATGGCGGGTATCAGCATTGCGGACCTGCGCACTCGTGCCGGTTCACTCCTCATCGCAGCGGACGACGCGATCAAGTCCAGTGAACAGGAGATCGGTTTCGCCCAGGCCGCGTATGGCGAGGTGGCCGTGAAACCCTTCCAGCGGGCGTTGGCGGAGGCAAAGGGACACCTGAGTGAGTCCTTTAAGCGTCAGCAACAGCTCGACGACGAAGTCCCCGACGCAGTGGAGCAGCAGCGCGCCTGGTACGGCGAAATCATCCGCCGGTGCGAGGCGGCCAATGCGTCGCTGGCGGAACAAAAAACCAGCTTTGACGAATTACGCGAGCTCGAGCGCAATGCCCCGGCGGCTTTGGCGGCCGTTTCCCAGGGCGCAGCGGACTCCGAGGCGAAAATCGGCCGGGCCGAGGAGAATCTGACGCAGCTCCAGAGCCGCTACGCGGACGCGGCTTTGGAAACGGTAACGGACAACATCAGTCAGGCCCGGGAGCGGCTGGAGTTCGTTCGGACCGCCTCCAGCACGGCTGAGGAAAAAATATCCGCTTCCGATACCAGCGCTGCGGCGGTCGCCGTGCGGGCGGCTGAGGAGAGCTTGCACCAGGCGAATTTGCTGCTCGATGCGGTGGGAAAGGTTTCCGCCGATCTGGACAAGGCAGCTGCGGCACTCCAGGCGGCGGTCAAGGACGCCAGCTCCGACTTGGCACAGGCGAAGGCTGTCGCAGCCGGCAGTGCCGACAACTCCGGCTCCAACAGCCAGTACGGCGCGGTGGTGGCTGCCGCCGAAGTGGTCCTGAACCGGGCCCAGCAGGCCATGAACTCCGGAAAAGTTGATCCAATCGGCACGCTCCAAAAAGTTCAGACCGCGGACGCGACCCTTGACTCCCTGCTCACCGGTATCAGGGACCAGCAGCAGCAAGTCCAGCGGGCAAAGGGGAACCTGCAGCAGGCGCTGTCATCGGCTCAGGCACAGATTTCCGCCACCCAGGACTACATTGCGGCGCGCCGGGGCGGCGTAGGGGCGCAGGCACGGACGCGCATTGCCGAGTCCCAGCGCAATCTGGATTACGCGCTGTCGATCCAGGGCAGTGACCCGGTCTCGGCTCTCACCTATGCCCAGCAGGCGCTCTCGCTCGCACAGCAGGCGGCCCAGCTGGCGCAGACCGACGTTTCCGGTTTCGGCATGGCAGGCGCCGGATATGGGGCAAACTACGGTGGCTACGGTCGGCGCGGCGGTATGGGAGGCGGCTTCGGCGGCGCCATCCTCGGAGGCATCCTGGGAGGCATGCTCACCGGTGGCCACAACAGCTGGGGCGGCGGTGGGTTCGGCGGCTGGAGCTCAGGCGGGGGCGGCGGGGACTTCGGCGGTGGCGGAGGAGGTTTCGGTGGCGGTGGCGGCTTCGGCGGCGACAGCGGAAACTTCTGAAAAGACCCAGCAATAGCCAAGCCCCGCGATTTTTGGCAGGCTGGTGACGGAAGGCTGCTGACAGAAGGCTTATGGCGGAAAACTGCAGACGGCAGGCCCAGGAAAGACAGTCTAATTTGGGCGGCAACGAGGTGAACCACGTCCCGGGCGAACGCGCTCAGGATCAGGACGAAAGGTAGAACGATGGCAAAGCAGTCCATTTTTGGCCGTATTGCGCAGTTGACCAAGGCGAACATCAACGCCCTGCTGGACCAGGCCGAAGATCCCGAGAAGTTGCTGGATCAAATGGTGCGCGACTACACCAACAACATCGCCGAGGCGGAATCCGCGGTGGCGCAGACCATTGGGAACCTGCGGATGCTCGAGGAGGATCATCAGCAGGACCTCAAATCTGCTCAGGACTGGGGATCCAAGGCGCTGGCGGCCAGTCGGCGGGCCGACGACTTCCGGTCCGCCGGGAATGCCGCGGACGCGCAGAAATTCGATGACCTTGCCAAGGTTGCCCTGCAGCGCCAGATAACGGCTGAAAATGAGGCGAAGTCGGCGGAACCAACGATCACCTCCCAAACCGACGTGGTTGACAAGCTCAAGACCGGTTTGACCCAGATGAAGGCTAAATTGGGTGAGCTCTCCAACAAGCGCAATGAGCTGGTGGCGCGGGCAAAGTCGGCCCAGGCCCAGTCCCAGGTGCAGGACGCGGTCAAGAGCATCGACATCATGGACCCGACCAGCGAAGTGAGCCGGTTCGAAGAGAAGATCCGCAGGGAAGAGGCCAGGGTCCGGGGACAGGCGGAGCTGTCCGCCTCAAGCCTTGACGCGCAGTTTGAGAGTTTGGAGGATCTGGGCGAGCAGACCGAGATCGAGGCGCGGCTGGCAGCTCTGAAATCCGGCGGCACGCCGACCGTGGCGATTGGTGCCGGCCCTGCCGGGAATGGAAAAACCTCATCGGCCGTCGACGAGGCGGAATTCGACAACCTTTAGGCAGGAATCTGCCGGGCCGCCGCACCGCGGCCCGGCAGAGCTACGCCTCGCCGACGCCAAGGCGGCGCAGGTAGGCGGCGTCCCGCAGAAGCTGGGCGGGACTGTCGTCCGCCACGAACTCAAGCAGAACGTCCAGATTCCGGCCGGTGGAGCGCAGTGCGCCGGAGGCCTCGTGCCACAGCTGGCTGCGTCCGGACAGGGGCAGCCGTTCCGTTTCAGGCCACCAGGAGAAGGCATGGACGCCAATCACGTGCGCCAGGATTTTATGCAGGGAGACAAGGGCTTCCTGGTCGGGCATGCCGACCGGCGGCTGCCAGTATGTGCCGATGTTGGCACAGCCGACCCGCTCCAGCAGTTCCAGTGTCGATTCCGCGGAGTCCGTCAAGGTGCCGCCGTGATATTCGAACGCCAAATCCATCTCGTGGACGGCAGCCAGGCGGCCGATGCGGCGAGCGTCCGCAACCACAGCGGACCAGATGTCCGGCCCCGATTGTGCGGAGCCCATGTCACCGGCCCACACCCTGATGCGAGGCGCGGCGGCCGCCCGGGCGATGGCCAGCACCGCGTCGAAATCCGCTGCGCTGCCCACCCGATAGTAGGAGCCCAGGGAGAGTACCCGCAGGCCGGCGGACACCGTCGCCCGGGCCGCCCTGACTGCGTCGACAGTGTCCCGCAAATGCACGTCAGTGCCCCATTCAATCCCGGCCAGGCCGGCAGCGGCCGAGGCTTCGACCACCTGCTCAATGCTGTCTGCGCGCAGGGTGACGGAACAGACGCCGGGAGTCAGTGTGCCCGCTGGCAGGTCTGACACGGTGGCACGGCTGGCTAGAGCGGACAAGGGAACGATCAGCTGCTTTCACGAGGTACGGGAGACCATTTCACCCTATGGGCAGCGGTGTGCGTGCACAACGGTGCCGGAAGGAGCTTGCCGCTGCCCCGTTGCGTGCAATCCGCCTTGGACCCCGTTCGCCGGGTAGGTTGAAGCCATGGGTAATTCGTTGGTGTGGCTCCGGGACGATCTGCGTTTGACCGACAACCCCGCCTTGGAAGCCGCCTGCAGCCGCGGCGGCGACGTGGCAGTGGTGTATGTACTGGATGAGGAGTCCGAGGGAATCCGCGCCCTCGGCGGCGCGGCCAAATGGTGGCTGCACGGATCACTGGAAAAGTTCGCAGCAACACTGGCCCGGCTGGGCGCGCCACTGATCCTCCGCCGCGGGCCGGCGGGTCCTGTTCTGCGGGAACTGGTAGCGGAGCTGGAGGTGGACTCCGTCTTCTGGAACCGGCGCTATGGTCTGGCGGAGCGCACCGTCGATGAAGAGTTCAAAACCTGGCTGCGGGATTCCGCCATCGCGGTGCAAAGCTTCCAGGCTAACCTGCTCTTCGAGCCATGGCAGGTGAGCACCGGTGCGGGTGCGCCCTACAAGGTGTTCACGCCTTTCTGGCGCGCCTGCACCAGCGCCGGCGAGCCGCGGCTTCCGCTGCCGGCGCCGGAGCGGATCAACGGGCTGGACGCTCGCTCCGACCCGCTGGAGGCTTGGAATCTGCGCCCGAACGCCCCGGACTGGTCCGGTGGCCTGGCCGCCGAATGGACTCCCGGCGAAACCGGGGCCCACGACAGGCTGGCCGATTTTGTGGACCGCAACGCGGACGGGTACGCACTCGGCCGGGAGCGTCCCGCTGAGCCTGCCACCAGCAAGCTCTCACCACACCTGCGCTTTGGCGAGATCAGTCCGTTCACCGTCTGGCAGGCGCTGCGCGGGCTGCCGGGTGCAGCCGAGGACGTTCGAAGCTTTCGCACCGAGTTGGGCTGGCGGGAATTCTGCTGGCAGCTGCTGTATTTCAACCCCGAGTTGGCGACAGTAAATTACCGGCCCGAATTCAACCACTTCCAGTGGGACACGACCTCGGCCGCCACACCGTCGGACTCCACGCGGAGCTGGCAGCGCGGTCGCACCGGCTATCCGCTGGTGGATGCCGGCATGCGGCAATTGTGGCAAACGGGCTGGATGCACAACCGGATCCGGATGGTCACCGCTTCGTTCCTGGCGAAAAACCTGCTGACCGACTGGCGGGTGGGCGAGCAATGGTTCTGGGACACATTGGTTGACGCGGATGCGGCCAGTAATTCCGCCAACTGGCAGTGGGTGGCCGGCTCGGGCGCCGATGCTGCACCGTATTTCCGCATCTTCAATCCCGTCACGCAGAGCAGGAAATTCGATCCGGAGGGAACGTATTTGCACCGCTTCCTGCCGGAGCTCGCCGCGGCCGAGGGCAGGATCGTGCACGAGCCGTGGACAGACCCGGCCGTCGCGCCCGCCTACCCTTTGCCCGTCGTCGAACTCGGTCCCACCCGGCAGCGGGCCCTGGCCGCCTACGCGGCGATGAAGGCCGCCGCCGCCGCGGTCGATGACGATTAGCCCAGCGGACCGGCGCCCTGTAGCATAAGAGGCACGTAGGGGAGTATCCGTTAGGCTGTAGACGTCAACACGTGGGTCAACGAAGATCTGCCGGGTGCAGCGGCCAGCACAATTGTGAACTGGTTGGAGAGACTTATGGGAATCCCATCTGTCCCCATCCTACGAAAGCAGCCACCGTGACTGTCTCTCCCCTTATTTGGGCCCTCACCATCGCCCTGATCCTGGCCCTGCTGGCCTTCGACTATTTTTTCCACATCCGCAAGGCCCATATTCCCACCCTCCGGGAAGCCGCGCTTTGGTCCGGTATCTACGTTGGCCTGGCTGTGCTCTTCGGAATCGCTTTGCTGATCTTTGGCGGCGGCGAGCTGGGAGCTGAGTATTTCGCCGGCTACGTCACCGAAAAAGCCCTCTCGGTGGATAATCTTTTCGTCTTCCTGATCCTGATTGCCAGCTTTCGGGTTCCGCGCGAGGACCAGCAGAAGGTTCTGCTCTTCGGCATTGTGTTTTCCCTGATCGCCCGCACCGGGTTTATCTTCCTGGGTGCGGCCCTGATCAATTCCTTTGCTTGGGTCTTTTACCTCTTCGGACTGATCCTGCTGATCACGGCCGGCAATCTGCTCAAGCCCGAAGCGGAGGACGAGGACGATGCCGACAATTTCATGATCCGGCTGGCCCGCAGGGTGCTGCGCACATCGGAGCATTTCGACGGCGACAAGTTGTTTACCGTGCAGAACGGCAAACGCGTCCTGACCCCGATGCTGCTGGTTATGGTGGCGCTGGGCGGAACGGACATCCTTTTCGCGCTGGATTCCATCCCGGCCATCTTCGGCCTGACCCAGAACGTCTACGTGGTCTTCACCGCCACCGCTTTTTCGCTGATGGGACTGCGGCAGCTGTACTTCCTCATTGACGGACTGCTGGACCGGCTGATCTACCTCTCTTATGGTCTCGCAGCTATCCTGGCCTTCATCGGTGCCAAGTTGGTTCTGCATGCCCTGCATGAGAACAATCTGCCCTTTATCAACGGCGGTCAGCCGGTCCCCGTGCTGGAGATCAGCACCGGGTTGTCACTGACGGTGATTCTCGGGGTCCTGGCGGCCACAGTGATCGTGTCCCTGCTCAGCCCGGCGGGCAAGGTCCAGGCTGCGGTGTCCGGAATCAGGCACCACGCCACCGAATACCTGGATCTGACGTACACCTCCGATAGCGGCGAACGTGAGCGCATCTACGGGCTGATGATTGCCGAGGACGAGCGGATCAGCGCGATGCCGCTCAAGCACCGGGACAGGGTCAAGGACATCGGGCAGATCCGCAGTCTGGTGGCGCAGGCCCGGACGGAGCACCAGAAGTTCCTGGCGCAGTAGCCCGGACCGCCCCTCCGCAACCGTTGTGGTTGCGGAGGGGCTGAACTAGGCCTTGCCGACTTCAAGTTCGACGACGGCCCAGGACAGCGCGGGCAGGCTCAGCCGCAACTCCGAGCCGGCGGCCTTCACACCCTGCAGCGGGGCCAGGCCCACCTGCTCCCCCACCCGCGCGTTGTTCGTCGCCAAGCGGTCCTTTCCCTCCGGGACAGCGAGCACCTCGGCGCGGGTGACGCGGCCGGCCTCGAATCCGCGCAGCGCAACCTCCACCTCCGCAGCCTCCGCCAGCGAGCGGTTGGCCAGGAAGAAGGCCATCCGTCCGCTTTCCTCATTCCAAGTGGCGCTGACATCGACCAGATCTGTGTCGCCAAAAAGCGCCGTGGCGGTTTTGTCCGAATCGACAGCGGTCCGCAGGATCTGGCCCCTGGCCAGTTCCGCCATCCGGGCGAAGGGGTGAAAGATGCTCTGCCGCCAGGCCGGTCCGTTCTCCTCGCTGCGGATCGGGGCAATGACGTTAACCAGTTGAGCCTGATTGGCAATCTTCACCCGGTCCCCATGGCGCAATAGCGAATTCAGCAGGGTTCCGACGACGACGGCGTCGGTAACGTTGTATTCGTCCTCAATTACGCGCGGGTGTTCGCGCCAACCGGCCTTGGCGACGGCGTCGGGCTGATCGTCGGTGCTCAACCCGCGCTGATACCATACGTTCCACTCGTCAAAGGACAGATTGATGTGCTTCTTGTGCTTGCCGCGGGCACGCACGGCGTCGGCGGTGGAGACCACGGATTCGATGAAGTAGTCCATGTCGACCGCACTGGCCAGAAAACTGGCCGCGTCGCCGTCGTGCTCCTGATAATAGGCATGCAGCGAGACGTAGTCCACCTCCTCGTAAGCGTGCGCCAGCACGGTCTGCTCCCAGGCGCCGAAGGTCGACATGGAGGAACTGGAGCTCCCACAGGCCACCAGTTCGATGTCCGGGTCCACGAACCGCATCGCCTTGCCGGCTTCCTGCGCCAACCGGCCGTATTCCGCAGCGGTCTTGTGGCCGATCTGCCAGGGTCCGTCCATTTCGTTGCCCAGACACCAGAGCTTAATGTCGAACGGATCCTTGTGCCCGTTTTTGGCCCGCAGGTCCGACAGGTAAGTACCGCCGGGATGGTTGGCGTATTCGACGATTTCCCGTGCGGCATCCACGCCCCGGGTGCCGAGGTTGATCGCTTCCATGATCTCGGTGCCGGCCTGACGGGACCAATCCACGAATTCGTGCAGGCCGAAGGCATTCGTTTCGAGCGTGTGCCAGGCGCCATCCAGGCGCCGTGGCCGGTCCGGCACGGGTCCGATCCCGTCCTCCCAGTTGTAGCCGGAAACGAAGTTGCCGCCGGGGTAGCGGACCACCGTGGCACCAAGCTCCTTGACCAGCTTCATCACATCCTGGCGAAAGCCGTGCTCGTCTGCCTCCGGATGGCCGGGTTCGTAGATCCCGGTGTAGACACAGCGGCCCATATGTTCGACGAAGGAGCCAAATAGGCGGCGGGGTACCTCACCGATGGTGAAATCGCGGTCAATGCTGATCCTAGCGCGGGACATGATGGTGCTCTCCTTGGACATTATTGTGGCGCAGTGACAAATTACCGCTGCGCCGCAGCACCACCGACGGAAGGGCGCCGCCGATCATGAATGCTGCAAGAGACGCCGGGTTTGAGGCGCGCACCGAACGAGGCCTCTGTTACATCTGAGTGAACGCCGCGGTTGCCGGATCGGATCCACCGCGGGTGCCGGCTTCCAGCGCGCTGACGGAGGCCAGTTCCTCCGCCGTCAGGGTGAGGGCCGCGGCCGCGAAGTTCTGCCTCATCCGTTCTGAGTCGGCAGACTTGGGGATAACGATGTTGCCCGAACCAAGGTGCCAGGACAGCACGATCTGGGCGGGGGTGGCGTCGTACTTCTGCGCCAGCGCGGCGAGTACTTCGGAGTCGAGGTCCCGGCCCTGTCCCAGCGGACTGTACGCCTCCACGGCGATGGAGTGCGACCGGCACTTGGCCGCCAGATCCGCCTGCTGGAAGGTGGGATGCAGTTCAATCTGATTCACGGCCGGCACCACGTCAGCGGCTGCCAGCAGCGCGTCTACATGATCCGGCAGGAAGTTCGAGATCCCAATCGCCCTGACCTGGCCGTCAGCGTAAAGCTTTTCCATGGCCTTCCACGCCTCCACATACTGATTCGCGGACGGAACGGGCCAGTGAATCAGGTACAGGTCCACGACATCCAAGCCCAGCGCGCTGCGGCTGTTGGCGAACGCCTCGGCAGCGTTGCCCTGCTCACCATTGCGCAGCTTGGTGGTGATGAAGATGTCCTCCCGCGGGATACCGGAGGCGGCAATTGCCGCTCCGACGCCGGCCTCATTGCGGTATGCGGCGGCGGTGTCGATATGGCGGTATCCCGCGGCCAGCGCGTCTTCAACCACCCGCTGGGTCTCCTCCGCCGGTATCTGAAATACTCCGAAGCCCAACTGCGGGATGGTGACCGAGTTATTCAGGGTCAGCTCGGGGATGTTGCGCGTCGTAGTCATGTTTGTGCCTCTTTCGTTAGTACACCTTGGTCTCCGCTCCAGCCTAGCCATTCGAACTGACAGTCAGGTACCCGCGGGGAGTCCCAGCGCTTCCTAGGATTCACAGACCCACCCTCGCCCCTATGTGTGGGGCTGGCAGCGAGGCAGAATGGAGGTATGGGTCAAAGTGCAGAGTTCGGCAGATTCCTCAAGGCAATGCGGGCCCGTCTCTCGCCGGAGGATGCTGGCGTCGACGACGGCGCCTCGGCACGGCGGGTTCCGGGGCTGCGCCGGGAGGAAACTGCCCGGCTGGCGGGTGTGAGCACCGACTACTACACCCGGTTGGAGCAGGGCCGGCATATCCATCCCTCCCGTGCCGTGCTGGAGTCCGTGGCCCGGGCACTGCGGCTGGATTCCGGCGAACGGGCCCACATGATGGATCTGCTGCAGACCTGTGCAGGCGCCGACCGGCCGGCGGCGGCAGCCCAGCGTGTGCGTCCCGCATTGCGCCAGCTTCTGGATGCGGTGGGGGATGTACCGGCCATGGTCCTGGGACGGCGCTCTGACATCCTTGCCGCGAACCGGATGGCGAGGCTCTTGTTTGCAGATTTCCCCGCGATGGCGCCCACCGAACGTAACCTGACCCGCTGGCTGATCCTTGACCAGGGCGCCAAGGCACTGTTCCGGGACTGGAAGGCCGTGGCCGCGGAGGCCGCTGGGGCGCTGCGGGTGGATGTTGGACGGCACCCCAACGACCCCCAGGCCAATCAGCTGGTGGGTGAACTGGCCGTCTGCAGTGACCATTTCCGCCAATGGTGGGCCGGCCACAAGGTGGGAACCCGATCCGCCGGCACGCTGCGGCTGGAGCATCCAACGGTCGGCGCGCTGGAGCTGGAGTTTGAGAACCTCCTGCTGCCGGAGGATGCAGACCAGAGCCTGCGGATCTATTCCGCCAAACCCGGCTCCCCCTCAAGCGACGGGCTGAAACTGCTCAGCAGTTGGGGTGCAGGCAGCCATGACGCCGATGTCCAGCGGCCACGTCCGTCCGCAACCGGTGCAGCCGGAGCAAGCGGCGGAACCGGGGCAGCCGGCGCAACCGGAGCAGCCGGCGCAAGCTCGGAAGACGCCGTCGGCCGCTGAAAACTCTAACTGCTGTCCTGAACTCCCGAACTGCAATCCGTTTAGCCGCTTAGCCGTCCAGGCGTCCAGCCATTAGCCGTCTTGCCATACAGCCGATTACCCGGCGGACATCGAACAGAAGGAAGCCACTGACATGCAATACACGCACTTGGGCCGCTCCGGCCTTTCCGTATCCCGGCTGTGCCTGGGCACCATGAACTTCGGCCCGCAGACCGAGGAGTCCGACGCCCATGCCATGATGGATTCCGCGCGCGCCTCGGGCATCAATTTCTTTGATACGGCCAACGTTTACGGCGGCGAAGAGCACCGCGGCTGGACCGAGGAGATCGTGGGCCGCTGGTTCGCCCAGGGCGGTGACCGGCGCGAACACACGGTGCTGGCCACCAAGCTCTACGGCACCATGACGAACCGGCCGAACGAGTCCAAACTCTCCGCGCTGAACATCCGCCGTGCCCTGGACGCCAGCCTGAAGCGGTTGCAGACAGACTACATCGACGTCTACCAGTTCCATCACGTGGATCGGGATACCCCCTGGGACGAAATCTGGCAGGCGCTCGAGGTGGCGGTGCAGCAGGGCAAAGTGCTGTACTCGGGCAGCAGCAACTTCGCCGGCTGGCACATCGCGCAGGCACAGGAAGCCGCGGCCCGGCGAGGCTACAACGGACTGGTCAGCGAACAGTCCATCTATAATTTGCTCACCCGCAACGTGGAGCTTGAGGTCATTCCAGCGGCCCAACAGTATGGCTTGGGCCTGATTCCATGGTCGCCGCTGCACGGCGGACTGCTCGGCGGAGTGCTCAAGAAGGAGCGGCAGGGTGTGCGGCGCGCCGAGGGCCGCTCGCTGGAAACGCTCAAGACCCATCGGGACCAAATTGAGCAATACGAGTCCTTCGCCGATGATCTGGGCCATGAGCCCGGCGACGTGGCGCTCGCCTGGCTGCTGCATCAGCCCGCCGTGACCGCTCCGATCGTGGGTCCGCGCACGCAGGAGCAACTCGATGCCGCACTGCGGGCGCTCGACGTACGGTTGGATGAGGGTGCACTGTCCCGCCTGGACGAGATATTCCCGGGTCACCGGACCGCTCCGGAAGACTACGCCTGGTGACGGGGTTGCGGCTGCTGTTTATCGGCGGCACCGGCATCATCAGCACCGCTGCGGCCGAACGCGCCGTGGCGTTGGGACATCAGGTGACGTTGCTCAACCGGGGAAAGACGGCCAAACGGGCCAGGCCGGAGGGAACTGAGGTGCTGCACGCCGATGTGCGCGACGCCGCCGCGGTGCAGGAAGCTTTGGGGAACCGGCAGTTTGATGCCGTAGCGGACTTCCTGGCCTTCACCCCGGAGCACGCCGCAGCGTCTATTGAGCAGTTCCGCGGCAGGACAGAGCAATACGTTTTCATCAGCTCCGCCTCGGCCTACCAGAAGCCACCCTCACGGTTGCCGATCCTGGAATCGACGCCGCTGCGCAACCCCTTCTGGCAGTACTCCCGGGACAAGATTGCCTGCGAGGATATGCTCATGCACGCCTACCGCGAGGACGGCTTTCCGGCAACGGTGGTGCGTCCGTCCCACACCTATGACCGGACTGCGGTCCCGCTGAGCGGCGGCTGGACGGACATCCATCGGATGCGGCAGCAGTTGCCGGTGCTGGTGCACGGTGACGGCACATCGCTGTGGACGCTCACGCACAGCCGGGATTTCGCCCACGCGTTCGTGGGGCTGCTTGGGCGGCCGCAGGCGGTGGGTGAAAGTTACACCATCACCTCGGATGAGTTCCTGCCCTGGGACCAGATCTACCGGCTGCTGGCCACAGCGGCCGGCGTTCCGGAGCCGGAGCTGGTTCATGTCGCCTCCGAGACGATTGCCGTGCACGACGGCGAGCTGGGCCCTCCACTGCTGGGGGACAAGGCCCACTCTGTCATCTTCGACAATGCCAAGATCAAGGCACTGGTTCCCGGCTACTGCGCGACAATTCCGTTCTCCGAAGGTGCCCGCGAAATCCTTGGCTGGCATGACTCGCACCCCGAGTCGCAGGTGATTGATCAGGGCTTTATGGACCTGTCCGACGCCCTGATCAGCCGGGCGCGGCACCAATCTGCTCAGTGAGCCCGCCCTCCCGGTGAGCAGGGCGAGTTCTAGCGAACGTTGCAACACCCCCGACTAATCGGGAGTTGCAGCACCCATGGAATCAGCAGCAGTAAGTAGTTCATCGTTTTTGGGGAAGGGTTCGTCTTTTACGCAAGGGTCGGGTTTCCCGGTCAGGTCACGTCC
>NZ_JADPVH010000063.1 GCF_026932795.1 Paenarthrobacter sp. Z7-10 | reverse complement strand
GAACGGCCCCACCGAAGCGATCAATGGGAGACTCGAACACCTGCGCGGCTCCGCCCTCGGCTTCCGGAACCTCACCAACTACATCGCCAGATCCCTTATGGAATCCGGCGGATTCAGACCGAAACTACACTCTCAATTCTGAAGAGCCCGTTTACTTCGAGAAGTCGCTCTTCGGTTGGCCGACGACGACGCCTCGGCATCCCGAGGTTTCGGGGCCGCATTTCGGCGGGAACCCGGGACCGAACGCGAGGACGCAATACACCGGGCATCCGTGGAGGCCGCCAAGTCATCTGCTGAGCTCGGCGAGCGAGCCATTAATGCCCTAGAAGATCTGGGGTGGCTGGCTTCCAAGGGTAACCCGGCGCTTATTGCCGATACCGTTGTGGCGTTCGGGGCCCTCAGGGCAGCGGCAACAGGGGCGCGCACCAACGTAAGTTTCGATCTCGCTGCGCTCACGTCGGCGGGTGTCGCTCTCGAACAGATTCGGAATCAACATCCTGCCTTGTGGGCGACGGTCGAGCGTCTCAATGCTGCCCTTGACCGGATTGACGGGCTGACTGCGAGTATCGATCGCCGGGCTGCACCAACCGACGCCGTATAACTGGCCTGACGTTCAAGCAAAACCGGTCAGAATTGGCGGGTCGCTGGAGGTCCGGCCTAGGCGGCGAAGAGGGTTTCGCGCACCGCGTGCTCGAAGCCACTGACGTGAACCCGTGCGAGCTCAGCAGCCTGCGACTCATCTCCCTCGATAACCGCGCGGAGCAGGTCCACGTGCTCATGGACGTGGCGGGATAGGTCGGGAAGGCGGTCCAGAACCATGCACCAGATTCGTGTCGCTAGATTGTCGTAACGAATCAGGACATCTTCGAGGTGGGGATTGGCGGCCGCCGCATAAATGCCTCGGTGCACGCGGGCATCCAGGTGCAGCGTTTCGACGACGGACGCTGCCACCGTATCGAATGACTCAACGGCACGCATAACATCCCGCAATTGCTCCCTGGCAGACGCGGTGGCCACACGCGCAGCCCGGGAAGCGGCAAGGGGCTCAAGCTGGGTACGGATTTCGGAAATGAACGCAAGGTCGGTAACCTCCACACGCGTCGCGAAAGTTCCTCTCCGCGGGTACGACACAACGAGGCGATCGAGCTCCAGCCGCTTCAAGGCTTCCCGCACCGGTGTCCGCCCGACGCCGAGGTCCTTGGCGAGCTGGTCATCATTAAGTAGATCGCCGGGTTTAATGTCCAGCATCAGCAGCCGGTCCTGAAGGCGTTCGTAGGCTACATCCGCCAACGACCTCCTTGCGGCATCAGCACCAGCACGCACCCACGCTTCGACAGCCATCCGGGTAACCCCCTTCAATTCAAGTAAGAAGGCTATTGACCTCCTCCACTGACCAATATACGCTGGTGACCAACCTAATATATCAGTACCGATTTGCGAAATATATCTAAAGGAGGAGGCATGACCCTAATGGCGACAGAATCATCTACCAGCACGCTGCCTCAGTCGGAGGTTCGTGGGGAAAACCAGACGCAGAAGTTCGTTCTCACATTGTCGTGCGTCGAACGCGCAGGCATTGTCCAAGCGGTCACCACGTTCCTCTTTGAGCGTGGCTTCAACATCGATGAGCACCAGCAGTTCGATGACGGCCTCCGCGAGACTCTGCATCTGCGCACCGCATTCTCGGGCGCCTCTGCCTGCACCCCGGAAGGGCTCGAGGAAGAATTTCGTTCGATCGCTGACCGCTTCGACATGAAATTCAGCTTTAATGACGAGACGAAGCCACGCCTCCTCGTAATGGTGTCCAAGTTCGGCCACTGCCTGAATGACTTACTGTTTCGTTGGCGGGGCGGCAGCCTCGGCGGCGACATCGCCCTTGTGGTTTCCAACCATGAAACCCACCGTGCCATGGCTGAGGCCGCCGGCGTCCCCTTCATCTATCTCCCGGTGACACCCGAGACCAAGTCATATGCCGAGCGGCGCCTGCTGGAATTGGTGGACGAGCATAACATCGACCTCGTCGTACTCGCGCGGTACATGCAGGTACTGTCCGACGACCTTTGCCGCGCTCTGGAAGGCCGGGCGATCAACATCCACCATTCCTTCCTCCCGGGATTCAAGGGTGCGCGCCCTTACCATCAGGCCTACGATCGTGGCGTCAAGCTGGTGGGCGCCACGGCCCACTACGTAACTGCGGAACTGGACGAGGGGCCAATCATCGAACAGGAAGTCATCAGGGTCGACCACAGCTACGGACCCACCGCCCTTTCAGCGGTTGGCCAGGACGCGGAGGCAGTGGCACTGTCCCGCGCCGTGCGCTGGCACTGCGAACACCGTGTGCTGCTGGATCGCACCAGCACCGTCGTGTTCCGGTAAGTAAAACCACCAAACCAGCAGAGACAACACCCGAATATCAGCAGGAGAAACCACATGGCATCGACGCCGAGAATTGTCATTATCGGAGCTGGAATCGTCGGCACGAACCTGGCCGATGAACTGGTCACCCGGGGCTGGAACAACATCACCGTCCTGGACCAGGGACCGCTGAACATGCCCGGGGGCTCCACGTCCCACGCTCCGGGCCTCGTCTTTCAGACGAACGCCTCAAAGACCATGGCTACCTTCGCCAAGTACACAGTTGAGAAGCTCCTATCGCTGACCGAGGATGGCGTTAGCTGCTTCGACCAGGTGGGGGGCCTCGAAGTCGCCACCACCGAGACCCGTCTCGCGGACCTGAAGCGAAAGCTCGGATACACCGCATCGTGGGGAATTAGTGGCAAGATCCTTTCCCGCGCTGAGTGTAAAGAGCTCTACCCGCTCCTTAACGACGAAGATGTCCTGGGTGGACTCCATGTACCCAGCGACGGCTTGGCACGTGCCGCTCGCGCAGTTCAGCTGCTGATCAAGCGCACGGAGGCGGCAGGCGTCAAGTACTTGGGCAACACCACGGTGACGGGCATTGAGCAGTCCGGCCGCTGCGTGACAGGTGTCGAGACGTCTGAAGGTGTCATCCCCGCCGACATGGTGGTTTCCTGCGCCGGCTTCTGGGGCGCTCAGATCGGCGAAATGATCGGTATGTCCGTCCCGCTCCTCCCCTTGGCCCACCAGTACGTCAAAACCACACCGGTGCCCGCACTCAAGGGACGCAACGAAGCTCCCGACGGCGCTTCTTTGCCCATTCTGCGTCACCAGGACCAGGACCTCTACTACCGCGAACACGGCGATCGGTACGGCATCGGCTCCTACGCGCACCGTCCGATGCCAGTTGACGTCCACGAACTCGCCACCTACGACCCGAGCAGCATCAGCGATCACAACATGCCGTCCCGTCTCGACTTTACGTTGGAAGACTTCCTCCCGGCGTGGGAGGCTACCAAGCAGCTGCTACCGGCATTGCAGGAAAGCGACATCGAGGATGGCTTCAACGGCATCTTCTCCTTCACTCCGGACGGCGGGCCCCTGGTGGGCGAGTCCAAAGAACTCGATGGCTTCTTCGTAGCCGAAGCCGTATGGGTAACCCACTCGGCCGGCGTCGCCCGCGCCGTTGCCGAACTTCTGACCACAGGAAAGTCCCAGATCGACCTTGGCGAATGCGATATCCACCGCTTCGAAGAGGTCCAGTTGACCCCTGAATATGTGCGTGAAACTTCCCAGCAGAACTTCGTGGAAATCTATGATGTCCTGCACCCGCTGCAGCCCAAACTCTCCCCCCGCAACCTCCGCGTCAGTCCGTTCTACGCCCGCCACAAGGCGCTGGGAGGATTCTTCCTGGAGTCAGGCGGGTGGGAACGCCCTTACTGGTTCGAAGCCAACGCAGAACTGCTCAAGGAGATGCCGGCTGAGTGGCAGCCGCCGGCCCGCGATGCCTGGTCCGGCATGTTCAGCTCGCCCATCGCGGCCGCTGAAGCATGGAAGACCCGCACCGCAGTAGCCATGTATGACATGACTCCGCTCAAGCGCTTGGAGGTCTCCGGCCCGGGAGCATTGAAGCTTCTGCAAGAGCTCACCACGGGCGACCTGAACAAAAAACCCGGTGCCGTTACCTACACCCTGCTGCTGGATAACGCCGGCGGCATCCGAAGCGACATTACGGTGGCCCGCCTGAGCGAAGATACCTTCCAGCTCGGAGCCAACGGAAACATCGACACCGCTTACTTTGAGCGGGCTGCCCGTCATCAGACAGAACGCGGAACCGCTAGTGACTGGGTCCAGGTGCGCGACACGACAGGCGGAACGTGCTGCATCGGGCTGTGGGGACCCCTCGCCCGGGACCTGATCAGCTCCGTGAGCAGCGACGACTTCTCCAACGAGGGTCTACGGTATTTCCGGGCCAAGAAGGTGGTCATCGGCGGCGTCACCGTGACTGCGATGCGCTTGTCCTACGTCGGCGAGCTGGGCTGGGAACTCTACACAGCCGCGGATAATGGTCAGCGCCTCTGGGACGCACTGTGGAAGGCAGGGCAGCCTCACGGCGTCATCGCCGCAGGCCGTGCCGCCTTCAGCTCGCTGCGTCTCGAAAAGGGTTACCGTTCGTGGGGCACTGACATGACCACCGAGCACGACCCCATGGAAGCCGGCCTCGGATTCGCCGTGAAGATGACCAAAGAAAGCTTCGTCGGAAAGACGGCCTTGGAAGGCCGTACCGAGGAAAGCGCCGCACGCCGCCTGCGCTGCCTGACGGTCGACGACGGCCGCGGGATCGTGCTGGGCAAGGAACCGGTCTTTTACAAGGAACAAGCAGTCGGTTACGTCACCAGCGCGGCCTACGGATACACCGTCGGCAAACCGATCGCCTACGCGTACCTCCCCGCCGCTGTCTCCGTGGGCGACTCAGTTGAGATCGAATACTTTGGACGGCGCATCCGGGCCACGGTGACCGCAGATCCGCTGTACGACCCCACGATGACCAGGCTCCGCGGCTAACACCCCGCCCGACCACGGAAGGCAGCAGTCCGGACTCATCCCTTCGAACCAGAGCCCGGGCTGCTGCCTTCCATGCCCTCATACTCAGGAAGACACATGATCAGTTCAGAAACAATCAGCGGCTACCTCGCCAGCCTTGCCGCACGCGAGTCCACCCCCGGCGGCGGCGCGGCCGCCGCCATCCATGCCGCCCAGGGGGCGGCGCTCGTTGCCATGGTTGGCAGGTTCACCACCGGCTCGAAATACGACCAGCACGCCGAACTCGTTCAAAGGATCATCAGCGCTGCGGACGGACTGGTGGTCGAGGCGCTGGGTTTGGCTGACGCTGACCAACAGGCGTTCCAGGGCGTCATCGATTCGTACAAACTTCCGTCCGGGACGGAAGACCTCAGGGCCGCACGGGGGGCAGCGATCCAGGGCGCCCTCGTCCTGGCCGCGCAACCCCCCGCACAACTGATCAAGCTGGCTGGCGCTGTCGTGGATCTTGCCACGGAACTTTTCGAGGTGGCGAACGCCAATGTGATCAGCGACATCGCTGCTGCCGCAGACGCTGCCCGCGCAGCCGCCACCACCGCCGGGGTGAACATCGACGTTAACGTGGTGGCCATCAAAGACGCCACGGCCCGTTCACGGTTGGCTGACCAGACCGACGGCGTTGAGGAAAAGGTTATCTTGGCAGCAGACTCCCTCGCAGGGCGCGTGCGCGGAAGGATCCTCGGTTGAGCACCGTACTTCTCTCCGGCAAAACACTGGCAAAGGCCATCCAGCAGAAGGCCCATGATGAGGCGCAGGACCTTGCAGCCGACGGGCTACGGCCCACGCTCGCAGTCGTTGTGGCCACTGACGACGGCTCCACTCATTGGTATGTCCGATCCATTGAACGGGCCGCAGAGAATGCCGGCATCAGTTGCCGGATCGTGGACCTTGGCCAGAGCGCCAGCGGACCGGCCTTGGCCGCAGTCCTGAAGGATCTCAGCGCAGATGCTTTAGTGAACGGAATCATCCTCCAGACGCCTCTGCCTCCCGGCGTCCAGTCGGATGAGCTGGTCGGGCACATTACCCCGGAGAAGGACATAGATGGCGCGAACCCATTAAGCCTGGGGCGACTGGCTGTCGGCCAGTCCGCATTCGCACCCGCCACTGCCCGCGCCGTAATCGAGATCCTGGACCACTTTGACATCCCACTGGCTGGCCGGAACGTCGTCGTCGTTGGCCGTTCCGCCGTCGTGGGAAAGCCACTGTCCCTGCTGCTGCTCGAACGCGACGCCGCGATTACTGTCTGCCACTCCAAGTCAGGTCCGCTGGAGAGATACACCAAGACCGCTGACGTCGTGGTCGTCGCAGCCGGGCGGACCGGCCTGCTGATCGGCGACCACGTTTCTTCAGCGGCCATAGTGATCGACGTCGGCACCAACGTCCTTCCTGACGGGTCACTCGTGGGGGATGTCGACGCAGCCAGCATGCGCGGCGTTGCCGCGGCGTTGACCCCCGTCCCCGGCGGCGTCGGCTCCGTCACCACCTCGCTGCTTCTCCTGCACACAACCGAGGCCGCGCGGAAACAGTCACGTTATTTAGCTCTGGAAACTGTCGGGTAATCGAAGGCAGACACACTTGCCCCGAATACTCGCCTCCCCAAAAGCGCAGTTCGCGGTCTCAGAGATCGTTTTCGGGCCGGGCGCTGAGTATCCTATTGGCGCTGACCTGCAGGATGCCGAGCGACTCCTGGATCAGGGGCGATGCGATGCTGCCCTTGCGCACCGCAGCGACAATGCGGCGCGCGGGTTTCCCCTTGCCGGTAATGCGCAGTCTTACCACGTTTTCGGCACCGCGCAGGGGCGCCAGCCGCGGCAGCAGGCCCACGCCCAGTCCCGCGCCAACGAAGGCGATCTGGGTTTCCCATTCAACGGCCTCATGGGCAATCCGCGGTGTCACCCCGACTGCCGTGAACGCCGCAGTAAATAGGGCGTGGTAGGTGGAACCGGCGGCCTCGGTGATCCAGGGTTCCGATGCCAGCTCTTCGAGCGTCACCGTTTCCCGCGATGCCAACGGATGGTCGGAGGGAATGATCACGTCCAAGGGATCGTCGAGCAGAACCGTCTGCTCGAAGCGCGGATCGTCCTCAACATAGGTGTCGGACCGCATCGTGATGATGACCGCGAGGTCGATCCGCTCGGCAACCAACAAGTCGAAGCAGCGGGCCGGGTTGGCCTCGAGTACCTGCACCTCCAGCAGGGGGCGTGTCGAGCGCAGGGTCGCGGCCAGCGGCGCGAGCAACTGGGCAGCCGCCGTGGAGAATCCGCCTAGCCCAAAACGGGACTGCACTTGGTCGCCGGCCTCCATGGCTGCAGCGCGCAGGCTCTCCCATTCCGCAATGAGCGCATCCGAGCCGGCCACGAGATAGCGGCCTGTGGCGGTCAGCCGCACCCCCCGACCGTCCTTCGTCAACAGCTGCATTCCAAGCACACGCTGGAGCTCCCGCAATTGCGCGGATACGGCGGAGGGAGAATAACCTGTGAGCTCCGCGGTTGCCGCAACGGTGCCGCACCGGGCAAACACCCGAAGTGTTATGAGCCGTTGATCGATCATGCATCTATTGTGCATGGTTATTTCCGAAATCTTGCGCTTTTGTTGCAGATCCGTTCTCCCTAATATCATGACTACAGCGTTTTCGACAACGCCTGTTGCCCCCACCACCTCCGTGGTCCCCACGAAGCGCACACTTACTTAGCCCTCCCGGGAGGAAACACATGTCTGCTCCAGTGAACGTGCCCCTCAATTCACGCGGAAAGCTCGCTTCATCATTGCCTGCCGAGCAGATGGCGGAAATCACCGAGTTGTTCGATTTCCGGCGCGTGGGATATTCCCTCGATGCCCCCTTCTACACCGACCCGACGATTTTCAACATCGACATGAAGGCCATTTTTGGCGAGCACTGGATCTTTGCCGCCAGCATCGCCGAACTCCCGGAGCCGGGTGACTACGTCACTGTCGACTACGGACCCTACTCCCTGATCGTGCTGCGCAATGACGACGGCGGTGTGAACGTCCTGCACAATGTCTGCCGCCACCGCGGCGCCCGCGTCCTGCCCGAACCCGCGGGGACCACGGGCAACCTGGTATGCGGCTATCATTCCTGGACCTACTCCCCCGCCGGCGATTTGATCCATGCCTCGGCACCGGGGGAAACGAAGTTCGACAAGGGCTGTTTCGGCCTCAAGCGCGCCCACAGCCGCGTGTTCGCCGGACTCATCTTCGTCTGCATTGCGGACGAACCACCGACGGATTTCGACGAAACCGGAAAGATCTTCGAGCCATACCTCGCGCCCCACGATCTGCAGAAGACGAAAATCGCCTACCAGCAGAACATCATCGAGGAGGGCAACTGGAAGCTCGTCATGGAGAACAACCGTGAGTGCTACCACTGCGACGGCCACCCCGAACTCGCCTGCTCCCTCTTCCCCACCTGGGGCCTGACGGAGGGCCTGATCCCGCTCCATCTCGAGGAGGTGTGGGAGCGCAACAAGGAAGCACAGTCCTCGCTCGAGGACCGTTGCCGCCGCTATGGCCTTCCCTATGAGGTCATCGAGGAGCTCGACACCCGCATAGCAGGAATCCGCATCTCACGAGACTCCCTCGACGGTGACGGCGAATCGTTCTCGCCCGACGGGCACAGGCTCTCCAAGAAGCTGCTCGGCGACTTGCGGGACTTCCGCCTTGGCCGTTGCTCGATGCACCTGCAGCCCAACAGCTGGTTCCATTTCCTCGGGGACCACGTCATCACGTTCGCCGTCTTCCCCGTCAATGAGCACCAGACACTGGTACGCACCACCTGGCTGGTGGCTGACGACGCCGTGGAAGGCGTCGACTATGATCTGGAGAAGCTCACCCACACCTGGAAGCAGACCAATCTGCAGGACAAGGCGTTCGTGGAGCTGTGCCAGAAGGGCGCCAGCAGCCCCGCCTACGAGCCCGGCCCGTACATGAAGAGCGAATACCAGGTCGAGGCGTTCATCAACTGGTATGTGCAGCGTGTGCAGGAGCACTTGGCATGATTGAACTCGCCACCGTCACGGCAATCCAAGAACCACAGCGCATTCGCGGTCTTGAGATGCCGTGGAACAGGGTAATGGGCGGCACGGACGGACCCGCCAGCGCCGCCCGTGCCTTGGGGCCCTGGCATCCGCAGGAGTTCATGGCCGAATGCGTCGAGACCGTTCCCGAGGTGGGCGGCCTGATGACCTTCGTGTTCCGCCGCGCCGACGGTGCGCCTCTGGCGTTCCGTCCGGGCCAGTACCTGAATGTCGCCTTTCCCGTGAACGGCGGGGACCACGACGCGGTGGACCGCAGCTACTCGCTGTCCAGTTCGCCCACCAGGCCGTGGACCTTCAACATAACAGTTAAATGCGACCCGACGGGACTGGTCTCGCCGTGGGTGCACGCGAACGTCAAACCCGGCACCGTCCTCGAGATGCTCGGACCGGTCGGGGCATTCCACCTGCCCGACGCCGACCGGCGGGCACGGTACCTCTTGCTGGCCGCCGGCGCCGGTATCACCCCCATCATGTCGATGGTGCGGACCATCCACTCCCTGCCCGGACAAGCCGATGTCGTCGTGCTCTACCACGGAGCGGCGGCCGGAGGGTTTGCCTTCCACCAGGAGTTGGCGTACATCGCCTCCGTGGACTCGCGCGTCAAGGTCTTCTACTCCCTGGGCGACCGCAGCAAACCCGAGGCGTGGGAAGGGCTCACCGGAAGGCTGACGGCGGCCATGCTCGACGAGGTGGCCCCCGATGCCAATGGCCGCCAGGTCTATGCCTGCGGCCCCGAGGGTTACCTGAACACCGCCGCCGAGCTCCTCGAGAAGGTCGGTGTCGACGACACCTCCATCCACATGGAATTCTTCACGGGGGACCGCCAGACGATCCTTGAATACCAGGCGGAGCTCGCGCTTGCAGTGGACATCGCGGAGGAAATCGCCGATTCCGCCGAGGACTACTACGAAAGCCAGCCCACCGCGTTCGGGCTCTACGAGCCCGGCTACGACGCGGAGGGAACCCTGAAGGCCACGGGGCTGCCGCTGGAAACCGTCGATCCGGACGCGCCCTGTCCCGAAGTCCCCGGCGGCGGTCCGGACGTCGGGCCGGAGGCCGGATCCCCCGACGTCGCGAGCTTCGACACGGTCGGAACGGGAAGCCTCACCCTGTCCTTCATGCGCACCGGCATCAACGTGCGCATCGACCCCGCCGAACACATCCTCGAGGTGGCCCAGCGTGCGGGCGTCAGGATTGGCGCGAACTGCAGGGAGGGCATGTGCGGCTCCTGCAAGGTCGTCAAGCTTTCCGGGGAAGTCGAAATGAACCACCAGGGCGGGATCCGGGCCCGGGAAATCGATGCAGGCAAGTTCCTGCCCTGCTGCTCTACCGCGCGCACCGATATGGTGATCGATGCCTAGCCGTCTCCAGCTGCTCTAGCTCTGCACATATCGCTCGACCCGACGTGCTTCACGAAAACTGACAACAACTACCTCACAGACAGTCCGATGCGACCAGCATCACCGTGAGGGTTCGATCGCCAACCATAGGAGCCATTCAATGCCAAGTAACAGAGCCGTTGCATACAAGGCGCCGGGGATCGTGGAAATCATCGATACCCCGTTTCCCACCTTTGAACTGCAGACCGGCCCCGGCGTCCATCCCGTCAATGTCGGCCGGAAGGTCCCCCACGGGGTCATCCTGCGCACCGTGAGCACCAACATCTGCGGCTCGGACCAGCACATGGTTCGTGGCCGCACGACCGCCCCGGCCGGTCTCGTCCTGGGGCACGAGATCACCGGGGAAGTCATCGAGACCGGGCCCGACGTTGAGTTCATCAAGGTCGGGGACATCGTCTCGGCCCCCTTCAACATCTCCTGCGGGCGCTGCCGGAACTGCAAGGAGGGCAAGACCGGGATCTGCCTGAATGTGAACCCGGACCGTCCCGGGTCCGCCTACGGCTATGTCGACATGGGCGGATGGGTCGGCGGCCAGGCGGAGTTCGTCCTGGTCCCCTATGCGGACTGGAACCTGTTGCGGTTTCCCGATCGGGACCAGGCCCTGGAGAAGATCATGGACTTGACCATGCTCTCGGACATCCTCCCGACCGGTTTCCACGGGGCCGTCACGGCAGGCGTCGGCGTCGGGTCCACCGGCTATGTTGCCGGCGCCGGTCCCGTGGGGCTTGCCGCGGCGGCCAGCGCCCAACTGCTGGGCGCCGCGGTGGTCATCGTGGGGGATCTCAATGAGGATCGCCTAGCCCAGGCCCGATCCTTTGGTTGCGAAACCGTCAATGTGGCCAACGGCGACCCGGCTGACCAGATCGAGCAACTTCTCGGCGTCCGGGAGGTCGATGCCGGTATCGACGCAGTCGGTTTCGAGGCCCGCGGACACGGGGCCGGGGCCCAAGAGGCGCCAGCCACCGTGCTCAATTCGCTGATGGACCTCACCGCCGCCGGCGGGTCCCTGGGCATTCCCGGCCTTTATGTCACCGGGGATCCTGGTGCCGCGGACGAGGCGGCCCAGAAGGGCAGCCTGTCCCTGTCCCTGGGCACCGGCTGGGCGAAGTCGCTCTCCTTCACGACCGGCCAGTGCCCGGTGATGAAGTACAACCGGCAGCTGATGATGGCGATTCTGCATGACAGGATCCAGATCGCCAAGGCGGTCAACGCCACGGCCATTTCGCTCCAGGATGCCCCGCGGGGGTACGCAGAATTCGACGCCGGAGCCGCCACGAAGTATGTCCTGAACCCGAACGGCTACCTCAGCAACTAGTCCGAGGTAAAGGAGGGGTTCCCTACAGGCAGGCTAAAGCGGTCGTTGCCCCACCCAGACCGTGCGGGTGGGGCAACGACCGAGTCGTCTTTGACGAAGAAACCAACCCGCCGATGGAAATCCCTTGGGCCCGGGAAGTCACTCCTCTATTAGATGCAAGCGACGCGGCGGATGCATCGGGCCATCACCGGGTACAACTTCGACTAACGCCACGATTCACGTCGGCGCCGTGGACCGGCGTCGTTGGGTTCCAGGTGTCTCACTAATTGATGCGGTGGTACACTCAGTGCATGCCGACCACCCGACCGCGCCACCAGATCACTGAGACGCCGGCCGTCGCGCACGCGATCGACCAGGCCGCGCAGCGGTGGCCGGGAGAACCTCGGTCCAAACTTCTCCTGCGCCTGCTGGACGCGGGAAGGGACGCCCTCGAACAGAATGATCACCACGTCAACGAAGCCAGGCGTGAGGCGATCATGGCCAGCAGCGGAAAGTATTCCGACGCCTTCGGACCCAACTACCTGGACGAGCTGCGCCAAGACTGGCCTGCATGATCGTCTTGGACGCCATCGTTCTCATCGCCCATCTCAACCCCAACGACGCCCATCACGACGCGGCCACGCAAATACTCTTGAGCGCGTCACCCAGCAGTCTCCTGGTCCACAGCATCACACTGGCCGAAGTTCTTGTTGGCGGTGCGAGAATTGGCCGTGGCGCAGAGATGTATGCCGACCTGATGGCCGCAGGGGTCCGCCTGGCGGACCACGACGAGCAGGAACCTGTTCGCCTTGCACAGCTACGAGCGACGAGTGGACTCAAATTACCCGACTGCTGCGTTCTGGACACGGCGATCAACAATGATGCGTCCCTCGCCACCTTCGACCACGCTCTAGTCAGAGCTGCCAGAACTAACGGTATGGCCGTTCTGCCCTAATCCCAGTAAGGGTTGGTAGAACAAGCATCCGCCAACACAATGATCAAGAACGCCAGAGGAATTCCCCTTGGGTTAGCAGGGGATTTGCCTGATAGTTCCTTGGTAGAGCCGCTAGCATATCTCCGCGATATACTTCAGCTAGTCTTCAGATTTTAGTCAGGCTACGCACAGGTTTCACAGGGTTTACATCCTGAAAATTGCTCCCCTGCGTTGAAGTAGATCCCGAGCCGGTGCACTCGAGTGGGCAACCACGAACAGCCATCGCTCATCGAAATTCTCCAGTGGAGTGACGCATGACAGTTCGCAGTGAATCATCCGTGTCCGCAAACGCCTCGGACGAAGCAATTGCGGCGTCGACGGAGCATGAGAACCTAGGCTCGAAGTCCGGGCCGACGTCGGCACTGGAAACAGAAATCTCGGTCTTGTCAGACCCCAGCTCCGATTCGCCTCAGCCCCTCGACAAGGTCTGCCCGAAATGCAGCGTCCGAACGCGTACTGCGGGCGCCTTTTGCCCCCAGTGTGGCGCCCCGTATGCCGGACATCGTCGTGGGTTCAAAGTCAGCAGGCGCGTCATCCTAATCATTCTTGCCGTTCTCGTCGTCGTCGGCGCGGCTGTCGGAATCCTCGTAAGTGTTCAGCACACGAATCAACTGAATGCCGAAAAGGCCGCTGCTGTCCAAGCTGCCGACGTCGCCAGGAAGCGCGAAGCAGACGCAGCGAAAACTGCTGCGGATGCGGCGGCATCGGCGGACGCCGCGGCTGCCGCCAAGGCCACCAAAGACGATGCCGAACGAGCCGTCCGCGCGATCATCGTGAAGGCATTGGAAGGCTCGGTCCTCAAGGACGCCAAATCGCGGGTTACTGATGGCACGCTTATGGGGCCCATCTCCAGCGCCTCCTGCACGCCCGTCGGCGGAGGGTCAACAGATGACCTGACGGCTATCACCGGCACCTTCGAGTGCATTGCCGTCAACAAAACCGATGCGGACGGATCTTCCTCGGGCTACCGGTTCTCCGGCACCGCCAACTGGAACGACGGCAGCTATTCATAGCATCTGGGCAGCTAGGCAGATTCTTCATGCCTCTGACCAGAGCTATTAATATGCAAGCCTGATCCTTGATATCGACCCACCAAACAGAACGCCATGAAGTATCTACGATAGGAAGTTACGTGAAAACCAGAGACATTGCGAAAAACCACCAACTTGACCCCGCCGCTTTCGATCCGTGGTTAAAGCAGTCTGGTCTCCAGTACAAGTCTGGGATTACTGGCCTGAGCATTGAAGACAGCGTCGACGTAGTCGAGTTGGTCGGCCATTACAACCAGTATCTTACCCAGGAGAAGGTGCGGATAGCCCAGGAGCAGGAACGTCGCGCGTTAGAGCAGGCCAACGCGGAGCAAGCTGATCTAGTCAAGCAGCAGGCCGTGGCGAGCATGCTTATAAGCTCCGGTTTCAACTTCGAGGGCTACACCATCACCAAGTACTCTGGCTACATATCTGGCGATGATGCGGTATCGATGGACCGCCCATCACACGGCTGGCTTGGAGGTGTGAACAAGGATGTCGGCGCGGACCTGTTGTCAGGACTGGCGCACATCAGGCGAAATGCTCTGACCGAGTTGAAAGACGCAGCGTATGCACTTGGATGCAACGCTGTGATCGGAGTGGATTTCGACTACCTGACCTTGGACCCCGAGACAGCGACTAGTTCCGGCGGAACATTTCATTTGCCGTTCTTGTTTGCAGTGACGGCGAATGGAAACGCTGTTGTGATCGAGAAGAACGAACACGCTGGTCAGGCGTAGCGTGCTGCTTCGCATGTAGAGGTTGGTTAAAGGGGCCCTCATTTGGCTCGCCACGACAAGACCAGTTAGGTTGCCGAACCTCAGGTTCTATCTGCCTTACCGGTCTTTCTTCGCGACTGGCGATGTGAACTATCGCCCCACCAAGCCTAGGGCGTGTCTCCTTATGGTGCTTTCAGACTTGAAATTAATTTTGGGCTTTTTTCTCCATAGTCTGTTTTTGTCGGATTACCAATGGAAGTCCGTTACACCGTTGGTGCCCGATTCCTCGGGGAGAGCCAGCCGGTCCGGGATTCCACGGTCAACCGCTTCCAACAGAACGGTTCGATCCTTTTGCCGGCGCCCGGATACCAATCTTGTCAATGGTTAAGGAAGATGGTGGCCCGGACCCGCTAGCGTACAGCTGCGCTCCAGGCACCCTCGGCTTCAACAGCGTGAACTTACGGACCGCCGGTCCAGACGCGCGTGCCCGTGTACGGGCCGATGTTATTGACGATCAGGTGCGAATCGCCTGACCTGTCATAGGCCGCGATTTTCGTTCTGCGTCTTGTTCGGTCTTGGTGCGTTGTCCCGGTCGCAGTGCTCCGGGGCTAGCTCCTTCTCGGGGCTGGCCGTTGTGGTGTTTGCGTTGGAGCCGGCGCACTTCTTTGAGCGTGGCGGTTTCATCTCGATTGATAGATTCGACGTCGGTGGCCCACAGCAACGACCAGAACAACAAGCCGATCGTCATGGATTTCATAGACGATTCGGTAGTCTCCGGTCCTGATACGCCAATCTCCGGTGTTCCCGGTGAGTTTTTTCGTGCCTGGGGGGCGTGGCGTTACAGCGAGCAACTCAATCGCGGCCTGTATTCGTCGGAGCGACTCAGGAGGAAGTTTGCGCAATTGGCGTGCCGCAGCCGGTGCGATCTGGACGGCATAAATCAGGCGAGACCAAGTTCTGCCTTGACTTCCTCCCAAGGTATGGGACCCAGCCGGCTTTCAGCCATCTCCGTCCGGGCTGCGTTTGCGGCTCTCAGATCGTCCAGATCCTCGGCAGCCTCAATTAGGTTGGCTAGGTCTTCTGCATCGATCAAAGCAGCGACCCGTCGGCCGCGGCGCATCAGGTACACCGGCTCGTGGTTGACCCGGGCTGTATCAACCGCTTCGGATAAGCGACTCCGTGCGTCCGTCACGCTCATCTCACTCATAGGTCAATACTAGCTTTTACTGTCCAAAACGTACATAACCGCTGAAACCGCTGCAGTGCGCATCGCTCCCATCGGCGAGCACTCAAGGCGAGCGTCGTCGTCGGCCGGTCTGGCACCGACCGGCAGGAAGGTTCCCACAATCCCTAGCCAGGCGAGGACTAAAACGCCTTCAAACGATCCATCGCCTCTTCCGGCGTCATCACCGCAAATTCATCCTCAGTGAGGCCCACCTGATGGATCAGGGGATCAACCACCCAGCGGTATTTCCTTATAAATAGCGCTGTCGGACCTGGTCCCAGCGGCCCATACCTCCACCACGTCCACCGTGACGCCATCGACGTCGTTGGTCACCTTCCAGACGATGCGCCGGTCCCGATCTCCAAAGACGAGCTTTCGGTACCCGATCAAGTGCCCCAGCAGGGGCGCTCCAGCATATGCGGAACGCTCAAGCAGCCGCATCTTTTTGAAACCCCAGCGGACGATTTGCGGTTCCTCTTTTGCAACCGATGCAGATCACCGATGGCGTCCTCCGTCAACCGGACAGTCCCACTCCGTCGCGCTGGGTCAGCAGACTCAGGCCGGTTCACGACCTGCCGGCCGTCAAGTCCGATTCCACTTCAGATTCCAGCTCCACCCGGTCGAGCCCGAACGCTTCCAAGCCCTGATCAAGGGAGGTCCTCGTGCCGCTGTCAGTCGCGGCCCGGATGATGACCAGGGCAGCGTCCCGCAATTCCCCCTCAAGTTCCCGGAGCCGGTCGAGCTGCCGTACGCTGACCAAAGCCGCCACAGGACGCCCATGTCGGGCCACCACAACATCTTCTATGGCGTCCGCATCCTTGATGAGGCCGGCAATCCCACGCCGGAACGCTGCGGTCACGGGGGATAGCGGTGCCGCCGAACAATGCCACGCAGATTGAGTGGGAAGCCACCGGGTCCTGGCACGCACATCCTCCGGGATATACTTCAGCTAACTTTCAGATTACAGTCAGACGGCGTACAGGCGGAACATGGCTCGCATCCTGAGAACGTCCTCCTGCATTCGAAGTAGATCCTCGGCCACGGTGCACTTAACCGAGTTGAATAAACAGAACCTTGCCTTGCTGTGCTTCCGGCCCCTGTCGAGGGAAGCTGGCGGGCGCCGCTACACAGCGACGACACAGTCATTTAGTTTTCAGGTAAATAGTTTGGAGCCGAAGGGCTCCGCATGTCAGTTGGGGGAATCATGGCCACTGTGCCCGTTACATCCGCGCAGTCAATCCAGTCGGGGGCCCGACGGTGAAGCGGCGCCTCCTTATGGCCCTGGTTATAGTACTGGCCATCATCGCGGGGATGATCTCGTGTTCCGCAGCGGCCAATGCTGATTCCGGACATGTGGTCGCGTCATCGATGGCGATAGCTTGGTCATTTCGATCAACAACCACGATCAGACGGTCCGGCTTCTGAACGTGGACACCCCGGAGACCAAGGACCCCAACGCTGCTGTCGAGTGCCTGGGCCCGGAGGCAACGAAGTACCTCCAGGATTCACTGCCGGCCGGGACGCACGTCCGGCTGGACTTCGACGCCGAACGGCATGACAAGTACGGCCGAACGCTGGCTGCGGTGTCCACGGACTCCGGGTCCCTGGTGAACGCCGAGATCGCGAAGCGGGGCCTCGGAATTCCGATGTCCGTTGGCGGCAATACGAAGTATCTGGCAAAGGTTCAGGCCGCTCATGCGCAAGCCAAGGCCGCGAAGCAGGGATTGTTCAGCACCTCGATCGGCTGCGCACTTCCAGCCCAGATCGAAGAGGCGACGGCGGGGCTGACGCAACAGGCTGATGGTGGCCTGGCCGCATCCTCCGCAAGCGCAGCAACGGCCATCACAGAAACGACGACGGCAATTGCGGCCGCCAAGATCATCCAGGCGCGCCTGACTAACGGCCCGGACGCCGGGAAGCCGTTCCTCTGGGCCGCCTTCACAACGGCCGATATATCTGCACACCTTGGCCGGCTCAATGCCGCCATAGTCCGCGCCAACAACAAGTCGGCCGCTCTCACTACCCGACACGACAAGCTCGTCGCTGCCGAGGTGAAGGCGGCAGCGGTAAAGAAGGCGGCTGCAGAAAAAGCTGCGGCCGATAAGCGGGCAGCAGCCGCGCGGGCAGCTGCAGCCAAGAAAGCGGTTGACGAACAAGCCGCAGCCGAGAGACGGGCCGCGGCGGAGCAGCTTGCCGCGGAAAAGGCTGCTGCGGCAGCAGCAGCTGCAGAAGCGGAACGGATCCGCAATCTTCCCCCGCCGTACGTTCCGCCAGCCTACGTCCCGACGCCGGCGACGGCCGCCCCCGCAGATCCGTACCCGGGATACCACGGACCACGCTGCTACGCGCCGGGCGGCCAGACCTACACACCCTGCTAAAGTCAACGGCTCGAATCCAGTGCTCCGATCACACTTCCGCTACGGTTGCCGCGACGTCAAGCTACGGATTTGGGAGAGCAGCCGTCGTCGTCGGCGGCCTGGGTTTCCTGGTGGCCGCTGCGGTAGTGACGTACATAGTCGACACCGTCATCTCGCGCTCGCACTCGCGTTCCTAAACGTACTGCGCCACGTACTGCATCGCGTCGAAAGCCTGCTGCTGGTCACTGGCCAGCCACCGCGATAGTGTCTGCGTTATGGGGGGCATCCGCATGTACACGTTCTGTTTTGCTGACGGCGCTGTCAGCCGCGATACTGCTATCGGGCTCCTCAGCGGGTGAGAGCAATCTGTACCCGGTCCGACCTGCATCACCCTTGTCCCCGGCAGCCAGCGCGTCCTCACCTACCGCGGATGATGCCCTGGTCATGCAGAAGCATGCCCTGCTGGACCGTGGGCCGAGCGCCGTCGTCGCCGTTGCCCTTACCGGAAAGGGCCCAACGATCCTTACCGTGCCGAGGGTGCCCGCCGGACGGAAACGCATTGGCGTCTCCGTGAACTGCGACAAGGGTACGGCCTGGAAGGTGACGCTGGATCAGCGTACTCCAGCCAGCTCACATGCGCTCTGCGATATGGATTTTATCCCTTCCGTCGACTTTCCGGTGGATCATCCGGAGCGCAACAACACGCTGAAGATCTCGATCGACAGCGGTGCAAGGTTCTGGATCACCGTCTACTACTTCTGAGGACGCCGACCGGTGGGCACTTCGGTGCAGCGGATCTCCCTGCAGCGGCAGATGTCGGTGCCCCTACTAAGACTGAAACCAGCTTCACGAGTTGTGGTACGTCCGGTCTGAACACCGGCGGGTAGGCTCCGACCTGCCGCACACCAACCCCATGTTCACGGGTGGTTTGGATGACGAAGGCCGACGACGGCGGCGAGCCACCGTTCCGGATCCGGCTCGACACAGCGTGGTGCGGGGTGGACGACGCGGCCAATCGGTCGCCCTGCCAGGCACCGGCCGACGAACAGGAAGAGGAGGACGGCGACTATGCGGACGACGAGGATGAGAACGACGACGGTCCCGCGGCCGCGGACAATGCGGACGAACCGAACCATGCGGCTGCCGACGACGAACATATCTGCCGTTTGACGGCCCGCTGTTATGGTTCAAACATTACTGAAGAAAGGGAAGCCGTGGTTCCGCAGGTCGCAGCAGCAAGAGCCATCGCCACCATCGCCCACAAGGGCCAGACGGATAAGAGCGGCGCGGACTACATCACCCATCCGTCCCGGGTCGCAGGACGGCTGACGGACCCGCAACACGTCGCGGCCGCCTGGCTCCATGACGTGCTGGAGGACTGCGGGAAAATATTCGCCGGCCCTCCTGCCTTCGGCATCACTGCCGAGGACCTTCTAGCCGCCGGCATCGAGCAGGACGTGGTGGACGCCGTCGTCCTGCTGACACGCACCGCGGACAACGCGGGCGATCGGTATTACGAAGCGATCCGCGCCAATGCCATCGCGAAGGCCATGAAGCTGGCGGACATCGCCGAAAACACCGACCCGGCGCGGACTGCGAAGCTGACCCCTGAGACGCGCGAGAAGCTGGCGCGGAAGTACGCCCACGCGCTTGCCGTTCTCGGCGCTGCCGTGAACTAGGCCCTGCGCGGCTGGCCCGCGCGGCGGACGTCGTCATGCGCGGCAATCCATGGCTATTGACTTCATGATCGTCGTCGCCGATCGCGCCTGGGCAACGGGTCTAGGCAAATCAGCCGGAGGGGAGCGTTGCGGCGTAGAGCTGAAGCATCCCATATTGACTCGAGTAGATCGGGGTGGAAAACTCCAGGGAGAACGATCTTGGAAGTGACTTGGGGCACTTCCTGCTCGGTTACATATCTCTTTAGCGCCCGAAAGGCTTTCCGATGCCCATTTCCCTCGGCCTCGTTGGGGCCGGCCAATTCGCCGGCCAGTTCGCCAAGCTGTTCAAGCTGCACCCGGGCGTCAGCCGCGTGATCGTCACGGACGTTCTGCCGGAGCGCGCGGCGGCACTGATGGAACAGGAAAACCTGGACGGCGTCGTCGTCGACTTTGACGCGCTGCTCGCCTCCGACGTGGACGCCGTCGCGATTTTTACCCAGCGCTGGACCCATGGGCCGCTGGTGGTCAAGGCGCTTCGGGCCGGCAAGCACGTGTATTCGGCCGTGCCGATGGCCATCTCCGAGGAGGAAATCGCCGACATCATCACGGCCGTCCGGGAGACCGGGCTGACCTACATGATGGGCGAGACCAGCTACTACAATCCGGCCACCGTCTACGCCCGCGGCAAGCAGGCCGCCGGCGCCTTTGGACGCGTCTTCTACACCGAGGGCGACTACGTGCACGATATGGATCTGGGCTTCTACGAGGCGTACCAGTACAGCGGCGGTGCGGACTGGAAGAGCACCGCCAGCTACCCGCCCATGCTCTACCCAACGCACTCTGTGGGCGGGGTCCTGGGTGCGCTGCCCGCACACGCGATCAGCGTCAGCTGCATCGGCATCCGGGACCAGCGCGGGGACGGCGTCTTCGACAAGGACGTGAGCATGTTCCAGAACGACTTCTCCAACGCCTCCGCCCTGTTTGAGCTTAACGACGGCGGCGCCATGCGGATCAACGAAATGCGCCGGGTGGGCTACCCGTCGGCCATCCGCGAATCCCGGTTCCGCTACTTTGGCACCGACGCCAGCTTCGAACAGTTGGCGGAGGTCAGCGTTTGGCAGGACAAGGAGACCGTTACCGACATCTCCGACCAGTTGGCCACCGACGCCACCATGTCCGCGGATGACCAGGCACTGGCGAACGTGGCTCCGGCCCTGCGCGCAGCCTTTGTCTCCGGCCACGCCGCGGTCCACGATGTGGCCCGGTTGCCGCAGGAATACGAGGGTGCGCCGAATGGCCACGAGGGCAGCCACCACTTCCTGGCGGACGACTTTGTCACAGCGGTCAACAAAAAGACGCTGCCGCCGGTCAACGCCTGGGTTGCCGCCCGGTTCACGCTGCCCGGCATCATCGCGCATCAATCCGCCCTTCGCGGCGGCGAGCGCCTGGACATCCCGGACTTCGGTCCCGCACCCCAGCAAGGACGCTAGATGAATAATTCCAAGGGTCAGTGATCGTAGGCGGTCATGGAGCGACGCACAGCTTGGCCGATCCGATCGTTGTGCCAGATCGCTGCGGTCAGGGCCAGCAGGCGTTGGACGACGCGGGCGGTGACGCCGGCGGGTGTCCGCCC
>NZ_JADPVH010000062.1 GCF_026932795.1 Paenarthrobacter sp. Z7-10 | reverse complement strand
GGGCGGACACCCGCCGGCGTCACCGCCCGCGTCGTCCAACGCCTGCTGGCCCTGACCGCAGCGATCTGGCACAACGATCGGATCGGCCAAGCTGTGCGTCGCTCCATGACCGCCTACGATCACTGACCCTTGGAATTATTCATCTAGGCTATCGGCAGCGTCCAGCGTCGGTGGCTGCGGTCGGCCGGGTGCGTGGTCCTGCCGGCTACACGAGCGGCCAGGGGTAGCGCATGCCGGTGGGGTCGACCGGCAGCACCGGCTCACGCAGCAGCCGCTGCACCCGGTGCCGCAGCGCGGTGACCTCCATATCGTCGACGAGCTCGGCGACGCCGTCAGGCACTGCGTCGGCGAGCGGGGAGATGTCCTCGAGCAGGGCATCCGGGATGGGGTCGCCGGCGAAGTCCCAGATCACGGTGCGCAGTTTGAAGCCTGCCGAGAAGCACAGCCCATGATCAATGCCCCACACGTGCCCGTCGGGATCGCGCAGCACATGCCCGCTCTTGCGGTCGGTGTTGTTGGCGATGTAATCGAACAGGGCCATCTGTGCCAAGGCACGATGGGTTTCCGGGGCGTCCGCGTACAGGGTGAAGTAGTGCTCGCGCACGTCGCTGTCAACGAACCACTGCAGCGATCCGCTGCCCAGGGGGCAGTCCTCACGAATCACAGTCGCCGGGACAATGCCCCACGACAGGCGCTCACTGAGAAGGTAGGCCGCGCGTTCGCGCCGGTACAGTCCGGGTTCAAAATCGGACAGCGGCCGCTCTCCGGCCTCCGGTTTGTAGACCGCCCATGCCGCGTCGTCGCGGCAGGAGACCTGGACGAGGAATGTTGCGTTGGTGCTGTGCAGGATGCGCCCAAGCAGCTCGACGTGGCCCTCGGCGAGCAGAGTCAGCTCCCGGCCGGGACACGGTTCGTGCTCTGTCATGACGCCCTCAGCCCACTTAATGGGTCCTGGGTTGAGTTGACCATGAGGACGGCGGGTGGCTGGCCCGGCGCATAAGAGATGACCGAGACCGAACCCGGGCTGATGACGATCCGCTGGAAGTGGTCCAACTGCGTGCCAAGGGCGTGGGCGACGGCGGCCTTGATCGGGTCGGCATGGCAGAAGCCGACGACGACGCCCCCGGCGTGGGCGGCGCACAGCGCCTCGAGTGTCTCCACCATTCGAGCCTGCATCTGCACGAAGCTCTCTCCGCCTGGAAAGCGGAAGGCCGATGGGCTCTGCTGTACGGTCTGCCATTGGGGCAAGGCCGCGACTTTGGCTAGTGCGGCGCCGGTCCACTCGCCAAAGTCGCACTCGTTCAGGCCCACGTTCTGCTGAACCTCCAGGCCGGTTTGGGCCGCGGTGGGCTCTGCCGTCTCGCGTGCGCGCTCCATCGGCGAGGAATAGATGCCGTCAACCGCAAGACCAGCGAGCCGTTCCGCGATCCGTTCGGCCTGGGCCCGGCCGCGGTCGGACAGGTGCAGTCCCGGAGCGCGCCCGGGCAGCACCGTACCCGTCGTGGGCGTCTCCCCATGCCGCACCAGGAGAAGCAGGGTGCTTAGCCGTGTTGGCGGTGCCGACGGCGTTGCTGCAGTCATCAGCATCAAGCGTAAGTGCTTTGACAGTTTTGTGCCTGCCGGAACCAGAAAGAATTCCATGTACGGTTCACTGCACTTTCCAGATTGTGCTGATCTTTCTCGATTCACCGCACCCGCAAGGACTAACGTGGGGGTGTGAATGATCGTCCCGAACTCTTCAGCGTCGGTGAACTGCGTGCAGCCGGCCATGTCCACAAGGACCTGCGCAGGGAGATCCGCGACAATCTGCTCGCCGCGCTCGCCGCGGGCCGCGACCCGTGGCCCGGGATCTTCGGTTTCAGCCGGACCGTCCTTCCCCAGCTGGAACGCGCCCTGATTGCCGGCCACGACGTCATCCTGCTCGGTGAGCGCGGGCAGGGCAAGACGAGGCTCCTGCGCACCCTGGTCGGGCTGCTCGATGAGTGGTCGCCGGTGATCGAGGGATCGGAACTGAACGAGCACCCGTATGAACCCATCACGGAGCAGTCCCGGGTCCGGGCGCTCGCTGAGGGGGCCCAACTGCGCGTGGCGTGGCGCCACCGCTCGGAACGGTACGTCGAGAAGCTCGCCACCCCGGATACTTCCGTCGCCGACCTGATTGGTGACGTGGACCCGATGCGGGTTGCCGAGGGCCGCCGGCTCGGGGACCCGGAAACCATCCACTACGGATTGGTTCCGCGCGCCAACCGCGGCATCGTGGGCATCAATGAATTGCCCGATCTCGCCGAGCGGATCCAGGTTGCCATGCTCAACGTGATGGAGGAGCGCGATATCCAGATCCGGGGATACGTGCTGCGGCTGCCGCTCGATGTCCTCGTGGTCGCGTCTGCCAACCCCGAGGACTACACCAACCGCGGCCGGATCATCACCCCGCTGAAGGACCGCTTCGGCGCCGAGATCCGCACGCACTACCCCATAGAGCTGGACGACGAGGTCGCTGTCATCGCGCAGGAGGGGCGGCTGGTCTCCGACGTCCCGCCCGTTCTGCTGGAGATCCTGGCCCGCTACACCCGCGCGCTGCGGCAGTCCTCGTCCGTCAACCAGAGTTCCGGCGTCTCGGCGCGGTTCGCCATCGCCGGCGCCGAAACAGTCGCCGCTGCGGCCCTGCGTCGGGCCACCGTGCGCGGGGAGGACACGGCGGTCGCGCGGATCGTCGACCTCGAAAGCGCAGTTGAAGTCCTCACCGGCAAGATCGAGTTCGAATCGGGGGAGGAGGGGCGTGAACAAGCGGTCCTCGATCACCTCCTGCGCACAGCCACCGCCGAAGCCGTGCGCGTGCACTACCGTGGTCTCGACTTCGGCCCTCTTGTTGCCGCGCTCGACGGCCACATGACCGTGACCACCGGCGAAGAAGTCACGGCGCGGGAGTTCCTCGAAAACCTTCCTTCCCTTAATGGTTCCGGCCTCTACGATGAGATCGGGGCGCGGCTGGACGCGACGAACGACGGGCAGCGTGCAGCCGCCATCGAACTGGCATTGGAAGGCCTCTACCTCGCCCGGCGGATCTCCAAGGAGTCCGGCGACGGGGAGACGATCTACGGCTAGATAAAGGGAAAGGAAGAGGCAGCAACATGGCCGCTCACAACCGGTCCTCCAGGTACAGCCGGTATGCCGGAGGGCCCGACCCGCTCGCTCCGCCGGTGGACTTGGCCGAGGCGCTGGACGCGGTCGCCGAGGACGTGATGGCAGGCTACTCGCCTGAGCGGGCCCTGCAGGAGTTCCTGCGGCGCGGTGGCCGGAACCGGGAGGGGCTGGACGACCTCGCCGGCCGTGTCCAGCAGCGCCGCCGTGATCTGCTCAGCCACCACCGGCTGGATGGCACCCTTAACGAGGTCCGGAAGCTTCTGGACATGGCGGTGCTGGCGGAGCGCAAGCAGCTCGCCCGCGACGTCGAAATGGACAACACCGACCGGGCATTCCGGGAGATGCAGCTGCAGAGCTTGCCCGATTCCACGGCAGCGGCGGTCAATGAGCTCGCCTCCTACGACTGGCAATCGGACACCGCCAGGGAAGCCTACGAGCGGATCAAGGACCTGCTGGGCAGGGAGGTCCTTGACCAGAGGTTCGCTGGTATGAAGCAAGCCCTTGAGAGTGCCACTGACGAGGACCGTGCGGCCGTGAGCGGAATGCTGGCCGACGTCAACGAACTGCTCGACAAACACCGTCGCGGCGAGGACACCGACGCTGACTTCCAGGAGTTCATGGGCCGGCACGGCCGCTTCTTTCCGGAGGATCCACAATCGGTCGAGGAGCTGATTGATGCCCTCGCGCGGCGCGCCGCCGCGGCCCAACGCCTCCTGCAATCCATGTCCGCGGAGCAGCGCGATGAACTGATGCGGCTGTCGTCCCAGGCGTTCGGTTCGCCCGAGCTGATGAGCCAGCTCGACCAGCTGGATTCGAGCCTGCGCGCCCTTCGCCCCGGCGAGGACTGGAGCGGATCCGAACGCTTCGAGGGTCAGGAGGGACTCGGGCTGGGCGACGGCACGGGCGTGCTCCAGGACCTTGCCGACCTGGACGAGCTGGCCGAACAGCTCTCCCAGTCCTACAACGGATCACGGCTGGACGAGCTGGATCTGGACGCGCTGGCCCGCCAACTCGGACCCGATGCTGCGGTTTCAGCACGCACGCTCGCCGAGATCGAGCGCGCAATGCAGGACGGGGGCTACCTGCGGCATGGTGCCGACGGCGACCTCCAGTTATCCCCCCAAGCGATGCGGCGGCTTGGAAAGTCGCTGTTGCGGGACACCGCCAAGCAGCTGTCCGGCCAGCAGGGGCGCCGCGATACCCGTGCTGCCGGGGCCGCCGGTGAGCAGACCGGCTCCAGCCGTGAGTGGCAATTCGGCGATGCCGAGCCGTGGGACGTCACGCGCACCATCACCAACGCCATCCGCCGCACCATCGCCGACGGCGGTGACCCTGGTTCCGGCCTGCGCCTGGTGGTGGGGGACATTGAAGTGACGGAAACGGAGGCACGTACCCAGGCCGCCGTCGTCCTGCTCGTCGACGTGTCATTCTCGATGGCCGCCGAGGGGCGGTGGCTGCCGATGAAACGCACCGCGCTCGCGCTGCACCACCTCGTCTCAACCCGGTTCCGTGGGGACAGGCTGGCGCTGATCACCTTCGGCCGCTATGCGCAGTCCATGGACATCGGCGCTCTCACCGCCCTGCCGGCGGTCCGTACGCAGGGAACGAACCTGCATCACGGTTTGCTGCTGGCCCACCGTTTCTTTTCCCAGCACCGGTCAATGCAGCCCGTCCTCCTCGTGGTGACCGACGGAGAGCCCACCGCGCACCTGACGGCGGAGGGTGAGGCGTGGTTCTCCTGGCCGCCCGAACCGGAAACAATCCGGGTCACGGTGACCGAACTCGACCGGCTCGGCCAGGCAGGCACCCAGGTGACGTTCTTTCGGCTTGGCGAGGACCCCGGTCTGGACCGGTTTGTGCAGGGAATGGCCCGCCGAATCGACGGGCGCGTCGTCGCGCCCGACCCTGCGGACCTCGGAGCAGCGGTTGTGGGGGAGTATCTTCGCGCCCATTTCCGCGGACCGTACGGGAACGCCGACTGGGCTTCATGACCGGTCCATGGCCTGCGGGCTCGGCCGTGCCGCAGGCGGGGGCGGCAGACAGGCTCTGCCAGTCGCCGTCGTTGAACCTCGAGGCCCTGGCGCTAAAGGGGATCCGCCGCAGCGGCTTAGGACTCTGCCAGCAGCCCGATACGTTCGATCAGGACTTCCAAAGATTCTTCGAATTCCTCGGCTGACCGGTCCTCCGACAGCTGCGCCTGCATCCTATGGATATGCGGGAAGGCCGTCAGATCTGTCGCCGACCGAGGTTTCGAGGGATCCGCGCTCTCTTCGGGTCCGATGTCCGCCCCATGTGATGCAACCTCAAGCAACAGGTGACCCAGGAGGAAACTGCTGAAGCCGCGGTAGGCGGCAACGGCCGGCTTGTCGGAGAAGCCCGAGGATGTTAGGGCGGCCAGAAACGAGTCCGTCCACCGCAGGCTGCGCAGCGGTGGCCGGATCCACGGGGCCTCCGGCGGCCTGGTCGCGATCAGCGGGAACACCTGAGGGTGGGTGAGGGCGAGCCGACGCAGCCCATGGGCCAATCGAATGAGATAGTCCTGCCAGCCATTGGCGGCGTCGCCGGGAACTTCGGGGTCCTGGAACAGATCGTTGATCACGCGCTCGACGATGCCGTCCATGAGGTCGTCCCGCGAAGGAACATAGCGGTACAGGGCCATGGCCTCAACGCCGAGCTCCGCGCCGAGCTTACGCATGGTGAGTTGCCGTAAGCCGTAATTTTCGATGTAAGCCGCTCCTGCGTCCAGGATCCGGTTACGGTTGAGACCGTGTTCTTCGTCGTCGGGCTGTATATTCTCCTGCTGGAGCGAGTCTGCCATGGAGAGGATTCCTTCCCTGCATATGGGACCAGTCTACGTTCCCCCAGCAACGCACCGAGCCCCCGCCCTCGACCAGCTGTTGACGTTCCGGGCGGTTTACACTGTAAACTAAAGGCGGGCTCAAGACGCAGGGCTCGTCGCCGCAGCTCCGACGGACAGGAGTTGAGGAAAAATTTCGTAGACCAGAAGGACGCAGGAATGGACGAACCATTGGTTCAAGTGTGGGCTGCCGCAGCAGATCTCGAAAGCCTCGCAGCTGATGTCGACAGGGCCACGCTCGGGCTCGATATTGCGATCGCCGATGCTATCGCCGCAGAGCGGGACGTGACGGAAATACGGGCGGCCGCCAACCTGACGGAAGTCGAATTCCAGGACAGGATTGACGCTGCGCGGGATCGCGCCGTCCTGATGGAATAACCAGAAGGTGGCTCCGCCGGCTCAGCGGTTCTTCCCCAGGCTGGGCAAATGAACCGTTGCGGTCCTGACACCTGCGTTTGAGCTGACCGACGCGGCGGACTTCGATCTCCCGCTGTTTAGTGAGCCGGCGGTCAGGTGTCGGGTCCCGGCGTGAAGTAACTGTGTACGTCGTAGTAGGTGACCTTGGGCGCTGAGGGAATACCTGCCTCTTGGCTGAGCGGGCCGATCTGCTCCTTGGCGAACTTGTCGTACTGCTCGCGGGACTGCCAAAGGTCCGTAATGAGAATTCCGGCTTCGGTCTCCGCAGCCCAATGTGAGATTCCACCCGGCGCGCCCGGCCCGCCGGAGACGAGACCCATCTTGGCGATGACGTCGTCGTACTGCTTCAAGGTGCCACCTTGAAATTCCATGGTGATTGCGACTGTCATTTCCTGCTCCTTACAACCTGCAGGCCCACAGGTTGCGGCCCGCGGATGAACCGATACGGCCCGTAATACGCCTAGCCGCCCGGTTTGTCAACGGCTTATAGCTGCGCCGTCCGGAAGGGCCGCGCGCAGCCGACTGACTGTCATGTCCAGCGCGTGACCGGCACCACCCTGATCCAATAACCGCACCAGAGACTCGCGCGGGAGCACTGATCCCGCTGCCTCCATCACGGCACGCACGACGAGCAGGGGCGCGGGCGCCAACTCCAACCGGACACCGTTGACGCGCAGCGCGCGCCCGCGCAGTTCCAACTCTCCGGCCTGCGAGTGCACCCTGCGGACGCCGGTCCGCTCCAGGTGTTCGCAGCCCAGGCGGATCAGCGCGCCCATCCGGAACCGTTCCGGAACCAGCGGCGTGATTCCGGCGTCCAGCAGGGGCTTGGCAGTTACGGGCCCTACAGCGGCGGCGACAACCGAGGTCCTGAAGCTTTCGACGAGTGCCTCATAGCGTCCCGTTTCGTGCGCGGTGCTCCAAAGCGCATCCACGGCTGGGGCGCTGGTGAACGTCAAAATGTCCAGCTCGCGACGGCAGACCGCGTCGACGAGCTTGGGCAGCAGATTTTCGCCCTCCGGCGCACCCAGCGGTATGGCGTGACCGTCAGCACGGTGGCCCCGGCGGCCCGCAGCCGATCCAGCTGCTTAACATCGGTGAAGCCGTGCAGTTGGACGGCGATGACTTTTCCAGCCAGGGGTGGGCTGCCGTCCGTGGCCCCCTCGTCGAACAACAGGTCGACAAGGGTGGCCGTGGTTTCGTCGCTGCTGATGCCGACGTCATGGAGGCCGGCTGCGCGTACGGCTCCCCGCGCTTTCTCCCCGGAGCCAGAGGCGGCGAACCAATGCCAGCAGACCAGCTTTAACCTGGGTCGCAACTGCATCGATCTTAAGGAGGCAATCAAGGATCTGTTGATCAGTCAGTCCGTCCCAATAGACGAGCTCCGCATCCTCTGCCGCTCTCTGCGCAGGCAGGTTTTCCTTGTCGAGGAGGTCGTTGCAGGCGCCTACGCACTCATTGCAGATGTAAATACCCGCCCCCGAAGATCGCTTGACCGGGCATTCAGGAACTGAACGACATATTTCGACATGTTGATGCATCCCCGGTCCCTCCTGCTCCGTAACATTGGGGTAATTACAGAGGTTAGCTTGCGAAGTTCGACGAAAAGGACTAGAGACGATGCCACTCGAAACACTGCCCGTACTTGACTACTCGCGCTTGGCTGCCGGAGCGGAGGAAGCATCCCGATTTCGGGAGGACCTGCGAAATGCCATGCACGAGGTGGGTTTCCTGTACCTGGCAGGTCATGGCGTTCCGCAGTCACTGACAGACGCAATGCTGGATGTCTCCAGGCGTTTCTTCGAACTCAGTGAGGAACAGAAGCTTGCGGTCGAGAACGTCCACAGCCCGCAATTCAGGGGTTACACGCGTGTCGGCGGTGAACTGACGGACGGTGAAGTTGACTGGCGCGAGCAGATCGACATCGGGGTCGAACGGGAGGCGATAGAGCCGGGTCCGGGAGTCGCCGATTATTGGCGCCTCGAAGGGGCCAACCTGTGGCCCGATGCGCTGCCCGAAATGCGGGACATTGTTTCGGAGTGGACCCGGCAACTGAGCACCATCTCACTCACACTGCTGCGGGCGCTGGCGGTGTCGCTCGGAGCGCCTGAGGACACCTTCGACGAGGCATTCGCCGCACGGGCTTTCCCACTGCTCAAGGTGGTGCGGTATCCGGGGGAGTCCGACCCGGAACCAAAGCAGGGGGTCGGCTCGCACCGCGACGGAGGAGTGCTGACGCTGCTGCTGGTGGAGCCCGGGAAGGGCGGACTTCAGGTCGATTACCAAGGACAGTGGATCGACGCGCCGCAGGTGCCCGGAACATTTGTGGTCAACATAGGCGAGATGCTTGAGCTGGCAACGAACGGCTACCTCAAGGCAACGCTGCACCGGGTGATCTCTCCGCTTCGCGGCACCGACAGGATCTCGCTCCCTTTCTTCTACAATCCGGCGCTGGACGCAACAATGCCGCAGCTCGCGCTGAGCCCGGAGTTTCTTGCCGACGCGCGCGGCCTGTCGGTGGATCCAACGAACAGTCCAATTTTGGAAACCTACGGAGACAACGCCCTGCGCTATCGATTTCGCGCCCACCCGAATGTCGTTGCGGTGCACCATGCAGACCTGCTGAAGCGCTGACAAGGTCCCTGCAAACCAACAGGTGCGGCGAGCGGCGGCCGTTTTCCTAGATGACGCCCGCTTGGCGAAGTTGCTTGGCCAGACTGGCCCCATCGGGTGCATACGCAAATCGGATCGTCGCCGGTTCACCGCCAGCAGCGCCGCCATCGGTGGCACTGCTGGCGCCGCCGTCGTGGGAGGTTCCTCCTGCTAGAACGGCTTCGCCGGGGGACAGTTGCCGGATGGCCACCGCCGCAACGTTCTCCGGATGAAGGCGGGAGAACTCCGTGTAAATTTTCTCGTCATGCTGGCCGTTATCACCGATAAGAAGCCAGCGTATGGAAGGGAATTCACGGGCAAGGCGTTCGAGGTTGCTGCGTTTGTGCTCGATGCCGCTGCGGAACCATCGTTCCTGCGTCAATCCCCAATCCGTTAGCAGCAACGCGCCGGACGGATACATGTTTCGGCCCAGGAAACGTTCCAGGGTCGGCGCCGCATTCCAAGGCCCGGTGGAGAGATAGATTACCGGGGCATCCGGGTGCTCGATGGCAAGTCTGTCCATCAGTACGGCCATGCCTGGCGTCGGCGTTCGTGCTCTTTCGCTGAGCACGAACGTGTTCCAGAGGGCCAGGAAGGGCCTCGGCAGCGCGGTGACCATGATGGTGTCATCAATATCGCAAACGATTCCGAATGAAGTATCCGGATCGGCGATGAAGATCCGGGCCTGCGCGGGTTCGGTGCCGGCCGCACTCAAGGCGGCGGTGTGCCAGCCAGGTTCCAGCTGTACATCCACCACCGTGTCCACCAGTCCGCCCAGATCTGCTTGCACACGGTGTACGACGCCGCCTACCTCAATCTCGACGTCGGCGTTTTGGATGGGGACTCCGAGGAACGCGCGCCAGCCGCGGATATTTTGGTTTCCGGATTTGGCCGCACGTTCTGCCCGACTTCCGGAAACAGGCTGGGTTGCCAGCAGGACCCGCCCCAGAACCCTCATACGCGTGGTGGTTCCGTAGGACGGGTAGGCGACCACTTGCGGAACGCTGTTCCAGTGCTTGGCCAGCCGCGTCCGCAGACCGTGCAAGGCGCTTCCCAACTGGACCGCACAGCGAAAAACTGGACGGACAGTTGACGCAGGATCCTTCGGCCGTAATTTCATGTTTCAACTGTGCCATACCCCCGCCGATCACCACCGCTTCCGGCGCAGTCCGGCTGTCCACCGAAGGCCCGGCGCCGTCCGGCCGGTCGCCGAAGGTTCGGCGCGCGGCGCTCAGCGTCCTATGGTTCGGGCGTGACTGGTTTCCGCCGGGACAGGACGCTGACGAGGCTGATGGCGGACACGATCGCCCACACGCCTTCCAGGAGCAGGAATCCCCATTGCGATCCAAAGACGGCGTTGACCGCCAGGACGGCTGAACCGATGGTGTTCAGGACAAGGTAACGAACAGATTTTTGGTCCAGGAATCCCCACTGGGCGAGGGCGAATCCTGCCAGCACCAACAGTGATCCAATTATTTGAATGAGTTGTCCCACAACGACCTTCCATCAATGTCGTCTTGTCTCGCCGGGTACGACATCCCTCGTCCGCTGGCCCCGACAAACTCGAGACCGTATGGCAAAGCCTAGTCGACCTGAGCCGCTTGCCGATCCGAGGCAATCGATTCCCTGCCTCTGATTCAGTTCTACGATTCCACCGGTGGGGATGGCCAGCTCAATACAGGTCGGGACGGTCAAATTAATACCGTCGCATTCTGAGCCATAGACCGCACGGCTGGACGGAATTCTTCCGAACGCCCCGGCAGACGGGCATGGGTTGCTCAATCACGTCCCCGAATTCGTCCTGCGCAAAGTGGACCGGATTTGGCTCATAGGCGTTCAGGAAAATTTCGCAATCGCAGTACGCTCCCATGGCTCCCAGGCGCCGGGCCAAGGCCGTGGCGTGCGGCGCGTGCTCGTCCCGGTACCGAGTTGTCCAGCCCAGTCCGCGGCAGCCAAACTCGAGCATGCGCATGACATAGCAGACCAGACATTCGCCGGGCCACGCCGCAGTGAGAAGGATGGAGCTTAAGCGCATCTGGCTCTCCAACTCCGCCACAATCGGCTGCCCGTCTTGTCCATCTTCCATCTGTCTGCTCCCTTCCAAGAAGAGACTGCCAGCTGAGGGCAGCCGGCGGAATGAGCTCATGACCGTAGGTGCACAGCCGGGTGGGCGGCGCCGCTTGTGGAGGGGGAGTGGTCCCCCGCTGCCGCCAAAAGCGTCCGGATTCGCTCGCCGGCGTCACCGGGGCATAGTTGGCGTCCAAAGTGCGGGCACAATGGATGCGTGGCCTCTCCGCTCGAACCCTTGGACTCCGCGTGCACCCATGGGCTTTTCGACTTGGCCGCCCTCGGTGTGGGTCTGTCCTTTGCCACTGCGTTGCCGCTGCTCGCCGACGCCTTGCGCGCCGGCGGAGGGCCAGGTTCGGCGGTGGTGCAGGCGCCACCGGGCGCGGGAAAAACCACCCTCGTTCCGCCGCTGCTCGCCAACATGGCGGCCAGCGCCAGGGCTGCGGCCGCCGGCACCGGTGTTGGTTCCGGCGCCAGTTCCGCAGCCAGCCGGGCTGTCGGCACCGGTGTCCCTTCCGGTGCCAGTTCCGCCCCCGGGGCCGGGCAGCGGGGGAGTGGAGCCCCGCCACGCATCGTGGTGACCCAGCCGCGCCGTGTTGCAGCGCGTTCGGCGGCCCGGCGTCTTGCCGCCCTGGATGGCAGCCTGCTCGGGGTCCGGGTGGGATATACCGTTCGCGGGGAGCGCCAGACCGGGCCAACGACGCTGATCGAGTTCGTCACTCCGGGAATCCTGCTGCGCCGCCTGCTCGCCGATCCGGGGCTGGAAGGGGTCGACGCGGTCGTTCTGGATGAAGTACACGAACGCGGGCTCGAGACGGACCTGCTGCTCGGGATGCTCGGCGAGGTCCGCCAGCTCCGTGGTGACCTCACGTTCGTGGCCATGTCCGCAACCTTGGACGCGCAGCGGTTCGCCGCCCTGATCGGACAGTACGACGGCGAAGGGCCGGCCGCCGTCGTCGACAGTCCATCCGCTCTCTTTGCGCTAGACGTGCGTTGGGCGCCGGCGGCGGTACCGCGGCTTGCTGGAGGAGGAGTGGCACGAGGGTTCCTGGACCATGTGGCGGACACTGCCGCTGCCGAATATGCCGGAGCACTTGCTGCCGATGCGGACATTGACGCGCTGGTGTTCCTCCCGGGGGCGTGGGAGGTGATGCAGGTGGCGGCTCGACTGCGCGGGCTGGTCGGTCCGGGCATCGAAGTACTGGAACTGCACGGCCAGGTTGGCCCGGCGGCACAGGACCGCGCAGTCAGTGCCCGGCTGCCCGGCGGGTCCGCGCGGGTCATCGTCTCCACGGGGCTGGCCGAATCTTCCCTCACCGTTCCCGGGGTCCGGCTGGTCATCGATTCGGGCCTTTCCCGCGAGCCGCGGCGCGACTCCACCCGCGGCATGTCGGGGCTGGTGACAGTCTCCTGCTCGCGCGCATCCGCGGACCAGCGTGCCGGCCGGGCCGCGCGCCAGGGGCCCGGGAGGGTAGTCCGTTGCTACGACCAGAAAACCTTTGGCGCTGCGCCGGAACACCGAACCCCGGAAATTGCCACCGCCGACTTGACCGAAGCCGCCCTGCTGCTGGCCTGTTGGGGATCTCCCGGAGGCCGGGGGCTGACGCTGCCGGATGCTCCTCCACGGGCCGCTATGGATGAGGCCATGGAACTTCTGCGCGATCTCGGCGCCGTTGGCTCGGATGGTCTGGCCACGAGACTGGGAAGGAAACTGGCAGGTATTCCCGCCGATCCCCGGCTGGCCCGCGCCCTGCTGGACGGAGCTGCGGCCGTGGGCCACCGCACCGCGGCGGAGACCGTCGCGATGGTTTCCAGTGATCAGCGCGCCCCCGGAGCTGACCTCACAACGCTGTTGACGTCTTTGCGGACCGGGAAGGAACCGGCATCGCGGCGCTGGATCGAGGACGTCCGGCGGATGGAGGCGATAGCTCGGCGGACTGGCTCTGCCGCAGGGTTGTCCCAAATCGCCGTGCCGCAGCCAGCCGAGGTTCCGTCCCCGGCGGACGTGCCATCGCACATCGCAGTGCCGCAACCGGCGGACGTGCCATCGCATATCGCCGGGCCGTCCCGTGCCGCCCGGCAGGTGGCTTCGGCGGAGGCAGTGGGATTCGTCGTCGCCTTGGCATTTCCGGACCGGGTGGCACGACTCGTGCCTGGGGCTGGGCGGCAGAGCTACCTGCTCTCCTCCGGCACGCGGGCCGGGCTGCCGGCGGGCAGCCCGCTGTCGGGGCACGAGTGGCTGGCCATCGCCGAGGTGACGCGGGCACAGGGCCGCGACGCGGCCGGAACCGGCGCCGTCATCCGTTCCGCGGCGCCGCTCACGGCGGACACCGCGGAGGCAGCCGCCCGGCATCTGTGCAGCGATACGGTGCAGGCGCGGTTCGGCCAGGGCCGGGTCACGGCCCGGCGCGAACGCCGGCTTGGAGCCATTGTGCTCTCGTCCACGCCGGTTCGGCCCTCCGCTGTGGAGGGACAGGCCGCCGTTGCGCGTGCGCTGGAGCAGGAGGGGCTGAAGATCATTGGCTGGTCCGCCGCAGCGGACGCGCTGCGGCGTCGTCTCGGCCTGCTGCACCGGGAATTGGGCGCCCCGTGGCCGGACGTTTCCGAGCCGGCCCTGCTGGCCCGGCTGGAAGAGTGGCTGGCCCCGGAACTGAAGGCCTTGGCAGCCGGGGCGGGCACCGCCGGGATCGATCTGGCTGAGCCGCTGCGGCGGCTGCTGCCATGGCCGGAAGCGGCCCGACTGAGCGAGCTCGCACCGGAGCGGCTGGAGGTTCCGAGCGGATCGCGGGTGCGGATCGCCTACCCGGACGTGGCGGACGACGGCGGCCGGCCGGTGGTGGCGGTTAAGCTGCAGGAGTGCTTCGGCTGGGCCCGGACGCCGCGGCTGGCGGATGGAAGGGTTCTGGTGCTGTTCCACCTGCTCTCACCGGCCCGGCAGCCACTGGCCATGACCGACGATCTGGCTTCCTTCTGGTCAGGACCTTATGCCCAGGTCCGGGCGCAGATGCGAGGCCGCTATCCGAAGCATCCCTGGCCGGAGGACCCTTGGACGGCGCCGGCGACGGCACGGACCAAGGGCAGGACCTGACCTGGCCGGACCTGACCTGGCTGGACTTGACCTGGCTGGACTTGACCTGGCTGGACTTGACCTGGCTGGACTTGACCTGCCGGCCGTCGTCGTCGTCGTTGTCCTTAAGACTGCTGCAGATTTAGGGTCCAGTTCTGGCCAACCAGATCATGGCCGAAATTTTGATGGTGCTCCTCATCGACGAGCTCGAACCCGGCATCCTGGTAGATTTTCCGTGCGGCTGTCAAAACATCGTTCGTCCATAAAGTGATGCGCCGGTAACGGCCTGCCGCGCAAACTCAACACACGTATCGACCAGGCGGCGCCCCAGCCCGCGCCCAAGTCCCGCGGGATCCACGAGCAGAATGCGCAGCTTGGCTGTGGTTGAATCTTCGCCACGCAGAAAACGCATCCCACCCGGCGACCGTCCAGCTCGGCAATCCAGGCCGCCTCGCGCCGGTCATCGTGACTCGTGCCGAAGCTGGCAACGATTTGGCCCACGAGGGCTTCGAATTCGGAATTCCAGCCGAATTCCTGCGCGTAAAGTTCTCCGTGCGCCAGGACCACCCAGCCCAGATCGCCCGGATGGCCGATCCGGCGGACAACTTCCTGGTCCTTTTGGGTTGCTCTCATGGCAGGTTCTCTCCTGGTGGAGACGGCGTCCCGGAACGACTGAAACGACTGTTTCAGTCGTGTCATACTAATAGCGTGAGTGGCTTGGAATCAATGCCTTCGGTCCGAAAGCTGGACCTGCTGGAACGCTCTTACCAATACGTCCTTCTCCACGGCCTGGTGGATCTTTCGCTGCGCCCGCTTGCCGCGGCGATCGGTTCCAGCCCCCGCGTCCTGCTGTTCCTGTTCGGCAGCAAGGACGGCTTGACGCGGGCGCTGCTGGACCGGGCCCGCGCCGACGAATTGGCGCTCCTGGAGCGCTTGCGTCCGGCGGGGACACAGCATCCGCCCGGGCTGGAGGTCGTCGCCGTGCAAGTTTGGTCATGGCTGTCGATGCCCGAGCACCGGGCCCTGCTGACGCTCTGGGTTGAAGGATATGCCCGGTCGCTGGCTGATGCCGAGGGCGTATGGGCCGATTTTGCCCGCGCAACGGTCGAGGACTGGATGGCTGTTTTGGCGGCAGCCCAGCCGCCGGCCGAACGTGTCAGCACAGCCGGCCGGGCGCGGCGGACATTGGTGCTCGCCGTCCTTCGCGGCGCCTTGCTGGATCTGCTGGCAACCGAGGATATCGAGCGCACCACCGCGGCTGTCCGCCAGCATGTTGAAACTCCGCCGCAACGGCGCTGACGCTTCGGCACAACCGCCGCAGGGGAACAATGCGCCTCCGCTCCCGCCGGTTGCGCCGCCGCGCGTGCTCATTACGCCTCCGCTCCCGCCTCTTGCGCCTTCGCGCGTGCTCATTACGCCTCCGCTCCCGCCCATTGCGCCTTCGCGCGTGCCGTCGTCGTCGAACGCAATGTCACGGACTTTGTCCTTGTGTCATGCCCCGCGCCGCGCCAGGTGGTTGGCTTCCCGGGTGCGCCCCGGCGCGGGCCGCGTGTGACCCGTCCGCTGCGAACCGGAGTTGCGGTGATGGCCGGAAAGCAGGGGACCGGCGTAAGGTAAGCATACTGACGGATTCCATTCCTTTTCGTCATTCCCAGTTGTTTTAGTCAAAGGAGACGCTGTGAGCACGAAAGTAGAGAAAAGCGTACTGGTGAACGTTCCGGTGAGCGTTGCCTATAACCAGTGGACCCAGTTCGAGGACTTCCCGCACTTTATGGCCGGCGTTAAAAGCGTGTCCCATCTCAGCGATGACCGTTTTGAGTGGGTCGCTGAAATCGCCGGCGTCCGCCGCCGGTGGGAGGCGAAAATCGTGGAGCAGATTCCGGATCGCATGGTCGCCTGGGCAGCGGTCGAGGGTGCGACAAATGCGGGTTCGGTTTCCTTCGAGGACGTTGGCGGCGGCCAAACGTCGCTGCGTCTCACCCTCGACTATGAGCCGGAAGGCGTGACGGAGAAAATCGGCGACAAACTGAACGTGATCGAGAAACAGGCCGAGGGTGACCTGAACCGGTTCAAGGCATTTATCGAGGACGAGGGCTACGCCAGTGGCGCATGGCGGGGGTCGATCAACAACGGTGCCGTCGCCGGATCGCCGGATGTCGAAGATGCGGCCGCATCGCGGGGCGACAGTGGTAAGGCGGGGGTGTCGGGGAAGGTCGCTGCCGGCGTGGGGCTGGCTGCCGCCGGAGCTGCCGCAGCCGCCGTGGCAGTCGCGCACAACAAGGACACTGCAGATACTGCGGACGTGCCGGTGCGGCCATCACCCAGCGGAGAGTCCGGCCGTTTCATCACGGCAGAGGACGCAGTGGGAGGTCATCATCAGGGATCCGAGCCCGCCGGGGACGGGCCCATCGATCATCCCTTTGACCAGACGAACGGCCTCGCCGATATTGACGGCGATTCGGACGGTACGGCGGAGAGCGACACGAAGAGTTCAGCAGAGCGCGACGACGACACCGGCCGGGGAGGCTTTCCGCCCAACGTAGCGGCAGGAGGGCAACACTAAAGCGAAGAGCACCGTCCCGGGACGGGGTCGTGTAGGTTTTCCTTATCGGCAATCACCTTAGCGGAAGCGGAACCCCTTGACCCAACCTGCAGCTCAGACGCGGGCCCGCACCCGGGAACTGGCGTTGGCCATGGCGCTGGAGCTGGCCAGCTTCCGGCGCGAACTGCACCAGATTCCCGAGTTGGGCAACACCCTTCCGATGACACAGCAGCGGGTGCTCGATGCGCTCTCCGGCTTGGACCTTGAGGTCACAACCGGCAAGAGCCTTTCGTCGGTAACCGCCGTGCTGCGCGGCCGGGCTCAGCCAGCCGGAGCCGTCCGGCCGGTGGTGCTGCTGCGCGGGGACATGGATGCCTTGCCGGTGGCGGAGGATAACCGTCTGGACTACAAATCCGGACATCCAGGGCTCATGCACGCCTGTGGCCATGATCTGCATGTTGCGGGGCTGCTGGGCGCCGTTCGGATCCTCCACCAGCTCAGGGATGAACTCGCCGGCGATGTGGTTTTCATGTTCCAGCCCGGAGAAGAGGGACCCGGTGGCGCGGCACCGATGATCGAGGAGGGATTGCTGGACGTTGCGGGCCGGCGCGTTGATGCGGCCTTCGGCCTGCACGTTTTTTCGGCGGGGCATCCATGTGGTGTCTGGTTCGGGCGCCCCGGTCCCCAGATGGCCGCAGCGGACGAACTACATGTGCGATTTATCGGCTCCGGCGGCCACGGCTCGCAGCCGCACCTGGCGAACGATCCCATTCCGGCGCTGTGCGAGGCCGTGACAGCACTGCAGACCATGGTCACGCGGTCTTTTGACGTGTTCGATCCCGTTGTCCTGACGGTTGGCAAGATCGCCAGTGGGACTCGGGACAATATTATTCCGGCGGAGGCCGCCTTTGAGGCGACGGTGCGCAGCTTCAGCGTCGAATCGAGGGCCAAGATCAGGGAAAGCAGCGTCCGTGTGGTCGAAGGCATTGCGGCCACCCACGGACTGCAGGTCCAGGCGGACTACCGGGAGGTGTATCCGGTCATGTCCAACGACGCCTCGGAATATGACTTGGCGCATCGGACGATTGTTGACCTGTTTGGCGCAGGACGTTATCGCGCCATGCCAAATCCGGAACCGGGCTCCGAAGATTTTTCCTTTATCGCCAATGAAGTGCCAAGCGCCTATCTGTTCCTGAGCGCCTGCGCCCAGGTTGACCCGTCGTCGGCCGCCTCCAACCATTCCCCGAACGCTCTTTTTGACGATTCTGTCCTGCCCGACGCTGCAGCCTGGTTGGCAGAGGTAGCCCTGCGTCGGATACAGCAAGGAGTTTAGCTATGCCATTAATTCCCCAGCAGAAAGTACGTCCATGATGCCTCCAAAGCCCGCCCTAGCGTTGAAACTCACCGCTGTACTTGCCGCTGGCCTGATGGCCCTCACGGCTTGCACCACGGCTTCCCAGAACACCGGTGGCGCCGCACCCTCCGGAGCGGCGAGCTTTAGTCCCACTGAAGTTCCCAAGGACGACGCCCTCGCCGCACAGGTCCCGGCGGACATGAAATCCAAGGGCACGCTCACCATCGGCTCGGACACCACTTATGCCCCGGCCGAGTCCCTTGGCGGTGCGGACGGACAGACTCCGGTTGGATACGACGTCGATATCGCCAAAGCGATCGGTGCCACGCTGGGACTGAAGGTCGATGTTCAAACAGCTGCCTTTGCCAGCATCCTGCCCTCCCTCGGCCCGAAGTACGATCTGGGCGTCTCGTCGTTCTACATCACGAAAGAGCGCAGCAAGGCGGTTAACTTCGTCAGCTATTTCCAGGCCGGAACGCAGTGGGCGGTTGCCAAAGGCAACCCCAAGAACATCAACCTTGACGATTTGTGCGGAAAGACCGTCGGAGTCCAGACCGGGACATTCCAGGAGAATCCGGATATTTCCGGCCGCAACGCCAAATGTAAATCCGCTGGAAAGCCTGCGATCAAGGTCGTTTCGCTGCAGAACCAGACAGATGTGACAACAAGATTGGTCACCGGCGGCGTGGACGCGATGGCTGCCGGATCCGTCGTCGTGGCTTACTCGATAGCGCAGACGGATGGGAAACTCCAAGCCCTGGGGGACGTCTATGGTGCCTCACCCGTGGGGATCGCCGTGGCAAAGGACGACCTTCCGCTGGCAAATTTGGTGGCGAAAGCGGTAAACAAGCTGATCGGCAGCGGTGATTACCAGAAGATTCTTGACTCGTGGGGAAACGGGTCAGGTGCCATAGCCACGGCGAAGGTCAATCCGCCGACCAGTAAGTAATGGATTCCTTGGACACGGACGCCGGCAGCATGCTGTCGGCGAACCGCCCGGGCGCTGGAACCGCTGCGGGACAGGGCTTGGAAAGGCAGTGCTGGTGAAGAATGGGCAGAGCGGGAGGCGCAGCGCGGTTGTCCTGGCGGCCGCGGTTCTGGCGGTGATCGCCGCAGGGTGTGCCCCGGCAGCGGGCAACGGCCCGAGACCGTCGTCGTCGGACTCCGAGCCCGCCCCGCAGCCGCAGGACTCCGCTCCAGCGGTCAGCGGCCCGGGGCTCGACCACGTTGTGATCATTGTGGAGGAAAATAAGGAAGCATCGCACATTCTGGGCAGCAGTTCTGCTCCCTACATCAATAAGCTGGCCAACGAATATGCCCTCGCAACGAACTACCAGGCCATCACGCATCCGAGCCTGCCCAATTATCTGGCACTGACCAGTGGCACGAATGCCGGCATAACCAATGACTGCAATCCGCCCGGTGGGGCTTGTACAGCACGGGTGCCTAATGTCGGGGATGCGATCGCAAAATCCGGCCGCAGCTGGAAGATGTACGCTGAAAGCATGCCCGCTCCGTGCACGGCCGGGAACGCCGGACGGTACGCCGTCAAGCACAACCCGTTCATGTACTATCCGTCCATCACGAGGGACAACGCATCGTGTGCGGCGCATGTCGTGCCCTTCACACAGCTGGAGCAGGATCTGGGGTCCGCCGCCACCCTTCCGGACTATGCATTCATCAGTCCTGATCTGTGCAGCGACATGCACGACTGCCCGGTGCAGACGGGGGATGAGTGGCTCTCCCGGGAGGTCCCCGCCATCTTGGCCTCGCCTGCCTTCAGCACCCAGAATTCCCTCCTGGTGGTGACCTGGGACGAAGGGGACAAAGCGAGCAATAAAGTTTTGGCCATTTTCGCCGGACCGGCGGCACGAAGGTCATTTAAATCGGCGGTGGCTTACAACCACTATTCCCTTCTGCACACCATCGAACAATCCTGGGGCATCGCGCCGATGACAGGCAATGACGCCAACGCGCCCGTCATGAGCGACCTGATGAAATAGCCCCGCTGGCGGCCGTCCGTAGGGAACTGCTGCCTGCTCATCAGGAACCGCTGCCCATCCGCGACCGCGGCGTATATCGTAAGCACCATGGCAACTTCCGCATTCGACGGCCCCGATGCCCCTCACCAACGTCCACCAAGCGTCACGGACGCGACGGTCGAGGCGCTGGGCAAGCTGTCCGAGGCCCTGGAAGTTGTCGAACACGCACGGGGTTACCTTTACGGATTTCACCGCCTGACGGGTACCGCGGATCTGGCGCTGGGGGAGGCGGTTGGACTGCTCCGCAAAGCCGGACATAGCCAGTTGGCGGACATGTTGGACCGGGATATTGTGGGCCGCAATGTCATCAGCGGTCGCTGGACGTTCCAAATCATAGAGGATTACGACGACGGCTACTACAGCGCGTTCAAGGCTGCGGAAAAGCAGGCCCGCAGGGAACTCTTGGACGGCAAGCGCCACCTCTTCGAGGCCGAAATGAAGGAAGATCGCCGCTCGCACGGCCTTGCGCACCATGAGGCGCGGCCCCCGGAAACGGAACGCGGGCCCTAGCGCCCGACGGTGGGCAGATACTGGACCGGAAAGTTCCGCAAATGACAGTTGCAGGGCTGCTGCAACCGATGCATGGTCCCGATTTTGGGAAAAATCTATCCACGGAAACGTCCCGCTCATGCCAGACTGGAAAGGCACATCCGTAACGTCAATCCAAAGGTGGTCACCATGATTGAAAAACTTCACGATATGGGCATTAAAAGTGAATACGCCTATGCGGGCGGCTTCGCCTCCATCGCTTTGTCTTTCATCGCCTGGGCTTCCAGCCAAGCCAAAGACAGCCGCGATAAAGCTCAATCGGACCGTTGGGGAATCTTCGTTGGCCATTGGGCTCCGACCTTCTTCGCCATTGGCCTCGCACTGAAACTCGAGGAAAAGAAGTAATTTCCTCCACGTCCGCCCGGGTGCACCTGCCATGGTGCACCCGGGCGGTCCGCTGCCGCCCGAAGTTCCCCGACCGGGGACTGCCGACCGACACTCTGGTATTTGCGTAGACGCAATGCTAAGTTGAACGCAATTGAATTGCCGGCCAGGCTGTCCGGCTGCCGGGTAGAAGGGAAGCGGACAGCAGTTAGCGACCGCCATGGGAGGCGGACATGGACGAAGCCCACGCAGAACGTGTGGTCCACCCTCGGCTGAAACAGGTCCGAATGCCCGGAACGGGCCGCCCGCAAAATCCAGCCGGGACCGTCCATGAACCGCGTTGACCTTCCAGCGCCGGTGGTTCGACCGGCAAATCCAGCGGAAACGTCATCCGGTCTTGACCTGGCTGGCCTCGAGCGGGATTTGAGGGCTCGGGTTCAGGGCGAGGTCCGTTTCGACGCGGGCTCCCGGGGTGCCTATTCAACCGACGCCTCGAATTACCGCCAGATTCCCATCTGCGTTGTCGTGCCGCAGACGGTGGAGGCTGCGGCGCAGGCCATGCTGGTTTGCAGGGACCACGGCGCTCCAGTCCTGTCCCGGGGCGGCGGGACCAGCCTGGCTGGTCAGTGCACCAACACCGCGGTGGTGATCGACTTTTCCAAATACGTCAACGCTCTGATTTCCGTGGACCCGGAAGGACGTACCTGTTGGGTGGAACCGGGCATCGTGCTGGACGAGCTCAATGGCCAGGTGGGCAGCTATGGCCTCAGTTTCGGTCCGGAACCTGCCACGCACAACCATTGCACGCTCGGTGGGATGATCGGCAATAATTCCTGCGGGGCCACGGCGCAGCGGACCGGCAAGACGGTGGATAACGTCCTGGCGCTGGAGGTGATGCTGCCCGACGGGACGCGAATGGAGGTTGGCGGGACCAGTGATCAGGAGTATGCGGACATTGTCCGTTCCGGCGGGCGCACGGGGGAGATTTACCGGCAGTTGCGGGAACTGGCCAGCCGCTGCGGTGACGCCGTACGGCAGGGGTATCCGGAGATTCCGCGCCGGGTGTCGGGTTACAACCTGGATTCGCTGCTGCCGGAAAAGAACTTTCATGTAGCCCAGGCCCAGGACTCCTGACATGGTCATTTAATTTGTGAGTGGCGCTGCCGTCATTTGATCTCGAATCGTAGGATTCGGTTCGAGCCCGGGTAGCGGGTCTCGGTGGTGGTGAGGTGGTTGCAGAGCTCACTGACCGCGGTGGTTGCCCGTCG
>NZ_JADPVH010000061.1 GCF_026932795.1 Paenarthrobacter sp. Z7-10 | reverse complement strand
GCGAGAAGCCCCATGGAGCGCCCAAGACCGGCTCCGGATCAGGACTTCAGCCCAGAAGAGCCCAATCCGGCGTCCGGCTCCGGCGCGAAAAATGGCCCACCGGAAAAACCCGGGCATAATAGATCCGCCTTAATCAGCGGGCTCCTAGTGAGTATGAACAACTTTGATCGAGCTTGCTTGGCAACGACGATCAAGTGCACAGCCGGAAAAGGTGGCCGGCCGGTCAATTGGTACTCCTCCCCCAAGGCAATAAAGCCGCCTGTTTGGACCTTCCTCATGGGTCCCACCTGCATCTACGCCGAGAAGCCCAAGGATGTACTGGACGAAATTGCCGCCACCATTGCGCACGAGTTCAAGAACTCACCCGTCGTTCCCGCCGCACTCGCCAGCCAGCCGGGTCCCAACACGCTGCGTGGCGCGGAAACGAATTTCTACGCCAACGCCTCGGAACAGACCTTCAACATCAAGCTTCTCGGCCAAAAGGTCCACATCACCGCCACTCCCGCCCAATACCTGTGGAACTACGGCGACGGAACTGTTCTAGGCCCAACCCCTTACCCGGGCGCTCCTCTGCCATCGGACCGTTGGGGAGAAAAAACCCGTACCAGCCACCTCTACCGACAAACGGGAGACTTCGCGGTTTCTGTCGCCACCTATTTCCGCGGCACCTATTCGGTCAACGGCGGCCCGGCGCTACCCATCCCGGGCGAAGGAACGTTCACTTCGGCCCCGCTTCCCGTCAGTGTTTGGCGCTCCGTGACCAAGAACTATGCCGATGACTGCAATGTCAATCCGAATGGCGAAGGCTGCGGCTCAGCGCCCTGACCCTGAACCGCAGCGGTAAGCGGGGCCGCTGCCTGACCGGATTCAGCCCGGCGGCCCAGTTATGGTCCGGCCGGGGGGCCAGATGTGGTCCAATCCGGCAGGCAACTCTGGTCCAGCCAACGGGCAGCTGCCGTCTGGAGGGGCGGGCATGCAAAAGGCCCCCTCTTACGAGGGGGCCTGCAGCGGAGGATGGGGGATTTGAACCCCCGAGGGCGTTAACCCAACACGCGTTCCAGGCGTGCGCCATAGGCCGCTAGGCGAATCCTCCAGATTTTGCTCGCGATGAGCAGGTTCCAGAGTACCGGTCTGGCCTGCTTTGTTCCTAATCGGTGGGCGGGCGATGTATAGATCCAGCTCCGCCGTCCGAGCCGGTCTGACAGCCGTCCGCATTGGGCGGGCCGCAACCGCCAAGGTGAGTAACGCCGTCGTCCGCTTCAGGAGAAGCGAAAGGGCGGCAGAGCCCCGTTCTAAGCTCTGCCGCCCTTCAGGTGCGGTCTTCGGAAGGAAAGACCGGTCTTAGAACCCGCTCACACCGTTGGGCGTTCCCAGGCCGGTGGGTCCATCCCAGCCGGTTCGGGACGTGCACCACTGGGTGGTCGGGCAGGTGCCGTTGCTGCCGCCGGTGACGTCAAAGAGCGAGGAGCTGTGGGCGTAGGGGATGGCGTTGGCGGTTCCGGCCGTATTGCCGGAAAGTGCGTAGACCGAGGCGATGATCGGCGCGGACTCGCTGGTGCCGCCGATCTGTCCCCAGGTCGAGGAAGAGGAATTGGTGGGGTAGTACACGGCCAGGCCGCCATTGTTCGGGTCGGCGGCCGCCGAGACGTCGGCCATGGCCCGTCCGGAGCAGCCGGTGTCCACCGCTGCGGCGGCCGGAAGTGCCTGATTCAAGGTTGAACAGCCTGATCCTGCACCGCTCCAGGCGGATTCAGACCAGCCGCGCGACGTCGAGGACGCCGTCAGGGTGGTGCCGCCAACGGCCGTCACGTACGAGGAGGACGCGGGGTACGAACCGCCCTGGTATCCGCTGTCACCGGTGGACGCCGTAACCGCGATGCCCGGGAAGTTGTAGTACTTCGAGTAGGTTGCATCCGAGGCATCGCCGCCGCCGTAGCTGTTGGAGATGGCTACAACGCCTGGCTGCTTGGAGGCCGTGATGGCCGCCGTTCCGAGGTTGGTGAAGCTCGGCGTTTTCGCTTGAACCACGGTGATGCGGCAATCGGGGCAGGCCGCCGAGACTGCGTCGACGTCCAAAGCCTGCTCGCCGGCCCAACCGGCGTTGAAGGCCGGCAGGCTGGTGCCACCGGTTTGACTCAAAATCTTCAGGCACCCATTGGCCTTGGTGCAGGCCGGCAGGCCGAACTGGCTGCGGTAGATCCCCAGGTCGCGCTCCAGGTTGGGGTAGCCGTAGGCGTCGATGATGGCCACGGTACGGCCGCCGGACTGAAGGCCGGAGAGGTTATAGGCGTCCTGCAGTTGGGCCGGCGTGATGGCGCTCGACGGCGGTCCGGACAGCCTGGGTGACAGGCCAGCACTGGGGACAAGCTTCTCTCCAAAACAGGCCGCGGAGTGTGGAGCCGCCTGAGCACACAGTCGCTCTACCTGCAGTTTGTGCACTGGCGCCGCGCCGGCGCTCTGGGTTCCGAGCACCACCGCACTCAACGCCAGCAGGATGGCGCCGGTGGCGCCGATCAGTTTTTTCACAGACTATCTCCTTGGATTTAGGAACGCCCGCAACGTGACACCGTTGTCAAAAGGTCGTGACAAAACTATCAACCATTTGTTTCAAAATGTCCAGCCCTGTTATTGCCTGCGCGGGCCGCGTCCTGCGGATGCAGCCATCCACAACGCCATCGTTGCCGTTCAACCCGGGTCGAAAATTCGGGTAAACTCGTTGACGGCCCCTCATGTGGCGTCACCCTGTGAACTCCCCCAGGACCGGAAGGTAGCAAGGGTAAGCGGGCTCTGGCGGGTGCATGAGGGGTCTTTACTTTAAGATCCCGGGCACGCACGAAAGTCAGTCATGACAGATAGGGTTTCACCTGTGGCCGCACCTACAGCTCTCTACCGCCGATACCGTCCGGATTCGTTTGCCGACGTCATCGGCCAGGAGCATGTCACCGAACCGCTGATGGCAGCGCTGGCGAAGAACCGAGTCAGCCATGCCTACCTTTTTTCCGGTCCGCGCGGCTGCGGTAAGACAACGTCGGCCCGAATATTGGCGCGCTGCCTGAATTGTGCTCAAGGCCCGACGGCGGTGCCCTGCGGACGGTGCGACAGCTGCGTCGAGTTGGCCCGCGGCGGCTCGGGGTCACTTGATGTGATCGAAATTGATGCCGCCAGCCACGGTGGCGTCGACGACGCCCGCGATCTGCGGGAACGCGCCACTTTTGCTCCGGTGCGGGACCGCTACAAGATCTTCATTATTGACGAGGCCCACATGGTCACCTCCGCCGGGTTCAATGCCCTGCTGAAAATCGTCGAAGAGCCGCCGGAACATATAAAGTTCATTTTTGCCACGACGGAGCCGGACAAGGTGATCGGCACCATCCGGTCCCGCACCCACCACTACCCGTTCCGCCTGGTTCCGCCCGAGCCTTTGATGGCCTATCTGGGTCAGTTGTGCCAGCAGGAACAGGTTGCGGTGGCGCCCGGGGTACTGTCCCTGGTGATCCGGGCAGGAGGAGGTTCGGTCCGAGATTCCCTGTCCGTGCTCGATCAGCTGATGGCAGGCGCCGGGCCGTCCGGACTGGACTACGAGCTGGCGGTATCCCTGCTGGGCTACACACATGCATCCCTGCTGGATGACGTCGTCGACGCTCTGGCCGCCTCGGATTCGGGAAGCGTGTTTCGATCCGTTGACCGGGTGATCCAGACCGGGCACGACCCGCGCCGCTTCGTGGAAGACCTGCTGGAGCGTTTCCGGGACCTGATTATTGTCCAGGCCATGCCGGAGAGCGCCCATGCGATTCTGCGCGGCATGCCGGAGGATCAGATTTCCCGGATGCAGACCCAGTCCACGCAGCTGGGAGCCGCCGAACTTTCACGGGCTGCGGACGTGACCAATAATGCGCTCACCGAAATGACGGGGGCAACGTCCCCCCGGCTGCATTTGGAGCTGCTCAGTGCCCGGTTGCTGCTTCCCGGGGCGGACCAGTCTGGCCGCGGAATGGCGGCGCGGCTGGACAGGATTGAGCGCCGGCTCAGCTACGGCGTTCCCGAGGCTTCCGCCGGTGCGCCCCCGCAGCTGGCAGGGAGTATTCCGGCGCTGGCGGCGGAGAGTATCCCAGAGCCGGCGAAAGGGCGGGACAACACCCCGGCCAAGCGGGACGCGGACCGGTCCGCTCAAGGAACTGGCCAGGACACGACACCAACCGCGTCGGGCTCCACCGGAGACCGGAATACCGAACAGGGCGCACCGGCGCCCATTGGGCGACCCCGTGTCAGCACCGGTGACTGGCCGGCCGACGAATTTCCCAGCGGCGCAACCGACCGCAGTAAACCGCCGGCCGGTGCGTCGGCTGTGAAGCGGCCGGAGTCCCAAGGGCAGTCCGGGCCGCCTTCCAAGCCGCCATCCACACAACAAACCTCGGAACATCAGCGCTCCGAGGAACAGCGGTCGCCAGCTGCCGAAAGCGCAGCCCGTCCCGGCACTTCAGCAGCCCCGACGCCGGAAGCCGGCGCAGTACGAACGCCCGGCAATGCTGATGGTCAGGCCGTGGCAACAGCCAACCCCATCGAGGTGCTCCGGCGTGCGTGGCAGGAAATTCTGGACAGCCTGGCCAAGGTGAAGCGGAGCAGTTGGGCGTTGGTGGCGCCGAACGCAACCCCACAGGCTTTCGACGGCGAAACGCTCCAGCTGGCGTTCAACACCGAGGGTTTGGCCGGAGCATTCAGCCGCGGAGACCACGCCGGCAATCTGCAGGCTGCGATCAACACCACGCTGGGTATCCAGTGCCGCGTGACGCCGGTTGTAGGTGGCTCATCGGCCGGTTCGAGCTCTGAACCCGGCCCAAAAGTCCATAGCCCGGCCAATCCGGCCGCGGCACCTGCGGCGGGTAGAACGCTCACTGACAATGCGTCGTCGTCGGCTGGGCTGACGCCTGCGGGACACAAAAGTCCTCCGCCGGGCCCGGCTTCCTCCGATGCCGGCCCTGCCGATCCTGCCGATCCTGCGGCGTATTCGGTGCCATCCGCACGGACCGCCGCCGCGACGCTGCCCGCACCCCGCGAGCCCCGCCCGGCAGAAAGACCCAAAGCATCGGCGGCGGCTCCGTCGAAGCGGGAGGATCAACCGGTCGCCAGAAATGTCCGTGACCCGGAAGAACCGCCTTACTCCAACGACGAACCCGTATCCGAATGGGACGTGCCGCCCGAGTACATCGAGACACCACGGACACGGACGAGCAGTTCGGGAACCGCAGTCGATTCCCAGGACCATGCTCAGGACAGCGCCCAAAGCCAGGGCGCCAGGCAGCCACAGGGGTCCCGGGATGGCCTCGGCGCGGGCCAAGTTCAGACGCCCCGGCTGGCCGATCCGGGCTGGGGTGCAATTTCGGACGCCCCGGACTGGGCCAAACCCCCTGCGGCCGGTCTAACGCCTGCCCAAGCCACGCAGAAGTCTCCGACCTCGGGCACGGTCTGGGCGCCAGCCCCTCCAGCCCAACCAGCGTCGGGAGCACCTGGAGCCGGAGCCCCGGGACATGCGCAGGCGCCGGCTCGGCCGCAGACACCGGAGCAGGTGGCCAGTGTCGGAGCCGGGGGCGGTACCGGGCTCAGCGTCAAACCGAAAATGAGCTTGTATGAACGGCTTAAGAACAGTCCGGAGGCACAGGCAGCCCGGGCAACGCCTCCCGAGCGCAAAGTAGACTTGCCGTATGTTGAGGACATCCCGAGCGCGGATGACGAGACCATCGAAGAATCAACCTTGGTGGGCCGCGCCGCCGTCGAACGTATCCTTGGCGGCCGGTTGATTGAAGAACGCTCCATTAATGGTTCATGATTCTGTCCGGCTCATGAACATCCGCACTGCAACCCAACGACAGAACGAGGCATAGGTGTACGAGGGAGCAGTTCAGGAGCTCATCGATGAGCTGGGACGACTACCCGGAATTGGGCCAAAGTCGGCTCAGCGGCTGGCGTTCCACATCCTCGAAGCCGACCCCGAGGACATCAAGCGGCTGGTCACCGCCTTGGTCACTGTCAAGGAACGGGTCAAATTTTGCTCCATCTGCGGCAACGTTTCGGAGCAGGACACATGCATCATCTGCCGCGATCCACGCCGTGACCCCACCGTCATCTGCGTAGTCGAGGAGTCCAAGGATGTGCAGGCGGTGGAACGGACCCGCTCCTTCAAGGGCCGCTACCACGTGCTGGGCGGCGCGATTAACCCGATCGCAGGAGTGGGTCCGGAGCAGCTGCGGATCCGCGAACTGCTGACCCGGCTCAACGACAGTGCGATCGAAGAGATCATCATTGCCACAGATCCCAACTTGGAGGGTGAAGCCACGGCGACCTATCTCGCGCGGATGCTGAAGACCATCGGCATCACGGTGACGCGGCTGGCTTCCGGGCTGCCGGTGGGTGGCGACCTCGAATACGCTGACGAAGTCACACTGGGGCGTGCATTCGAAGGCCGCCGGAACGCCATCGCCTAACCCCTCTCCACCCTCCGCCTCGCCACCCTCCGCCTCGCCAGCCCTCCGCCCATCCCCCTCGCCACCCTCCCCAGCACTCTCGCCATCTGGGGTTAACCCGCGTCGACTGTGCACTACGTGCTCGATACGGGGCTGTATCGAGCACCAGGCGCTCACTCGATGCGGTTAGGCGATACGGGTTCCGCGGGCCAGCTTCCGGGACGGGGTCCGAAGCGCCCGCCATCCCAGCCACATCAATCCGCCGGCCAAAAGGAACTGCAGCACCAGGCCCAACGGCCACATCGGAGTGGTTTGCTCCAGGTAGCTGGCCTGGACTTTACCGCCCGCGCACGGATAGGTGCCCGCCGGTCCCGCCAGCGCTGCACGCGCGCCTTGGCTGATCCCCTCGAGCATTCCGTTGGCACCGAGCACGCCGGCCATGCCCAAAGACTGTCCGGCACGCGGAGGGTAGGGAATGGCATCGGCCACCACGACGTAAGGATTCAGGCTCAACAGCCACGCGACACGTTCGGTATGGACGGTGCGCTGTTCCTGCAGCGGCCCCCCGCAAACATAACCTGGTCCGCTGGGAACCTGCCCAGACTCCGGCAGGTAAACCTGAGACTGCTGATAGTCCGCTTCATTGGCCAACACGGTTCCCTGCGTGAGCCTGACTCCCAGCGCAAAGGCAATGACAGTTCCCACCACCAGCGCCGCGATGGTGAGGTAACTGACCACAATGGAGAACAGCGGGCGGTTGGCCAGTCCCGAGATGCCGACGCCAATGCCGCAGACCACGGCGAGTTCCACGGCCAGCATTCCCAGCGATACCAGGATGTGGCCCGGCGTCATGCCGCCGAGGACGACGGCGATAACCAGAAATGGGGCGCTGCTCACCAGGAACGCCAGCGCCGCTATCCAAGAGGCGAGGAACTTTCCCCACAGGATCTGTCCTGGGGTCAGCAGGGTGACTTGCAGGATGGCCAAAGTGCCGCCGGACCGATCACCGTTGACAGCATTGGCGGACAGGGCCGGGGCCACCAGCAGACCGAACAACAGCACGAAGGCAACCACAATCTCGAAGATCATCGGGCCGGCACTGCTTGGCTGGCTGCCGCCAGCGACCTCAGAATACTCCCGAGAGGCATTGGCGCCGGACCAACTGAGCAGCGTGACGAACCCAATGAGCACAAACCAGATGCCCAGCAGAATGAACCAGCCCCTGGACCGGAGCCGCTGCCGCAGTTCCAGTCCCACCACATTGCCAATTCCGCGCAGGTATCCGCCGCCGTGGTCCATGCCTGCCGTGGACGGTTCCTCACGAGTGATGCTCATCGCTGTTCCCCCTCCAAAGTCAGGTACGTTTCCTCCAGCGCACCGGCCGCCGGCGCAAAGGACGTGACCGCCACCCCGGTTATGACAAGTTCCCGCAGCAGCCTGACCGCATCCGCCTCGTTGGCGAGGAGCAATGAGATTGAGCCGCGGCGGCCTGTTCCGGTACGGTACACAAGCCCCAGTTGCTCCAGTTTTCCGGCCAATGCTGCCATGTCCCTGGCTGTCACGGCGTAGCGCCGTCCCTGCGAGGCCGCCTCCGTCAGAGTCTGTTGTTTGACCGAGCGCCCGTGATTGACGAAGACGGCACCGTCCGCGATTTCATCCAGCTCGGAGAGCACGTGGGAAGAAACAACAATGGCTTTTCCCTCGCCGGCAAGGCGCCGCAGCAGGTTCCGCAGGTCGATCCGGGCACCTGGATCAAGACCGGATGCTGGTTCATCCAACATGAGCACGCCGGGATCGTGGATCAGCGCGCGGGCAAGGCTCAGCCGCTGCTGCTGTCCCCGGGAGAACACCCGTGCCGGCTGGTCCGCCAACTCCCCCAGGTGCACCAGATCCAGCAGTTCGCTGACCCTGGCCGTAATTCGTTTCGGCGGCATGCGGTACAGCTTGCCCATCAGCGTCAGGATTTCGCGCGCCGTGAGTGACTCCCAGACCCCCAAAGTGTCTGGCATCCAGCCGATGTTCAGCCGCGCCGCCGCGGCATTTTCGGACGGATCCACACCGAAAATCCGCACGCTTCCGGTATCGGGGGCCAGCAGCGTGGCCAGGATCAGCAGCAACGTGGTCTTCCCTGCACCATTGGGGCCGATCAAGGCGGTAACCTGACCAGCCGGCGCGATGAAGTCGATGTGTTCAACGGCTTTCACGGTCCCGAAACGGCGGGAAATACCTGTTGCCACGACTCCCCCGCCGCCACCGTCGTCGTCGTTCTGCAATTCCCGGACCGGCCCCGCAAACTCAGCCGTCATAGCTGTCCCTTCCCCCCACCAAGCTCGTCACCGTGACTCCGTCATCCTATGGGTGAGCCGGTTCGGGGACAACAGGGGGAACGCAGCGGACAGGTCATGATCCGCCACGAATTCCGCCGTCGGGACTGCGCGGGGATAAACTGGGCCAGCCGCCGGGTGTGCCGACTGCGCCTTCCGGCCGGCAGCAATTAGCCCGGACAGCAGGAACGCCGCGAAGTGGTTGTCTGCGTCAATTTGTCCGTTATTTGTGTCCAGGAGTGCCAAGGTTAGCCGATGAGTGTGTGCAGATGAGCCTGATTGTCCAGAAGTACGGCGGGTCATCGGTGGCCGACGCCGACGGTATCAAACGTGTGGCGCGCCGGGTCGTGCAGACGCAGCAGGCGGGTAATGAGGTGGTTGTCGTGGTCTCCGCGATGGGCGACACCACCGATGAACTGCTGGATCTGGCCGCGCAGGTGGCGGATCAGCCCCCGGCACGGGAACTGGACATGCTGATGACCGCCGGCGAGCGGATTTCCATGGCGCTGCTGGCAATGGCCATCCACGGTTTGGGCGCAGTCGCCCAGTCGTTCACCGGCAGCCAGGCCGGCATGATCACGGATGGAATCCACGGCAAGGCCCGGATCATCGACGTCGATCCGCACCGGGTCCGCACCGCCCTGGACAAGGGACACGTGGCCATTGTGGCCGGATTCCAGGGCATGAGCCGCAGCACGAATGAGATCACCACCATGGGACGCGGGGGCTCAGACACGACCGCCGTCGCGCTTGCCGCAGCGCTTGAGGCCGATGTGTGTGAGATATACACCGACGTCGACGGCGTATATACGGCGGATCCGCGGGTGGTCCCCGGTGCCCAGAAAATCAGCACCATCTCCAGCGAGGAGATGCTGGAACTGGCCGCCTCCGGGGCCAAGGTCCTGCACCTGCGCAGCGTCGAGTACGCCCGCCGGTTTGGGCTGCCGATCCATGTGCGGTCCTCGTTCAGTGACCACGAAGGGACCTGGGTTATGCCCAGTCCCGATGACAAGATCAAGATCTCAGAGGGAGTTGCCTTGGAGCAGCCAATCATCTCCGGCGTCGCGCACGATCGTTCGGAAGCCAAGGTCACAGTCGTTGGCGTCCCCGACATTCCGGGCAAGGCGGCGGAAATCTTCGGCATTGTGGCCGGCGCGCACACGAATATCGACATGATCGTGCAGAACATTTCCACGCACGGATCCGGCCGGACCGATATTTCCTTTACCCTGCCGATGGTCGAAGGTGCGGAGGCGTTGGACGTGCTGCGGGCGGCCCAGGCGTCGGTGGGATTCCAATCGCTGATCTATGACGACCAGATCGGCAAGCTGTCGCTGATCGGGGCGGGGATGCGCTCCCATCCGGGCGTCTCCTACAAGTTCTTCAAGGCCCTCTCCGATGCGGGCATCAACATCGATTTGATCTCGACGTCGGAGATTCGGATTTCCGTGGTGACGCGCGCTGACCTGCTGGACACGGCTGTGCGCGCCGTGCACAAGGCCTTTGACCTCGACGGCGACGACGAGGCCACGGTTTACGGCGGAACGGGCCGCTAGCTGCCCGTTCCTACGCAACTACGCAGCGTGCGGCTTGCGGGTGCCGTAATGGTGCCCCTCCGAATCGGTTTCCACCTCGAACTGGGCGAGATCCTCTTCGGATGCCAGCTCAAAATCGTCGTGCCTATGCACCACTGGTGCATCGACATCGGCACGGTCAGCGGCTCCAAAAACCTGCTGCATATGGTCCGTGAAGTGCATGAACCGCTGGACAAACTGTGGTTTGTCAGCCACCTTCACCACCTCCCTCCCGCACCGGATCAAGGGTGCCTAAGTTCCCCAATTCTACTCGCGCGGGAGGACAAAGGACCGTCCGAGGTGCGGCAGATGGCAGTCAGCGCAGGGACTTGTCGTCCCGGTTTTTCGCCACCACGTAGGTGCTGCCGTCGGGGCGCGTCACGGTTTCCCACTGCTGGGCCTCGGCTTGGCGCCGGCGCAGCAGCTCGACGTTTTCCGCAGTCATTTCATGGTCCAGGGGGCTGCTGTGGGCGGGGCCGAAAATGGCGCGGAGCCGGCCGGTTGCCCGCATGAGCTTGTGCACGAAACGATCCTCGGACATGTGATTTCCTGACGCCATTTCCCTTCGGCGGTGTTGGCTGAAGGATACCGGGTCCGGAGCCAGCTGGCCCGGCATCCGCCATTTTCGCTGATGCTGGGACAATGGAGGAATGACAGGCGAGCAGCTTTCCTTAAATGCCCTGCCACCCGCCCAATGGCTCGCGCGGATGCACGCTCACGAACAGCGCGTGGCCGGCTATGCCGATCCGTATCTGCGGCGCCGCTCATCCGGTCGAAAGCATCCGGTGGAGGATTTCCTCTTCACTTACTACACGCAGAAACCCGGCCAGCTGCGGCGCTGGCATCCAGGACCAGGGGTGCTGCTGCTCGGAGCGGAAACCGCCGGGCGCATGGCGTGGAAATATTACCGCACTGCGGACCATCTGGAGCGGGCGGTCGCAGATGTGCCCACGGGGGAACCTGCCGTACTCTTCGATGCGGCCAAATTTGCTACCGACCGGGGTGAAATGATCAATTTTGCCCGGATCATCCTTGGCGGAACGGCCGCCCGTCCCGCGCAGTTCGGTTGTTTTGGGCTGCATGAGTGGGCCATGGTCTATCGGCAGGAGGCCAACAACGTGCGGCACGAATACCTGAACCTGCGGCTTGGGTCCGAGGGCACAGACGCTGTAGTGGAAGCGAACCGGATCCGATGCACACACTTCGACGCCTTCCGGTTTTATACCCCGCAGGCGGCTCCGCGCAATGAATTGACCCCCACCCGGGGAAACCAGCGCGATCTGGAACAACCCGGATGCCTGCACGCCAACATGGATCTGTATAAATGGGCATACAAACTCGCGCCGGCATTGCCCAGTGAGCTGGTGATGGATTGCTTCGAACTGTCCTGGCAGATCCGCGCCATGGACATGCAGGCATCGCCATACGATTTGCAGGAGTGGGGATACCCTGCCATACCGATTGAAACACCAGAAGGTAAGGCCGCGTACGTGTCCGAACAGCGCCGGTTCAGTGCGCTGACGGCCACCCTTCGGGGCCGTTTATTAGCGGCCATCGAATTCCTGACCGGCGCGGCAGGCATCCCGCAGGGCAACGATTCCGCATCAGAACCGCTCCCCTCCATCCTCGCGCAGTAGGCTGAGGAAATGCTCAGGGCCAAAGGACAGGAACAGCGTTTGGGCCCGGCGGGAAAGCATCGCCTGCTGGCACCGGTGTTGCTCGCATGCCTTCTGCAGGGGCTGGTCGGCTGCGGCACGCCGGGATCTCCGGGAGCCGGCACCCCCTCCGGTATTGCGGCGGAATCTCCCTCTGATCCGGCCGGTCCACCATCCGACAGTTCATCCCCGGCCGCCTCGGCGAGTGCCTCCGGAACGTCCAGCGCACGGCTCACAGTGCAGATCAAAGATTCACCGGACTCCCCGGCCGCCACCTCCTTTCTGGTCTGCAACGGGACGTCGGCCACGACTGAATCAACCGTGGTGGACGCCGACAGCGCCTGCGCGGCACTTGAGAAGCACGGAGCCGTCCTCCTCGCTCCAGCTGCCGTGCGGGACCAGAAGTGCACCATGCAGATGGGCAGTTCGCGCGTGGCAACGGTGAGCGGAACGTTTCACGGTAAAGACGTCAAGGACAGCTTCAGCCAGACCGACGGCTGCAAGATTGCCGTCTGGAACATGCTGGCCCCGCTGCTGGGCGGACAAGCCGGAGAACGCTGACCTTTAGTCTCTTCATCTTCGGAGGTCGAGAGCCGGCGCCGGGTGCTGAGCAGTTCCAGCTCGGGGTGGGCCGCCACCAGGCGTTCGGCCGCGTCGAGGACCTCGACTAGATGCGGGCGGTCTCCGGCCACGGCTGCAATCCCGATATGCGTACGCCGCAGCAGGTCCTGGTCACCGGTTTCGGCGGCCGCCAGGTCGAAGCGCCGGCGCAGCTCGTTCACCAGCGGCCGTACCACCGCGCGCTTTTCTTTGAGCAAAAAAACCTCTCCCAGGAGAATGTCGAATTCAATCCATCCGATCCACATCCTCCCATCTTCCCGCAGGCGAAACGCTGCGTCCAAAAGCTCGATAGAATGGTGGGGCAAGCTCGCGGAGCGCTGGATCCATTCGATTCCGATAGCGTGAGACGGCACTTTCCGCGGCCCCCTCTCTTACCCCAGGAGTTCGACGGATGCCCAGGATCGTTGTCGATGTTATGCCCAAGCCCGAGATTCTTGACCCGCAGGGGAAGGCGATAGTCGGCGCGCTGCCGCGCTTAGGCTTCACCAGCTTCAGCGGCGTCCGGCAGGGCAAGCGCTTTGAACTGACAGTCGACGGCGAGGTTACCGCAGAGATCCTCGAGCAGGCCCGCCGTGCCGGCACAACGCTGCTGTCCAATCCGGTCATCGAAGACGTGGTCAACGTCGAACTATTGGCGGACTGATCATGACCGAAACGCCTTTGATCGGCGCTGCCCCAACATTTTCCACCGGCTCCCGCGCCGACGCGGCCCAAGGCCTGAGCGGCGCCCGCATCGGCGTCATTACGTTCCCCGGCACCCTTGACGACCGGGACGCCGCCCGCGCCGTACGCATTGCCGGCGGCACCGCCGTCGCCCTCTGGCATGCGGACCCAGAGCTTGCCGGCGTGGACGCCGTCATCATCCCCGGTGGCTTCTCCTACGGGGACTATCTGCGCGCCGGCGCCCTCTCCCGGTTTGCGCCGCTGATGGAACGGATCATCCAAGCCGCCAACGCACGGACCGCGACCGCCCGGCTGCCGGTGCTCGGCATCTGCAACGGTTTCCAGATCCTGACCGAGTCCCACCTGTTGCCCGGATCGATGATCAAGAACGACCATCTGAAGTTCGCCTGCCTGGACGCTAAACTGCGCGTGGAAAACAACGCGACGGCCTGGACCACCGACTATTTGCCGGGGCAGGAAATCACGGTTCCGCTGAAGAACCAGGACGGTCAGTACATCGCGGACGAGAAGACCTTGGACGCGCTGGAGGCCGAGGGATTGGTGACCTTCCGCTATGTGGGCGGGAATCCGAATGGGTCCCGGCGGGAGATCGCCGGCATTTCCAATGCCGCCGGCAACATCGTCGGTCTCATGCCGCACCCCGAACATGCGGTGGAAAGCGGCTACGGTCCCGATGCGGCCAGCGGGCGAAGCGCCGGTACGGACGGCTTGGGCTTCTTCACCTCAATCCTCAACACGCTCGTCGGAGGCACCAAATGAGCCAACCCATTCCGGTGGCCAATCCCGCTGTCAACCAGCACCCGGACACGCCAAAGTTCAACATCGACACGGTGGAACATGCCACGGGGACGCCGGACACCGAGCTCCCCTGGGCTGAGCTGGGCCTGAAGGACAACGAATACCGGCGGGTGGTGGAAATCCTGGGCCGGCGTCCCACGGCGGCTGAATTGGCCATGTATTCGGTGATGTGGAGCGAGCATTGCTCCTACAAGTCCTCCAAAAATCATCTGCGCCAGTTCGGCGACAAGGTCACGGACGAGATGAAGGAACACCTGCTGGTGGGCATCGGCGAAAATGCCGGCGTGGTGGACATCGGCGACGGCTGGGCGGTGACCTTCAAGGTCGAGTCGCACAACCATCCTTCCTTTGTGGAGCCCTACCAGGGCGCCGCGACGGGGGTCGGAGGCATTGTCCGCGACATCATATCTATGGGCGCCCGACCGGTGGCAGTGATGGATCCGCTGCGCTTCGGCGCCATCGACCACCCGGACACGGCGCGGCTGGTGCACGGCATCGTCTCCGGGATCGGTGGCTACGGAAACTCCCTGGGCCTGCCGAACATTGGCGGCGAGGTGGTCTTCGATTCGGTCTACCAGGGCAATCCGCTGGTCAATGCGCTGGCCGTTGGCGTGCTGCGGCACGAGGACATCCGGCTGGCCAATGCCTCGGGCGTGGGCAACCGCGTGGTCCTCTTCGGCGCCCGGACCGGCGGCGACGGGATTGGTGGCGCGTCCGTACTGGCCTCTGAGTCCTTCGACGCCGGTAAACCCTCCAAGCGTCCGGCCGTGCAGGTGGGTGATCCGTTCGTGGAGAAGGTGCTGATCGAATGCTGCCTCGAACTGTTTAAGGCCTCCGTGGTGGAGGGCATCCAGGACCTGGGCGCCGCTGGCATTTCCTGCGCCACCAGTGAACTGGCCTCCAACGGCGATGGCGGCATGCACGTCGAATTGACCAAGGTCCTGCTGCGCGACCCCACCCTGACGCCCGGCGAGATCCTGATGTCCGAGTCGCAGGAACGCATGATGGCAGTGGTCACGCCGGAGAATGTCGGTGCTTTCGAGGCCATTCTGGACAAATGGGCAGTGGAGTACTCCTGGCTGGGCGAGGTGACGGACACCGGCCGGCTCATCATCGAATGGGACGGCGAAACTATCGTCGACGTGGATCCACGTACCGTGGCGCACGACGGACCCGTCTATGACCGCCCATTCCACCGCCCGGAATGGCTGGACGGCATCCAGGCGGATGGCTTCAGCGGAAGCATCCAGGATGCCGCGCGTCCAGAGGGTGCACCGGCCCTGCGCGCGGCTGTCCTGGAACTCATGGCCTCGCCGAACATGTGCTCCAAGGACTGGATCACCAGCCAGTACGACCGGTACGTCCAGGGCAACACCGCGCTGGCCATGCCGGATGACGCGGGCGTGATTCGGGTGGACGAGGAAACCGGGCTGGGCGTGGCGCTCTCCACCGATGCCAACGGCCGCTACTCCTATCTTGACCCCTACGAGGGAGCCCGGCTGGCGCTGGCGGAGGCCTACCGCAACGTGGCTACCTCCGGCGCCAAGCCGCTTGCCGTCACCGACTGCCTGAACTTTGGCTCTCCTGAGGACCCTGAGGTCATGTGGCAGTTCGCCGAGTCCGTTCGCGGCCTCTCCGACGCGTGCCGGGAACTGGGCGTTCCCGTCACCGGCGGCAACGTCTCGCTCTACAACCAGACCGGTGGCGTCCCCGTCCACCCGACGCCCGTCGTCGGCGTGCTGGGAGTGTTCGACGACGTCGCACGCCGCACGCCGTCGGGCTGGGTGGAGGACGGCCAGGCCATCTATCTCCTCGGCACGACGGCGGACGAGCTGGACGGCTCCGAGTGGGCCAACCTGCGCGGCCACTTGGGTGGCCGGCCGCCCAAGGCTGATCTGGACCGTGAACGGCGGCTGGCGGAGATCCTGATCAACGCCTCCCGTGATGGCATGGTGGACTCCGCGCATGATCTCTCCGAAGGGGGCCTCGCCGCCGCCCTGGTGGAGTCCGCGCTGCGTTTCAACGTCGGCGCCCGCGTCGGCCTGGACGAGGTTTGTGCCCGGGACGGAATCGACGCCTTCACCCTGCTGTTCTCGGAATCGCAGGCCCGCGCCGTCGTCGCCGTTCCGCGCTCCGAGGAAATCCGGTTCACGGACATGTGCACAGCCCGCGCGTTCCCTGCCATTCGGATCGGTGTGGTGGACGCCGATGCCGTGTCGCTGGACATTCAGAGACACTTCACCGTGCCGCTGGACGAACTTCGCGGGGCGCACGAGGGAACCCTGCCAGCGTACTTCGGCTGATCATCGACTGAATACTTGGTGCGCGATGCAGTCCCGTCTCGCGCACCAAGTACTCACTCGATGATGGGTTTCAGCGGGCGAGTTCTTTGGCAGCCTGAAGGTAGCGTTGGGTGGCGAAGCTTTGGGCGAACGTGGTGACGGGGCTGCCGAGGCGGAAAATCAGACCCGCGGGCTTACTGAAGGCGAGCAGCTCAAAATACACGCTCCCATCGGCGTGCAGAGAGGCCATGAACGCCTCCTCGCCGCTGGCCGGGTGGCCGGGAAGGGTGCCATAACCGAATCCGGCACGCTGAGGCCGAGTTCGCCCGTCGGGCAGCACGACGACGGCTGTTGGCTTCTCCAGCCACACCACTTCGCAGGGTATTGGGAGTCGGATCGGCCCCAGCCCGAAACCGCAGGCAACGCGGGAGCCGATTCGGACGGCACCGTCGGCGTCGGCAGAGGCATCAGCGTCAGTACCCTGATGCCGTAGCGACGGCAGCGCCGCGACGCGCAGACCGGCGCCGCGCTGGATACCCCAATCCAAAATGCCGCGGGCCAGTCGTCCGTACGCTTGGGCTCCGTGGGCCACCTGGATCCGATGATGCACTCGACGGTATCCCTCCGGCCAGTCGGTGTCCCTGGAGATGGCGGATCCACCGCTGCCCCCAGACCCAGCACCCTCCTCGGATGCCAGGCTGCGGGTGAGGCCATGCTGCGGGTAGGTTAGTTCGCCCCCGCCGGACGACCGGCTCACTGGCGTCCTCCCGCGCCGGTCCCCGGCCAGTTCAGAGCCTCCCGCTGCACCGCGGAGAGTTTTGCGGTCACGAGGTCGTAGGAGTCCTGTATCAAGTCCAAAACCATGGCGTCCGGGAGTCCAGCGTCACATAGAACCGAGTTCCAGTGTTTCTTGTTCAAGTGGTAGGCGCCGGTGATCTCCGGATGGGCACGGCGCAGCTGTTCGGCCAACACCGGATCGCACTTGAGGCTCACCGCCAACGGATGTTCGGCCAGGTTGCTGAGGGCAAAGACTTTGGACTCATGCCGGAACTCACCGGAAATGGGTGCGCATACCTTGAACACGGAGGTCTCGGTCCCAAAGGGAAAGTCCTCAAAACTTCCGGGTTGGGCCAGACAGGTGCTCTTGAGCTGCGCGGCGTCCACAAGGGGGAGCATATACCCCATCTATCCGGACGGGCGGTTTGGCCTCGGCTGCCCCATCTGTCCAAACAGGTGGCTTGCATCAGCCGGTTGCAGGTCAGCCTAGAGTCCAAGTCCTGGAGCTTCAATCGCCGGACATCTGTCCATCACGACGTCCAGTCCTGCCGCTGTCGCCCGCGCCGCCGCCGCCTCGTCCACCACGCCCAGTTGCAGCCAGACGCTCTTGGCTCCGATCGCGATCGCCTGATCAACGACGGCGCCCACGCGCTGGGAATTCACAAAGCAATCAACCACGTCCACCGTGCCCGGCACATCGTTCAGGCTGGTATAGCCAGGGGAACCATAGACGCTGTCACCCTTGAGGCTCACCGGGATTATTTCCATTCCCAGCCGCTGCTGGAGGAACCTCGCGACCCCCAGGGCAGGTCGCAGCGGATTGCCGGACAGCCCGACGACGGCCCAGCGGGCCGGAGTGCGCAGCAGCCGTGCGATGACATCCGGGTCATTAATTTCCGCCATACCGCCAGCCTACGCCGGGCGGGCCCGGTCAACCGCCGTTGCTGAGTTCCTCGGCGTACAGGCACCAAAACTCGCTCGGACGTGCCGCGGCCGGGTCAATCCTCTTCAGCTGGGACTCGAAGTTCCGCGCAACCCGGTCAAATTCGTCGTCGTCCTCCGGTCCGATGGCGTCGCGGTCGATGGCCCCCCACAAGGTGGCAATCTGGACCAGTTGATCCAGTGAGGAAGCCATCAGTGTTTCGTCATCCTCGCAAACGGAACGGACTGCGCCGCTGAAACGGTCGACGACGACAAACTGGAAATCGCCGTCGACGAGCACGATCGCCCGTCCTGCCGTGTCATTCTTGTACGGCGGCCGCTGCCACTCACCCTCGTGCGGAATATCTTCATAGCCGATGGGGCCAAGGCGAGCCAAGACTTGGTGGATCTGATCGTCGTCCATCTGTACCTCCCGTTGTCCCGAGACTAGCCACCGGGTGTTATACCGTCAATGCTATGCGCGTGGAGGCTCGTGCGCTGGAAAACTTCGGGGATTTACCGCATCGGGAGTCCGGGGACAGCGGAGGCCGGGCGGCGACCTCAAAAAGGCTAGTGGGCCGGGACGATTCGCGCCGTGCCGGCGAGTCGCCTGTTTTTGAGCACGGGCAGGAATTCGCGCACCTCCTCGATGCGTTTGAGCGTCACATCCGCCGTCGCAATGCCTTCAGGCTCATCGTTTAGGAAGACCTGCGGAATCCCCATCGGGTCCAAGATGACGGAATGACCAATGCAATGCTCACTCGACGTGCCGGCCGCGGCCACCCAGCAGGTGTTTTCGATGGCGCGGGCCTTCAGCAGCGATTCCCAATGGTCAACCTTATGGTCGCCCTTAAACCAGGCTGCACCAATGCAGATCAAGTCCGCTCCCTCGTCGGCCAGGGCCCGCGCCAGCTCAGGAAAACGAAGGTCGTAGCAGGTCATGATGCCCACACGCAGACCACCGATCGTCACCAGCTTGATGCCGCCATCGCCCGGTTTGATCCGTTTTGATTCCTGGTACGAAAATGCGTCGTACAGATGGAGCTTGCGGTAGGTGTCAATGATGCGGCCATCATCGGCAACAGCGATCAACGTGTTGAACGGCCGGTCCTCCCCGCTGCCTTCGTAGCCACCGGCAATGGCGGCGATGCCCACCTCGCTCGCCAGCAGCGACAGCCCGCGGACAAAAGTGGTCCATTGCGCATCCACCGCGGCCGCGAAATCTCCGTGCACCCGACCGACGGAAAACATCGATTCCTCCGGGAAGACGATCAGCGAGGCCGCCTGAGCCTTGGCAGCGTCCGCCAACCGGCGCATGGTTGCCAGGTTTTCGCCCACGTCTCCGCCAGGATTGAACTGGCCCACGCTGACCTTCATGGCATCTCCTCGCTTCAGTGCCCTAACTAAGCCTAACCGCTGTCCGCCCGCCGGGTTAAGGGTTCCTCAGCCGCTGATCAAATCGTGGATCACGATGGTCTGGTCCCGGTCAGGGCCAACACCAATGGCGGAGATCCGTGTTCCGGACATCGATTCCAGCGCCTGCACATAAAGCTGCGCGTTGCGTGGCAAATCGGTCAGAGTACGCGCTCCGGTGATGTCCTCGGTCCAGCCGGCGAAGTACTCGAAAATCGGCTTGGCGTGATGGAATTCGGTCTGCGTCATGGGCATTTCGTCCTGCCTCACGCCATCGACATCGTAGGCAACGCAGACCGGAATCCGCTCGATCCCGGTCAGTACGTCCAGCTTGGTCAGGAAGTAGTCGGTGAAGCCGTTGACGCGGGAGGCCTGGCGGGCCAGCACGGCGTCATACCAGCCGCAACGGCGCGGGCGGCCGGTGTTGACGCCGAACTCGCCTCCGGTCTTCTGCAGGCACTCGCCCATTTCGTCGAAGAGCTCGGTGGGGAATGGCCCGGCCCCCACCCGCGTCGTGTAAGCCTTGATGATGCCCACTGTGCGGCTGATCCGGGTCGGGCCGATGCCCGAGCCGACCGAGGCTCCTCCTGCCGTTGGATTGGACGAGGTGACGAACGGGTAGGTGCCGTGGTCCACGTCCAGGAAGGTGGCCTGGCCGCCTTCCATCAGCACCACCTTGCCTTCATCCAGCGCTGTGTTGAGGACGGAGGTCGAGTCGACCATCAGCGGGCGAAGTCTGTCCGCGAAGCCCAGGAAGTATTCAACCACCTCGTCGATGCTGATTGCCCGGCGGTTGTAGACCTTCACCAGCAGCTCATTTTTTTGCTGCAGCGAACCCTCCACCTTCTGCCGCAGAATTGATGCGTCGAACACGTCCTGGACCCGGATACCGAGCCGGGCCACCTTGTCCATGTAGGCGGGACCGATGCCGCGTCCGGTGGTGCCAATGGCCCGCTTACCCAGGAAGCGCTCGGTGACTTTGTCCAGCACCTGGTGGTAAGGAGCAACCAGATGGGCATTGGCGGAGACCCTCAACTTGGACGTATCCGCACCGCGCGCCTTCAGTCCATCGATTTCCTGAAACAGAGCCTCAAGGTTGATGACGCAGCCGTTGCCGATAATCGGCACCGCGTTGGGGCTGAGGATACCCGCCGGGAGGAGTTTGAGTTCATACTTTTCACCGCCGACGACGACGGTGTGCCCGGCGTTGTTGCCGCCGTTGGGCTTCACCACGAAGTCGACACGGCCGCCGAGCAGGTCGGTGGCCTTTCCTTTACCCTCGTCTCCCCATTGGGCTCCAACGATCATGATTGCAGGCATGGGATCCTCCCCCATCAGTTGGGCGCCCGGACGATGACCCCCGGGGGACACTCGGCTGGCGCCGTGCATGAGAACGCCCCACCACTCCGCCCGCTTGTGCCGTCGGAACGGCGGCACTCTGGTCTAAGAGTTTGGGGCTCTTACCTGCCAAGTTTAGCGGATTTTGCCGCCCGTTCCGCGGTGTGGCTTCGTTGACTCATTTTCGGACGTACGACGGGGCTGCTTTCGGCCGCCCGGCAAGATCGGAGACAAATGATACATCGTTATCCTTGACAACTCACACCGCTGTGATTAGACAGATAGATGTAAGCAAGCGTGCAGCCGCGATCATGTTACGTCGTGGAGAGCACGAAACGTAACCGCCACAACAGGGCCGCGTGTTGGGACCCAGTTGAACGTTCAACAGGAAAAGTGAGACAACGATGTCCAACGTCGAACCGAGTGAAATAAGCAGCGCCGAACATCGAAGTCAGGTGCGCAAGGCCGCGGTCGCCAGTACCATCGGCACCACGATCGAGTGGTACGACTACTTCCTGTATGGTGCAGCGGCAGCACTGGTTTTCCCGCACGTGTTCTTCCCCCACATGTCCCCCTACCTGGGGCTGATCTCGGCCTTTGCCACCTATTTCGTCGGCTTCCTGGCCCGTCCGGTGGGAGCTGCGATCTTCGGGCACTGGGGCGACAGAATGGGCCGCAAAACGATGCTCATCATCACGCTGCTGATGATGGGGATCTCGACGGCGTTGATCGGAGTGCTTCCCGGCGCCGGAACCTGGGGCGACGCCGCACCCGCGCTCCTGATCATCCTTCGCGTATTTCAGGGTGTTGCAGTCGGCGGCGAATGGGGCGGTTCCATTTTGCTGTCGATGGAGTGGGGTAATCAGAAGCGCCGGGGGCTGATGGCCAGCTGGCCGCAGTTGGGTGTGGCCATTGGCATTATTCTCTCCACGGGTCTGATGGCAATCTTCAACGGCGTCATGGGAACCGATGCCTTCATCGCCTGGGGATGGCGGATCCCGTTCCTTCTTAGCCTGGTGCTGGTTGCCATTGGGCTCTACATCCGGCTCCAGATTCTGGAAACCCCGATGTTCGCCTCCGTGGTCAAGACCCAAAAGACCCTTAAAGCTCCGGTTCTCGAAGTGATCAGACGCCACCCTAAGGCGATTATCCTTTCCGCACTGCTCCGGATGTCGGAGCAGATGCCGTTCTACATCGTCACGGCATTTGTGTTGTCCTACCTGACGGATAAGAACCACAACTACTCGTACAACTTTGTCCTGATCGGCACCATGGTCGCGGCCGCCATCGAACTCTTCTTCGTCCCTTACTTCGGCCATTTGTCCGACACGGTCGGACGTAAAAAGATCTACCTGATAGGCGCCGGCATCACCGGCGTGTGGGGCTTTGTCTACTTCGCGCTGCTGGACAGCGGTGTAAGTTGGCTGGTCTTCCTTGCCTTGTCCGTAGCGCTCATCCCGCACGCCATGCAGTACGGCCCGCAGGCGTCGATCATTGCGGAGAACTTCCCGACCAATCTCCGGTACACCGGAGCTGGCCTGGGCTATCAACTGGCCTCCATCATCGCCGGCGGCCCGGCCGCCTTGGTGGCCACCTTCCTGCTCCATCAGTTCGGCACCGGATATGCGGTCTCCGTATACATTCTGGTGTCGGCTCTGATTACGATCGCAGCGGCTTTCGGCCTGCGGGACTACTCGAAGTCCGATATATCGGACCCGGACACCTACGCACGGCAGCCCAAGGGGACGCGCACCGTTTCCTAGCCAGCAGCTGGCACAAACCAGGGCCACCCGGATTCCGGGTGGCCCT
>NZ_JADPVH010000060.1 GCF_026932795.1 Paenarthrobacter sp. Z7-10 | reverse complement strand
ACGTGACCTGACCGGGAAACCCGACCCTTGCGTAAAAGACGAACCCTTCCCCAAAAACGATGAACTACTTACTGCTGCTGATTCCATGGGTGCTGCAACTCCCGATTAGTCGGGGGTGTTGCAACGTTCGCTAGAACTCGCCCTGCCCGGCCATCACCCCGCTCACTTGGGCAGAATGGGACGGGGTCACGGCCTGCCGGACGGATAGCAGTTGTGCCTACACGCTTTCGTCAGTCCGCTGCTTTTACGTGCGCGACGGAGTCCGGCAGCTTCTTCATGCCCAGCAAGGGCGAGAAAAAGACGATCGCCACCGGAATCAAACCACCCAGAGCCCCAATCCACAGCGTCGTCATCAGGCCCAGCCAGCCGGCCAGGACACCGGAAAGCAGCGCCGAGACAGGCAGCACGCCGAAGACCAGGAATCGGATGGAGGCATTCATGCGGCCCAGCAGGCGTGGCGGGCAGACCCGCTGGCGCATGCTGACCTGCATGATGTTGTAGGCCAGCACGGCGAAATTGAACATGAAGTCGGAAAGCACCAGAATCACCAGCGACTGCCAGCGTTCCGGGCAGATCGCCGCGACAGGCATCAGGATGACGGCGCAGGTGGAGCCCAGCGCAGCCAGCGGAATGACCGTCCCCTCGCCGATCCTGCGGGAGATCCACGGAGTCGACACTGCGCCCAGCACGCCGCCCACCGAACCGACGGACAAAATGATTCCCAGCCCTACCGCGCCAAGATGGAGCTCGCGCAGAATGAGGATGGGCAGCATGGTGATGGTGATGGCCGAAAAGAGGTTGAGCCCGGCCGTGCAGGTGACGATCCGGCTGATCAGGGGATGCCGGATCACGAAGGACAGGCCTTCGCGGATCTCCACCGCCAGCGGCCGCCGGTCTGCGATTGCGTGCGGTTGTTCGTCGTCGCGGGTTCGCCACAGGAACAGCGCTGAGCAGAGATAGCCCAGGGACTCCCCCAGGAAGAGCATCGGAGCACTCAGCACTGTCAGCAGTACGCCGCCCAGGGCGGGGCCGCCGACCCTGGAAATTTGGGCGGTGCTCTCCAGCTTGGAATTGGCGTCCGCCACCTGTTCGCCGCGCACCAGGATGGGCACGATGCTCTGGTACGAAACGTCGAAGAAAACGGTGGCCACCCCAACGGCGCCGGCTACCACATAGAGGTGCCACACCTGCAGCAGATGAAGCCACCACAGGACGGGAACCGCAAGCATGACCGCCATCCGGACCAGGTCTGCAATAATCATGACCCGCCGTTTGATCCAGCGGTCCACCCAAGCCCCGGCCGGCAGGCCAACCACCAGGAAAGCCGCCATTCCCGCGGCGTTGAGCGCCCCGACCTGAAACTCCGAGGCGGACAGAATGGAAACGGCCAGGACTGGGAAGGCCAGCTGGCCCAGCTGGGCCCCCAATTGACTTAACGTCTGGCCGGTCCAGAACTTCAGGAAGTTGCGACTCTGCAACAACGACGGTGAGACCTCCGCCTGGGAATCTACGGTCACAGGTTTTAGTTTCATCGTCCCATTGGCTTCTGTCAATGGCTACTTTAGGCTGGGACTGTGACCGAATGGGATCCAACGGAAACCCCTCTGGCCCGCAACCGGGCCCTCAGCTCTCCGCTGCGACTGAGAATACTTCGTTTCTGTTTATATCAGGCGCGCACTAACAAAGAGATCGCGGATGCGCTGGGCATGAACCCCGCCTCCACGCTGCACCACGTGCGTACCCTGGTGCGGACGGGGTTCCTGTTGCCGCAGGACCCTCGGCACGGCAAACGGGGCGCCCGGGAGATCCCCTATCTGGCCAGCGGACGCTCTTGGGGAACCACAGTGGACAACGTGGCGCCGGTGGTGATCGAGACCTTCCTGCAGGAAATTCAGGGACTCCCCCCGGCGCAGATCCACGTCCGGCGGCTTGGCCTCAAGCTCAACGCCGCGCACAGTGAGCAGATGCTCACCCGGTTCCGGGCGCTCGCGGATGAGTATGCTGCCATGCCAGCGGACGACGACGGCGTTCCCACCTCGGTTCTGTTTGTTCATCATCCGGATCAGGCGAACGGGAAAATGCCCGCGGGCAGTGCAGGACCTGCTAGCGCGTCGCGCTCCGACGTGGATGGAGAATGAGCGCGCAGGCAATGGCGGCGAGCGGAGTCATTGCAGCGATGCCGAAAAGCCAGACGTTTCCAGAGAGGTTGCCAACAATGAGCGCGGATCCACCACGGGACACGGCCAGAATTCCGGCCACCGCGTACGCTGCCAGGCCGGTCAGCACGGGATACCAGCTGGAGCGTGCCCACAGGCCCACCAGAACGGCGAGCGAGAGCAACAGCAGCAGGGCCGCCGCCGCACCCCAAATCAGTCCCCAACCCTGCAGATAAAAGGTCTGTCCGTGCAATGCAGTGCCCAGAATTCCGGCCAGTAGCCCTGCGGCCACCGCCACAGCGCCGGACTTAAGACGCCGGGCCGGCTTATCGGAGAACGTCGGCCGTGGCCCGCCCGCCTGGGACCGGTACCGATCGGAACTGGAGGGGCGGGATTGCGCGCCGGTATCGGCAGGGGCGCGAACCCCACCAGCGGCCGGTGCGGAGGAACCCGGCTCCGCGGCGGAAGCGGCGCCGCCACCTACTGTGCGGGAATCAGTTGCGCCTGCGTCCCCCGCCCCGCCAGCCACTTCGCGGGAATCAGTTGCGCCTGCGTCCCCCGCCCCGCCAGCCACTTCGCGGGGATCAGTTGCGCCTGCGTCCCCCGCCCCGCCAGCCACTTCGCGGGGATCAGCCACGCCAGGGCCCTCCGCGCCGCCACCCACCGTGCCGGAATCAGCCGCATTGGTGCCCTCCGCGCCGGCGTCCACCGTGCGGGGACCAGGCGTGCGCCAGTCGGCGGGGTCGGGATCTCCCATACCGGAAGCCTTGATGAGGTGAAAGGATTCCCACCCGGAAAGGTCCTTCCAGACGCCGTCCGAGAGCGCGTAGTGGCTGGCATCGGCGTCGACGCTGATCTGCGTCCGGTGCGCCCGCATCGCGGCGCTCTTGGCGGTCGTTTCACCCTGCACGACCGTCCGCTTTGCATCAGGGTCGGACGGAGATTCGGGGCGGTCGCTGACGATGGTGTAAACCACCGGAACCTCCCAGGCGGGCAGTCCATCGGCGGGTGCCGCTGCCGCCAACTTCAATGCCTGCATGGTCAGTTCATGGGTGCGCACATGGTCGGGATGGCCGTAGCCACCGTCAGCCGCATAGGTCACGACGACGTCGGGCCGCAAGGTGCGGATCAGCGCGGCCGCGTGCGCGGCCTCTTCGGCCAGCGGCGCCCGGCAGAGCGAACCCTCCAGCATTGTCTCGGCCGGCTGAGCGCGGCCGTTGGGCCCCCATGACATGCCTGAGTCACGATAAAGCACATCGGCACCCGAGCCAGCTTTGGCTTGTCCGGAGCCGAGCCAATAGTGCCGGCGCACGCCGAGTTCCTCAAGCGCCACGGCCAACTCGGACTCCCGGACCGCGGCGAGGGCGGCGCCGTCGTCGTCGTTCCCAGGCTGACCCACCTGTAGGTGACGCAGCTGCGGCGGGATCACCTCACCCAGTTCCCCCCTGGTGCACGTCAGCACGGCAACCTGAGCTCCCAGTGCCGCGTAGTGCGCCATCGACGCGCCCGTCGTGATCGTCTCATCGTCCGGATGCGCATGGATGAAAAGCAACCGCGGCACTCCGTGCGGGTTATCCAGCGATCCGGGGGTGAACGACAACAGCCCGCCCCTCGGGATTAACGGGGCGGGCTGCTGGAACGTCATATCTCTATAATGCCGGATAACTCACTGTCCTAGTCCAGGCACTCTGCCGTACCATGCACGGCGGGAGCTTAGGACTTGGCGCGGGAGCGGTAGGCCTTGGACCGCTCGTTGGCGTCGAGGAGCAGTTTGCGGATCCGGATGGACTCCGGCGTTACTTCAACGCACTCGTCCTCGCGGGCGAATTCCAGCGACTCCTCCAGCGTCAGGTTGCGCGGGGGCGTCAGGTTTTCGAACGTGTCCGAAGACGCGGCGCGCATGTTGGTCAGCTTCTTTTCCTTGGTGATGTTCACGTCCATGTCATCTGCACGCGAATTCTCACCCACGATCATGCCCTCGTAGACCTCCGTGGTGGGCTGGACGAAGAAGGAACCGCGCTCCTGCAGGTTGATCATCGCGAACGGAGTCACGACGCCGGAGCGGTCCGCGATCATCGATCCGTTGGTGCGATACTCGATCGGCCCGGCCCACGGCTCATAGCCCTCCGCGATTGACGCGGCGATACCGGCCCCGCGGGTGTCCGTGAGGAAGCGGGTGCGGAAACCGATCAGGCCACGGGCGGGAACGATGAATTCCATCCGGACCCAGCCGGTGCCGTGGTTGGCCATGTTGGTCATCCGGCCCTTACGTGCGGCCATCAGCTGCGTCACATTGCCCAGGTATTCTTCCGGCACGTCGATGGTCATGTGTTCCATCGGCTCGTGGATCTTGCCGTCGATGGTCTGGGTGACCACCTGCGGCTTGCCCACTGTCAGTTCAAAGCCTTCACGGCGCATCTGCTCAACCAGGATGGCCAGTGCCAACTCGCCACGGCCCTGGACTTCCCAGGCGTCGGGACGTTCGGTGGGCAGCACCCGGAGGGAGACGTTGCCGACGAGCTCGCGGTCCAGCCGATCCTTGACTTGGCGGGCGGTGACTTTGTGGCCCTTAACGCGGCCGGCAATCGGAGAGGTATTGATACCGATCGTCATCGAGATGGCCGGATCGTCAACCTTGATCAGCGGCAACGGCTTGGGGTTGTCCAGATCGGTCAGCGTCTCACCAATGGTGATGTCCTCAATACCGGCGACGGCGACGATCTCGCCGGGGCCGGCGGACTCGACCGAGACGCGCTCAAGGGCCTTGGTGGCCAGCAGCTCGGTAATTTTGACGCTCTTCAGTGTGCCGTCGTGGCGGGCCCAGGCCACGGTCTGGCCCTTGCGCAGGGTTCCGTTGTAGATGCGCAGCAGTGCCAGACGCCCCAGGAACGGGGAGGCGTCCAGGTTAGTCACGTGCGCCTGCAGGACGCCCACCGGATCGTACGTCGGAGCCGGAATGTGCTCGATGATGGCCCGGAACAGCGGCTCGAGGTCGTCATTGTTCGGGACCGTGCCGTTTTCCGGCTGGTCCAGCGACGCGGCGCCGACCTTGGCCGCGGCGTACACGACGGGAACGTTCAGGACGGCGTCCAAGTCAAGATCCGGCACTTCATCGGCCAAGTCGGAGGCCAGTCCGAGCAGCAGATCCATGGACTCGTGCACGACCTCGTCGATGCGGGAGTCAGGCCGGTCGGTTTTGTTCACCAGCAGGATGACGGGAAGCTTGGCGGCCAGAGTCTTGCGAAGCACGAAGCGGGTCTGCGGCAGCGGCCCCTCGGACGCATCCACCAGCAGCACAACGCCGTCGACCATGGAGAGCCCACGCTCCACCTCGCCACCGAAATCTGCGTGGCCCGGGGTGTCGATGACGGAGATGGTGATGGTTTCACCGTTCGAGGCCGGCCCGTTGTAGGCCACTGTGGTGTTCTTCGCCAGAATGGTGATGCCTTTTTCGCGTTCCAGGTCGCCGGTGTCCATGACCCGGTCCGCCACAACGCCATGCTCTGCAAAGGAATGCGTCTGCTTGAGCATCGCGTCCACCAGTGTGGTCTTGCCGTGGTCAACGTGCGCCACGATGGCCACGTTGCGCAGGTCATTGCGCGAAGCTAAGTTGACGATGGTTTCAGACATGCGTAAAGGCTCGATTCAGTATATTCCCGGCGGAAGGCCCGTGGGCCGTAAGTGTTAATCCCAGATGTTTGCTGGCCCCGAAATTGGGCACATATGACCATTCTACCCGCTGTCCCAAGCTGAGCCTAAAGGACATCCACTTTCCATGGCCGTCGGGTGCCACACCTCGGCGGCCGCCGCGGCGGCGGATGCTGGCGGAGCAGCCGGAGGTCAGTAAGAGGGACAGTAAGAGCGCCATTTGTAGGAATCGAAAATGGTGCCACCCGCCGTGCGGATGACACCATTTCCAGGCTGCAGCTGCCGGGTCAGGCGACGGCGAGCCGTGAACCCGGGATGGCGTCGAGCAGGTCCCGCGTGTACTGCTTGGCGGGGGCCTCAAAGACATTATCCGTTGTTCCGGTTTCTACGATCTTGCCGTTCTCCATCACGCAGACGTGATCGGCAATCTGCCGTACCACCGCCAGGTCATGGGTGATGAACAGATAGGTCAGGCCCAGCTCCGACTGCAGATCCGCCAGCAAGTTCAGGATCTGTGCCTGTACCAGGACGTCAAGTGCCGAAACGGCCTCGTCACAGATCACCACCTCCGGATCGAGGGCCAGCGCACGGGCGATGGCGACACGTTGACGCTGGCCGCCGGAGAGCTCGTTCGGAAAGCGCTGCATGGACGACGCCGGCAGAGCCACCTGGTCCAGCAGTTCGCGGACTTTGACTTCCCGGCTCTTCTTGTCACCTATCTTGTGAACCCGCAGGGGTTCCTCGATGGTCCGGTAGATGTTGTACATCGGATCGAGTGAGCCGTACGGGTCCTGGAAAATGGGCTGGACCCTGCGGCGGAAGTCGAACAACGACTTCCGGTCCAGCGAGGCCAGATCCACGCCATCAAAAACGATGTTCCCGGCAGAGGGCTTCTCCAGGTTCAGCACCATCTTGGCCACCGTCGACTTGCCCGAGCCGGACTCTCCCACCACAGCCAAGGTGGTGCCGCGCTTGATGTCGAAGGACACATCATCCACGGCCTTGAAGTCGGTGGACTTTCCCAGTCCGCCGCGGAGCTTGTAGATCTTGCTCAGATTCCGGACCTGGATGACATCCTCGGCCTTGGCCACGGCGGCAGTATCCGGCGCCAATTCCTCCGGCGACTCCTTGCCAGCGGCCCGCGTCGACTGGATGCGGCGCGAGGCCAGGGAGGGCGCCGAGGCGACCAGCCTCTGGGTGTACGGGTGCTGCGGGTTGCGCAGGATATCCAAGGCCGGCCCGGACTCCACCACCTGCCCCTTGTACATCACCACAACTTTTTCGGCGCGTTCCGCGGCGAGACCGAGATCGTGGGTGATCAGCAGCACCGCAGTGTTCAGCTCGCTCGTCATCGTGGCCAAATGGTCCAGGATCTGCCGCTGCACCGTGACATCGAGGGCCGACGTCGGCTCATCTGCGATCAGCAGCCGGGGGCTGCAGGAAAGTCCGATGGCTATCAGCGCGCGCTGGCGCATGCCGCCGGAGAACTCGTGCGGGTACTGCTTGGCCCGCCGTGCGGCATCCGGCAGGCCGGCGTCCGCGAGCACCTCCGCCACCTGCTTGTTGATGTCCTTGCGGGCAAGGTTGTTCGCCTTGAGCGTTTCCTTGACCTGATAGCCGATCTTCCAGACCGGATTCAGGTTGGACATCGGGTCCTGTGGCACCATGCCGATGGACCGGCCACGCAGTTCAACAATGCGTTTGCCGCCGGCCCGGGTGAGGTCCTCGCCGTCGAACATGATTTGGCCGCCGCTGACGCGGCCGTTGGAGGGCAGCAGCCCAATGGCGGCCAGCGCCGTCGTCGACTTGCCCGAACCGGACTCACCCACAATGGCGACCGTTTCAGCCGGCATGACTGTCAGGTTGGCATTGCGGACGGCATGGACATCGCCGGATCCGGTGCTGAACGTGATGGCGAGGTCGCGGATTTCCAGCAGCGGGAGCCGCTCGTCTCCGCCCGCCTCCGTAATGCTGACGGGACGCGCGGCCTTATCCAGGCGGATGGAGTCAGTGCCGCCATCGCTGGTTCCGGTGGGATCAATGCTGATTTTATCGGTGCTCATCGCTTACGAGCCTTCGGATCAAGAGCGTCACGGACGGCATCGCCGAGCATAATGAAACTCAGTACGGTTATCGACAGGGCCAGTGCAGGCCAGAGCAGCGTCGACGGATTGTTGCGCAATGACGTTTGCGCCGCGGAAATGTCATTGCCCCATGACATCACCGAGCCCGGAAGTCCGATACCCAGGAACGACAGGGTGGCTTCCGCCACGATGTAGATGCCCAGCGAAACTGTCGCGATCACGATGACCGGAGAAAGCGAATTAGGGATGACGTGCGTCAGCAGTGCCTTGCCCCGCGAAACACCCAGGGACTGGGCAGCAATCACGAAGTCCGCGTTGCGGACCTCGATGACGGCACCGCGCGTGATCCTCGCAATCTGCGGCCAGCCCAGGGTCACGAGAATGCCGACGACGGTCCAGGCACTGCGGTTCTCCCGGATGAATGGCAGTGAGTTGATCACGATGGCGCCGAGGATCAACGGCAGCGCGAAGAAGGTGTCGCCCAGGCGGGCCAGCACGGCATCAATCCAGCCGCCGTAGTAGCCGGCCACCGCACCCATGGTGCCGCCGATGATCAGCACACCGATCGTGGAAAAAACACCGACTGTCAGTGATGCCTGGGTGCCGAGGATGACGCGGGCATACACGTCACAGCCCTGCAGCGTAAAGCCAAGCGGATGACCGGCCGAGGGCCCCTCATTGGAGTTGATGAGCTCGCATTGGGTGGGATCCGTGTGGGTGAAGAGCCCTGGCAGCAGCGCCACCACCAGCACCAGCAGAATCAGCAGCGCCGAGACGATGAACAGTGGCTGGCGGCGAAGGTTTTTCCACGCTTCCGCCCACAGGCTCAAAGGAGCGGCCTGTTCGTTGAGCTGATCGGTGGTCTGCAGCGGTGTCTCTTCCAGATCCGCTACGAAGTGTTCAATGCGGTTTATGTTTTGGGTTTTCTCAGGCATAACGAATCCTTGGGTCTAGCCAGGCGTAAAGCAGGTCCACCAACAAGTTGGCGAGGACGAACACGAGGACGAGGACGCTGACGATGGAGACCACCATTGGCCCTTCGCCCGCGAGCACCGCCTTGTAAAGCGTGTTGCCGACTCCGGGAACGTTGAAGATTCCTTCGGTGACAATCGCTCCACCCATCAGTGCTCCGAGGTCCGCTCCGAGGAACGTGACAACCGGAATCATCGAGTTGCGCAGGATGTGAGTGACGATGACACGGCGGCGGGAGAGGCCCTTGGCCGTCGCGGTGCGGACGTAGTCCGCATTCATGTTCTCCAGGATGCTGGTCCGGGTCAGCCGCAGGACGTAGGCAAAGGAGACCAGTCCGAGCACGACCGCCGGCAGTGTGAGGTCCAGCCAATGGGCGCCGCTGCTCACCGTGGGCTTGGCCCAACCGAGCTTGACGCCGACCACGAACTGCAGCAGGAAGCCGAGCACGAAGGTGGGGACGGCTATTACCACGAGGGAGACGATCAGCACGGTGCCGTCGAAGAGCTTTCCCTTGCGCAGCCCCGCGATAACACCAAAGGTGACACCAAAAATAGCCTCGATGGCCAGGGGAAAGACGGCCAACCGGGCGGTGACGGGGAAAGCGTTCGCCAGGATCGCGGCGATGGGTCGGCCGGAAAAGCTCGTGCCGAGATTAAAAGTGAACAGATTCTTGATGTAGATGCCGTACTGGACGATGAAGGGCTGATCCAAATGGTATTGGGACGTCAGTTGGGCCACGACAGCCGGACTGATGGGTTTTCCGCCGGACAAGGCGTCGATCGGACTGCCCGACATGGAGAAAACCAAGTAGTAAACAAGCAGGGTAGCCCCGAAGAACACGGGTATGACCTGGAGCACCCGCCGCAGAATGAACCGCAGCATTACAGGATCCTTGTGGAATCGTCGTAACAGAGAGAGGTAGACATAAACACCCTTATTGAAATGTGCGAACATGCCGATGATGGGACCCGGCGGTTGCCGAGCCCCATCATCGGTATGGCTAAATTACTTGCCTGTGATGTTGTTATACAGCGGAACACCGTTCCAGCCGAAGTCAACGTTTGCTACGTTGTTGCTCCAGCCACCGGTCTGAGACTGGTACCACAGCGGAATCACGGGCAGATCCTTGAACAGGATCTCCTGCGCCTCGTTGAACGCCTTGTTGCCTTCTTCGGCGGACTTGGCAGACAGGCCTTCCTTCAGCTTCGCATCGAACTTCGGGTTCGAGTAGTCGCCGTCATTGGAACCGGCACCGGTTCCATACAGCGGGCCGAGGAAGTTGTACAGCGACGGGTAGTCACCCTGCCAGCCGGCGCGCGCGGCGCCAGTCAGGTTCTTCTTGCCGATGACGTTGCGCAGTTCCTTGAACGTTGCGTACGGCTTGCCCTCGGCCTTGATGCCAAGCGAGTTCTTGATCTGGTTGGCGGCAGCGTCAACATATTCCTTGTTGCCGGCACCGTCAACGTTGTAGGCGATGGTGAAGGTCGAGTCGTCCCAGGGAGTGATGGCGTTGGCCTGATCCCACAGCTTCTTGGCTGCCGCGGCATCGTAGGTGAGGACATCTGAACCCGGGATGCTGTCCGAGTAACCGTCGATAACCGGAGCGGTGAAGTCCTTCGCCGCCTTCTTGGTTTTGTTGAAGATCTTGTCGATGATGAGGTCGCGGTTGATCGACTTGGAGATCGCCTGGCGGCGCAGCGATCCGGCTTCACCCTGGAAGGCCTTGAGGTAGCTGGGGATGGTGATCGTGGCATTGCCGGCGTAGGCCTTGACGATGCTGCGGTCCCCGAGGTCCTGCTGGAAGGACTTAATGCTGCTGGCAGGGATTCCGTCCAGCACATCCAAGTTGTCCGAAAGCAAGTCCTGGTACGCAGCGTCAGCGGTGGTGTAAACCTTGAAGGTCACTCCGCCGTTTTTGGCCTTGCGCGGTCCGGAGTAGCTCGGGTTCGGAACCAGGTCCAGTTCGGCGTTGTGCTGCCAGGACTTCAACGTGTACGGTCCATTGCCCACCGGCTTCTCGCCGTAGGCCTTCGGGTCCTTGATGGCGGCTTCCGGCAGCGGGTAGAACGCGGTGTAGCCGAGGCGCAGCGGGAAGTCAGATTCCGGCTGGCTGAGCTTGACGGTGAAGGTGGTGTCATCGACAACCTTCAGCCCTGACATCGTCTGCGCTGTGGGGGCCGCGGTCTTGCCATCCTTGGACATCGCACTGACGGCGTCATAGCCCTCAATCGATTCGAAGAAGTACGAGTTCAGCTGGGCGTTCGTGCTCAGCGCGCCGAAGTTCCAGGCATCCACGAAGTTCTTGGCAGTGATGGGGGAACCATCGCTGAACTTCTGGCCGCTCTTGATCTTGATGGTGTAGTTCTGTGAATCGGTGGTCTTGATGGAATCAGCCATCTCCAGCACCGGCTTGCCCGAAGCGTCATAGCTCTCAAGGCCACTGAACAGGAGGTCCATCACACGGCCGCCGAACACCTCGTTGGTGTTGGCCGGCAGCAACGGGTTCTGCGGCTCGCCGCCATATGCGGTGATCACCTTGCTGGGATTGCCCGCCCCGGAGGAACCATTATCTTTCGCAGTGCTGTCGCCGCCGCCACAGGCCGTCAGGGCCATGGCTACTACGGCGGCAACACCAAGTGCTTTGGAAGTACGCGAAAAGCGCATTCCGCCTCCTATTAAATAGTGCGTTTGTTTCCGGCATTCGATTCGGCCGGGACGACTGCCACTGGTCTGTGGTTTCAGTCACATGGTTAGTAGCCTAAACCCCGAATCGGGGGCGACTTGCACGAAAGGGCCTCCGGCCCAGCGATGTTACCGAGATGTAACTTTTGCGCACGCCGCCGCAAACAGCAAATCGATGGGCCTCCGACGGGGGTCTATTCCTCGCCCACGGCGAGCAGTTGAGCCCTCAGTTCACGGCGTTCCCGCTGTTTTTCCGGGTCGGGCAACGGGACCGCCGCAAGCAGCCGCTGAGTGTATGCTTCCTGCGGATTTCGCAGGATTTCATCACGGGTTCCCTGCTCCACGATGCGGCCCCGCTGCATCACCACGATGCGGTCCGAGAGGTAGTCCACCACTGCCAGGTCGTGAGTGACGAAAAGGCAGGCAAATTTGAGTTCCCGCTGCAGTCCCTGCAGCAGATCCAGCACCGTCGCCTGCACCGAGACATCCAGCGCGGAAGTCGGCTCGTCGGCCACCAGCAGCTGCGGCTTCAAGGACAGCGCCCGGGCAATACCGACCCGCTGTTTCTGGCCGCCGGACAGTTCGTGCGGATAGCGGTTCCGGTAGGAGCGCGGCAATTCCACCTGGTCCAACAGATCCTCGATCCGCTTCTGCAGGGCCGCACCCTTGGCTACTTTCGCCAGATACATTGGCTCGCCAATGCTTTCACCGATCGGAAGGCGTGGATTCAGCGACGAGGACGGGTCCTGGAAAACCATGCCGACCTTTTGGCGCAGATTCCGCAGGTCCTTGGGCCTGGCATGGGTGATGTCCGTGCCCACTACCTGCAGTGTTCCCGCGGCAACTGGAAGCAGGCCGACGGCGGCACGTCCCACCGTGGTTTTTCCGGAGCCGGATTCCCCCACCAGTCCCACCACCTGTCCCGGATAGATGGAAAGGTCTGCTCCTTCCACCGCCCGGAAGGCGGGCACCCGGCCCTGCTTCGGATACTCAATGGCCACGCCGATCAGCTCGAGCACCGGTTGACCCAGCGTCTGCACGGATTCGGCCTTGGTCAGAACCAGCGCCGCCTTGTTGCTGGCTTCGCGGCGTGCCAGCTCTTCGGCATCGACGCTCTCCAGCTCGGCGTGCGCCGCCGCGGCCAGCGCGGCGGTGACATCGACGCCCTCGTTGCCGTCGGTCCCCTCGCCAAGGTGCGGCACCGCGGCCAGCAAGGCCTGGGTGTACTCATGCTGCGGATTGTGGAAAATTTCCTCCGCCGTTCCCGTCTCCACGATCACGCCCTTTCGCATCACCGCGATCCGGTCCGAAAGATCCGCCACCACTCCCATGTCATGGGTGATCAGCACAATGGCCGAATCCAGCTTGTTGCGCAGGTTGCGCATCAGATCCAGAATTTCCGCCTGGACCGTCACATCCAGGGCCGTGGTGGGCTCGTCGGCAATCAGCAGTTTCGGATCACAGGAGAGCGATTGGGCAATCATGGCACGCTGACGCTGACCGCCGGACAATTGGTGCGGATAGGACTTGAAGGCCTTTTCGGGGTCCGGCAGTTCCACCAGCTCGAGCATTTTCAGGGCGCGCAGCCGGGCCTCATCCGGAGAGATGGCGTTGTGCAGCCGCAGGGTTTCGACGATCTGGAAGCCCACAGTGTAGACCGGGTTCAGGGCTGTCATCGGCTCCTGGAAAATCACCGCGACGTCCTTGCCCCTGATCTGGCGCAGCTTGCCGCCACTCAGGTTGAGGATCTCGCGCCCGTTGAGCTTCACGCTGCCGGTGACACGGCTGTTGGACGGCAGCAGACCGAGAATCGCCATGGAGCTGGCGCTCTTGCCGGAACCGGACTCCCCCACGATGGCCAGAACCTCGCCGGCGCGGACCTCGTAATTGAGGCCAATGGCTGCCGGAACCCATTCTTTGTCGACACCGAAGTCCACGGACAAATCCCGCACCTGGAGCACCGGGGCACTGCGGTTCCCCCGCCGGCTCGGAAAATTTCCTTCCGCCGGCGTACCCGTCGCGGTGTCGATGTTTACCGGGCCGTCCTCGCCGGCACCGTCGACGGCGTTGGAGTCTTCAGTCATGATTGGTTATTCCTTCCACCGGGGCCGGTGCACTGACAAAAATTAGTGAACTCGCCCGGAATACTGAAACGATGGCGGTATGACGACAAATCCGGCGGTCCCGGAGAGGGAAGAAGTGTTCCGTCCCCGGACCAGCAAAGTCCTGGCATTGCTGCTGTGGGTGCTGGCCGGCGTCGCCGTCGCGTCCTCCGCCGGCGCCGGCAGAGCAGGGTGGTCCGGCGTTCCGCTGGCGCTCACCGTGGCCTTTGCCGGTTATTGGTTGTTTTGGCTTCCCAAGGTTAAGATCGACGACGACGGTGTCACCTTGGTCAATCCCGTCCGCACCATCCGAGTCCCGTGGGCCGCACTGATCACAGTGGACACCAAATTTGCTCTCCGGCTGGTTACCCCGCATGGTTCGTTCACCGCGTGGGCCGCTCCTGCGCCCGGCGTGATGGGATCGTACCGGGCTAAGCCGGCGGACGTCCAAGGGCTCCCCGGATCCACTTACGGGCCGGCCGGGTCCATGCGTCCCGGCGACCTGCGGAACTCCGACTCCGGTGCAGCGGCCTACTTGGTGCGCACCCGCTGGTCCGGGATGGTTGAGGCGGGCCGGATCGATGTGGAGCTGACCGAGAACGCCGCCATCAACATCGATCGCCATTGGCTGCTGCTTGGCATCGCCGGTGTTTTGGCACTTGCGGTGGTGTTGACGATTCTGCTGCCCGGTTAGCCCGCTGAGGAGCGGCGGAAACAGAGTGGCGCCGGCCAGCGGCCGCGCTGAAGTCAATGGTTGGATGCTCATCAGGGTGCCGAAACGGTCTTGGCCTTCTTGGAACTAAACTTTTTCTGCCTTGGGTCAAAGGCGTCCCGCAAACCGTCACCGATGAAATTGATGCACAGGCAGATCACCACGATGAACAGGCCGGGCCACCAAAAGAGCCACGGCCTGGTGGAGAATGCTTCCTGATTCTGCACCACCAGCAGTCCCAGCGAAACGTCAGGTGCTTTGACGCCGAATCCGAGGTAACTCAGTGCGGCCTCAAGCAGGATTGCCGAGGACATCAGCAGTGTCGAGTTGACGATAATGACGCCGACGGCATTGGGCAGGATGTGTTTGAAGATTATCCTCGCATCAGAAGCCCCAGCGATGCGCGCGGCATCGACAAATTCACGTTCGCGCAGGGAAAGGAACTCACCCCGGACCAGGCGCGCAAGTCCGGTCCAGATCACCAGTCCCAAGAAAATGCCCAGCAGCACCACGCCCAGATTCTGCTGCAGGAAATTAAAGACATCATCGACCCAGGAACGGGACACCGTGACGTTTCCGGCGGCGTCGACCACCGTTTGGCCTTGCCCGGAGTTGCCCACCAGGACACCGAGCACGGCCGCAATGACGATGACCGGGATGATGATGATCATGTCCGTGAACCGCATCAGGATGGCTTCGGTGATGCCCCGGAAGTATCCCGACAATGCTCCGACCAGCACTCCGATGACAGAGCCCATGATGCCGATCGTGAACATCACGATGATCGACAGCTGGGCGCCACGCATGGTCATGGCGAACATGTCCCGGCCCACCCGGTCCTGGCCAAAAGGATGATCCCCGAAGTTCAGGAAGCCGGTGTAGGTTGGCACGGCGTCGTTGACGATGGGCGAGACGTCGTTGTAGCTGTAATGCCACCATCCCGGAATGTTGATAAACCCCCAGAGCTGGATACCGCTGGAGCTGAACACCAGGATCACCACCAGGGCGAATACCACCAAACCCACCATGGCGCCGGCGTGGCCGAAGAACCGTTTCCGGATGATCTGTCCCTGGCTTAGGCCCTTGGTTTCCTCGGCAGCCGTCTGGGACGGGCTTGCGTTCGGGTCGTGCGGTGTAGTTTCGGGAGATACAACGGTGGTCATGACTTCACCTTCACGCGGGGATCAAGGGCGGAATAGACAAGGTCCGCCAACAGATTAAAGAGCAGGGCGGTGATGCCCACCACCACGAAAAAGCCCATCACGGGATTGGGATCGATGGCCCGCAGCCCGTTGGCAAACAGCGAACCCATGCCGCTGAAGGAGAACACGCTCTCGGTGATGACCGCGCCGCCGATCAGACCGCCGATGTCGAAGGCCACAATGGTCGCCAGCGGAATGAGTGCGTTGCGGAACGCATGGCGCATCACAACTGTCCGTTCCGAGAGTCCCTTGGCCCGCGCCGTTCGGACGTAGTCCATGTTCATGATTTCCAGCATGGACGAACGTGAGTACCGGGTGTAAGACGCAATGGAGATCAGGATCAGTGCTGTGGTGGGCAGAATCAGGTGCGTCAGCCGGTCCAGCGACATGGTCCAAAAGTCCCCGGAAAGGCCGGGCGTGGCGGCGCCGATCGTGGCAATGGGCCGACCCCGGATCCGCCCATTGTTGTAATACTGCGGCCAGGCCTGCATGAACCGATCGGACAAAATGAGGACACCCATCAGCACCGAGGTAAGGGCGGCGGCACGGACATTCTGGCCCCGGTCGTAGCCCCCCATGAAATAGCCGACGGCGCAGCCCACCAGGACGGCAACCACGCCCAGGAGCACGATCATGATGGCGGTGGCGTAATTGAGCAGCGGCTGAACTGCGAAGTAGGCGATGACACCGACGGCAACGGAGATCAGTGCCGAGTACAGCGCCCTTCGGTTCCTCAGACCCGACGTCAGCGTAGTGATGCCGAAGGCGATGCCGATGCCGGACAAGGCGATGACTACCGGGCCCAAACCAGGAGTGCGGAACCAGCCCGTGAGGGAAACGTAAAACAGGATGACCGCGGTCGCGGCAAATGCGCCGCCAAATGCGAACCCGCGGCGTTTCCACGTTCCGCCGGCCACCGCCACCGCCAACACCCCGACGAGAACGGCAATCAGGACCACAATGCCCGGTGGAATGTCCGGAGTTTTGAGGAAATTATTGAAATCAATGGCGCCATACTCCTTCAGCAGCACGGCAGCCCAGAAGATCGGCAGTGAAAAGAACAGGAACGCCATGAACGTCACGCCGTAGTCCAGCGCACTGTATTGGCGAAGAGCCGTGACAATGCCCAGCGTCACCCCGATCATGATCGCCAGGAAGGAGGCCGCCGTCACCAGGGACAGCGTTTGGATTATGGCCAGACCCAACTGCTGTGTCACCGGCTGGCCCTGCAGGTTTTTTCCCAAGTCACAGGAATTGGCGAAAGGAATAACGCATCCGACCGCGCCCTTGAGCCAAACAAAATAACGCAGCGGCGCCGGCACATTCAAATTCAGCAGGGCCGTGCGTTGCTGAATGAGTTGGGCCTTATTGGGTGCGCTGCTGGAGCGCAGCTCCGCGAGCGGATCCCCTGACGCCGCTGTCAGAAGGTAGACCACAAAGGAGGCGCCCAGCAGGATCAGTACGGCTGTGACGATACGCCGGACGATGTAGGTCAGCATTTATACAACCCTCGATAAAGTCGACCGGGTTGCCCCGGTGTTGTTGCAGCATTCTACTGCACCGCCCTGACATCGTCCCAGTGGGCCGGCTTCGGAAGACGGTTGGACAGGACGCTGCAAGGAGTCGCTTTTTGCTCAGCAGAAAGGCGCTGGGACCAAGCTTCGGTCCCAGCGCCCGTCTGTGCTAACTCAGATCCAGGGTGCGGGGGTTACTTCTGAGACCATTCCCAGAAGTTCCACCAGACCCCGGTGCTCGTGGGGTTGTACTTGACGCCTGTGACGCGGTCACTGTAGGCGTCCACACCCACCGTCTGGAACAGCGGCAAACCGTAGTCGGAGGCCCAGATCAACTTGTCGATCTGCGCTTCCAGGTCGTCCTGCTTGGCCTTGTCGGTGGTCAGGATCAGGTCGCCCATCAGCTTGTCCGCCTCCGGGCTGGAGAACTTGTTGAAGTTGGACGCACCGCCGGTCCGGAAGATCTGCGGTACGGACGAGACACCAACTCCCGGAGAAATCCAGCCAAAGATGGTCGCGTCATAGGTTCCATTGCCCAGGACACCGCCCCAGACGGAGGCACCCAGTCCGTCGTCGACTATCTTGAAGCCCGCCTTGGCAGCAGACTGCGCAATCAGTGTGTAGGCATCGATCCGGTTCGGGTTCTCCTTGTTGTACATGATCTTGACCGTCGGTGTGGCACCGTTGAGCAGCTTCTTCGCGCCAGCGATGTCAACATCCTGGAAGTTGGCCGAACCGTTGTTTTTCACGGTCTCCGCGTACTTGGACTGCGCCGGCAGGAAGATCTGGGAATCGAGCGGCGCCGCGTCCGGGTTCAGCTTCTTGATGATCTTGTCAACGATGTCCTTGCGCGGGACCGTCTTCATGAAGGCCTCACGGACATTTTTGTCCTTGAAGACGCCAGAGTAATTCAGGTCCAGGTGGTCATAGGACAACTGGGGTCCCTTGTCCAGGGTAACGCCCTGGCTTTGCAGGGCTTGCAGCTGCTCCACGGTATCCGCCGAGGCCTGCGGGGCAATAATGTCCGCTTCACCATTCTTCAGCGCCTGGATCTGGGCCGGAGCGCTGGAGATGTACCGGATGGTGATTTCATCCAGTTTGGGCACCGGACCCCAGTTGTAATCCTTGTTCCGCGTCAACGTCATGGACTGATCCGGAACGACGCTCTTCACGACGTAGGGCCCGGTTGACAGTGCAAGCGCCGGGTCGGTAGGCATTGTTTTGGTATCGAAGCCGGTGTTCCAGAAATCAGCGACTTTCTTCAGCTGGGCATTAGGAGCGGCGGGGACGTCCGGATTTCCCTTCGGCAGCGCCTTCAGCATGTCCGTCAGGGCCTTGGCATCCTTGAGGCCGGCCTTCGTCGCCAAAACATGCGCAGGCATGTTGTTGTACATATTGAAGGCGATTTCCCAGTCAGCATAGGGCTTCGAGTACTTAAGGGTGATGGAACGGCCGTCGGCCCCGATTTCCGGGAAATCCGTCAGGCCCAAACCGGACGTATCGCCGGCGTAAGCGAAATACTGCGTTCCCGCGGTGATCTTGCCGTCCGCATCGAACTTGGCACTGTCGTAGTGACCAGACATGGCCGCCCAAGCCAGAATCAGGTCGTTGGCGTCCACCGGAGAACCATCGGACCACTTAACACCCTCGTTAATGGTGTATTTAATCGTCAGCGGGTCGTCAGAAACCTTTTCGTACTTGCCAAACTTTTCGTTCTTGACGATGTTCAGCTGGTTATCGACATAGTTGAAGTCCGCGTGCGTGGCATAGGCAATCTTCGAGTTAATGTCGACATTGCCCTTGGCCGTATTGGAGTTAAACGAACTGAATGCGTTGACCTCAACCACCGTGGCTGTGCCACCGGATTGCGCTCCCGAAGCACTGGAGGTGCCCGAGGGCGCGCTCGAGGTGCTTGAACAGGCGCTCATTGCAAGCGCAGCAATGGCTGCTACTCCCACTGCTTTGGAAATACGTCCGAAACGCATTCCGCCTCCTATATTTCTAAGGTGCGTGTAAACCACGGTGCTCTCACCAAGGCCCGACGCCCGCCAACCGTTTGGTTGGTGGCATGTCTCACATGCTCAGAAGCATAAGCCGGATTTTGCGCTGTAATGGTAAATAAACAGTCACGATTTCGTGTTGTTATCGAGCTGCAACATCTTACTCCCGGGCCACGCGAAGCCGGCTCACAGCCGGCCTCGGCCAACCTGGCCGAATTGGCCGCCTAAGAGTGGCCAAATTTGGGGTGCTTGTCGGTCTCATGAGTGTTTTTCAGCGGTCGAGCAACTCCAGCTTCTATCGAATTCCTTGGCGGTACTCAGGGGCAGTCAAGGGCACGCTCTCTTGGGCACATGGCCAAAATTCAAGGACTCGATGACCTCCTGACTGCGCTGAACGCCAGGGAGACGATCCCTGGAGGTTCGCCGCACCACGAGGCTATGCACGCCGCGAGCCAGGCGTCGCTGCGGATCACCGCCGAGCTTAACGGGCGCTGCCACTCCCCCCATCAGGTGCGGTCCCTGATGAGTGAGCTGACCCGGCGGGCGGTCCCGGAGTCCTTCCAACTCTTCCCGCCTTTGATCGCTGACTTTGGCAAGAACATCCGTTTCGGTGCGGATGTGTTCGTCAACAGTGGCTGCCGGTTCCAGGACCAGGGCGGTATCGAAATCGGCGATGGATCCTTCATCGGCCACAACGCCGTCATCACGACGTTGACCCACGACATGTTGCCGAGCCGACGGGCCGACATGCACCCGGCCCGCGTAGTGATCGGCCGGGGCGCGTGGTTCGGGGCCAACGTGACGGTGTTAGCGGGCGTGACGATCGGCGACGAGGCAGTAGTGGACGCGGGGGCGGTCGTCACAAAGGACGTGCCTGCGCGGGCAGTGGTCGTTGGGGTGCCGGCGAAGCAGGTGGGCACGGTGCCGGAGGGGTGATTACGGCCTTCGCCGTCGAAGTAGTGGAGCCGCTCAGTAGTGGTAGCGCGCCTGGAGGATCACGAGGTCGTCGCCGTCGACGAGGTAGACCAGCCGATGCTCGTCGGTGATGCGTCGCGAACATGAACCTTGAGCGCCATACTTGAGTTGCTCGGGCCTCCCGATGCCATCGAACGGCTCGCGCAGGGAGGCGTCGATGAGCAGATTGATCCGCTTGAGGATCCGCCGATCCGCCGTCTGCCAGTGCTTGTAGTCCTCCCAGGCTGATGGGTCCCAGACCAGGCGCATTAGTCCTCCAGGTCGAGCTCGTGCACCTCGGTTTGCTTTGCGCCTGCGCGCTCGTAGGCGTCGAGCAGCCGGCGGGCGTTGGCAGGCGAGCGGAACAGGTACGCCGTCTCCTGCCATGCCGCGTACTCGTCGGCGGGCATGAGAACGGCATTGCCGTTGCGGGAGACGATCTCGACGGCGTCATGATCGTTGTTGATGCGCTCGATGAGCGGGAACAGCGTCTTGCGCGCCTCACTGGCACTGATCGACATGATGGCACTCCCTTCACTTGGGAAAGTGGTACCTGATTATGGTACCACCTTAGAGTGAGCGGGAGGGCACCGCTGCGGGCCACACTGACGATAATGGCACTAAGAGTTGTCGGCAAACGCATCAACGCCCAACGGCTCGAGCGCGTGCACTGCTGTTGTCGAGCACCTCGGTCACATCGGCGACTCGTACCGCTGCTCCGATGTGCCCCCACAGACGCGCGCAGCGATCGCGGATTTTCTGCTCAGGCACCTCATGGCCGCCGCGCACGCAGCAGCGATCCCTGCGGCCACATCAATCGCGCCTCGTCGAAGGCATCATGACGAGGGTGTGATGTACTCGTGCTGCAGCTCGATGATCCTCGCGATGTAGTCAAAGTCGTGGTCCGCGGCCAGCACCGTGGCGTCATTCGTGATGGCGTAGCCCGCAATGAGGATATCCACTGAGCTGGCAGCCCGCACGAGACCCGCCTTCCACAGTGCGCCCTGGATGTCGATCACCAGCGATTCGTCGGGCGCGTGCTCGAGCGGGAAACCGAGGGAGATCTGCTCTCGGTAGTGCGCGTGCTCCTCGGGCGTCCGAGCGCTGTGGCAGAACTCGAGCACCTGCGGCGGGCAGGTGACGAAGAGGTCGGCCGGCCCTCTCTCGATGCGCCGCAACCGCGCAATGATTCCCGGGTCTCCGGTGGCAAGCCTGGTCCAGACTGAGTTGTCGACCAGATAGTCGGTCACGAGGGCTGGGACTCGCTCGGAGAGACCACCCGCGCGCCGAGCTCGTTCTCGAGGTAGGTCAGTCCTGCGATGCCGTCGATCATCGCGCCCTCCTGCTTCGAGGCGATGAGCCGACGCAACGCAAGGTCGAGGACAGCTCGGTTCGATCGCTCGCCCGTGAGCGCCCTAGCACGCTCGATCAGCTGCGGATCCAGGTCGACGCTGGTGACTGCCATGATGGACTCCTCTCGTTCCTTATATGGCTGAATATATAGCAGTCTGCACCTAGAAGCACCCGCGCTGGATAACAGCTGGTAGACATAGACGTAGAAGCTCCCGGAAGAGAGGGCGGCGCGGATCCAGACCCGGAGGCGGTCAGCGCGCTCCGCGCTGACCGGCGAGCTTACCGGGTGTCGCTCGAACTCCCACGGTCGGCCGTCCTGATTCGCGGCGAGTCGCGACGGCTGGAGTGCGGGCGGGCTTCTCAGTGGCCAAACCTGCGGAATGGCTTGGCGGCGCTGATTCGATCTGAGAGGCCCTGGCAGACGTTTCCGCGGAACTGTTCTCGCGCGATCAGCCCCTCCGCAGTGACACCGCGCTCACCTTCGGCGCGGTTAGCCTCCGGCGCGGAACGCCGTTATGATCACGCCAACATGGGTAAGTTGCTGCTGCACCGACGTCAACCGATCATGTACGCGAATCCGCGCTCCGGCAGGGATTGCCGGAAGTCTGTGACGCCCTGCGCGAAGCCCGGCTCGAGGCCCAATGCGTCAGCGAACGGGTCGAAGCCGATCACAGTGTGTGGGTCGACGAGTGCCTTCTCGGTCTGATCGCTGTCGAACGCGTACGCGTAATATCTGATTCCCATACGACGATCCTAAAGACGGCAGTACGCTGCGCAGGCCAGCGTCCTGCCATCTGTGGATAACTCGAGGCGACGGACCGACGGCCGTCAGACGTTGAAGCGGAACTCCACCAAGTTCCGTAACGGAATAACCTCTAGCCCTCAGCCTCGACGACAGGGCGCGACCGGACACGAGCCGTAGAATCCACAGCGCCCGAGGCGTACGATTTGGTTTCACCCTCCCAAATCCCGATATCGACATTTCGCACGGCATGAACGCCGGAAGGTAGGGCCGTCAACGCATCATCCGCTGCAGCCGGCGCTGGTTTCGTGCTTCCCACACGCAGCCCATAACCGGGATTGGCCTCCATGACATCCCGAACGGCTGCGGTCTGTCTCGAGCAATCAGGCGCACCTCGATCCGCTCGGCTACGCGACCTTCAGCGGCGTGATCAAGGCGACCTTGTCCCGCAGAGTCCTACGCTCGAGCCGCAGCTCGTAGTTGGACTGCAGGTTCATCCAGAACTCATCTGATGTCCCGAAAAACCGCGCCAGCCGGATGGCCGTGTCGGCGGTGATGCCTCGCTTACCGTGCACGATCTCATTGATCCGTCGGGGCGGGACCCCGATCGACACGGCCAACTTGTTCTGCGTGATCCCAAACCCCACGATAAAGTCCTCCATCAAGACCTCCCCAGGATGGATCGGCTTGATCCGGTCGTTCTCAGTGGTAGTCGACGAGTTCGACATACTCCGCGCCTCCTTCTTTCCACACGAAGCAAATGCGCCACTGGGCGTTCACCCGGATGCTGTGTTGCCCGCGACGATCACCGACCAGCCGATTCTCCGGAGGAATCCTCAGATCCTCCGCGTATTTCGCGGCGTGGATCAGTTCGAGCTTCCTCAGGGTCGCTCGCTGCACCGTCCGATCGACACCCTTGACGTACTGCTCCTGCCAGATCTGCTCGGTGGTCTTGTTGCCGAATGATCTGATCACGCATTCAGCCTATAACGCACCGCGTCAATAACGCTAGACGTTAAATCTGAACTCCACCACATCGCCGTCGGCCATCACGTAGTCCTTACCCTCAATCCGGACCTTCCCGCGCGACTTTGCCTCCGCCATCGAGCCGGCCGCGATCAGGTCATCGAAACTGACCACCTCGGCCTTAATGAATCCACGCTGGAAGTCGGTGTGGATCACGCCCGCCGCCTGCGGAGCAGTGTCACCGCGATGAATGGTCCACGCCCGCGTCTCCTTCGGCCCGGCGGTCAGGTACGTCTGCAGACCCAAGGTATGGAAGCCAACCCGCGCCAGCTGGTCCAGACCGGATTCCACCTGCCCGCTCAGCTGCAGCATCTCCTGCGCTTCCTCGGGATCCAGCTCCACCAGATCCGCCTCCAGCTTGGCATCCAGGAAGATCGCATCCGCCGGCGCCACCAGGTCCAGCAGCTCGCGCTGCCGCTCCGGGCTGCCGAGCACTGCATCATCGACATTGAAGACGTAGATGAATGGCTTGGCCGTCAGCAGGCTCAACTCGCGCAGGTATTCCATCTCCAGCTTGTCGCTGGCGGCGGCGGCGAAGATCGTGTCGCCTCGCTCCAGCACGGCCTTGGCCTTCTCGACGGCCGCGAGCTCGGCGGCTTCACGCTGCTTGAGCTTGACGGCCTTTTCCAGCCGCGGAATGGCTTTTTCCACGGTTTCCAGATCGGCCAGGATCAGCTCGGTATTAATGGTCTCCATGTCCGAGCGGGGATCCACCCGACCGTCGACATGCACCACGTCCGGATCATCGAATACACGGATCACCTGCGCAATGGCCTCGGCTTCGCGGATGTTGGCCAGGAATTTGTTGCCCAGGCCCTCCCCCTCGGATGCTCCCTTGACGATGCCGGCGATGTCAACGAAGGACACGGCCGCGGGCATCAGGCGTGCAGAACCGAACACGTCCCCGAGCTGCTGCAGCCGCGGGTCCGGCAGGCTGACCATGCCGACGTTCGGCTCGATCGTGGCGAACGGATAGTTCGCGGCGAGCACGTTGTTGCGGGTGAGTGCGTTGAAAAGGGTTGATTTGCCGACGTTGGGCAGTCCGACGATGCCAATAGTAAGTGCCACGGTTACCAAGCTTACTGGAGCTGCCCGCGGCGGAGACGCACGAGCGCACGACGGCGGGCTGCCGCCGCCGGGCTGCCGTCGTCGGGCTGCCGGTTCTGCTCAGTGGTCGGGTCGGTCGATGCGCAGCTTGAATTCTAGGGGTTGTTGCAACACCCGGGTTTAGCTGGCTCTTAGTAGATCACGTAGTTGTTCGGCTGGGGTATTCCAGCCCAGTGTTTTGCGGGGGCGGGCGTTGAGTTCCTGGGCGACGTGTTCGAGGTCTTCGGG
>NZ_JADPVH010000006.1 GCF_026932795.1 Paenarthrobacter sp. Z7-10 | reverse complement strand
GCAATATTATCCGCATTAATATCCATCCCACCCACCCTCACTTCACCAGGAACCCTACGACCTTCCCCAACTGTCTCAACGCTACCGAGGGGCACCGACAAAAAAGCCCCACACAACCACCACCACACACAACAGGGGAAAACTCCTTTCCCCCATCCCACCGGTGCCCCAGCTTCTCCGCTGGCGCCCCGGCTTCCCTACTGGCGGCCCTGCTTTCCCGCTGGCGGCCCGGCTACCCCGCTGGTGGCCCTGCTACCCCGCTGGCGGCCCTGCTACCCCGCTGGCGCCCCGGCTTTCCCGCTGGCGGCCCGGATACTCCGCTGGCGCCCCGTCGCGGTGCTGCACATGCGCCCGGTGCGTCCCGACCGAATGGAACGGCCTCAAGCCGAAGCCTGCCAGGAGTCGGGAACGACTTCGGCGTGAAGGAAACGCGCGAGCATCCGGCGGCCACCCGGGCATCGTCGAAAGCAAAAGGAAGGTCACTGTTGTCTGGTAAGTCGTGGAGGTCAGCCACCGGTCGAAAAGGCCGATGGCTGACCTCCAAAGACATGAACCGAGCTCCAGCCAAAGCAAGGGCGCCAAAGCAAGGGCACCAAAGCATGGGCGCCAAAGCAAGGCGCCCATAAAACCGCGTCAGGGCAGAACGTGCCCCGCTGCGGTGAAGAGCCGGTACCACTCTTCGCGGGTGAGGGGGATCTCCGAGCCTGCCGCAGAATCTCTAAGGTGCGCAACTTTCGTGGTGCCGAGCACCACTTGCATGTTGGCGGGGTGCCGCGTGATCCAGGCGACGGCTATGGCAGCAGCCGGAACGTCGTAGCTGTGGGCCAGTTCGTCGATGACATCGTTCAACGGGCCGTAGCTCTCCCGGTCGCCAAGAAAGACGCCGTCAAAGAAGCCTTTCTGGAACGGCGACCAAGCCTGCAGCGTCATGCCATGGAGCCGGGAGTAGTCGAGGATGCCGTTGTCCCGGTCGATGGACTGATCCAAGCCCGCCATATTAGCCGAGATTCCGGCCGCGATGAGGGGTGAATGCGTGATGCTCAGTTGCACCTGATTGACGATCAGCGGCTGCCGCACGGACGTCTTGAGGAGCTCGACCTGCCCTGGGGTGTGGTTTGAGACGCCGAAATTCAATACCTTTCCAGTATCCTGCAGAATATCGAAAGCCTCAGCCACCTCATCAGGCTCCACGAGCGTATCCGGGCGATGCAGCAGCAGTATGTCCAGATAGTCGGTCCGCAGGGCACGCAGCGACTCGTCGACGGAATTTAGGATGTGTTCTTTGGAGAAGTCCCAGAAACCGGAGCGGATTCCGACTTTCGACTGGATCGTGACGGCCGCGCGCTCCTCCGCCGAGAAGGTCACGGCGTCGCCGAAGCGCTTCTCGCATTCATGCGGGCGTCCGCCGTATACATCCGCGTGATCGAAGAAGTTGATGCCAACGTCGCGTGCGGCTCCCACCAAGGAGCGGATGTCCTCATCGCTGAGCGGCGGGATGCGCATCAGGCCCAGGATGATGTTGGAGGATTCCAGGTTTGTGTTAGGCAATGTGATCGTCTTCATTGCCTCATTGTCGGCCGACGACGAGGCAAGACAAACGAGGCCGGCGGAAGGCCAGCGGCTGGCCGCGTCGTGCAAAGTACCTGCCACGGCAGTTTGAGCCGCCAAAATACTCAGCCGCGCGGCAGTTTGAGCCGCGCGAATACCCAGGCGTTGGTGGGCGGATCGACGGCACTGAGACAAAGGCAGCAATCGTCGTCGAAGGATGCATAACAATCCGATCGAGTCGCTCACGGGACAGGGATCCGGACGTATCCTGTAGGGAAATAGGCCAGCCAACAGAAGCCGCGTGAACCATGCAAAAAGTCCTTCAGCATTCCGCGCTCTTTGCTGCCGTTCTGGCGCTGATGACCGCATCGGGCCTGCCGCCCGCAACTGCTGCCGCCGTCGTCGTTGGCGCGCCGCCTGCAACTGCCGCCGTCGTCGTTGGTGGGCCGTCCCGACCTGCCGCAGGAGCGACGACGGCGTCCACGCCTGAGCAGCAACTGGCGTCGATGACCCTCCCGCAGCGGGTGGGACAGCTGTTTATGGTCGCGGCGGCCGCCACAGGGGCCGACAATAACACCATGTCGGACCTGACAAATTACCATGTGGGCAACGTTTACCTGGCTGGCCGCAGCTACGCCGGAGTTGCTGCAACGGCGGCCGTGGTGCGCCGGATGACGGCCACCGTTTCCGCCGCCAGCACCGCGGGGATTCCCCTGTTCGTCAGCACCGATCAGGAGGGTGGCAACGTCCAGGTCCTCAACGGGCCCGGATTCTCTGTCATTCCCACTGCGCTGAACCAGGGCGGCATGACGACGTCCGTGCTGCAGGCCAACGCCCGTTTCTGGGGTGGCCAATTGCGGGCAGCGGGACTGAATGTGGACTTGGCTCCAGTGTTGGACACCGTGCCCAGTGCGCAGTTCGCTCCGTATAACGCGCCGATCGGCTATTTTGGACGGGAATACGGATTCACGCCGCAAACGGTCGCCAGTCATGGCGGAGCTTTCGCCGCCGGGATGCGGCAGGCCGGCGTCGCCCCTGTGGTGAAGCATTTCCCGGGCTTAGGGCGGGTGACGCTGAATACCGATACCAGCAGCAACGTCCATGACACGGCTACTACGCGCACCGATTCCTATCTCCTGCCGTTCCGTTCGGCGATTCAGGCCGGCGTTCGCTGGGTCATGATTTCCAATGCTTATTACGACCGGATAGATCCGACCCGCATTGGTCCCTTCTCGCCGGTCATTATGCGAAACATGCTCCGGGGGGATCTGGGATTCAACGGCATCATCGTTTCTGATGATGTCTGCAGCGCGCGGCAACTCAGTTCTTGGAGTTTGGGTGTGCGGGCCACCAACTTCATCGCAGCTGGTGGAACCATGCTTCTGTGCGCCAACCCCGCCAGCATTCCCGCAATGTACTCAGCGGTTCTCCATCTCGCCCAAACGAGCCCGGTGTTTCTCGCCCAGGTGAATGCCGCGGCGCTGAAGAATCTGCAGGTCAAGGCCGGGGGCGGGGCGCCGAACTCGCCCAAGGATTTTAATGGTGATGGTCATCCAGATGTGTTGGCCCGTGATGGTGCTGGTTTGTTGTGGTTGTATCCGGGCGATGGGCATGGGGGTTGGTTGAGCCGGATTCGGGTGGGTTCTGGCTGGAACGGTTTTACTGGGCTGGTTGGTCCTGGGGATTTTAATGGTGATGGTCGCCCGGATGTGTTGGCCCGTGATGGTGCTGGTTTGTTGTGGTTGTATCCGGGTAATGGGCATGGGGGTTGGTTGAGCCGGATTCGGGTGGGTTCTGGTTGGAATGGATTTACTGGGCTGGTTGGTCCTGGGGATTTTAATGGTGATGGTCATCCGGATGTGTTGGCCCGTGATGGTGCTGGTTTGTTGTGGTTGTATCCGGGGAACGGGCATGGTGGATGGTTGCCGCGCAGCCAGGTGGGCTGGGGCTGGAACGGTTTTAATGCGCTCGTTGGACCGGGGGATTTTAATGGTGATGGTCATCCGGATGTGTTGGCCCGTGATGGTGCTGGTTTGTTGTGGTTGTATCCGGGTAATGGCCATGGAGGTTGGTTGAGCCGGATTCGGGTGGGTTCCGGCTGGAACACTTTCAGCACAGTCTTCTAGGCGTCGTCCTGAGCTCGGTCGGGAGGCTCCGCCCGTCGCCGAGCACCCCGACTCCGCTCAGCGACTGGCTCCGAACGGCATTGCAGGCCGTCTCTATCCCGTGGGGCTTAGGCTGAAGCATATGGAGGACAACGACGTCGGACCGCTCACGAGCAGGTTGCCGGAGCGGGTAAAGCCGCCCAGGAAACTGATGACTCCAGGGCTCTTTCGGTTCCAATTGGTGCTCTGGATTGCTCTGGCTGCCAACTGGACATTTAGCTGGGTCAGAGACCTCGGTGAAAGCGCCGCCGCAGAAATCACCATTTTGCATGGCATCCTCTCGGGGGCGTTCCTTCTCGTGGTTGTTTTACTCCTGGTCCAGTGGTTGCGGGAGCGGCCGGCCAGGAAGGCGGCACAAAAAGGTCTGCGAAGAGACAACTTCTGACACGTCCTGACCTGAGGCGGTCTCACTTGACCTAAGGCCGTTCGGGGTGCGCCGGTTGGTCTTCGCGCATCGTCCTGCAGGTCTTTGGCTCAGCCCGGATGGTCAACCATCCTGAGGCAGAGGCTGTGGCCCGATCGTATGCTGGGGCGGGTGACCGCAACCATGCGGTTCCTGATCAAGCGGCAAAGTGCATTGAGAACTGGGGAGCGGTCGGAAGCCGTCCGAAGGCCATCAAGGCCGCATCACAGCTCGGAGGAACGGGCAGGTGCGGCGACGCCGGGAAGCAGACGTTCGTGCAGGATCTCGGCGAGGTGCTTAGAGGGGCGTTGGCCGATCTGCTCGATCTGGAGCCGGCAGGAAAACCCATCGGCCAGCACCTCGCCGCCAGGGTTTGCCTGCCGCAGGGCCGGCAAAAAGGACTGTTCCGCGCAGGTGACGGAGACATCGTAGTGGCCTTTTTCGAAACCGAAATTCCCTGCCAGTCCACAGCAGCCGTCCGTGACGGAGTTGACGTCCAGCCCGGCCGAGACGAGCAAGCGGGTGTCCGCGTCAGTGCCAAAGGTGCTGCGCTGGTGGCAGTGGAACTGGACCAGGGCCGTGGTGGACATGCTCGTGTCGAATTGCAGTCCGCGTCCATCGAGGGCTTCGGCCAGGGACCGGATCCGGGCGGAGACGCGGCGGGCGGCGTCGGTATCGAGGAGTTCGACGACGTCGGTGCGCAGGGTTGCGCCGCAGCTGGGCTCCAAAACGATGATGGGCGTGCTGCTTCCGTCGTCCATGGCGCGGATGGTGCGGGCCATCACCGTTTTCGCTACATCGAGCTGCCCGGTTGAGACCCAGGTCAACCCGCAGCACAGGCCTTTGGGAGGAGCGGCGGGCTGGTAGCCGGCAGCCCTCAGCAGGTCAGCGGCCTGCCCGGTGATGCCCGGAGAGAACGAGTCGGTGAAGGAGTCCAGCCAGAGAATGGCCGGCGAAAGCGCCGTTCCCTGGCCGGGTGCTTGCGTGCCCGCGCCCGTCCCCGTGCCCGCGCCCGTCCCCGTGCCCGTGCTTTCGGCGCCCTGGCTGGCCGGAGCCGTACAAGCCGTACGTGCCGTCTGGGCCAGTGCTTGGCGCCCGGTGCGTCGGAACATTTTGGGAATGGCGCGCTGCTGGTCGATTCCACCCAAGGTTTTGGCAATGCTGGCGACCGGTTTGATGCCCATCGCCAGATTCACCAGCGGGGCAATGGGGGAGGCGAGCCTGAGCCAGAGCGGTAACCATCCCATCGAATAATGCGAGGCTTGGCGGATTCGTCCCTTGTAATGCTGGTACAGGAATTCGGCCTTGTAGGTGGCCATATCCACTGACACCGGGCATTCGGAGTGACAGGACTTGCAGGACAGGCACAGATCCAGGGCATCCTTGACCTCGGTGGACGCCCAGCCTTGCTCCTGCAGCGATCCGTGCATCATTTCTGAGAGCAGCCGGGTCCGGCCACGGGTGCTGTGACGTTCATCCTCGGTGGCCCGGAACGAGGGGCACATTCCGCCGCCGGAGGGGGTGCGGCAGGAGCCGACGCCCACACAGCGGCGCAGGGCTTTGGAAAAATCGCCGGAATCTTCGGTGTAGGCAAAGCCGAGCCCCTTAGTGGCGGCCTGTTGGCCGAGGTTGCGCAGGTTGGCGTCCAGGGGCACGGGGTCGACGATAATGCCGGGATTGAGCAGTTTCTCCGGATCAAAGGCGCCTTTGAAGGCTGCGAAGGCCTGCAGCATCCGGGGCGTGTATTGGCGGCCCAGCAGTTCGGAGCGGGCCCGGCCGTCACCGTGTTCACCGGAAAGGGAGCCGCCATGGGCGACGACGACGTCCGCGGCTTCCTGCTGGAAGCTGCGGTAATGGCTCACGCCCTCGGGAGTACTGAGATTGTGGTCGATCCGGATGTGCAGGCACCCCTCGCCGAAGTGGCCGTACAGCATGCCGTGGACGTTGAAGCGGGCCAGCAGGGAACGGAAGTCCCGGATGTAGGCGCCAAGGTTTTCCGGTGGTACGGCGGCGTCTTCCCAGCCGGGCCATGCCTCATGGCCGTCGGCGGTGCGCGAGGCCAGCCCAGCACCGCGTTCCCGGATGGACCAGTAGCGGCGCTGTGCACTACCGGTGACGATCTGCACGTCCACGGCATCGGTGTTCAGGATGACGCTGCGCATCCGGTGCGCTTCCGCCAGGGCCGCAGCTTCGTCGGTGCCACCGGCCTCCACCAACAGCCAGGCATTGCCCTGCGGCAGCGCAGGCCGTTGCCCTGGACCCGGCCGGGAGTCGGCTGCCCGAACCAACTCCGATTCCATCCCTTCTACGGTCAGCGGTCCGGCCTGGGCCACCACCGGCGCAGCTACCGCGGCCGCGTATTCGTCGCGGTAGCTGGCGACGACGAGGTTCCGCACGCCGGGGGAGCGGACCAGTTTGACCGTGGCCCCCGTGACGAGCGCGCACGTCCCTTCGGTACCCACCAGCGCCTTGGCGACGTCCAGCCCGTTTTCCGGCAGCAGGTATTGCATGCCATAGCCGGAGATCTGACGCCTGAAGGTGCCCAGTTCGCGGCGGATTTCGCCGAGGTAGGTATCCCGAACGGTGATCAGCTCCTTGACCAGCGCCGCGGCGGATGGTGCAGTGCTGCGGCCATTGCGTCCATGTGCCCCCACGGTGGTTGTGCTGGCGTCGGCCAGGACCAGATCCAGGGCGTTGACGTTGTCCGCAGTGGTTCCCCACGCCACCGAATGCGACCCGCAGGCGTTGGTGCCGATCATGCCGCCTAGTGTGCAGCGGTCGTGAGTGGATGGATCGACTCCGAAGGTGAGGCCGTGCCGTTCGGCCTGCGAGCGCAGGGTGTCGAGGATGACGCCCGGCTCGACGACGGCGGTGCCAGCCTCGGGGTCGATGGCGAGGACTTTGTTCATGTGTCGGCTGAAATCGATGACGACGCCGGGTCCTATCGCATTTCCGGCAATATTTGTTCCGGTCCCCCTGGCGGTCACAGGAACGCCGTCTTCGGCGCAAATCTCTACAATCCGCGCTGCGTCGGCGCTGTGCAGCGGGAACGCGACTGCCTGCGGCAGGACGCGGTGATTGGAGGCGTCAGATGCGAAGGCGGCACGGGTGCCGGCATCACTGCGGAAGTCTCCCTCGATTCCGGTACGGATCTTTTCGGCCCAGGACGCCGATATCGCCGTGGTTGTAGAGGAAGTCATGAGAGTACGAGCTTTCTGGGGATGTCGTCGGCAGCGGCGGCCAGCCGGCCGGGGTCAAGACCTTCACGGGCAAGGACGGAGACCAGTTCCTGCAGGGCCGCCGGCGGCTGCGGGCTTTCCGGTTGCCCGGCGTCGGAGGCGAGGATTAATTTGTCCCCGGCCGCGCGCGCCACTTCGGCCAACCGGGCCGCCGTCATGCCGGGCTGATGCCAGAGCTGGTAGGCGGTAATTTCGACGAAGGCGCCGCGGTCGGCGAGTTCGGCGATGTCGGCAACTGGTATCCCCGGAACGGTGTAGGAGGGGTGGGTAAGCAGGAACCGGGTGATGCCGCGCTGCTGGGCTTGCTCGAACAGCCATCGGCATTCCGGACCGCTAAGGTGGCCCGTACACAGCACAGCATCATGTTCTGCGATGAGATCCAGGACCAGGGAAAGATCAGAGCTCGCCCGCTTGTCGGGAATCAGTACCGGAGGTACGGCCAAGGTGGCCCGGTCCAAGCGGGGATCCAGATCATTGAGCCGGGGAAGCTGTGCCGTTTCCTGGGTGTGGGCGTCAGCGGTGGGAAACCAAATCACCCGCCCGCCGCTGGCCAGCGTCGAGAGTACAGCGGCCGGGTTCACCCCTCCGGCCCCGCGGTTGAGCGCCAGCCCTCCCACCACATCGAGGCCGGAGGAGCGGGCCAGCAAGGAGGCACGGCCGACGGTGGACTCGTGATGGGCCTTGAGCACAAACCCGCTGAAACCGGCGGCGGCGTAGCTGGCGCAGATTTCAGCGTCAAAGCCGATCCGCCCCAGCACGTCCGGTGCGGCATGGACATGGACATCAAACATGTGGTGCCTCCATTTCCACCCTCAGTGGCAGCCCAACGCGGCTGAGGGCGTCGAGTACGACGTCGGTGCGGACTTCGGCCAGGAGGGGGGTCCGGGCACGCAGAGCGCGTAATGCGGTCAGGTCGAGAGTGGCCTCGATGGTTGTTTCACTGTTCCCGGCTTCGGCAAGTGTGGCACCGTCGGGACCCAGGATGCGCGATCCGCCCCAGAAGGTTGCCCCGGCGTCGGTGCCACAGCGGTTGATGAAGACCACGTAACACTGCAGCAGCAGCGCGGCATGGTCCAGAATTGCCTTCCACGTCCGCTGGACGTGATCAACGGCGTCGCCCTCAATGCTCGCGACGGGAATGATGAGGACTTCCGCCCCCGCCTGGGCGGCCAGCCACGGGATCACCGGGTGCCACATGTCATTGCAGATCACTGTGGCGCACTGGACGCCGCGGATTTCCGCGGCGCCCAGGACGTTTCCAGCCTCGAATCCCAGGTGCTCGTTCCACGGTGGGTACGAAACGGGATGGATCTTGTGCTGGACAAACCGGTTGCCCGCGTCCGCCAGCAGGTAGGCGTTACGGGGACGATCCGTGGCGGTGGCTTCGGCGAAACCGATCCCCATAGCCGTGGGTCCGGTCAGCAGCGGTTCCAAGCGTGCGTCGTCCCCGGTGAGCGGCGCAAGGTAGGCAGCCGGGCCAAAGCCATAACCGTTCACCGCGAGTTCCGGAGTCAGTGCCAGGTCAACTTGTCCCAGCCGGCTGCGAAGCGCCATAATGCCATCAATGTTGGCGTCCACCTGGCCGCCCACCGGTGCGTTCTGGAGCAAACCCACGGTGAGCGTCCCGGGGCGCCCGCTTACTTCAGCTTGTTGGCGCTCAGCCACGTGCTGGCCACTTCCTCGGGAGTTTTGCCGTCAACGTCGATTTGGGCGTTGAGCTTCTGCAGTTCGGTGGTGGAAAGCAGCTTGCTGATCGGGTCCATAATCGTCTTGATTTTTGGATTCTTATCCAACACTGCGGCCCGGACATTCAGGGACAGGTTATACGGCGGGAAGAAATGCTTGTCATCGGTCAAAACAGTCAGACCCAGCGCGGCAATGCGGCCGTCGGTGGCGAACGCCTCACCAAAATTGCAGGGGTTGCCCTTGGCGACGGCGTTGTAGATGGGTCCCTCAGCGAGCTCGGCCACCTTGTCTTTGGGTAGATCGAAACCGTAGGCCTTCTTCAATCCCGGCCAGCCATCATCGCGGCCAAACAGCTCGGAGGCACCGCAGAATGAAGCGCTGGCGGGATCGGTTTTCGTCAGCTTGGCGTAGTCGGAAATGGTGGATACACCCAGCTTTTTTGCCGTCTCGGACTTCACGGCAATCGCGTAGGTATTGTCCGCGGAGGCCGGCGGCAGCCAAACGATATTGTTTTTGGACTTATCCAAGGCACTGAGTTTTGAATACATCACCGCCGGATCATTGATGGTTTCTGTCTGCTGAAGGTGAGTGAGCCAACCAGTTCCGGTGTATTCCCAGTACGTGTCAATGGCCCCACTGACCAGCGCGGAACGGACAGCGCTGGAGCCGCTCATCCCGCAGGTTCGCTTCACGCTTGCCCCCTGGGACTCCAGCCTCTGGGCAGTGATTTCGCACAGCAGGAGCTGTTCGGTGAATTCCTTCGAGCCGACGTTAACCGAGACGCCTTTCAGGGCGCCATCCGCGGCCGGGGCGGCGGCCTGGCCGGGACCGCTGCTGTTCAGGGCGCAGCCACTGGTGAGCACAACACTGAGCATACCGATGGCGGCAATCAAACGTTTACGCATCTGTGTCTCCTTTCATAGGGAAGTACATTTTTCTTAGGGGGTGAACGTACCTCTCAGGACGTGCTTGTCTTCAGAGGGTCGTACATTGTTGAGTTGACAGGGCGAGCATGGTCAGATCCCGCGTGGCCGCAACAGCTTTTCGGCAATACCGGCCAACCAGTCCACGCTCAGCGCCAGGGCGATCGTGAGCACGCTGCCGACAATCAGGACGGGCATCCGGTTTAGTGAAATGCCCGAGGAAATAATCGAACCGAGTCCGCCGGCATTGGTGAAAGCGGCCAGCGTTGCCACCCCGACATTGAGGATCAGGGCGACCCGGATCCCGGCCAGCATGACCGGAACGGCAAGCGGCAGCTCGATTGTGAAAAGTACTTCGCGCGCACTCATGCCCATCCCACGGCCCGCGTCGATCAGCGCCGGCGCGACCGTTCGAATGCCCACCATGGTATTGCGCAGTACCGGCAGTAGAGCGTAAATCACCAGCGCCACCACGGCCATCCAAAAGCCGACGCCGAATATCATGGCCAGCAGCACCAGGACTCCAATGGACGGCATGGCCTGCCCGGCATTGGCCACCGCCAGCACCATCGCGCCGAGCCGGTTGATTCCTGGCCGGGTGAGGGCCACGCCGAGGGGTACGCCGATGACGATGGTCAGCACTGTTGACACCACTACCAGCTCAATGTGCTGCCACAGCGAGGTCAGAATTACCTCCGGTGTCAGACTCCGTGCTTCGCTGGAGTCCAGCGATGTTGAGCCGATGTAGGCACTGAGCGCGACGATCAGCGCGACGACGATCAGAGGCAGCACCCAGATGGTTGAGCGCTTGGCTGCCGGAGCGGCGGTCCGCTCCATGACGGCCGAGCTCATGTTGTCACCTTGGTGGGCTGCGCAGCCGCGAGCAGCAGGGCCTGCAGGTCTATGAACCGGGAATCCCCGGCGCCAATCCGAACGCGGATACCCGCCGCACCCGCGGCGAGGACCAACTCCAAGGCCCGGCGGACCGTCTGGTCCGCGTTGACTTCCACGGTGACCAACTGGCCGGCTGCCTCCGGGGTGGAGGAGTCGATCACGTCGGCTACCTTGAGCAATGACAATCTGCGCACCGATGCTCCCGCGCCCACGAAATCACGAACGAAGTCGTCCGCCGGGTTACTCAAAATTTGTAATGGTGTGTCGAACTGCGCCAACCGCGAGCCGACACCGAAGATCGCTATCCGGTCTCCGAGCCGCAGGGCCTCGTCGATGTCGTGGGTGACGAACACGATGGTTTTGCGGATCCGCTCCTGCAGCCGGAGGAATTCGCCCTGGAGCTTCTCCCGGGCGATCGGATCCACGGCCCCGAAGGGCTCATCCATCAGCATCACCGGCGGATCGGCCGCCAGCGCGCGGGCCACTCCGACCCGCTGCTGCTGGCCACCGGAAAGCTGCCGCGGATAGCGGCGGGCATACGTGGACGGCTCGAGGCCCACCATGTCCAGCAACTCTTCGGCGCGTTCGCGCCGCTTAGCCTTTGGAGTTCCCAGCAGTTTCGGGACCAGCGCGACATTCTCGGCGATCGTCAGGTGGGGCAGCAGTCCGATCTGCTGGATCACATAGCCGATGCCGCGGCGCAGCTGATCCACGTCGACGTGGGTGACGTCCTTGCCATCGATCCAGACTTTGCCCTCGCTGGGTTCGACCAGCCGGTTGATCATCCGCAGCGTCGTGGTTTTGCCGCAGCCCGAGGGCCCGACAAGAACCACGAACTCGCCGCGCTTGATCTCCATGGACAGGCCGGTTACCGCGTCCTGGGCTTGGTCCGGGTAACGCTTGGACACCCCGTCCAGGTAAATCATGGTGTCGGCACTGCATCCTGGCTTGTCAGACATGTAAACCTCGCAGAGTAGTGATTTTCGCTATTCCGATGAACAGCAGATCGAGTACCAGGGCCACCAGCACCACCCCAATCACGCCGGAAAGCGTTTCGTTTAGGGCATTGGCGCCTCCGATTCGGGCCAGCCCGCGGAAGATCAGCTCTCCGAGGCCTGGGCCGCGGACGACGGCGCCGATGGCGGCCGTGGCGACCAGCATGATGGTCGCTGTTCGGATGCCATTGAGAATCACGGGCCATGCCAGCGGCAGTACCACCGTCCGCAACCGCCGTCCGCGGTCCATGCCCAGACCTCTGGCTGCATCGATGACTGCCGGGTCAACGCCCTCTATTCCGGTCACCGTGTTGCGCAGTATCGGAAATATTCCGTAAACGGCCAGGGCGGCGATGGTGGGGGCGACGCCGAGACCAAGCAGCGGAATCATCAGCGCAAACAGGGCAAAGGATGGAATGGTAAGCAGGGTTCCAGTCACGGACAATAGGGCATGGCGCAGGCCGGGGGCGGATTCGGTAAAGAATGCCAGGCCGATTCCCAGAACCGCCGAGATCGCCACACTGATCAGAACCAGTTCGGCATGCTGCTCGGCCAGGAACAAGAGACGGCTGGCGTTCTCAGCGAGGTAGGTCAACAACACGGCTGCCTCCGCTCTCAGACTGCCGGAAACGAGGCTGGCGAGGCGTGGAATCCAGCGGTGTGGACGGCCGTGGGCACGGACCCGGTACCGCAATTGGGCGTAGCAAAGCAGTGCATGGTTCTCTCCCGCTAATTTTTTGGGCTGATGAGCTGTACTGACTGAAAGGGTGTTCCTGCATCAAAGCCGGGCGATGATGCTGGTGCTGCGTTCGATGCCGGCGTTATACGAACGAACGAACCGGCGGGCACAGGGCTTGCTGAAGGGTCTGGACTGCTGACAGCAGGTGGCCGCCAAATACCTTCAGATGAGGCTCGATGCGGAGGGCCGGACCGGAAATATTAATCGCGGCGGTAATCTGTCCCGAATAGTCCCGGACCGGAGCGCCTATCCCGAGGATATCCGGGTCGAAGATCCGGTTGGCTACGGTGTAGCCCCGGCGCCGCGCGGCCTGGACATGGCCAAGGAACTCCCGGGCCTCCCGCACCGATACGCCGTCCTCGCCGCGCCGGACTATTTCAAGGATGTGTTCATCCTCGTGGTCCAGCAACAGCGCCATCCCGCTGGAACTGCGGTTCACCGGTATGGTGCGTCCAACCCAGCCCACGGCTTCGATGGAGCGTCTGGAACTTTCGGAGTGGACCGTCAGCACCTCGCCGTCGCTGAGGACGCTCAGATAGGTCCGCTCGCGGACCAGTTCCGTCAAGCGCAGCATGATCGGTGCCGCGTTCTTGGTCAGCCGCTGATCGCCGGCGCGCAAAGCCAACGCAAACAGCCGCCAGCTCAGCTCATACCGGCCCGCAGGGTCCCGGGCTACCAGCCCGGACTCAAGCAGGCTTTTGAGCTGACGCGAGACTACCGACTTCTCCCGGCCAAGGGAACGAGCTACCTCGGAAACGCTCATTCCGTCCGGAAACTGAACGGCATCAGCAGAACCCAATACGTCGAGAATAGCCATCACTCTCGTCGCACCGCTCTGCTTCTGCTCCATGTCCATTCCCAAATCGTAAAGAGTTTGATGTGAGCAGCGCAACACCGCGTTGCACAAACCGCATCAGGTGGCTAAGGGTCAAGAGGCGTCAGGCGGAGACGCTGCGGGAAGGTGAAGCGCTGAGAGCGAAGGCCTGATCGAAGAACTCCTTCAACCGGTCACACAGCAGCAGGAATTCCGGGTGGTCGCTGTACATGAAGTCGTTGTGCCGGCCATCGACCGTGTACAGCGTTTTCGGCGATGCCGCGGAGGCAAAAAGGGCCACGGCCTCGTCGTAGGGGTGCAGCGAGTTACGCGACCCGTGGCCGATGAACAACGGTGTCGGGGAAAGGTTCTTCACAACTTTTTCGACGTTGAGGTCCATGATCGATTCCGTGAACTGCAGCCGGGTAGGGTGTCCAAATCCGTACACCTGGGCGAGTTCCTTCTGTACATAGTCATCGGTGGCCGGGTCCAGTGGGTAGTGGGCAAAGGTGTCGGCCAGCTTGGATTCGCCGTCCAGCACTCGTCGAAGCCGGTCCTGTTGCACCTCGTCCACGATGCGGGCAAATTCGTCATAGGAGTGGATCGACTTCAGCCACCGCTCACCGTCATAGAAGCCGTTCAGTGAAGCAACGCCGGCCACATTGCGGGCCTTTTCGGCGGCCAGAATGACGTTCGCCGCGCCCATGCCCCATCCGATAAGGCCCAACTGCCGACTATCGACGTCATCCTGTGATTGCATGAAAGTGACAGCGTTGCGGATGTCTTGGACCTGCTCCTCGATCAGAACGGTGCCCTTCTCGCCCTCGCTGTCGGCCATGCCGCGGTAATCGAAGCCAAGGCAGACGTAGCCGCGCTCTGTCATTTGGCGCGCGAACATTTTCGGGTAAAACTCGTTGAATCCCTGGTAGCCGGAATTGATGATCAGGGCCGGCTGGGGCTCAGTACCCGAAGTGCCCTCGGGGTAGTAAAGCGTTGCCTTGAGGCTGCTGCCTTCGCTGAAGAACTGGGTTTGCTTCTCAATCACTGTATTTCCTCCATTTGATTCTGGACCGCTAAGTTGAACCGGGCATGCGGTGCAGCCGACGTGTCGTGGGTCTCAGCTATGAGTTTCACTATCCAAGCGGGGTGCTCAAAACGCAATGAAGTAATGCATTTTTTGCATACGAAGAAAGACTGGCGTGAAGAAGCCAGTGCGGAGCGGCGAACGGGGGCGCGGGTCAAGCAATGGGCGGCAGGACGCGTGGGGCAGCGGCCGCAGGTCCAATACAACCCGCCAGTTGGGCGGCCAGTCCGCAGACGGCGGCAGCCGTCCGGGCCGGTGGTACCGGTCCGGGCGGCTGCTGGTGCGCCGGTATTTTGCGCCGGTTTTGTGTAATTAGTACTGCGTGGGATTGGTGTGGTTGTCAGTCGTCGCTGTCGGTGCTGGTGTTGATGGGGCCATTGACGCCATGAGGGAAGAAACCGCCGGAGTGGACGCGTTCCTCGTTCAGATAGACAATGTTCAGCACCTGGCCGGCGCTGCGGCTAAAGGCCAACCCGTTAGCGTCGGTGGGCACCAAGTTAGCCATTGCACTGGTCCCGATGCCCTGATCCAGGTCGGTGCGCCCGTCAAGGCTGTCGCGGGCGTCGGAGATTTTCTGTGCGGTCGGATACACCGAAGGAGCGGCGACGCCCAAGGCATACAACGTGGTGCGGATGATGCCCGCGTGGTATGCCTCCACCGCGAGCAGGCCCGCGGCGGCCTCCAAGTACGTTTTGTTGCTGATCAACGGCGCCGCGCCCTTGTACGCGGTGACCCCGACATCTTCGAAAATGAACGCCCCGAACAGGAAGTTCACTTCATTGGCGTACACGTCGAACATTTCATGCTTACCGACCAGACCCGCGGCCCGCGCCGCCGCCGTGAAGGAAGCATCCAAACTGATCCTCGGCCGGGACACCGCAGCCTTGCCCAACGCGCTGCGCAGGAAAGCCACATGGGACTTCTCATCCGCGGCGATCTCCTGGGCATACTTACGGATCAGCGGTGTCTGGAACTTCACCGCCCGTCCACCGACCACCGGTCCCCGCCAGCCGGTACCGGTGGTCATATTGTCGGGCAGACCGTGGCCGGTAACCGCACGCAGATAAAACTCCGCCTCCAAGTACTCAAGATTCAGCGCGAAGTTCAGAATCGCGGAATCACTGGGCCCATGGCTGTCATGCTCATGATCATCGTCGTGGGCCAGGTCCGCGGCACTGGCCGGAGCCCCGGAGGCAAGCAACGCCGCCCCGGCCCCCAAACCACCAATCCCGGCCGCCGTGAAAAAACGGCGGCGGTCCACGGAATTCTCCGCACTGCGATTTACGGCATCGACGATAAAGCGCTGGTCGAACATCTTCGTTCTCCTACCATTTGTTTCCAAAATGGCGGGGACAGGACTCCTCTAACGCACCCAGCCCTACGACTGCCCTCGTCGCCGCAACCATCGATAGCCACGGCAAGACACAGAGTACCAACCCACGCCCTCCAGCGGAAGACGCAAACCCGCCAACCTCGTGACGCCGCAGCTTCGTGGACCGGCTCGACTACCGGTTGCCGCGACGATCACAACCCTATCCGGCGAACGGGGGACCGAAAAGAGGACCGTAAGGCAGCGAAGGCGCTCGAAGGTGCTCTTGTCAGCGCTTCGCCGCGGGAGTAGCGTTCCTGCCACTTCCGTTTTATCGCCGTCGTCGTCCGGTCGTGCCGGGCGGAACAGTGGTCTTGCCGATTCCACGGACTTAGTCAGGTAGTTGCCTTGTAGTCATATCGCCTGGAGGAATCGTGTTCAATTCTAAAAAACTTTGGCCCCGTCGGCCGCTAATCCGCAAGAGTGCGCTGGCCGCGCTGGCGGCCGCAACCGTGCTGTTGGTTCCAAACGCGGTGGCAAATGCCCAGTCCGGTCCGCCGGCAAGTACTGGGCAGGACACGGTGGCCCATGACCGGGGACGGCATGTCGACGCCACGGCCAGTGTGCCGATCTCTTTCCAGGTTAAGAACGTCAACCGGTCCAAAGTTGCGTGCGCCAGTGACGGGAAAACCTACACGGTGCGTGGGCACCTCGTGGGTCCAGCCGATATGCTGCGGTCCGGAAGGACTAATGCGGTGACCCTGTACCTGCATGGGCTCAGTTTCGGTGAGTTCTTCTGGGATTTCCAGCAGGCGCAGGGCTACGATTATGCGGCCAACCAGGCTGCACAGGGCCAGGTTTCGGTCATTGTGGACCGGCTCGGTTATAACAGCAGTGACAAGCCCAACGGCAACAACATCTGTGTTGGCTCCCGGGCAGACATCGCGCATCAGATGGTCCAGGCGCTGCGGAGCGGCAATTACCAGGTGAACCCGTCCGGTCACGGACCGCGGTTCTCCAAGGTGGTGTTGGCCGGTCACTCCTACGGTGGCCAAATAGTGCAGCTGGAAGCGTATTCCTTCCACGACATCGATGGACTGATCGTCATCAGTTACGCCGACCGGATCCAGTCGGCGCTGTTGAAGGCGAATGCGGCCTATGCCACCAAGGTATGTGCTGCCGGTGGGCTTCGCGTCGGGGCGACAGGCCCGAGTGGATACGCGCCCTTTGGCCCGCCTGCAGGAGCGCCAAAGGCACTTTTCCACAGTGCGGATCCTCGGGTTGAGGCGGCGGCTCTGCAGTTGCTGACCATCGATCCGTGCGGCGATGTGGCCTCGTTTGCCAAGGCGGTCAAGGTGGATCTGGCCAATGTCCGTTCCATCCGGGTTCCTGTATTGGTCATTGCCGGCGGCAGCGATGCCTTGTTCCCGCCGCCGGCCGTCCCGAACCAGGCAGCGTTGTTCACCGGCAGCCACAGCGTGAGCACCACAACGCTCCCCGGCTCGGCGCACGCTGTTGCCTTCGAGCGCGCCCATAACCAGTTAGTGTCCTCGGTCGCCAACTGGCTGCGTCAGCACGTCACGGGAGACCATGACGGGGACGACGACGACGACTAAAGTCAGGCGGTCCCGTCCGGTTTCGGGGACTTCCCTGCCGGACGGGACATTGGCCCCAGCCTCATCCAGCCTCTTCCAGGCTCAACAGGGCTCACCCAGGCTCACCGACGCTTACCGCGGCTCACCACAGGCCACCACGGACCACCGCACAGGGTGAACAGCGGTGCAGGAGCCTATAGAGAGCGGAGGTGCCCTAAGAGAGCACATCCTTCGTGGCAAACTTGCCGTAGGCGAGGGCGCCGAAGATGGCGATGTAGCCCAGTTGCAGGATGGAATTGTCCGCGAAGGACGTCCAGGAAAGCGGCTGACGCAGCAGGTCCGCAAAGCCCAGCCAGTAATGCGAGAACAGCCACGGATGAAGCCAATCCAGTTGTGGAAGCGCATCCAGCACCTGGGACACGACCGACAGTACGATGGTGGCGGCCATGGCACCGACCGGTATATCGGTTAACGTCGAAAGGAACAGACCGATGGCACTTAGGCCCAGCAGCGAAACGGTGACGTAGCAGGCCAGCAATGCCATCCGCAGGGCGGTATCGCCGGCGCCGATGGTGTCCCCAGAGAGCAGGGTGACTGGTCCAACCGGGAAGAGCGCCAGCCCAATCCCTGCCCCGGCGAGGAGCACAGTCAGCGCAGCAGTCAGGGCGAACGCGGCGGCCCCGACAAACTTTGCTAGGAGCAGCCGCAGGCGTCCGGTCGGGGCAATCAGCAGGTACCGCAGGGTGCCAAGGTTCGCCTCGCCGGCAATCGTGTCCCCGGCGACAACGCCCACTGTCAGCGGCAGGAACAATGGGATGCAGAGCACCAGCGCGGTGAATCCGACGAAGAGTCCGTTCTGCGTGACGCGATCCAAAAAGGCCGGTCCCCGACCGGGAGGAACCGCGGATTCGGAAAGACGGACCGCGACGGCGATCAGCACGGGCACCGCTGCCAAGGCCAGCAACATGGCCCAGGTGCGGCGGCGCCGAAAGAGCACGCCCAGCTCCGAGGAGAAAAGGTCGCGGCCCGACGTCGGCCGGGGACGGGGGAGTACCGGTGCAGCGGCCGGACCGACCGCCTGATTGGCGGGCCGGTCGTCGGGCAGGTTGTCCGGCGGGTTAGCCCGCTGGTCGTCTGGCTGGTTGTTCGGCTGGCCAGCGGGCAAATGAGGCCCACGGTTGTCTGGCTGGTTGTTCGGCTGGTCAGCGGGCAAATGAGGCCCCCGGTTGTCTGGCTGGTTGTTCGGCTGGTCAGCGGGCAAATGAGGCCCCCGGTTGTCTGGCTGGTTGTTCGGCTGGTCAGCGGGCACTATCAAATCCTTCGCCCGTGAGCGCCACGAAGCGGTCTTCGAGGCTGCTGTGTTCTTCGGTAAAGGAGCGGACGCGGATGCCGCTGTGCACGAGTTCGGCGACTATGACATCGAGGTCGGGGGAGTCTGCTGAAATCACCGAGGAAATCACCGAGGCGATCATCGTGCCGCCGCGCTCCGCGCCCGGGTCCGCGGCTTTTTGGCTTTGCGGACGCAGCCCGAGCCGTTCCAACACGCGGTGCGCAGCGTCGCCGTCGGGCGTGTGCAGCAGGAGGCGCCGCCCTCCGACGCCACGCAATTCGTTAATGGTTCCCTGCGCCACCAGCCGACCTTGGCTCAGAACGGCAGCATGCGTGCAGATCTGTTCAATTTCGGCCAACAGGTGGCTGGAGACGAATACTGTGCTGCCACCGGCCGTAAGCGACCGGACCAAGGTGCGAACTTCCCGCGTCCCCTGTGGGTCCAGGCCGTTGGTCGGTTCGTCCAAAATCAGCAGTTCCCGCGGCGAGAGCAGTGCGTTGGCAATTCCGAGGCGTTGTTTCATGCCGAGCGAGTAGGCACGGACTTTCTTGCCGGCTGCGTGGCCGAGCCCCACCCGATACAGGGCCTGCTCAACCCGGTCCGCCCGGCTGGCAGGGCTTGCATGCCGGTCCGCGCTGTCCAGCCGAATCAAGTTCGCGGCTCCGGAGAGGAAGGGATAGAAGCCAGGGCCCTCCACCAGGGCACCAACCCGCGGCAGGACCGTCTGCCAGCAGGCGGGCATGTCCTGGCCGAGCATCTTGATGCTTCCGCTGCTGGCCGTGGCTAAGCCGAGCAGCATTCGGATAGTGGTGGTTTTGCCGGAACCGTTGGGACCAAGGAAGCCGAACACGGACCCGGCCGGAACGGCCACGTCAACGCCGTCGACGGCCAACTGCTTTCCGAACCGCTTACTCAGCCCATGTGTTTCTATGGCCAGCCCCGTAGCCTGCGGCGCTGGACTCACTTCGCGGCTGCCGCGTCCTGGAGCCGGTCCAGCGGAACGGATCCGGCGAAAATCCGGCCATCATCGGTCAAATAGACGTTCAGCAGCGCGGTGGAGAGCAGGCGGCCACCGGCTACGGAGGTGGTGGCCTGCGCCAGTAGTGGCGAATTCAGGGCCCCTGAATTCAGGGCCCCTGAATTCAACTGCCCTGGATTCAATTGCCCTGAATGCGACTGTGCAGGATTCGATTGTGCTGGATCCAATTGCGTGGAGTTTGGCCCCGTCGACGCCGCCTGGGCCGGTAACTGGAGGACGGATTCCCATCCCATTCCCGAAATGCTGAACGGCAGATTGCCGTTCAACCCGGAGTCGACGTGAGGTACGTGTTGCTGCGGTGATGACCCGTGCTGAACAGTGGCACCGGCTGGTGGGGCAAAAGTGAACATCGAGGACGGCGGTGCGCTCAGATCCAGTTTGCTGAAGGCAATGCTCGCCGCCGCTTCCTGCTGTCCCCGGGCGCGGACATTGACGGCCAGTGGCATCCCCGTCGCCGCGTCCACGTCGATGGAGACCGAACCGATGAGGGTTTGAGTGCTTCGGGGTTCCAGGACCAACTGATACGCGTCCCGCCCAGCCACGCGGACCTGCTCACCCACCGAAACGTTCGTGCTGGGTGTGACGGCCCTGAGAAAGTTCTCGGCCAGCTCCTTCGGCGTTGTGCCAACGCCGGCCGTCGGGCCGGCACCGGGCGTTGGTCCTTCTGCGGGAGCCGGTTCTGCTGGAGCCGATTTTGTTGGCGGCGCCGGCGAAGTCCAGTCCATGGCGGAATTATCTTTTGAATTGTAGCCCCACACTTGGTTTCCATTGCGGACAAGATCCCGCTCGGCCAGCTGGTCCATCACCTGCACCCGCAGGCGTTGCGGCCCGTCGACATAGATCCTCGCGCTATGGCTGCCGGTCAGGAATTCCAGAGCACCCGCAGCGGCCGCCGGCGCGGCGGCCGGGAGCTCGGGCAGTCCGAGGTGCGAGCTTTGCTCAAGCGTTCCCGAGAACTGTCGAACGGAACTTTGGCTCACCATCGCAATCAGCTCCTGTGGTGTTTTGGCGGGCAGTTGACCCACCGCAGAGGCCTGTATACCGCTGGCCAAAACCGCAGCCGCGATTACTGCGGGAACCACCGCAGCCGGCAACCACCGCCGCCAAGAACGCTTCACCACAACCGGCCTCCTCCGCTGTTTTCACCTAGCCTTACGCTACTCCGGTGCGCCGATGCCCACATCCTCCTGCGGGGGTATATTCTCACCGGTGAAAAGAACCGTTAGCTTGATTCAAGCGCTTCAACGCAATCGCGTCAGGCAGCCGCGTTCCGGCAATAGGGGGAATCGTTCGATTTGGCCAGACGGTTGTTTTCACAGTTGTCGCCGCAGACCTACTGGTTGTCCGTGGAAAGGATGATTTTGCAGCGCCGAATCCGGAATGTCCTGGCCGGAATCCGCTTCGCCACCAGCCGCGATCTGACGCCGCTGCCGGTGACGGTATACCGGCATAATTCGCTGATCCGCCGCCGACTGGGCAACGTTGACTTGGAGCTGCAGGAGAACAAGGCGGTCACCCTGGGTCTGGCTGCTCCGCACATCGACGGCATCCTGATCCGTCCCGGCGAGACCTTTTCCTTTTGGGAACTGGTTGGTCATTGCACTGCCCGTAAGGGATACCGAATGGGGCTGACCATCAGCCATGGGGGCCCGGATTCCGGCATCGCGGGCGGGATGTGCCAGTTCACCAATCTGCTGCATTGGATGGTGCTGCACAGTCCGCTGGACATTGTGGAGCACCACCATCACGGGGAGCTGGACCTTTTCCCCGATTTCAACCGGCAAATCCCGTTCGGTAGCGGAACGTCGATCGTGTACAACTATCTGGATTACCGGGTCCGCAACAGCACGGACAATACCTTCCAAGTCCGGATCTCCCTCACTGAGGAGCATCTGCGTGGTGAGTTGCGCGCCGCGAGGCCCCCGGCGAGCAAGTACCACGTGACGGAACGGGGCGCCTACTTTTATGAACGGGAGGGGCAGGTCTACCGGCACAACAGGATCTTCGGCAGCGAGCGTGATAAAAGGACCGGGAACGAACTGCGCTCCGAACTGCTGCTGGAGAACAATGCGCTGGTGATGTACGACAGGGAGCTGATCCGGATGCCAATTTACTCCAGCGAAGCCGCCGCCACAGCCGCCGCCACGGCCGCCGCCGCCGTCGTCGACCCTCCGTTATGACATGGCCGACGGCGCTGCAGTCGCCAGCGTCGGCGAAGCGCCCTAGCCGAAGTAGGGACAGCAACCCCGGCACCACAAACCGCGACCAAAGGTGTACCCAAATGCCGTCGTTGTTCAGTCGGCCGGGCCGCTTCCCAATTCCTAAAGAGCGGTGTTAGCTCCGGCGCTGCAATCGGCGCTGCCATCGGCGACCGGGTGATTCCTGCTGCCAGTGCACCCGAAGGGTGTGCAGGGCCCGGTGCAGGCGGAGTTCCGCGTTGGAGACACCGTAGAGGGCGCGCGGCGAGATGCCCACCCGCAGCCGCGGGTCGCAGCGGATGCGCCGTGATCCAAGCAGGAAGCTGAGGTCCACGTCGTCGTGCACTTGTGGATCGGTTCGATGCACCCCGTTGCGCACATCGCACCAGAGAGTCCGGCGCATCGCCATATTGGATCCGAACAGCGGCCAGTGGGCCATGGCGGCCCCCATCAGGAGGAAGTAGGCCGTCATGTACAGTGCCTGCGCCACGGCGGCACGGGGACGGGAGATGCCATAGAAAACACCGGGCCCGGTCAGCGCGTCCAGGTCCGGGTCGGCGGCGAAATGCGCGGCGATTCGTGCCAGCCAGTCCGACGGCGGCCGGCTGTCGGCATCGCAGCGGACGATGATCTGCCCGCGGGCGGCATCGTAGCCGGCGGCAGCGGCGGCACCGATCGAAACTCTCGATTCGACGACCACTATGCTGCCGTACCGTGCAGCGGTGCCGGCACTGTTGTCGGAGCATGCGTTGTCCACCACAATCACCTCCATTGGAGGAAGGCTTTGCCGCGCCAGTGATGCCAGGCAGCGCTGCAGCGCGGCGTCGTCGTTCCGGCAGGGAATGACGACGGAGAGCGTGGGCATCATCCGTGAATCCGAAGGGCGTACCAGATCAGCAGCAGGGTGACCAGGAAGCCGGTCAGGAAGTTGATCCACAGGAATCGCCGCCAGCCCCCGTTGGCGGCCGTTGCCTCCGCATCCCGGATGAACCAGTAGGGCGCGGCATTAAGCGCATACGGCAGCGCAAGCAGAGCCGCCAGCGGCCCGGGCCAATCGGCAGCCAGCATCAGCAGCCCGCCCAGCAGGTACATTGCGACCGACAACCGGACGGTGCTGCGGCCGCCAAGTACCGTGGCCACCGAACCGATCCCGGCCTCCCGGTCTGCGGAGATATCCTGGACAGCTCCGAAAGCATGACTTGCCGCACCCCAGAGGAAGAAGGCTCCCAGCACCGCCCAGAGTGCCGGTGTCCAGTGAGGTTGGGCCAGAGCCAAGCCAAAGACGGCCGGGCTGACGAAGTGGGTGCTTGAAGTGACCGAATCCAGGAACGGACGCTCTTTGAAGCGCAGTCCGGGCGCGCTGTACGCCAGGACGGCAAAAACACTGACCGCCAGGACCAGCAGGGACAACGGGTTTCCCGCCACTGCAAGGTAAACCAGGAACGGCAAGTTGGTCAGGGCCGCGGCCAGCAGCGTGATCCGGTGCATGGACAGGTCCAGCACGGCCCCTTCCACGCCGCCCTTGCGCGGATTGCGCAGATCCGATTCGTAGTCGAAAACGTCGTTGATGCCGTACATGGCCAGGTTATAGGGAATGAGGAAGTACAGGCATCCGATCACGAATGTTGGATCGATGTGGCCGGCCGTGAGGAGGTAGGCGGCGCCGAAGGGATAGGCGGTATTGACCCAGGAGAGTGGCCTGGAGGAGACGAAAAGGATCCGCGCCCGTGATGCTGTGCCGGGATGTTCACTCATCGGCACTGCCCTCCGGTGCCGGCAGCACGGAATTGGTCCGGGGCCGAAGCGGGCGGGGGCTAAGCAGGAGCCACAGTCCCGGCAACAGCACGACGGCGGCAAGCGGGTAGGCGAGGTCCTCCAGCGGAGCTTGTCCGATCCGTGCCCCGGAAATCCTGCCAGCTCCGTAACTGAACAGCCCCGCCGCGATCATAACGTTGTCGAAGATGCACGTCAGTGCCAGCAGTACCGCTGCGGACTGACCGATGGCGGTCAGGGCGGCTGCGGCGGCAGACTTCGCCCGACGCCGCAGCCAGAAGGCGAGCAGACAGACGACGGCGGCGGGAATCAGGAAGACCGCGTTCAGAGCCCAGTACGTCATGCCGACCCCTCCCGGGACGGGGCGGGCGCGGCCTCTGTGGCTGGTGGCGTGAGCCCCATGGCTGGCAACGGGGCTGCCGTGGCTGGTGGCGTGAGCTCCGTGGCTGACATCGGGGCTCCCGCGCCAGGCGGTGCGACTTCTGCGGCTGGCGGCGCAGGCTTAAAACTTCCCGTCTGCGCTCGCCGGGATAAGGCAGTGAACAGGACCATGGCCAGTTGACAGAGAAATGTCAGGAAGAAGAGTTCTTCCAGCGGCAGCTCAGGAGCCAGCAGGACGCCTGTCATGATGCCTGTCTCGGCGCGGAAAAAAATCTGAAGCCCAATGCCCGCCGAGTCCCAAGCCAGAAAGAACCCCACCCCAATGGCGAGAACCAGGGCGGCCCGGACCGGATGGCTGAAAAAGAACAGCCGGTAGCGCCAATCGAGCATGGTCAATCCAGACAGCGACAGCAGCAGCACGGCAAGGTAGAGAAACCCCATTAGTGGTGTGCCGCCGTTCCGCGAGAACCAGAGGCCGCCGTTCCCGTCTGCGGTTTCATCCGGCTGAGCGGTTCGGCCAGCGGGTCGCTGCTCCGGTCACCGGCCAGCTGTTTGACGGCCAGTTCCGCGCTGATCAGGCACATCGGCAGGCCAACGCCGGGGATGGTGGAGCTGCCCGCATACACCAGTCCGGCCACCTTTCGGCTGACGTTGCCGGAGCGGAAAAAAGCGCTTTGCCGCAGAATGTGCGCCGGTCCCAGGGCGCCACCCCGCCAGGAGTTGAGGTCGGCGGCAAAATCTCCTGGTCCGATGGTTCGTCGGGTCCGAATGCGGCCGGCCAGATCGTCAATTCCGGCCCAGCTCGAGATCTGTTCTATCACGGCGTCGGCAATTAGTTCGATCCGCTCATCACCGTCGCCGTCCACGCCGCCGCGGCCCAGTGTCGGGTCTGCGGGCACTGGAACCAGGACAAACAGATTTTCGCTGCCGGCCGGTGCGGTCGAGCGGTCGGTGCGGCTGGGCCGGCAGATGTACAGCGACGCGGGATCCGGCACGGAGGTCGCGGCGCCGAAGATGCGGCCGAAATTATCCTTCCAGTCCGAGGTGAACAGCAGGGTATGGTGCTCCAGCTGGGGCAGCTCGCCCTCCACGCCGAGGCACAGCAGCACCGCACCGGGCCCGGAGATGCGGCGGTTCCAGTAGGCCTCGCCGTATGTTTGCAGCCGCGTGGGCAGCAGTGTCGTTTCCATGTGGTGCAGGTCTGCCGCGCCCACCACCACATCCGCGGACAGGTCCAGAGTTGCTCCATCGGGACCGGCGTAGCGCACACCTGTGACCCGGGCCGGACGCATGCGGTGGCCGGTGGGTTCAGTGCGGATCTCGGTGACCCGGGCTCCCGTGAGGATCCGCACCTGCTGGGCTTCGGCCAGGTCGCGGATGGAACGGATCACCGTCTGCAGCCCACCCATCGGGTACAGCACGCCGTCCGTGAGATCCAGGTGGCTCATGAGATGAAACAGGCTGGGGGCGCTAAAGGGGGAGGCGCCCAGAAACACGGCCGGATAGCCGAGGATCTGGCGCAGCCGGGGATCGCGGACGAAGCGGGCCGCGAAGCCGTCCAGCGGCTGCAGCAATAAACGCAGCAGCCGGGGGAGGCGGAACAGGACTTCCGGCCGCAGGAACGTGCGGTAGGACTGGAAGGACGTGTAGAGGAAGTGCCGGAGGGCCAGCGTGTAGGTCTGGTGCGCGGAGTCCAAGTACGCCTCCAGCCCCGCTCCCGCACCGGGTTCCAGGGCTTCAAAAAGTTCGACGGCGTTGCTGCGTCCGGCCGGAAGGTCCACCGGTGTGTGGTCGGCTTCAAAAATGACCCGGTACGCCGGGTCCAGCCGAACCAGGTCAAGCTGCTCTGCCGCGCTGGTGCCGAGCAAGCGGTAAAAGTGATCGAAGACCTCAGGCATGAGGTACCAGGACGGTCCGGTGTCAAAGGTGAAGCCCTCCGACTCCCACCGGCCTGCGCGGCCGCCGACGTCGTCGTGCTGTTCCAGCAGCGTGACACTGTAGCCCCGGCGTGCCAGCAGGGCCGCCGCGGCGAGGCCGGAAATACCGCCGCCGATCACCACCGCCCGCTGCGCGCCTTGAGCGTCTGCGCCGCGGGCAGGCCGGCGGCGCATCACGAGCGGACCCGTTCCGGGTAGCTGAGCCCGTTCTGGCCGAGGACGGCTGCGGCTGCCAGCCGTGTCTTGACCGGATTGGGAACCCGAATCCGACGGTGCAGCAGCTCCTGCGCAGGGGTTCGGCGTGTCCTGCGGGACAGCTCGGCAAAAAGTGAATGTGCCAGAACCACCGCGCTCCTGCTGGTCGCCGGCAGCTGCGTAATGGCGCTGCGGCTGATGGCCAGGTCGGCGTCAATGTCATCCAGCAGCAAGTTCTTTTGCGCATCCGTCAGCTGTTCGGGGCTGATGCCCGGAAAATAGCTGCGCTTCAAGTCGTGGAAGTCGGCCGCCAAGTCCCGCAGAAAGTTAATTTTCTGGAAGGCCGCGCCCAACCGGCGGGCACCGTCCTGCAGCTGCTCAAATTGTGCGTCGGGGTTCGGCTGACCGATAAGGAAAGCGCGCAGGCACATCAGCCCCACGACCTCCGCCGAGCCGTAGACGTATTGCTCGAATCCCTGCTGTCCCAGCGGCCCCGGCGCCAGATCCGAGCGCATGGAAGCGAAGAAGGGCTTGCTCAGCTCGGGGCCGAAGCCCGCTGTCCGGGCGGTTTGTGCGAAGGCATGCACCACCAGGTTGGTGCTGTAACCGAATTCGAGGGCGTGCAGGCACTCGGACTCCAGCCTCTCGAGCTGCCCGAACACTCCGGCAGCGTCAACCCGGGCTGCCGCGGCTCCATCCACCACCTCATCGGCAATGCGAACCAAGGCATAGATATTCTCGATGTGCTGACGCAGCGGCCCGCGCAGCAGCCGCGCGGCAAATCCGAATGAGGTGGAATAGCGGCGTATCACCACGCTGGCAGCGGCCGCGGCGACCTGGTCGTAGAGATCCGCGCTGGATGTGCTTGCCGCGCTCATCGCGATCGCTCCAGCAAGGCGCTCAGCATCGGCTCAAGCCCACGGCGTAAGGGTTCGGGGATGTCCGGGCAGTCTATTCGGGCCCGGGCCCGGTCGGCATACCGTACGGCCAACTGTTCGGCGTGGGCCCGGGACCCGGACTTGGTCAGCAGGTCCCGGACCTCTTGCACGTGCTCCCGGGAGAGCTCCGGGTTTCCGAGGTGGCCGGCGATGGCCGCCCACTCCGGCTGGCCGGCCGCATGGCTCATCAATACGGTCCGCTTGCCCTCGCGCACATCCCCGAGGGTGGTTTTCCCGGTTCCTGCCTCATCGCCGAAGACTCCCAGCAGATCATCGATGATCTGGTAGGCGATGCCCATACTGTGGCCAATTTCGCCCAGTCCGGCGATCGTGTCAGCCCCTGCCCCGGCCAGTACGGCGCCGGCTTTCAGTGGTGCCTCGAAGGAATAGACGGCCGTTTTCAGCCGCTCCATGGCTACCACGTCCTGGATCAGCGGATCCTCGTCAGGGAAGGAAAACTCAATGTCCAGCAACTCTCCGGCAGCGGAAGCGAAGACGGCGTCATCCAAAATCCCGAGCAGCCGGGACCGGGTGGATCTGGAGACCACGGCCCCATCGATCAAGCGGTAGGCGCTGAACAAGGCCAGATCCCCGGCCACCACACCCACGGACAACGCGCGGTGTTCCGCCTCGCTCTGAGGCAGTCCCAGCTCCAGCGCCCGGGCCAGATACCGGCCGGAAACATTTGGCCGTCCGCGGCGCACGAAGTCCCGGTCCACCACGTCGTCGTGAACAATCAACGCGGTGTGCAGCAGCTCGAAGGCTGCGCCGATCACGGCCGCGGCTTTCAAGTCGGCTCCACCTAATCCGTCGCAGGCCGTGAACACCAGCCGGGGCCGGAAACGCTTCCCTCCTTCCGTCGTCGTCTGCAGTGCCTCCCACAGCGTTGCGAAGCGCGGCGTCAATCGGTGTGCCCGAAGCCGGGAGGCGGTAAAGAAATCATGCAGCACGGTATTAACCTGCATCAGATAGGCATCCAGAACTGGACCGGAGCCGTCGCGGCCCACGAGAGGTGCTGGCGCGAGGTGCAGCCACTCGGTGCTTTCCCGTGGCATTGGCACCGCATGCAGGCCGGGGACATAGGGCGGCACTTCGGGCACCGACATCAGGCATTCCCCATTTCGGATTGTGCGGCCGGTGGCACGAGCAGTCTGCGCTCCAACACCTCTACCGTCCGGGCCAGGTAGTCAGTAATCGCAGCCTGCTGCTCCCACGGGTAACGGGAGACTAATCCGTCGATCTCCATAATCATGGGCAGCAGGCTGTCCATTGCCCGCCGGCTGGATCGCGGCGTGGGAACCACCAGCAGGCTCCGGCGGTCAGTAGGGTGTGGTTCCCGTGAGACATGCCCCACCTTGACCAGGCGGTCCACCACCACCGTCACCGCAGCGGTGCTGAGCCCCAGCAGTTGCGCCAGGGCACTGGGACTCAGGGGTCCCCGCTCCATCAGCCGCTGCATGGCTTCCAGATCCGTCGCGTTCACTTCGAGCTCACGTCCCAGCGCCTTCTCAACCTCCCGGTTGAGCACCAGGATCCGGCGCATCAGCCGGGACGCCTCGTGCCGGCTCTCGCGGTCCTGCAGCTTCGCGGGCTTCTCCTCCATCCCGCAAAGATAGCACAGCTTAAAAAACCATTTGATAATCAAATGATCGAATAATAAGCGGACTTGGGTAGAGCAGGAAGGCAGTCCTGACTCCGCGTCCTGAAGTTCGGAGCCCAGATATCCGGACAGCAAATATCCGGTCTTCGCCGCAGCCGGGTTCCTGGCGCTGGATTTGCTGGCTACGCTGTCCTTAGACAGCGGAAGGGAACGACGTGAGCGGGTTGGAAACGGAACAGATTCCAGGGTCCGAGGAGTTGGTTTGTCTGCTGGACGACGACGGCCGGCAGGTGGGGGTTGAACGCAAGGCGAGCGTGCACACAACGACGACCCGGCTTCATCAGGCTTTTTCCTGCCACATCTTTGACGCCGCGGGACGAACTTTGGTCACCCGCCGAGCGTTATCGAAAGCGACATGGCCGGGCGTCTGGACAAATTCCGTCTGCGGCCACCCAGCGCCGGGCGAAACCTTTGACCATGCCATCAGGCGGCGGGCCGCGGACGAGCTTGGCCTTGAGCTTTCGGAGCCCACAATCGTTCTTCCCAACTTCCGCTATCGTGCGGTTGACGCCTCGGGAATCGTCGAGAATGAGCTCTGCCCGGTCTTCGTTGCCCGCCAACAGCACAATCCCAATGATGCGCTGGTACCCAATCCGAACGAAGTCTGCGAGTGGGCGTGGGTTGATCCGGCCAGCTTGGAACGCTCGGTAGCCATGGTCCCCTTTGCCTTCAGCCCATGGCTGGTCCTGCAACTGCGCGCGGGAGCCTTTGCCAATGTAGGTTTCCAGCGACCGTAGGGTCACCGAGTGGCGCAGCGGGCCATTTCAGCCAGGAGGTACAAATGCGGGCAATTCAATTCGATTACTTTGGTCAGCGGCCTGAGTTGCGGGAAGTGCCGAAACCGGCAGTGACTCCGGGCGGCGTCGTCGTGCGTGTTGAGACAACAGGATTGTGCCGCAGCGACGTTCACGGCTGGTTGGGTCACGATGGCGGAATCGCACTGCCGCACGTGCCCGGGCATGAATTGGTCGGGGTGATTGAATCGGTTGGTCCGGAAGTGAAGCGCTTCGGCACGGGGGAGCGCGTGACCGTGCCGTTTGTTTGCGCCTGTGGCACCTGTCCGGAATGTCTTTCCGGGAACGCGCAGGTTTGCCGGAACCAAACCCAGCCCGGATTTACGCACTGGGGCTCATATGCAGAACTTGTTGCTCTGCACGACGCGGATAATAACCTCATCCCGGTACCCGCCGACCTTGACAGCGGTGCTGCCGCGCTGCTGGGTTGCCGCTTTGCCACCGCCTACCGGGGCATGGCGCATCAGGCGAACCTCAAAGCCGGTGAAAGGCTCCTCGTCGTCGGCTGCGGTGGAGTGGGGCTTAGCGCCGTCATGATTGGCGTCGCCCTCGGCGCACAGGTCGTTGCTGTCGATGTGAACGATGAGCCTCTGGAACGTGCCCGCAACCTTGGCGCTTTCCAGTCAATCAACTCCCGCGGCATGTCTCCGGACTCGCTGGTGCAGGCGATCAAGTCGCTCGTGCCGGCAGGCATCGACGTCTCGGTGGACGCGTTGGGCCGGGCGGAGACGGCAGCGGCCGGCATCCTCTCTCTGCTGCCACGTGGACGGCACGTGCAGATCGGGCTTTTCCCGTCCGATCCCGTCCTCCCCATGTCCGCCGTCATTGCCAAGGAGCTGACCATACTGGGCAGCCATGGGATGCCGGCGAAGGACTACAGCGGTCTGCTGAGCCTCGTTGCCTCCAAGGTCCTCCGCCCGGAAAAACTGATCGAGCGCAGAATCACGCTTGAACAGGTGCCGGATGCGCTGATGGATATGGCCGGTGACACCTCCCCGGCCGGAGTCACAGTTATCGATATCGCGCCAGCCCGCCGCAGCGGGACGGCTGTTTAGCTCCGCCCGGTGACGGATGGGGAGCCCGGGCGTGGACTTTAACGGTTTCGGAGCGTTGGTCGCTGGCTGCGCAAGTCCTCAGTTATCCACCAACGTTGGCCGGACGGGATAATTGGAGGATGCCACAGTTCGCCCCTTATACGCCCGATGGCTTGGTCCGGTTGATTGGAGAGCGTTGCCTCGAACACGACGGTCTCCTCCGGGTTGCCGTGGACGGACCCGCAGCCGGGGACCCACGGGCACTCGCCGAGCGAGTGGCGGTCTGGCTGCAGGAGACCGGACGGCCGTCAGCCTTGGTGGATCTTGATGACTTCCAGCTTCCGGCTTCCCAGCGCTTCGAGAATGGCCGCGACGATCCGGACAGTTTCGCCTCCGCGTGGTTCGATTATGGCGCGTTGGGCAGGGAAGTTCTCGATCCGCTCGGCGCCAGCTGTGGAATCCCGCCGTCGTGGCTGCCGCGGCTGCGGAACGCCGGCACCGACCGCTCCGTCCGAGTCCTTCGGCGGCAGGCACCGGCGGGGCTGGTGATGCTGGTGGCAGGACCCATGCTGCTGGGGCGCTGGCTGGACTTTGATCTCACAGTGCACCTGAGGATGGACGAGCCGGCGCTGCGGCAACGGACGCCGGTTCAATCCCAGTTCACCCTCGCGGCAGTGCTGGCATATCAGGAGCAGCTTGAGGTGGAACCGGACCTCCTGGTCCGATACAACCATCCACACCGCCCGGCGGTGCAGCTCGTACCTTGAATCCGTCCGACCAGATTGAGCGATAGCCTGTCGGGAAGGGAAGACGTTTTTCCAGTGGCGGCGATCCTCCCCGTTCGTTCGCAGCTGCTGCCTGAGAGGTGCCACTCAAATGCCACTGTTCGATCCGAAAGACCACAAGAGCCCCGCGCATGCACGCCTTTACGCGACGATCGAAGTAATTTACACGATCGTTGATTTCACCGCAGCCGGGTTATTCATCGCAGGCAGCATTATGTTCTTCTTTCCGTCTGCGATGACCGCTGCCCTGTGGTGCTTCCTGGTGGGCTCCATTTGCTTCGCCCTCAAGCCAACCCTGCGCCTGGTCCGCCAGCTCCGTTACGTTCAGCTGGACAAGATTGACGAGTTGGCCAAGGCTGAGCAGTCCGGGTAGTCGGCATCCTGAGTTGAGAATTGCCCGGCTTCCCGGCACCGTCGCCAGCATGGTGGAAAGATGGCTGCATGGATGCTGTTGACGCACTCAATGAAATTGCTTTCTGGCTCGAACGTGAACTTGCTCCGACGTTTAAGGTGCAGGCATTCCGCAAAGCGGCCGAAATTGTCGGTGGGATGGGACCCCAGGAGCTGGCCGATCGTGCCCGGGACGGTCGGCTCAAAAACATAAAGGGGATCGGCGGCAGGACCTTCGAGGTCATCCGGCAGTCCGTGGACGGCGTGGTGCCGGAATACCTTGAAAACGTCCGCGGCCGTGGTGCGGCTCCACTCGTGGAGGGCGGCGGGGAACTGCACCGTGCTCTGCGAGGGGACCTGCACAGCCACAGCAACTTCTCGGACGGCGGTTCCCCCGTCGAGCTCATGGTTGACGCCGCGGTGCTTTTGGGCCGGCAGTACCTGGCCCTGACCGATCACTCGCCCAACCTCAAGATCGCCAACGGACTCAGCGCAGAGCGCCTCGACAAGCAGCTTGAATTGCTGGCACAGCTCGACGACGGCCGCAACGGCTTCCGTCTTTTGGCTGGCATTGAAGTGGACATTCTGGAGAGCGGGGACCTGGATCAAACACCGCAGATGCTGGACAAGCTGGATGTGGTGGTGGCGAGCGTGCATTCCAAGCTCCGCTCGGACCGGCAGACCATGACGCGCAGAATGCTCAGCGGGATTCGGGATCCGCACACCAACGTGCTCGGCCACTGCACGGGGCAATTGGTGCAGGGATCGCGGGGCACGCGTCCGCCGTCGGACTTCGACGCCGAGCTGATCTTCGCTGCCTGCGCAGAAAATGAGGTCGCCGTGGAGGTCAATTCCAGGCCGGAACGCCGGGACCCTCCGGACGAACTCATCCAGCTTGCCCTTGAGGCTGGCTGCCTGTTCAGCATTGACAGCGATGCGCACGCCCCAGGTCAGCTGGATTTCCTGCAGTACGGGGCCGAGCGCGCGGCGCTGAATGATGTTCCTGCGGAGCGGATTATCACCACTTGGCCGGTGGAGAGACTGCTGGCGTGGTGCGGTTCACGCCGCTGAGGAATTGGTGCCGACCACATAGGCCGATGCCGCGGGGCCCTTTTCGAAATCGCTGCCCATCATCTTGTCCATATTCATGAACATGGATGACCGAACGCGGAAGGCACCGTGCCGGTGCCGGCGTTCGAGAAACTGAATATGTGGATATGGGCTAACCCTAAGGCCGGATTGCCGCCGATGAACCGGCGGCAATCCGACGGCGCTCAGGCCCGGCTTTTGACCGCCCGCAGCACCCACATGACGGCGCCGATGACGAGCAGGATAATGCCAATCCAGAGCAGGAACGACGCGACTTTCACGGCGATACCCAGGATGAGGAGGACGATTCCAACGATGATAAGTGTCATTACTATTCCCATACTGGTCATCCTAGTACCTCACTGCCCGGCGGCTAAACATTGAATGGGTCTATACTCTGGTGCTCCGGAGCCGCCGGTGGTTAACTTGTGGTGGAACGGAAGGACGGTCATGAGTGGCCTGGTTCGACGCTGGTTTGCAGTTTCTCTGGCGTGGGTGCTTGTAGTCGGGTTTTTGACAGTTGGCGCCCAGCCCGTTGCCGCAGCCACGCAGTACGGAAATGATGTTTCCTGGCCGCAGTGCTCGGTGGCCGCTGGTGGATTCGGGCTCCCGTTGCCTCCCGCCTCAGCCAAGTTCGTCGTCATCGGCCTGACGAAGGGGCTTCCCTTCACAGAGAACCCTTGCCTGGCGTCGCAGGTGAACTGGGCGAAGACGAACGCCAAGCCGGCGCAGGCCTACACCTTGGCGGCGTTCCCCACGACGGCGCAGCTTGCGTCCTACGGTTCACGGGGGCCTTGGTCCACGCGGACCCGGGCGGGACAGTTGTCCAATGTCGGTTATTCTGAGGCCCGTTTCGCCGCCGCGAGCCTGCAGAAGACTGGTTTTGCGGCGCCCGTGGTGTGGATCGACGTCGAACCTCGGACGGCTCAACCTTGGCCCACCGGCGGCGGCCGGCAGCAGAGTGAAAACCGCTACGTTATTGAAGGCCTGATGCGTGGGCTGCATGACGTCGGGCGGTCTTATGGGCTGTATTCCTACACGTCAGCGTGGCAAAGCATCACGGGATCGTGGCGGCTTCCCGGTGTCCCGGTTTGGGCCACAGCGGGTCGGCTCGACTACCCGACAGAGGCATTGGACAGGTGCACGCAGCCCAGTTTTTCGGCGGGACACGTTTACCTGGCGCAATGGTACGACGACGTGCGGGACTACGACCTGACCTGTGGCACCTATGCATTTGGGGCGCTGCCGGTGCCCGCGGCCAGCTTGTCGGGCTCGACGTCCGACTTCGACGGAAACTGGAACAGTGACGTTCTTGCCAGAGTGAGCGCCACCGCGGCCCTGCGGATGTACGCCGGGAATGGACATGGTTCGCTCCTGGCCGGGGTCCAAATCGGGGCCGGATGGAACTCGTTCAATGCCTTGGAGACACCCGGGGACTTCAGCGGTGACGGGCGCCAGGATGTGCTGGCGCGTGAGACGTCAACTGGATATCTGTGGCTCTACCCGGGGAACGGGCATGACGGCTGGCTTCCGCGGGTCCGGGTGGGCAGCGATTGGAACGCCTTCAGCACCATTGTTGGCCCCGGGGACTTCAACGGGGACCAGCTGGTCGACGTGCTGGCTCGGGAGAGGGCGACTGGATATCTGTGGCTCTACCCGGGGAACGGGCATGGCGGCTGGCTTCCGCGGGTCCGGGTGGGCAGCGGCTGGAACATCTTCAACGCCATCGTTGGACCGGGCGATTTCAACGGCGACGGCACAACCGACGTCCTGGCGCGCGAGACTGCCAGCGGCAACCTGTGGCTGTATCCGGGTAATGGGACGTGGGGTTGGCTGCCGCGGGTCCTGGTCGGTCACGGTTGGCAGTCCATGACGGCGCTACTAAGCCCGGGCGACCTGAGTGGAGACCGCGCATCCGACGTGCTCGCGCGGGACGGTTCCGGCGTCCTCTGGTTGTATCCAGGCAATGGGTCAGGGGGCTGGCTGTCCCGGGTGCGTGCCGGTTCGGGCTGGAATGGTATCAACCCTGCGTTCTGATTTGGGCTGATCGGCCCACCTCTCCGGCATGCGGAGTGGAGGCGCCGGCCCGGGCGCCGGAAATCAGTAGTCGAAATGCGTACTTGGAGCTTCGTCGCTGATGGATTCCACCAAGGTCGCTGCCACATCGCGGAGCTTGATGTTGCGGCTGCCGGAGGCGGACTTGAGGATTTCGATGGCGCTTCCTTGGCCGCACCGGTTTTGCGCCATGATGATGCCTACCGCGAGGTCGATGATGGTCCGCGATTCCAACGCCGACCGGAGGTCTGTGGCGGTATCGACGTGCTGGGCAAAGCGCAGGCCCAGCCGGAGGGCTTTGGAGGTGGCTCTGGTGTAGGTCTCGGCCTTCTCAAGCGCGGCCGAGTCGAATTTGCCGACCTGTTCCGAATACAGGTTCAGCGCGGCCCGGGCATCACCTTCCAGATTGAAAGGCACGGCCAGGATGGACCGGATACCGTGTTCCAGAACGGTGGCCGCGTACTCGGGCCAGCGCTGGTTCAATTCCAGATCGGGAACGTGAATGGTGATTTGCTCTCGGGATGCCGTCATGCATGGACCATCGCCGAAGCTGTACTGGATTTCGTCCATTTTGCGCGCGTATTCACTGCTGCTGGCAACTGTGGCCGCCTTTCGGTCCCGCAGCAGAGTAATTCCGCACAACACTTCGTCTCCGGCAGTGGAGAGACTTTCAGCGGAAAAGCGGGCCAGCCCGTCGAGGAATGCCCCGATGTCGTGGCTTTCGAGGATCAGCGACTGCAGATAGTCGTTGACAGCGGATGCGGGAGAGTCGTGGTATTGGCTGGTGTCGATGGCCATGTGGGGATTGCCGTTCCGATAAATACTCCGCGGCATTGACGTCGCAGGAAACCCCTGACCCCTGTGAACAAAGACGGTCTGGACTCGATTGTCGACGCTCAATTCGAAAAGCGCGCTACCGGCTTTTGGCTAAACCGTACCCGCTCATCATAAACCACCTCCGAGGCCGGCAGTCCCGAGGCTGTTGCCCCATTGACCGCGGGCGTTAGGGTGAAGGAAGGCAGGGACCTTCTGCCGAATCACTGCGCGACGGGGGATGAGCAGTTTGAATGAAGCTAAGGCGGCCGAACGTGGTGGAAGTGCCAAGTGAATGAGAGCGAAGCGGCCGAACAGGATGGCTTCTCATTCCAGGACGCCGGACCCGCTGCGGCGTCAGGCCAGGACAAGCTGGCGGTGCGGCTTGGGGCGCTGGCACGTACCCTGCAGCAGGAAGAGGATGCCGAAGCCATTTTGACCGCCATGGTGCATGCAGCGATTGAACTGATCCCCGGTGTTGATGAAGGCTCCATCAGTGTGGTGACAGGGCGCAAGGACGTGTCCTCGCGGGCGGCGTCCAGTGAACTGGCGGCCAAGGTCGACGCACTGCAGGCCGAGACCGGCGAGGGTCCGTGCCTGGATGCCGTCTACGAACACCGCACAGTGCGCGTCCCGGACATGGCGGCGGAAGAGCGCTGGCCCGGATTTGCCCGGAAGGCCAATGCGGCTGGAGCGGCCAGCATGCTTTCCTTCCAGTTGTATGTCGAAGGCGACAACCTTGGCGCGCTGAACCTCTACTCGCGCACCGCCAAGGCTTTCACGGATGAATCCGAACACGTCGGCCTCCTGATCGCGGCCCACGCGGCGGTGGCCTTCGCTGATGCGCAAAAAACCGGCCAGCTGCAGCAGGCACTGAGCAGCCGGGACATAATTGGCCAGGCTAAAGGCATTCTGATGGAGCGCTACAAAATCACCGGTCAGCAGGCATTCCTGATGCTCATCCGCGCCAGCCAGGACGCAAATATCAAGCTCTACGACATTGCTGACCAGCTGGTCAACAGCGGCGAAGTCGGAGGGCCGCACTAACCAACTCTTCGCCGGCAGCTGTCATAGATTCGGCCAGAGATTCGGCCGAGAGCTGGCCGAGAGCTGAGAGTCAACGCTCCGTCAGCTGGGGCGCTTTTGGGAAAAGTGGCGGAACTGGGCTGCGTGCTGACAATGTCCGTCGGTGTGGTTAGAGTTCAGGAATGACGACCCCACAGGACAATTTTCCGTACCAATCCTCCTCCGCGGTTCCGTCCTACAGCGGACAGGGATCCTCTCTGGGACCCGGACAGCCACAATATGTGGCGCTGCCGGCACCCCGGCAGGTGGTGGTCGCTTTCTGGTTGTATATTGCCGCTGCTGCCCTGAGCGTTGTCAGCCTCATCATTGGGCTGGGCGCCATCGGCGGTTCGAAACCAGCCCTGCGGCAGCAGCTTTCAAATCAGGGACAACAGGTTTCCGAGGACACCCTCAACGCTTTCATCGCGGCAGGCATCGCCGTCAGCATCATCTTCGCCGTCGTGTGGGTGGTGCTGTTCGTGCTCTTCGCCTTCTTTATGAAAAAGGGCGCCAACTGGGCGAGGATCGTCCTGACCATCATCACCGTGCTTTCCCTGCTGAACATCGCCAGCGGCTACGGCGTCGGGGCCGTCCAGGTTATCGCGGCCGTCATCGCCACAGTTCTGATCTGGCTTCGGCCTGCTGGCAGTTACTTCAGCGCCGTCAAGGCCCGCAAGGCGGCGCTGCGCCTGTCCTGAAATGGCCAAGCTGAAGTGACAGAGCTGATGTGACAAAGCTGAAGTGACAGCGCTGAAGTGAGGCCCTTCGGGTGGGGTGCTGCCGCGCTTCTCGGCAGATGTCAGGCGTCCAGGATGACCAGATTGAGCCGCCGGATGTGGTCCCGATTGGCGAGCATGGTAATCGCGGTAATTTGCCCGGCGTTGACAGTGAAGCAAAACACCACCCGCGGTTTACCGCCGGGGGCCCACACGGCACCGGCGTTGCCGTCAACGCTGGCCGATTGCGCGGCTTGGGCGCGGCCAGAAAAGGTTTTTGCCACAGCATCGGCGCCCAGCACTTCTCGCTCGGCGCCGGTGGAAACAGCTGCGGAGTCAGCGCGCAGTACGACACCGGGATCCAGCAGCTCCAGCAGCGCCGTGAAATTACCACTCCGGGAGGCAGCGAGGAAGGCGTCGACAAGCTGCCGGTGCCGCGATGGATCAGGCGTGGATTCTGGCGGAGCGCCTCTCACGCGACGCCGGGCCCGGCTGGCCAGCTGTCGGGCCGCACCGGAGGAGGTACCAAGGATGCCGGCAATCTGCTCGAATGGCACGGCGAAGACGTCGTGCAGCACGAATGCCAGCCGCTCACTGGGCGCGAGCGTATCGAGGACAACAAGCAGGGCAAGGCCGACGGCGTCAACAAGTTCCGCTTCATGCTCGGGATCGGTCTCCGCGCCGGTACCCCCGCGCGGGCCGCCGGACGGATCGAACATTGGTTCGGATAACGCATCCTCCCGGCGTGAACTGCGGGAGCGGAGCATGTCCAGACACACGCGTCCGAGCACAGTGGTCAGCCAGCCGGTGAGGTTCCCGATGCTGTCAGTGTCCGTTCGACTCAGCCGAAGCCAGGTCTCCTGGACGGCGTCGTCCGCGTCATGGGATGAACTGAGCATCCGATACGCTATTGCGCGCAGGTGGGAGCGGTTTGCCTCGAACTCGGCGGCGAGCTTTTGTTGTTCCTTCACGGCTCCATCCTTTCAGCGGTGGCCTTCCTTGGTTGACGATTCAAACCCCGTCGGTGTGACACCCGCGCCGCGGCGTCTTTCCAACGGGAAAGACCGCGGCGTCTCTCCAGCCGGAAACGGCCGGAGTGTCACGTTTTGTGGCGGGGCTTCGTCAAAGGAATGGGACCGGGGCCGCCCTGAAACCAGGCGCACCACATCCCGTGTCAGCAGCAACCATTTCGCAGCAGAGGATCGATTTCGATGAAATTCGCAAAAACCATAATTTACGTCGAGGACGTTGAAGCGTCACTGGCCTTTTTCGAGAAGGCCTTCGGCATGAAGACGTCGGTTGTTCAGCCGGGGAGCTACGGCGAGGTCGAAAGCGGTCAGACCGTTATCGCTTTCGGATCGTATGCATCGGGGCAGCAGCACCTGCCTGATGGATACGTCGCCGGTGCACCCTCCTCGTCTACGGTGAGCGTGGAACTATCTCTGGTATCCGAGCGCGTCGAAGCAGATTTCGCCCGGGCCATCGCGGCCGGCGCGGTTGGGCTGCGGGCGCCCGAGGTCAAACCGTGGGGCCAAATTAGTTCCTACTTGCGCACTCCCGACGGAATTATCGTGGACCTGGCCTCCCCGGCACCGGCGTGGACCTGATGGCGGCCGGCTAAAGGACACGCTTGGGGAGCCGGTGAACCGTCACAGCCCCACGGGCGGTCATCGGATGGAGCGGGTCGGGAACGGCGGAACCGGTCGGGCCGCCAAGGCTTGAATGGCCGACGGCGCTCATCACGGCATAGGCGTCTGACGGGCTCCAGTCATGTTCTTCGGTCAGGAAGGCAAACATATCTTCATAGCCCCGGGTGATGCTGTCCTGGACTGGGTCGCCGAGCCCAACAAAAATCCAGTCCTGGGCAGTTTCCACCCGGGGTGCGCGAAGATTCATGCCCTTGACCAGATCGATGCTGACCACGGCAATGCCCTCGGCCTCGATGGCGACAAAGGAGGATTCCCCTTCAGCCATGATGGCGTGGATATCCCCGATGGAAAGGTATCCGCCGTCCACCTCGACGGGAAGGTACACAATGGAGCCGGGCCGGCAGTCCGTCAGGTCCATGTTCCCGCCTTGGCTGTAGGAGGGCATGACGGTGGAGTTTGTGCCGCGCGCCGGTGCTGTGCCGATGCATCCGATCATCGGCAGCGGCGCAAAAACGTGCCGCTCGGTTACGTGCACGCCGTCGTCGTCGATGGGAACCCGGCGGGTGAACATATCCGAACCCATAACGTGCTGCAGTGCCCGGACGCCCGGCAAGCTGACAGCCCAGCCGCGGTCCTTCAGCCTGATCTCGTGGATGGTAACGGCAAGCGCGTCACCGGTACAGGCTCCTTCAACATAAACCGGACCGGTGACAGGGTTGATCTGGACTGTCAGTTTGGCGATATCGTGATGTTCGTGGAGCTGAGCGTAGACCTCATCGCTGGTCTCAAACCCGATCCGTTCGCCCGTGCCAGGCAGGATCACCAAGGCCGGTTCAAGTTCAGCCGAGAAACCGAACTTGCCGTGGCTTTTGTCCAGGAAATAGTCCATGGTATTCCTCTCTTCGTTGCCGGCAGCCGTATAACCGCGTGGCTTGCCGGCTGGCTGGCTTGCTGGGGGGGGTGCGTCAGATCCGGACGGGGTTTTCGAAGGGGGCCAGAATGTCGGCAATTGTCGCGTTTCGCGGAGCGGCCAGTCCCAAGTCCGCTGATGCGGCGGCGACCGTAGTGCTGAGCCAGGGCAATTCCAGCCGGTTGCCGCGGATGAGGTCGTGGTACATCGAGGATGTCATAGTGGGCGGGAGGCCGGCACAGAATTCCAGCCGGTGATCGGCGTACGAGGGATCCAGATTGACCCCCCGTTTGCGGCCGAGGGTGACGACCTCCTGCATGACTTCAAGCAATAGCTGCCGTGAGCGCTCGTTGGCCAGGATGGGTCCGATGGGCAGTCGGGTTGCCGCGGTGGTTGCGGATAGTCCAACCAGGAAAACGTATTTTTGCCACAGTTCCAGCTCGATGTCGTCGCTGAGCTGCGCATCTATGCCGCTGGCACGGCAGGCCTGAAGGAACTGCAGTGTCTGCGGCGATGCGGCGTCGCCGTAATCGCCGAAAACCAGCCGCTGGAGGGTGCCGTCATGGCTGATTACGCCAGGTGAGTCGATGACCGCAGAAATATAGCAGGCACCACCGAGGATCTGCTCCCGAGGGAAACGTGAGGCGAGCAGCTCGTCCTTACTGATCCCATTCTGCAATGACATGACCTGTGCTCCGCCGGCCACGAGCGGTGCAATCTGGGTTGCCGCGGCTTCCGTGTCCCACAGCTTCACCGCCAGAATTACCAGCTCGGCGCTTTCGACCTCCGACGCGTCAGCCACGGCTGAGGCGGGGATGACGTGTTCGTCTCCAAGCGCACTGTTTACCCGCAGTCCGTGCTCGTTGATGGCGTGGAGATGGGCTCCGCGGGCGACGAACATCACATCGTTTCCGCCGGCTGCCAGGCGCGCGCCGAAATAGCCTCCGACCCCACCCGCTCCAATTACCGCGATCCGCATAAACTTTCCTCTCTGTTGTTTCCGGCGTAGGCCGGCGTACCGTCACCGCCTTTTTTCAAGCAAGGGCCAGCCGTAAGGCAGGTGCTGCGGAGCCGGCGGACCTTTGGCCGGCCGACTTCCGGAGTGCCCATCCAGGAGCACTTTGAGTGCTCCCGACATCCGTTGCAGATGCCGTCTGGATCGGCGCAGCCAGATTTCACTGCCGTCGTCGGCCAACTCGGCCAGCTCTTCGTCAAGGGCGGCCAGCCGCCCGGATGCCGAATCCGCGGCGCCAGCTTCGCGCCCCTGCAGATCCGCTGGGAATCCGGTCACGAGCTCGGCGAGACGGCGGCATACCTGAGCCAGCGGTGTGGAGCTGGGGCTGCGGGCGGTTTGCACATCCACCGCTAACCCGCGAGCCGCCGAACACACTGCGGAGAGCACATCAAGGCGGTGCTGCAGTGCGGCCCGATCGCTGCTGGAGGGCGTGGTGGAGCTGACCGCCCGGTTTACCTGTATGACCTGGTTCAGCTGGGCATCGATGCCGCGCGCCGAAGCCAACAGATCGGCAGGGGCGCCCTTAGCAGCCGGATCTTCGTTGCCGTCGCCGTCGTTGCCGTCGTCCTGCGTTGCGGCGGGTTTGCCGTCGCCGTCGCCGTCGTCGGCCTTGGATCTCTTTTGATTTTCGTCCTGCGCGGCCGGGTCAACCCGGTCCGCTAGAGTGCCAAGCAGTTGGCCCAGCAGCTTAAACAGCTCGCTGGAGGCGATCTTCGCGGCCGCTCGGGTCCCGGTGGGCAGCACCAACAGTGAAACGGCGACGCCGATCGCCGCACCGACGGCTGTCTCCTCCAGCCGCAGCACCAGCGTATGTCCGGAGTAGCTGCCGAGCAGGACGTAGAGCTGACCCAGCATGATGGTGATAAAGACGGTCATGGCGGCGTAGGAGATGCGCTGGATGTAGAACGCGCAGAAGATGCAGATGAAGACGCAGACGGCCGCCAGCGCGGTGTTGCCGACCGTCAGGTTGGCGAAGAGGACGGCCAGCGCCAGGCCAATAAGCGTTCCGCCGACCCTGGCGCTGGTTCGCCGGACGGTTTCGCCCGAGTTGGAGGTCCCCGCGAACGCGACAAAGGCGGCGATAACGGCCCAATACCAGCGCTGACCGGAGACCAGGTGCCCCGCGGCAATGGCGATCCCGCCCGCCAGTGCCGCCTGGAACGCCTGCCGTGTGGTCAAGCTCAGGCGCCCGCCGTTGGTCCAGCGCCGTCGGGGGCCCTCTTCCAACGCCTTTTTGGCGGTGCCCGCGGTGCCCGGCAGGTTTCCTCCGAAGAGTGTCACGGCCGACGTGAAATTCTCGTCCCCGCCGGGGTCATCGGACCGGGTGCTTGCCGGGCTGCGCCGGGGTTCGTCGTTGGAGTTCGGGATGAGCTCGACGGCGGTGGATTGGACCGCGGAGGGCTCACCCGTGGTGCCGCGCTCGTCCCGGAGCCGCCCGGCTTTTTCGATCGCCTGCGCGGCGACGGCGAGCCGCCGCATCTGACGCAGGTAGCCGGAGCCCGGCGCATGCGCAAACTTCTCCAGCTTGGTTTGGGCCAAATCCCATTGTCCACGGGCCAGAGCCAGCAGCGCATTTTGGGCCGCCAGCCGTACGCTGGACGGAACGTCGGCCGTGACCGCCAGTTCGTTCGCCGCTCCGCAGACCTCATCACAGGCCATTTCCACCTCAATGAGCCATTGCCGGACTTGGAATCGGCGGGGGATGGGCGCGGCCGTGACATCGGCCAGCTGGCCATCGATCAGCAGTGCCACCTCGGTGATTTGCGCCCGGCGGGACCACAGACGGCGGGCGACCCGGCCGTCGTCGGGCGTTTCCAACCGTTCCGAGGCGGTCTGCATGACCTGCCATGTGCGGGTCCAGAACGCGTCAACCATCCGGCGCAGCGTGCGGTGCGGGCGGTCCTTGAGCAAAGTGACGCGCAGGAGCCAGACCCAGCCTGCGGATATGGCCGCTCCACGAATCAGCCAGGGCAGCGAAGGCAGCTTGGCGCCAATGAACAGGGGCATAAAAAAGCCCATCCAGAGCAGGAAGCCATCGGCAAAGAATCGAGCCCCGAACCGGCGCATCCAGACTGCCGCGAACATGACAAGAATGAACGCCGTTGTCGACAAGGCAGGAATCGGTGCGGTCAGGATCGATACTGTTGCGCCGACGCCAGCGGCGATGGGCGCGATCGCGGCGGTGATCGCCTTGCCCCCAGGGGTCGAGTCATTCATGGTCATCGAGGCCAGCATGGCCACGACAGCGGCCATGATGGTTGGAACGAGGGGAGATTGTCCCAACAACATGATGATGACCACCACCAGCAGCAAAGCGGAACTGACAGCCAAAATAACCCTCAGCGCTGTCCGCAGCCGGGTCAGCCCGGGATCCGAGGACGCCAACCTGCCACGCCAGGACCGGAATCCTGCGCCGAACCTGCCTCGTCCTGACGTTCGATTTGGGCGGGGGGACTCGCTCCCGCTAACCAAGGTCCCTCCACTGTCTGCGCTGCCTGCACTGTCTGCGCTTCCTGCGTCCAATATTGACTGACCCTCGAATGCTGTGGATCCGTTACCTGCAGGCGGTCTGTCCACGGGCGTCAGCCCTGACTTTCCTGGTTTGGGGTAGCGCTCATGACTCGAACGGAGCGGGATCGCCCGTTCCGCGCCGGACAATTTCCGCGGCGCCACTGGAAAAGTCAACCACCGTGGTGGGTTCGGCACCGCAGTCCCCGGAATCGATTACGGCGTCGACTTGATGGTCCAGCCTGTCTTTGATTTCCCAGCCCTGCGTCAGCGGCTCCTCCTGCCCGGGCAGCAGCAGCGTGCTGGACAGCAGGGGTTCACCAAGCTCATCCAGCAGGGCCCGGACAACGTTGTTCTGCGGAATACGCACGCCGACTGTTTTCTTCTTCGGGTGCAACAACCTGCGCGGAACTTCTTTTGTCGCCGGCAAAATGAAGGTGTAACTGCCCGGAGTGACCGACTTGATGCGGCGGAACACGTCATTGTCGATCTGCACAAACTGTCCCAACTGGGCAAAGTTCCTGCAGACCAGCGTGAAGTGGTGCTTGTCGTTAAGCTGGCGGATCGTTCGGATCCGGTCCAAGGCTTCCTTGTTGCCCAGTTGCGCCCCGAGCGCGTAACACGAGTCGGTGGGGTACGCGATCAGACCGCCGGACAGCACGAGGTCTACAACCTGCGAAATGACACGCGGCTGGGGATCCTGCGGGTGAACGTCGAAGTATGTCGCCATGTCTTGAGCCTACGGCCCGTCGACCCTTCCCGCATCATGGCGGCGTTCGGCCCGATGAAAGGGGCAGACTGGCAGTGTTTGGAATCAAAGGCGCGCAGGCCGTACCTTGGCGGACGCTGTCCCGGATTGGCAGCAATCAGCGAAGCGGAGGGTGTGCCCGCAGACCTCTTGACCGTGGGGCACAGGAGGCCTACCGTTCTGTTGTCTGATTCCAGACACAGCAGGCAGAGCTAAGGAGCGCTATCATGCCTGAATTCATGGATGTGCATCACAATATGACAGGGCTGACCGAGGAGGACCTGAAGGCTGCGCATGACGCGGACCTGGCGATTCAGGATCAGGAGGGGGTTACCTTCAAAAAGACGTGGGCGGACCCGGAGAGCGGGGTGGTCTACTGCCTGTCCGAGGCGCCATCCGCGGATGCAGTGCGGCGCGTTCATGAGCGCGCGGGTCATCCCCCCGACGAAGTCCATCCCGTTCCGTTGGCGGTTTAGTTCTTGTGCACGCGACGCGGTTGACGGCGGCGTCCGCCACTGCTGCGGCGCTCGTCGTCGTCGTTCGTTGACCTCAACGCATCCCGGGACGGAAAGTCCGGACGGCAGTCGGTCGGGCGGGGTAGGTTGTGTCCATGGCAAGCGAAGCAACCACTCTCAGCGTTGATGGTCCGCACGGCACCCGGGAAATGCGGATATCGAGTCCCGGACGCGTGCTGTGGCCGGACCTGGGCCTGACGAAGCTCGACCTTGCCCGCTATATTGCGGCGGTGGGGGAGGCGTTCATCGCGGCGAACGGCGACCGGCCAGTTTCCCTGCAGCGGTTCCCCGACGGTATTGATGGCGAACAGTTCTTTTCCAAGAATCCTCCGAAGGGAGCACCTGAGTTTGTCCGGTCCGTGCCGGTCGTCTATCCCAGTGCGCGCTCGCATCCGCAGTTGGTCCTCGATGAACCGGCGGCTGCGGTTTGGGCCGTACAGATGAACACCGTGGTGTTTCACCCATGGCCCTCACGCGCGGGAAATTCCGACAATCCTGACCAGCTGCGGATCGACCTCGACCCCCAGCCCGGAACTGATTTCGATGACGCCATTCCGGTGGCCCTGGAGCTCAGATCCGTGCTGGCGGAGGCGGGATTGAGCGCCTTCGTGAAAACCTCGGGAAACCGCGGACTGCACATCTTTGCTCCCATCCAGCCGACCCATGAATTCCTTGACGTCCGCCACGCGGTGATTGCCGCGGCCCGTGAGCTGGAGCGGCGGATGCCTAAGAAGGTGACGACGGCCTGGTGGAAGGAGGAACGCGGCGCGCGGGTCTTTCTGGACTTTAATCAGGCGAACCGTGACCGCACCATAGCGGGCGCCTACAGCCCGCGCGCGCTGGCCCACGCCCCCGTCTCCTGTCCACTCGAATGGGATGAGCTTTCCGGTGCAAACCCGGCGAATTTCACGGTCACAACGGTGCCCGATAGGCTGCGGACCGTGGGTGATCCGTGGGCCCGAATGCACGCGGACCCGGGCAGCGTGGATACCCTGCTGTCCTGGTGGAAGCGCGATGTTGAGGCCGGATTGGGTGAACTGCCCTTCCCGCCCGACTATCCGAAAATGCCCGGCGAACCGCCGCGGGTCCAGCCCAGCCGGGCACGCAAGAAGGATTAGTGGCGCTCAGGCCCTGAACACGGCAGCGGCAGGGGGACGTTGAACGAGGGGGAGGAAGGCAGGCCATGGCTGACCGGTTTTCAAGCGTCGGCGAGTACATCGGCTCGTTGCCCGGGGACGTGCAGGTTCTCCTCCGGCAGGTTCGAGGAACCATACTGGACGCGGTGCCGGGTGCCGAGGAGGCCATCAGCTATCAAATCCCGGTCGTGAAGCTGAATGGGAAGCACCTGATTTATTTTGCCGCCTGGAAGCATCACATCGGCCTGTATCCGATCCCCGTCCTCGAGGATGAACTCGAGAAACGGCTCGCACCGTACCGCGCTGCCAAGGACACCATAAGGTTCCCGCTGCTCGAGCCAGTCCCGCTGGACCTCATTGACGCCCTGGTGGAAAGTTTGGCGCAGCGGCGGATGAACAGCCCGCGCTGACCGACGGCGCGTCGTTGTCGGCCGCTGCTCAGCATGGGCCCGTCCCGTTGTGAAGTCTCCGGTCCTGCCACGACTGATGGCAGGAAAGGGTGCTCCTTGTCGGTAGGGTGATTGGCATGGTAAGTACCGCACTACTGGTCATGGACGTCCAAAATGGACCTCGACTACGAGCTGACCATCCTGGCCGATGCGTGTGCGGATTCTGATCCCGAGGTCCACAGGGTTTTGCTCGGGAAGGTCTTCCCGAGGCAGGCCTCAGTCCTTGACACCGATGCCTGGGTGCAGAGCCTTCGGAACCGGCCCTCCTCCTCCGCTTAACCGCCGCCGTCGGGCCACTATCTCAATTCCCCTGGCTTTCGTGCAGGCTGGGCCTGTACTTGGTGAAGCCCTGACGAAGTGAGATGCCATGCCAGGTGATGGTTGCGACATCCGGCCAGAGCACCAGGAAGGAACCGCGGTGCCGCCGAGCCAGGATCCAGGCCAGCGCCGCGGATGCGTTGACGTTGGTCCTCGCATAGCCCAGAAAGGACGAACGGGTGTGTGGACTGACAATGAAACCGTGCAGCCGCGCCGCGGGCACAACGCTTCCGCTAAGGCCGGCGCCGTCAGCGCCGCCAGCACTGTCGGGTGAGTGCGGATTGTCGCCGCGTGAAACGGGGCCGTCGTGGACGAATCGTGCGTCCACCGCATACCCCAATCGCCGGCCCTGCTCATCGGCGACAGGGCATCCCAAAATGTCACCGAGATCATGACGGGCTCCGGGGATCTTGCTGATGATATGGTCCCTGACCCAGCGTTCGACCCAGCTGATGTCCAACGATTCCGCCTGGACACCAAGTTTGAGGACGATGCCGATCTCCGTCACGTCAGCCCACGGGACCCGCGCCAGCCGGGACGACGGCGGCCGGCCACCGAAAATCCGTGTTGCCGGTGGTTTCTTCAGATCCTCGCTCATGCTCCGGCTCCTGTGATGATCATCAACGGTATGGCCGCCAGCGACGCGGCCAAGATAACTCCCAAGTACACCGTGCCGCCAAAATTCATGGCTTTGCCGTTCACATAATTGCCCATGTACTGGAGGTCATTGGAGACAATCAGGATCGAAATGTAAGTCAGCGGCAGGGCGATGGCTGAAAAGACCACGGAGTATTCCGTGATCAGGATCGGGTCCGTTCCGAGTGGAAAGCCCACCAGCACATTGAGCCGGGACTAGGACAAATCCTTGACCGTCCATTTCTCCTCCACCGCGCCGGAGGAGAAGAAAAAGGCCTCGTACGGGGTCATGGCAGCACTGAAGAGCGCCACGGCGTAATACCAGTAGGTTGACACATGTTCGGACTGCGGCATCGACGGGGTGAACGCCTGACCCGCGAACTCCATCCAGTTGGGTCCGAGCAGGAATAAGGCGACGGCGAAAACAATGAGCGTAAGGCCCAACAGTCCGGTGGCGTTTTCCAGGATCTTGAACTTGACCCGCCAAACAACAAGCCATACGGCAACTAAAGCCACCGGAACCCACAGGAGATAGTTCACGCTGCTGTACAGCTGCAGGGCCAGTGAAATGCCACCGACTTCCGCCGTGAGGGTCATCAGGTTGATCAAAAAGGAGGCGCCGAGATTTCCAACGGCCGCCCGCGGCCCTAATCGTTCGCGGATGATCTCGAAGGTGGCACGCCCGCTCATCGCGGCCGCCTTCCCCGACATATAAGCAAAAAGGCAGATGCCCACCACGCCGACAACCACCACCCAGGCCAAGCTCAGGCCGAAACGTGAACCCACCACCGCGTTGGTAACCAGGTCACCGATGTCGACGAACCCGCCGATGGCGGTCAGGATGCTGAGGGCAAGTCCAAGCAGGTTCTTCACTTCTCTGCCTTCAGGTGCCTGCTCATGGAAGTCAGCTCCTGAGCTCGTGACTTGAGGCCCTGGGCCGCGGCCCGAATGGCGGCGGCGTCATTGTCGGTGAGGGCCCGCTGGGCGGAAATCACCGTTTTGGCGGTGCTGTTGATCAAATCGAGCGCCGCGATTGTTCGCTGCGATCCTGGTTTGTGTCGGCCTGAAGTTTCGTGGCCTGTTTTTGCGCGTCCAGGATCTCCTTGGCCATATCTTCGGCTGTGGTGGCAGCGGCTGCGGTCGTTGCTTTGCCCTTGATGAACAGATTCAAGGACAGTTTGACACTGGAGGTGGCGGAAGGGCACTGGTCCAGAGCCCGGGAGAGAGTTCCGGCCGGACCGCCGCTGGCCGTCGTACATCCGGCTAGCCCCATCAGCAGGCCAGCAGCACCACCACCCGCAGGGCTGTCGGAACCCTTCTGCCTCTGGTCCTCACGCTGCTCCCTGGCGTCCTTTATCCACTCCTTAGGACATTACACAGAGTGTGCTGCGTCGCGATCACAGCTTGGAACCGGCGTTGCGGTAGTGTTGAAGCGCCCAGATCGGAGTCGTCCATGGCCCTTGCCAACCCTGAATCAGGCGCCCAGGTTACCGGGAGCGTACTTAGCGCGCTCCGGACACCGCGCCTGCTGACCCGTGAAATTTTAGCGGGAATTGTCACCACGCTCGCCCTGATCCCCGAGGTCATCTCGTTCTCCGTCATCGCCGGTGTTGACCCGATTGTCAGCCTCGTCGCGTCCATCGTTTTGGCGCTGACGATGTCGGTCCTCGGCGGCCGGCCCGCCATGATCACCGCGGCGGCCGGTTCAGTTGCCCTCGTGATTGCACCGCTGGTACAGGCCCACGGCGTCCAATACGTCCTGCCCACGGTGATCCTTGCCGGCTTGGTCCAGATTACCTTTGGCCTGGCGGGACTGGCGAGGCTGATGCGCTTTATCCCTCGTTCGGTAATGATCGGATTTGTCAACGCCCTGGGAGTACTGATCTTCATGGCCCAGGTTCGCCATCTGATCGGTGTCCCGTGGCTGGTCTATCCGTTGTTCGGGCTGACCATCGCCATCATCCTGATACTGCCGAGATTCACCAAGGTGGTGCCGGCCCCGCTCGTTGCGATAGTGGTGGTGACCGCCGTCGTAATTATCGCCGGCCTCACCGTCCCCAACGTGGCCGGGGAGGGACCGCTCGATGGTGGCCTGCCCGGCGTCACCGCTCTGCTCGTGCCGCTGAACCTGCAGACACTGCAGATCATCTGGCCCACCGCGCTGAGCGCCGCGTTTGTCGGGCTGATGGAAACTCTTCTCACCGCCAAGCTTGTCGACGACATGACGGATACCAAGTCCCATAAAGGCCGTGAATCATGGGCGCTGGGGGTGGCAAACATCGCCGCGGGTTTCTACGGCGGGATCGCCGGTTGCGCCATGATTGGCCAGACCATCGTCAACGTGAAGATCGGTCGTGCCCGCACCCGGATCTCAACCGTGGTCGCCGGGCTGTTTCTGCTGGCCCTGGTGACAGGACTGAGTTCCATCATGGGCCAGATTCCCATGGTGGCGCTCGCAGCGGTCATGATGATTGTCGCCATCACCACCGTCGATTGGCACAGCGTCAAACCCACAACGCTGAAGCGGATGCCCGTTCCAGAGACGCTGGTCATGGGAATCACCGTGATAGTTGTCGTGGCGACGGGAAACCTCGCAGTCGGTGTCCTTGTCGGCGTGATCCTGGCCATGGTGTTGTTTGCGCGCCGGATCGCCCATGTGATCCGCGTCGACCGGACCGCTGCCGACGACGGGCTATCCGTCCACTACGAGGTCCGCGGACCGCTGTTCTTTGGCAGCAGCAATGACCTCGTGGAGCGCTTCTCCTATGGACTCGATCCGGCGGACGTGAGCGTGGACCTCACGCACGCCCAGATCTGGGACGCATCAAGCGTCGCGGCCCTGGACTCCATCGAGACGAAGTACCGTGAGCACGGAGCCACCGTGACCTTCGAGGGGCTTGACGAACGCAGTTCGGTCTTCCATCGGCGGCTTACCGGCCAATTTGGTGCATAGCGTGAGCGTCCGCTTCCCTGATATAGAGGTATCAGGAGGTGACGGACATTTTGGATCCAAGGTACGGCGGTGAGGTGCGTGCCCGGCGCCCGTGACTGCCCGGAGCACACCTGGCGGCGAAGCCGATCGGGCAAAGCAACTGGGGTTCAATCCCCAAGCCTGCGTCCGCTGGCTCGAACCTGGTGAGCTGGTCCGGACGGCGGTCAAGGCCGGGCTCGCCTCCATATTCGCGAACTATGGTGACAAGCGTGAGGTCCAGGCAGTCTTCGGTGAGGATGTTCTGCAGCTGGTTGACCCTCCCAGCGGAGACCTCTGGTTGGATTATGCGGCCGACATCGGAGATGGCTTCAACGCCACCTATACCGTGGCTTCGCTGTTGGCCCAGTCGGAACTGACGCTCGATGCCACGGTCCTTACGGCCTCCGACGGCAAGCTGCCGGTGGCTGACGACGGCGGCGGTGCGCAGCGCCTTCTGCGTCTGCCACGCGGCAATGTCCTCGTCCTCGGCGGCGACGAGGTTTACCCTTCGGCCTCGGCCCGTGCCTATGAAGACCGCACGACCGGGCCCTATGCGGCAGCCTTTCCGGCAGACAGCTTGGGCGCCGAAGACGGCCCTAATCAAACACTGCTGGCCATTCCCGGAAACCACGACTGGTATGACGGACTGTCCGCCTTCCTGCGGATATTCACCAGGAACCGGAAGATCGGGGCCTGGACCACGGTCCAGACCCGCAGCTATTTCGCTCTGCAGCCGTCACCGGGCTGGTGGATTGTGGGTCTGGACAGTCAGCTGGGCGAGTACATCGACCAGCCGCAGCTGGATTACTTCCGGGACCAGTTGACGTCGAAACTGCGCCCCGGTGACGGGATCATCTTCTGCGCCGCCGAGCCGACCTGGGTCTACACAGCGACCCGAGACCCGGACGAATTCAACCAGCTGCATTATTTTCTCAAGCACTACATACGCAACAGGGTAGATCCGCAGACCGGGGAGCTTGTTCCCACCGGTGCGGAGGTCCGGCTGTGGCTCAGCGGCGATTCCCATCACTACTGCCGCTATCAGCAGGAAGTAAAGCACGACGGCGATGACCATGATGGACCGCAGGAGGTGCGGCGGGAGTCCGACAGTCCCGAAACCTCGCGAGCGGATCCGCGGGCCGTGCAGCTGATTACCTGCGGACTCGGCGGCGCCTACTTGGCTGACACGCACCGGCTTCCCGACCAGCTCATCTTGCCCCCGCCGCGTTCCCGCATGCAGTCCTCGGGTCTGCCGGCGTCGGTCTTCGTCCGGGCGGCGGCTGCTTATCCCGAGCCGGCTGCCTCGCGCCGCATGAGCCGACGGGTTATCAATCCCTTCAGCAGGCACTGGATTGCGTGGCGCAATCCGGGATTCGCCGTGGCCCTCGGTTTCATCCATCTGGCAGTGTTTATGGCGGTGGTCTGGTTCCTCAATCCCGGTCCGGCGCTGACGCCGGAGGCTGTTGGAACGGGCAGGTCGCTGCAGGTTCAACCGACCCTTTGGTTTTGCGCGGTCGCCGGTTCCATTCTGGCTGTTGTTGTGGCGGCCGGCTGGATCGCTGCTGCCTGTCGGGGAAGCAACCTGATCCAGCGCCGGGCGCCGGTTCTTGTAGGCCTCGGTTTGGAGCTGATGGTCACCCTGTTGCTGGTCCTTGCAGCCACGATCATTCCGTGGCCGCAGCACTGGCCGAGCTGGGCCATCCACGGCTGCACCTGGCTGATGGCGTGGCTGGGTGGCGCGGCGCTGGGCTGTGAGGCGTTCGGAGTGTTTACTCTGACGGCAGTCACTCCACAGATTGCGGACTGGCAGATGTCGAGTCAAGCCATTGAAGACCATAAGGGCTTTCTGCGCATGTGCATCCGCGACGACGGCACTCTGGAGGTTTACCCGTTGGTCATCGATTCGGTGGTCCGGAAGTGGGAATACGCTTCAACAGCATCCGGCGGCACGCGGCCCGTTGCCAGAACGGGGCTGCCCACCCCGAGACTTCTTGAACCTCCCATCGTTATTTCCCGCACCGGCTTTAGTGCCGGGTAGCAGACCTCTGGCAAAGCTTCCGGTGGCAGGGTCAGGAATCGACGGCCCGGGCGGCTTGAGCTTTGCCCCCGCTGCGGCCCCGGCGACCCACGATCGCAGGATAGGTAAGCCACAGCAAACCCACGACCGCCGGCAGGATTGCCAGGACGGTCAGGCCCGCCGCTCTTCCGACCACAACGTCAAAAACCAAGGAGGCGGTTCCGGCGGCAAGGACGGCTGCTCCGACCAGAGCGATGCGCAACACGGTTGCGCTGTTTTCGACAATTTCACGTTTCAACCGCCGCCGGAAGAGCGTGCGGTGCAGAACTTTTGCTGCACCCAACAGCCTCTACGGTATCCGGCTCCAGCGGTCCCGGCCGATCAGCGGCCCGGAGAAGCGGCTTCCGTGTGTCGGTGGTGTTCGATCAGCCATTCGGCCATCACGCGCCCACGGGTCGCGGCTGCGGTATCCCCTTCGGCGGCAGAGACGATGGAGCCTTTCATGAGGATATGCCAGGAACGGGCGAAGCCTTCCGCATCGCTGAGTCCGGCCTCTTCGCCGAGACCGCGCACATGGGCGCGAATGCGTTCCAGATAACCGATGCTGGCGCGGCCCAGCGGGTGGGCAGATCCCATTTCGAGCAAAATGTTGATGAAGGAGCATGCCTCGAAATCTGCCCGGTGGAACCATTCATCAAACACGTCGAAAATGGCCAGCAGTTGTTCGGCCGGCGTTCCACCCCGGGCCTTCGCCCGGGCAATAATCTCGTCCGTGGTCCAGACCTGGTCCCTGCGGGCCAGAAAGGCCAGAACCAAATCGTCTTTGGAACGGAAGTGACGGTAGAAAGTCGCCTTCGCAACACCAGCACGGCGGACGAGCTCGTCAACTCCCACATCCCGGACGCCACGGTTGGAGAACAATTCGTAGGCCACGGCCATGATCCGCTCGCGGGGTTCAGCCAAGGAGCTTCCGGTCGTATCTGGCAGGAGGACCGGCGGCGAAAAGCGTGAAGCGGCGGAAATTGTCCGCGACGGGATTGTCATGGTGGGAACATTCTACACCTGCAACCGGTGGTCGGCCGCATCCGTGCCCGGCATCACAGCTCCGACACGCCGGTGCCAGCAGCGGGTCTGCGTAGACCCAGCCCATACTTGTTGTTGTGCAAATTACTTCGACATACCGGCAGGGCCTGGTTTGGCTCAAGACCGTACTGCGTCATGAATATTTTCCGGCGGTTTCGATTCTGGTCGTCGTTGCCCTTTTCTGGACGCTGGCACTGTTCGGTGGGCTAACCCTGCTGCACACGCCGCATTCGGCGCTCGTCACGCTTGGATGGCTATACCTTATGCTGTTCCTGATCGTGGCCTCCGCGGCGGCAGGTTTCTTCGCCGTCACCGATATCGCCCGGCGCCTGCACCGACGCCGGACAAACCGCCCCGGTTGGTGACCGCCCGGTAAGGCCGCAGCCGGCCTTGCTCCCCGGCGGCTGACACCGGCTGCAGCAGATCAGGCGCGACGCCGAGTCCGACGAGCAGCAGCCAGGCGGCTCATCGCGAGGCAGGGCCGCTGCCTGGATCGAGCAGTTCGGCGAGGTGCAGGGAAGGCCGGCCTGGCGCCAGCGCCTTGACCTGCATCTGGCAGCTGAAGCCGTCAGTGAGCACCGGCGTGCCGTCGGCAGTCGAGCGCAGTGCCGGGGTCAGCGCTTGTTCGGCCACCTGCATGCTCAGTTCGTAGTGTTGCGCTTCAAAGCCGAAGTTGCCGGCCACACCGCAGCAGCCGGTGGCCTCCCGGATTTCTTTGACGCCGACTGCGGTCAGCGCCGCCCGCTGCACTGCTGCCCCGAAGACGGAGTATTCATGGCAGTGCGTCTGCACCGTGACAGCCTCCGGCACCATGCCGCCGCGCCACTGCGGCGTCCAGCCACTGCCGGCAAGGGTGGTCACGGCGGAGGCGAAACTCTGAATCCGTGCCGCTACCCGCCGGGCGGCGTCGGTGGGTACCAGTTCGGGCAGGTCCTTCCGCAGCGCCGCCGCACAACTGGGCTCGATGACCACAATCGGACGGTCCGTGCCGTCGTCGAGCGTCGCGGCGGCCTTCGCCAGAAGCTTCTTGGCGGTGTCCAGTTGACCGGTGGAGATCCAGGTCAGCCCGCAGCAGGCATCGGCAGTGCATTCCACCCTCCGCCCAGCACCTTCGAGCACCCGCTGCGCAACTCCGGCCAGATGCGGACGGAAACCGCGGGTAAAGGTGTCCACGAAAAGAACCACATCCGCAACGGCAGCGGTATCCGCCGTTCCGCCCCGTACTTTGGGGCCCGGCCCCCTGCCACCGGGTGCAGAGTTTCGGGTTGCGCATGTGGCCTGGCGCCAGGCATTCGTCGAAGCGAAAGCGGGCAGGCTGCGGCGGGTGGTCAGGCCGCCGGCGCGGGCGATCAGCTTGCCGGCCGGTCCGGCCAACACCAGATTCACCAGGGGCGCGATTCGCCCGGTCAGTTTGAGCCAGCGCGGCAGCCAGCCCAGTGAATAGTGCGAGAGCGGTCGGATCCGCCTCCGATAGTAGTGGTCAAAGAACTCGGATTTGTAGGTGGCCATATCCACCCCGACCGGGCAGTCCGTTGCGCAGGCCTTGCAGGACAGGCATAGGTCCAGCGACTCGCGTACATCTTCGGACTGCCAGCCTTCCTGTACCGTGCGTGCACCGCGGACCATGTCCTGCAGCACCCGGGCACGGCCCCGGGTGGAATCCTTTTCATCGCCGGTGGCGCGGTAGCTGGGGCACATCACCCCGCCGGAATCGCTGCGGCAGCGGCCGATGCCTACGCACCCCTGGACCGCGTTGACGAACGGGTCAAGCGGTGCGGGGGTGCTGCTGCCGGCCACCGCGTGCAGATCGAAACTGGTGCGCCACTGCCGCTCCGGAACGCCCTCCAGCGCCAAGTTTTGGCTCACGGCCTGCGGCACCGTGATGGACCCGGGGTTGAGCAGTCCCTCGGGATCCCACACCGCCTTGAACTCCGTGAAGGAAGCCAGGAGGGCAGGGGAGTACATGAGCGGCAGCAGCGCCGACCGGGCACGGCCGTCACCATGCTCGCCGGAGAGCGAACCTCCGTGTCGGACCACCAGTTCGGCCGCCGCCCGGGTGAACCGCTCCATCACTTCCCGGCCCTGTTCCGAACGCAGGTCGAAGGTGACCCGCACGTGCATGCAGCCGGCTCCGAAGTGGCCGTACATAACACCCTGGAGACCATGCTCCGTGAGCAAATCGCGGAAGTCAGCCAGGTAGTCGGCCAGCTTCTCAGGTGCAACGGCGGAATCCTCCCAGCCCGGCCAGGACTCTCCACCAGTGTGCAGCCTGGCGGCCAACCCTGCGCCGTCTTCACGGACACGCCACAGCGATGCCCGCTCGGCCATGTCCGGAACGACCCGGCCCTGAATAAGGCGGCCGTTGCCGTGCAGCCGTTCCAACAGATCGGCCGCCTGCGCCTGCATGTCGGCCGGGTCGTCGCCGTCGAGGTCCACGTACAGCCAGGCCTTCCCCGCCGGCAGGCCGCGGACCGAATCCGCCCCGCGGCGGGCCCGCATGGTCTCCACGATCGCCTCATCGATGCCCTCAATGGCGGCGGGGGAGAATTCCAGGATGGTGGGCACATCCCGAGCCGCCGCAACCACGTCGTCATAGCCGAGGCTGACCAACAGCGCCGCCGGGGCTTTGGGCACCAGGGCTAGAATGGCGGCCACGACGACGGCGCAGGTACCCTCGCTGCCGACCAGCGCGCGGGCTACATCGAACTTATTTTCCGGCAGCAGATGCCAGAGGTGAAAGCCGGAGACCTGTCGCGGGATCCGGCCAAGCTCCAGGCGAAAATCCTGCAGATGGTTGTGGCACAGTTCGAGCAGTTTCGTGGTCATCCGAAGCGCACAATCAACGGCTTCCGCGTCGCCGGCTACGGTGGCCTGCAGCCCGGTTCGGGTGGCCGTCAGCCGAACGCCGGCCGCTGTCACCAGATCCAGGGAGAGCACATGGTCGGAGGTCCGCCCGTAACGTACGGAATGATTCCCGCAGGCATCATTACCCACGGCACCGCCAATTGTGGCCCGGCTCTTGCTGGATGGGTCCGGAGCAAAAGTGAGATTCCCGTCGGTTTCGGTTTCAATGTGGTGCTGCAGGTGCGAAATCACCAGCCCCGGTTCCACGGTGGCGGTCCGCGCCTGGAGGTCCACGGACAGCACCGCGTCCATGTGCCGGGAGAAATCCAGCACCAGGCCCGCGCCGACGGCATTTCCGGCCATCGATGTACCGCCACCACGGCTGATGAGCGGAATGTGGTTGGCCGCGCAGAAGCGCACAGCGGTCACGACATCGTCGACAGTCCGGGGGAACGCGACGGCGGCAGGCTGAAGCCGGTAATTGGAGGCGTCGTAGCTGTATTCGGACAGCCGGCGCGTGCTGACGTCGACTTCGAGACCCTGCTGTCGCAGAAGCTGGAAGCGCTCGTTCCCGGTACCGCCGGAAGTTGCGGCGCCGGAGCCGCTGGTGCCGGAGCCGCTGCTGTCAGAGCCGCTGCCGCCAAAGTGGCTCGTGGCGCCGGTGTCGCTGGTGCTCATGCGTTTGCCCTCATGGTTATCCTCGCTGCCACCAGCGCTTGAATGCCGTCCAACTTCGTCCAAAGTTACCGTCGGCGCGACACAGGGTGCGGTGGCGCACCGGCCGGCCCGCAGCTTGCCCAACCACGCCCTTCGCAATAGATTACTGCGGTCAGGGCCGTTGAAACGCCACTTCGCTGCCCGAAGTCCCATCTCCACCGTAGGAACGCCGGTCTCTCAACGCCTCAACGCCCCCCTTCGCTCTGAGGTCACCCGCGATCAGGCTTAAGCTTGTGGGCATGAGGGAAGAAACGTTGTGGGAGGCACAAAAGCGGGCGAACCCGGGGCATTCGGCGTGGTACATCCAGCGCTTTGAAGCCATGCGGGAGCAGGGTAAGGACCTGGACGGCGAAGCGCGCCTGATCGACGCCATGGTTCCACGCGGAAGCAGGATTCTGGACGCGGGGTGTGGACCGGGCCGGGTAGGGGCCGAGCTGGCCAACCGCGGGCACAACGTAGTGGGGGTGGACGTTGATCCGGAGCTCATAGCGGCTGCCCGCGCAACCCATCCCGACGGCGAGTGGCTCGTGGCTGACTTGGCCGAATTGGATCTGCCCGAGCGGGGCATCACCGATCCCTTTGATCTGATCGTCAGCGCCGGTAATGTCATGACCTTCCTCGCGCCGGGAACCGCCCCTGCCGTGTTGGCAAATTTGGGCCGGCACCTGTCGCCGAAGGGTCGACTGGTGGTGGGCTTCGGTGCCGGCCGGGGGTATGCATTCGAGCAGTTCTGGGCCGACGCCGGCTCCGCTGGCCTTGACTGCCAGGAACGGTTTGCGACGTGGGATCTGCTGCCATGGAGCGTGTCGTCGGACTTCCTGGTGGCAGTCTTCGTCCGGCACTGACGATCGCCGGGCTGTCATGAGCATTGGGCCGACGGCGGCTGGGGGAAGCCTGGTCTCAAGAGACTTCACCGCCGTCGACCCCGCTGGCGGGCTCAGCACACCTGCGTGCACCGGTGGGGGCGCATGCACCCCGACCGACTGAACTAAAGCTACGGGTCCGCCACTCTCCGACGCACGAGTAGCGGCTACGTGTTTCCTGCTGGCGCGGCGGGCCCAAATCGAAGCCGACTACTTGTCCCGTGCCAGCGGAGAATCCGGAAGTACCGCGGCCGTGTCTGCTGCGTCCGCGTCCGCCGCCGGTCGGCCGAGGTAGGCGTCGACGGCTGACTGGGAAATGCGGAAGGACCGCCCGATGCTCACAGCGGGCAGCGTGCCGGCATGTATTAACCGGTAGATCGTCATTTTGGACAGCCGCGTCGCGGTGGCCAGTTCCGCGACGGTCAAATAGTGCGTGATGGAGGAATCGTCTTCCGGCATGGCTCAGGCTCCCTGGAATGTGGCGTCGTCGGCCGTGCAACTGTCGTCCGCTGGCTTGGCCAAGGCGGAGGCCAGCCCTGGGCCACTGTGCCCTTGATTCGTAGCCGGCCACTGGAAAGATGGGAGAACACCGCCCCGGGTGTGCAGCGCCGGACGGGAGCCTGCGGCGCGGCAGGCTTGTTCAGCCGCCGAGCACATCCGCCAGATCGAAGCTGACAGGCTCTTCCAGCTGGGCATAGGTGCACGAGCGCGGTTCGCGATCCGGCCGCCAGCGGACAAACTGGGTGGTGTGCCGGAACCGGATCCCCTCCATGTGGTCGTAGCGCACCTCCACCACCCGCTCCGGGCGCAGCGGCGTGAAGGAGAGGTCCTTGCCTGCGCTCCACCGGCTGCCTTCGGCGTTGCGTGGTGTCCGCGTTCCGGACTCCTGCCTCGCCCAGGCCCACGGATGGTCATCGAAGGTTGTCACCAGCGACTGCAATTCGACATAAAGTTCCCTGCGCCGCTCCATCGGAAAGGAGCCGATCACCCCAACGCTGGCCAATATGCCGTCGTCGTCGTAGAGCCCCAACAGCAGGGAACCAATGAGATCCGGGCCGCTCTTGTGCAGCCGATATCCGGCCAGGACGCAGTCCGCTGTCCGCTCGTGCTTGATCTTGAACATGACGCGTTTGTCCGGCTGATAGCTCCCCGTCAGCGGCTTGGCCACGATACCGTCCAGACCGGCGCCTTCGAATTGTTCGAACCATTGCTTCGCCGTTGCCGCATCGGCGGTGCTGCGGGTCAGATGGACGGGTGCTGCGGCGGTGGAGAGGGCCGTTTCGAGTGCGGCCCGGCGTTCGGCAAACGGCTGTCCGCTGACATCCTCGTCGTCCAAAGCGAGCAGGTCGAACGCGACGAATTGGGCCGGAGTCTGGACGGCGAGCAGCTTAACGCGGCTTTCGGCGGGATGGATCCGCTGCTGCAGCGCCTCGAAGTCCAGTCTGTCCCCCGAGGAGGCGACGACGATGATCTCGCCATCAAGCACGCAGCGATCGGGCAGGTTGACCTTGAATGCGGCCACGAGTTCGGGAAAGTAACGGGCCATTGACTTGCCGTTGCGGCTGCCGATCTCCACCTCGTCTCCATCGCGGAAAATAATGGCCCGGAAACCATCCCACTTGGGTTCGTAGCCCAGATCTCCGACCGGGATGTCCTTGACGGGTTTGGCCAGCATGGGCAGGACCGGAGGCAATATGGGCAGGTGCATGACGCAATTCTCGTCCACCGCCGGGTTTGTGTCACCTCCGCCGCGCCCGCACCCTTTGGGCCGCCGGTCTTTCCGTCGCCCGCTGACTGTGCTCAGAGTCCGGGGGTTGCTGGGGGAGCGCTGGCACCGGCGGCCCCGCCTGCGGCGTGGCCGCTGGGGGCCGCCGGGCCGGCTGAAGAGTGTCCGGTTGTCTTGCCGGCGCGTTCGGGCAGCTTTGCGCCACCTTTTCGAACCGGATCCGGGGCAAGAATTCGGGTGATAAGGGCCGCGACATACTCGGACCTGCTCTCCGAAGGAAGCTGGTCCAGGATGCGTTCGGCCGCCAGCAGGCGCCCGGTCAGGGAAGGCTCGGCGTAGTAGTAGTTCAGCTGTTTCATGGCTTCGCGGTGGCCCTCGAAGAAGGTCTTGCCGAGGAAGGTGCTCAGTATGGTGCCGAGCGCGGTCAGTCCTCCGGTGATGAATTTGTCCTCGTCCCCGACGCGCAGCGCCAGGATGGAACCGGCAATTAGGACCAGGAATGCGCCAACGGCGGCGCACCAGGTCAACACGAACGCTACGTGCTGCTGGCTTTTGGTCAGGTCCTGATACTGGTCCAGCTGCCGTCGATTCAAGTCGAACAGCCGGGGCAGCTGCAGGTTTCCCTGCCCGGACTCCATCACTTTGCGCAGTTCCTCGATTGCCTGGTCCACCCGGTAGGTTGCCACCGCCCGCTTCCTTGAAGCGTAGGCGCGGCGCGCGGACCAGTACGGCACGGTGCACCATGCCAGCACCACCGCTCCCAGCGTGATGGCCACCAGGCCCCACAGTTTGTCCGGTCCCCAGGCCCGGTCGAGGTCGGCGGTGGACGACCACAGTCCACCGAGGACCAGGACCAGCCCCACGCCGCACCAGATGTACACCCGCTCGCGGCTGCCCATGTACCAGGTACGTTCGGCACTGGTGGACCACAAACTGATCAGCCGGGTGTCGAGGTTCTGGCTCTCCTGCAGATGCCGCAGCCGATCGGGTGAGCCAGGGCTTTGGCCCCTGCTTCGGCGGGGCTTGCCATCCACCGCCGGATTCGTTTGGCCCCCGTCCGGAACTGAATAGGCTGCTGGCGGGTCGCTGGATGCTGGGCCGTCAGCTTCTGAGCCAGAAGCTGCTGCAGTGGCTTCCGCGCCAACGGCGGCTCCCGAACCACCGGATCGAAGGTTCGAGACAGCCGCAAGACCCACCGGATCAGCGACGCGTTCATGTTGATTCCTCATGGAAACCACCCGCTTTTCGAAGTCCCTGGATTGTCCCGCCAGCACGCCGCGGTGTCAAGGGTTTCCGGAGCTGGCAGCCTTGCGCCCCTTGCGGTTCTCCGTTGTCGGGCGGACGCGGTCGGGATTCGCGCTGTCACCGGAGCCGACGGCGTTAGCATGACCGAGGGCAGCGCTGGCTCGTTGGGCCGCCTGCGCCACTGCCGGTCCCAGCCGGGGAACATCGTCGGGGCCCACGCGCAGGGTGGGAAAGCCCAGGCCCAAAACGGCTGCGAGTTGGCCGGTGTGGTTGAACACCGGTGCTCCGATCGAGCCGACATCCTTGTTGCGTTCACCAAAGGCGGCGTAATAGCCCTGCGTGCGGGCCAGCTGAGCCTGTTCGTCGAGCAGAGACCAGTTATCAGGGGTGATCTCGGTGTACCTGGTCAGTTCGGTGTTAGCCAGCGCCGTCCGGGCCTCGGGATCGAAGGCCAGGAAGATCTTGCCCGGGGCTCCGGCATGGATCGGCATGACCTGGCCAATCAGGAACGGCCGCATGACCACATGGCGGGTCTCCGCGACAGCCACGATGGTCCGCAATGCGCCGTCGCGGATGTAAAGGCACGCCGTTTCTCCGGTTTGATCCCGCAGCTCCTGCAGGATCGGACGGACCAGCCGGACTATGTCCAATCCAAAGGTGCCTGGGGTGGCCCACTGGACCAGCCGGAGGCCGATGCGGTAGCGGTCCCCGTCGCGGTCCAGGAAACCGTCCCGAACCATGTTTTGCACCAGGCGCTGGCAGGTACTGGCAGGCAGGCCGGTTTGACGGGCGATCTGCTGCAGCGTCGGCTCCGGGGATTCGATGGAGAAACAGCTCAGGATATCGCTGACCTTGCGCAGCACGAGGATCGGTGCCGATCCTGGGTTGGTTAGCTTTGCCAATCTGCCGGTCCTCGCGATCGAAGGTTGTCTGCTTGCTTGATGTCGATGATATCCGGCCTCCATTGCGTTGATCTTGGGATCGAATATCCGGCCGTTGACAGTCAAGCGTAAAACCCGCATGATGGGTGAGGAAATCGCGATGTGGGTTTTGCGCAGTGCGATCATCCTGCGGCCGTGGAGCCCCTCACACAACTGGAAGAGAACATGTTTACGCTTGCAAGCGCCGACGAAACGGTACCCGAGGCCAAAGTCCCGGGCAGTTCACGGATCGGCATGATTGTCCCCAGCTCCAACACCACGATGGAAACCGAGCTCCCGGAGCTGTTCCGCCGACAATCGGAGGCAACCGGGCATCGCTACACCTTCCACTCCGCGCGGGCCACGCTGAAAAATGTCACACCCAAGGAGCTGGCGGCCATGGTGGCCAAAGCCGCGGAGTGTTCCGCCGCCGTGTCCGACGCCGACGTGGACGTGATTGCCTACGCCTGTCTGGTGGCAGTGATGGCCCAGGGCCCCGGCGCGCACGTCGGTTCGGAGCAGGTGATAGGCCAGGCGGCCGCCGACAACGGGCGCCCGGCCCCGGTGACCAGCAGTGCCGGCGCTTTGGTGCGCACGCTGACCGATATGGGGGCCCGCAAGGTCGTGATGGTGACCCCCTACATGCCTGAATTGACGAAGCTGGTCAGCGATTACATCGAGGGCGCCGGGATCACAGTGCAGGACGTTGTCGGGTTGGAGGTCGCCGACAATCTCGAGGTGGGCCGGCTTGATCCGGAACGGCTGCCCGAGCTTGCCGGTCGGCTGAACCGCAGCGGAGTTGACGCCGTCGTGCTCTCGGCCTGCGTGCAGATGCCGTCGTTGGCGGCTGTGCAGCGGGCCGAGGACGAGCTGGGAGTGCCGGTCATTACCGCCGCGACGGCCACCGCTTACGAAATCCTCAAGGCCCTCGGGCACCCGCCTGCCATTTCCGGTGCCGGTGCGCTGCTCGCCGGGACGCTGGAAAAGCTGCAGGCCACTTTTTCGGCAGACGCCTGAACGGCCCAAACCACAAATTTAAACCGAACCAACCAACAAATCCGAAGACGGGCGCCATGCCCGAACATCAGACCAACGGAGTGATGATGAGTGTACAAGAAGTAACCCGGGAGCAGGCCGTCCGGCGTGCCACGGTGGCAAGCGTAGTAGGCACGACAATCGAGTGGTACGACTTTTTCCTTTACGGCACCGCGGCGGCCCTGGTCTTTCCGCATTTGTTCTTTCCGGGCCAATCGGCGTTCGCCGGTGTGCTGGCAGCCTTCGGCACGCAGTTCGTCGGGTTCGTGGCCCGTCCCGTCGGAGCCGCCATCTTCGGTCATTATGGTGACCGGATCGGGCGGAAAACCACGCTGATGGTGACCCTGTTCCTGATGGCGTTCGGTACCGTGCTGATCGGCTGCCTGCCCACCTACCAGAGCATTGGCGTCGCTGCGCCGATCCTGCTGATCCTGCTGCGCATCATCCAAGGTGTCGGTGTGGGCGGCGAGTGGGGCGGTTCGGTGCTGCTGAGCATGGAGTGGGGCGACCAGAAGCGGCGTGGACTCTCGGCCAGCTGGCCGCAGATTGGCGTACCGCTGGGCCTGGTCCTTTCCACCGGTGTGGTTCGCCTGACCACCGGTGTCACCGGCACTGACGGATTCGCGAACTACGGCTGGCGGATCCCCTTCATCATCAGCATCCTGCTGATCGGCGTGGGTCTGTTCGTCCGGCTCCGGGTAATCGAGAGCCCGGAATTCGAGGCCATCCGCAAATCCGGCAAGGTGGTCAAGAATCCCCTGATGGAGGTCATCCGCCGCCAGCCGCTGCAGATTCTGCTCTCCGCTCTGGTGCGCACCTCTGAGCAGGCTCCGTTCTACCTGTTCATCACCTTCGTGCTCACCTATGCGGTCAAGCACCTGCACCTGAACAGCAACTCCATCCTGGACGATACGCTCATCGCCGCGGCCCTTGGCTTGATCAGTGTGCCCGTCTTCGGCCGGCTCTCGGACCGCTTTGGCCGACGCCGGGTCTATGGCACAGGCATTTTGCTGACAGCGCTGTTCGCCTTCCCTTACTTCGGCTTGCTCAACACCGGTAATGCGGTGCTGGTGGCGGTCGCCATCATCGTCTCGCTGATCCTGCACGACATCCAGTACGGACCGCAGGCCGCGCTGATCGCGGAGAGCTTTGACGCGGATATCCGGTACACCGGAGCCGGCATGGGGTACCAGCTGGCCAGTGTCGTGGCCGGTGGGCCCGCACCTCTGATTGCCGCGGCTCTGCTGGCCCACTATGGCAATTCCACCATGATTTCCATCTACATCATCATCTGCTGCGCGGTCGCCATGACGGCACTGATCCTGCTTCCCAAGATCTCCGGCTCGCGGTCTGACACTAAGCTGGTCGAAGCGGAAAGGTCGTTCTAAGCATGCAGGACAAATCCACGGCTAAGGCGCCAGCCAATACGGCGGCGGCCGGGGTTGCCGTCCCCGAAAGGACTGGCGCCCTGGCGGACCTGCTGGTACTGGACCTGACCAGGATCTTGTCCGGGCCCTTCGCCACCATGACTTTGGCGGACCTGGGCGCGGACGTCATCAAAATCGAACAGCCCGGCCAGGGCGACGATACCCGGCAGTGGGGACCGCCGTTCCAGGGCGGGGAGGCGGCGTATTTCCTCGCGGTTAACCGCAATAAGCGCAGCTTCGCGGTGGACCTGAAGTCACCGGAGGGGCTGGCCGCCGTTCGCCGTCTGGCCCTGAAGGCTGACATCGTGGTGGAGAATTTCCGGCCGGGTACGGCGGCCAGGCTCGGTTTGGGGTACGACGAGCTTTCCCGCGAAAACCCCGGATTGATCTATGCCTCAATCAGCGGCTACGGCCAGACGGGTCCGGACGCCGCCCGGGCGGGCTACGACGCCATCGCCCAAGCCCGCAGCGGCATTATGAGTGTTACGGGTGAGCCCGATGGCCCGCCGGTCCGGGTCGGGGTCAGCAGTGCGGACCTCACGGCCGGGATGTGGGCGACCATCGGAATCCTGGCGGCGCTTCATGAGAAGCAGCGCACCGGCACCGGTCAGTGGGTCGATATCAGCCTCCTTGACGGTTCCGTCAGCTGGCTCACCTACGTTTCCAGCGGCTACTTTGCCAGCGGTGAAACACCGCGGCGATACGGCTCTGCCCATCCCACCATCGCGCCCTACCAGGCGTTTGGCACGGCGGACGGGTTTGTCATGGTGGCGGTGGGCAACGATGGGCTGTGGCGCCGCTTCGCTGCTGCCTTGGAACGCCCGGAGCTGGCCGAGGACCCCAGTTACGCCAGTAATCCCTCCCGAGTGGCTAAGCGGACTACGCTGATACCGCTGCTCGAGGGCATTATGGCCACCAAGAGCACCGCGCAGTGGGTGGAGATCCTGGATCGGGCCGGCGTACCGGTGGGTCCCATTCAGACCGTGGACCAGGCGGTTGAGGATCCGCAGGTGCTGGCCCGCGGTATGGTGGCCGAGCTGAACCATCCCACGGCCGGGAAGCTGAAGGTTGTCGGCTGTCCGATCCGCCTTACCCGCACGCCGGCCGCCATCCGGACGGCACCGCCGCTGCTGGGCCAGCACACGGACGACGTGCTGACCGGGCTCGGCTTCAGCGCGGAGCAGATTGCCTCGCTGCGCGGGAGCGGTGCGGTTAAATGACGTCAACGATCGGGGCGGAAATGAATACGGTGGACCTCGAGCTGACCGGTTCGGTGGCAACCCTGACGCTGGGGACCGGTGAACGGCTCAACGCCATGGGCCGGGCGGAATGGCGGGACCTGGGCCGGGCCGCGGCGGAGTTGGCGGCACGGGATTCGCTTCGGGCGGTGGTGATACGGGGCCGCGGCGGCATGTTCTGCGCCGGCTCGGACCTGCGCGAATGGGACGGCGTCGATGCGGGGGAGATCAGTGCCAGTTTCGCCGAAATGGAAACGGCGCTGCAGGCCGTCGAAGATCTGGCTGTGCCTACGGTGGCCGTGCTGGAAGGTGTCGCTGCCGGTGGTGGCTGCCAGCTTGCGCTTGCGTGCGACCTGCAGCTGACGGCGCAATCGGCCCGGATCGGCATGCCCGTGGCCAGGTTAGGCATCCTGGTGCCCGCATCGTTCGCGAATCGGCTCTCGCTGCGGGTGGGTCCATCGCGCGCCAAGGACCTGCTCTACAGCGGTCGGTTGCTTACCGCGCAACAGGCTGTGGAGATGGGGCTGATCACCACTGTGATTGCAGACGACGGCGTCGAGGCGGCTTTGGAATCGCTGCTCACCGGATGGGAGGGGTTGTCCGCCGCGTCGCTGCGTGCCTCTAAGGCGGCGGTGGATCGTGGACTGCAGCCCGTGAGCGGTCCGGCGCGTCGGGAACCGCAGGGCCTGGCCTCGGATCCGCGCGAATTCAGTGCCAGGGTGAGCGCGTTCCTGCATCGCCGCCGCCGGTAGCTACCGGCGGTTTCCAGCAAGGCGAAACCGTTCGGGGCGGGAGAACCCAAACCAGCAGCCCGGCAAAGCGGCAGGATAGAGTCGGCAGCATCTCACCCTTTTAGCGTTTCGGACGAAGGAGCTTATGCCATGTCAGTAATCGGATGGATCGGTTTGGGCAATATGGGCGCACCGATGACGGCCAATTTGGTCAAGGCCGGGCACCAGGTGCGGGGTTTCGACCTCAGCCCGAAGGCTTTGGATGCGGCGGCTGCCGGAGGAGTCACCCCAGTGGCCAGCGTGGCGGAGGCTGTAAAGGATGCCGATGTCGTCTTTACCATGCTGCCCAAGGGTGACCACGCCCGCGCGGTGTATCTGGGTGCGGACGGCATTCTGGCAACCGCAGCGAAGACGACCCTGCTCGTGGATTCTTCCACGATCGACATTGAGTCGGCTCAGCAACTTCACGACAGCGCCGCGGCTGCCGGCTTCCGCTTCGTTGACGCCCCGGTTTCGGGCGGCATGAGCGGTGCTGCCGCAGGGACTCTGACCTTCATGATCGGAGGCGAAGCGTCCGCGGTGCAGGACGCCAGTAACTTCATTGAGCCGATGTCCGCGAACATTATCCGCACCGGCGCTGCCACGACCGGGCAGGCGGCGAAGATCTGCAACAACCTGATGCTGTTCATTTCGCTGGCCGCCTGTGCTGAAGGAGCCGTGCTGGCCGAACGGCTGGGGCTGGACAAGCAGGTGTTCTGGGACATTGCCTCGGTCTCCTCCGGGGACAGCTGGGCTCTGCGCACCTGGTACCCGGTGGCCGGTGTGGTTGCCACAGCGGCGGCCAACAACAATTTCGCCCCCACTTTCACGGCGGAACTGGCCAACAAGGACATGGGCCTTGCGGTAGCGGCAGCCGAGGCCACCGGGACCCCGCTGGAGATCGGAGCGCACGTCCAGCAGCTGTTCCAGCGCCTGATCGACGGCGGTTTGGGCGCCAAGGACTGCTCTGCAATTGTCACTCTCGTGGACGGGACCGTGGACCAGCTGCGTTAGCTGCCCGAGCTGCCCGAGCTGCCCGAGTGCACGACGGCCATCCGGCGCGCCCGAACACGAAGCGCATAAGCCAACAGCACCAGTACGCCCAGAACGGCGACGGCGGTGGTTCCGCTGCCCAGCAGCAGCGCCAGCGTTCCGTCGGCCGCCGTCGTCGGCTGGTGCTGCTGGCCTAAAACAATCCGCCGTGAAATGTCCTGCCAATACAGTCCGGTCAGGACCGTGAACACCGCACCCACCGCCGCGCAGCCCAGCACCAGCGGCTGACGCCAGCCCGGTTGGCCGTTATGGCAGGCGGCGGCGGCTACGATGCCAAGGCCGGCAGCGGCAAGGGTGATGCCGCCGAAGACGAACTGTCCCAGCACGGCGCCGGCCAGCAGCACCAACGCGCCTACCAAGGTCAGCTTGCGGTAGAAGGCCGGCATTTTCGCCGCTTGGCCCGAGCCGGCGCGAACGGGTGAAGTTCCGGTGCTCATGAGATGGCCCTCGGCGGCGCATCGATCACCAAGAGGGCCGCCTGCTTGCAGGCCGCCAGCAGCACATTCAACGGTCTTCCGCAACGCAGTGCGGCGGGAGAACCGCTGGTTGGGCTGATGGCGACGATGGCCCGGGCCGGCACGGGTTCAGCAGAATCGTTCATAGCATTTCCTTGTCCTTGCGTGTTCGCGGAAATTTCCTCTCCCGGCCGCGTTTTTCCAGTCTCAGAGCAGTGGTCGAAGCGGTGCGAGGACCGCTTCGCTGAACCTGGCCACCAGTTGGCGGCTCTCCCATTCCGCCAGGGTGAGCTCACGGCTGTTGGTACTGTCAACCTCAAAGATTTTTTCCATGTCTTCGGCCAGGTTGCGGTCGTGGATTTCCATATTAATTTCATAATTACCGGTCAGGCTCAACCTGTCGATATTGGCTGTTCCGACGGTGGACCATTCCCCGTCCACTGTTGCCGTCTTCGCATGCACCATGGCGTTCTGATAGAGCAGAATTGTCACGCCGCCGCGCAGCAGTGCCGTGTAGAAGCCGCGGGAGAGCCAGTCCGCGAGCACGTGATTGGAATTCTCCGGCAGGATGACCCGCACATCAACGCCGCGTTTACTGGCCCTAAACAAGGCAGTGAGGATCTGGTGATCGGGAATGAAGTAGGCCATGGTGATGTAGATGTGGTGGCTGGCACGGTTAATGGCATCAAGATAGACGCCCCGGATCGGGTACACCAGATTGGCCGGAATGTTGTTCACCGCACGGATCCGGGGTTCCCAAATGCCGGCATCCAACTCCTCAATCCCCGGCTGCTGCTTCCGGTTGCCGTTCCACACCGTGGCGAAAGCCTGGTGAAGTTCCCATACCGACGGTCCCACGATTTTCAGGTGGGTATCCCGCCACTGGGTGGCGTAGAGCAAGCCAATGTTGTACCCGCCCACGAAACCCGTGTGGTCGTCGATGATCAGCATTTTTCGATGATCCAGGCCGGTGCCGCGTACGTTGGCGATCAGGATCGAGGGGCGCAGCACCGGAAAGCGCATCAGGTGGATGGCCGGATGGAACTTGTAGAAGCTGGCCGGTACCACCAGGTTGGCGAATCCGTCGTAGACGGCGTATACCTCAACTCCGCGCTCGGCTGCCGCCCCGAGGGCATCCTTGAACCGCTGGCCCAGCGAATCGCCTTTCCAGATATACGTCTCAATCAGAATCCGGTGCTTGGCCTTGCCGATTTCCTCCAGCATGGCCTCGTACAGGTCCTCGCCGTAGGTGTAGATCGTTGTGACACTGTCCGCGACTTCGCTGGAAAACGTGCCGGGACGTGGAAAACGGGACCGCTTTGTCCGGGCGTGCTTCTTAATGGCGTCCACCAGCACCAGGCCCGCGATCACGACTCCCTGGACGGCCACGAAAGCCACAACCATGCGCTGGAGGGATTTCCGAACGACTTCCTTGGCAAGCTGCAGCTGATGGGGGCTCATGAAGGAACCTTAGCAACTCGGAGCCACCGGCCGCCGCCGCTTGTCCCGCTGGACGGCCGCGGCAGCGGAATAAGCCGGCCGTCGTCGTCGTTCTGCGTTATGTGCCGGTGCAACGACTCGGCAGCACCAAACTGGGCGGGCAGCCAACCCCGCAGCATTCCCCGCAATGAAAGGCCGGCTCCTCCCGTGACTGTTCCGCTTTCCATCCTCGACCTGGCGACCATCGGCAAGGGGGAGAGTGCGCGGGACAGCCTCAACGGCAGCGTCCTGCTCGCACAGCGGGCGGAAGAATTGGGCTACCGCCGCATCTGGTATGCCGAGCATCACAACATGTCCTCAATCGCCTCCTCCGCGACAAGTGTGCTGATCGCCCATGTAGCGGCCAACACCCGAACCATCCGGCTGGGCTCCGGCGGGGTGATGCTGCCCAACCACGCCCCGTTGACCATCGCCGAGCAGTTCGGAACGCTGGAAACGCTGCACCCTGGACGAATCGATCTGGGCTTGGGACGGGCGCCAGGCAGTGACCAGAACACCATGCGTGCGCTGCGCCGAGATCCGATGGCCGCGGACAGCTTTCCCCAGGACGTACAGGAACTGCAGGGCTACCTGAGCGGTCCCACCCGCATCCAAGGCGTGGAAGCTACGCCGGGCAAGGGAACTAATGTGCCGCTGTACATCCTTGGTTCCTCCTTGTTTGGCGCCAAACTGGCCGCAGCCCTGGGGCTGCCATACGCCTTCGCGTCGCATTTCGCGCCGAATGCGCTCCAGGACGCGGTGGCGATTTACCGACGCGAGTTCAAGCCGTCCGCGCAATTAGCCGAGCCGTATGTCATTGCCGGAGTGAATGTCATCGCTGCCGATACGCATGAGCAGGCGCAGGAGCAGTTCCGGGCGACCAAGAGGGCACGGGTTTCGCTGCTTTTCGGCCGGGACCGGAGCTTTACCGATGAGGAAGCGGACATGATCCTGGAATCGCCGCAGGGCCAGCATGTGGCACAGATGGTCAAATACTCCGCGGTGGGTACGCCGGAGCAGGTGCGGGAGTACCTGGATGGCTTTGCCCGGCACGCCGACGCGGACGAGCTGATTGTGGCGCATCAGTCCAGCGGTACCATGGCGCGGCTTCGTTCTGCGGAATTGTTGGCCGAGGCCACCGGGCTGGTCGGCGCGCAGAGCTGACGAACGCATGGGCCGTCGTGCCGGTGCTGGCTGACGGCCCGCCGGTTGGTGCCCTCCCACGGCCCGGACAGATCCTGGAGTGGGCGGCTATGCCCAGTCCGCGGCGGAAGTTCGCTCAAATCACGCCGGCCAACACCACAACCGTGAACGTGTTCCTGCGGCTCGACGCGCCGGCGGCGGGACGGCTGGAGGCAGTCAAGGTCCGCCCAGACGATCCTTTCAGCCGGCGGATAAGGTTCACCTCGATGGCCGACTTAGACCAGGAAAGCAGCCACCTTCTGGGGCTGGCACGCCAGCAGAGTCTGCAGCGGCACTGCAGCCGGAGCGACCAGCGCGCTCCGCTATTGTTGAATCATCGTCGGCATAAGGAAGGTCGTGTTTGTGTTATCGCAGCCGTTTTCGACAGTTGAGGCACCTCGGGCTGTCGAGCTGACAGTCGAAGGACTCGCGTTCACGGTGCGAACGCTGGGCTCTGGAAGCAAGACGTTTGTGCTGGTGCATGGCATCGGAACTTCCAGCCGCTATTTTGCACCGCTCGCGGCGCAGCTTGCCCGCCACGGTACGGTGCTTCTGATCGAGATGCCAGGTTTCGCGGCCAACGCCAACCCCCGCCGGCCCCTGACGGTTCCGGACTTCGCTCATTTGGTGGAGCGGGCGCTTGAGCAGCTGGACTGCGGCCCCGCCACAATCATAGGACATTCGATGGGCTGCCAGGTCGTGGTGGAAGTAGCCATCCTCAACCCGGCGGCGGTCACGTCGCTGGTCCTGTTGGGACCGACCGTGAACCGTAAGGAACGCACAGCCTGGAAGCAGGGGCTGCGGCTGCTGCAGGACACGTGCCTGGAGCCACCGGCAGTGAACTTCATCGTCTTTTCGGACTATGCCCGCTGTGGGTTGCGCTGGTACCTCAAAACGCTGCCCCAGATGCTCGGCCACCGGTTGGAGGAGCGCATCGGCCTGGTGTCCACGCCGGTGCTGATTCTGCGGGGAAAACGTGATCCTATTGTTCCGGAGCGCTGGACCCGGGAGCTTGCCGAAGCCTGCCGCAATGGTACGGCGGAAACGATCGAAGGCGGAGCACACGTGATGATGTTCCGGCACGCCGCAGCCGTGGCAGCCGGCTGCCTCGCGATGCTGTCACGGACCAGTGATGCAGCCGCCGCCGGCATGGTCACCGGCACTACCGGCGCCGACACTGAAACCACCGCCGGCATGGCCACCGGCACTACGGCCGGCATGGCCACCGGCACTACGGCCGGCATGGCCACGGGCACTACCGCCGCCGGCACGGCCACCAACACTGCAACTGGCGCTTGCCGTTGAATCCCAGCGGGCCAGCCGATGCGCCCCACTCGCGGGGCCACCGCCTGCTGCGGCAGGGCCGCACCTGGATTTTGGACTACGCCTATGTCACCTACTGGCAGATCCACGGCTTTCTGCACCGAATGGATCCGGCGCCCTATCTGGTGCCGTCCCGGTCTGGCGCCAGTCCCGTCGTCGTTATCCCGGGCGTCTACGAAACCTGGCAGTTGATGCGCCCCGTCATGGACTACGTTCATGGCCTTGGACATGCGGTCCACGTCGTTGAACCCTTGGGTCACAACGTCGGATCCGTGGTGGACATGGCCGCCTTGGTGGGCAGCTACCTAAGCGAGGCCGACCTGACGGATGTCACAATCATCGCGCACAGCAAGGGTGGCTTGATCGGAAAGCACGTGATGCTGTCCGCGGACGCGGGCCCCAGGGTGCGCCAAATGGTGGCAGTTTGCACGCCGTTCTCCGGGTCGCGCTACGCCCGCTATGCCCTCACACCGGTGATCCGTGCGTTCTCCCCGCGCAATCCCGTCCTGCTCGCCCTGCTTGCCAATCTGGAAGTCAATGCCCGCATCACTTCCATCTACGGGGTCTTCGATCCGCAGATTCCAGGGGGCAGCTATCTGGAAGGCAGCGAAAACGTCCAGTTGGACGTAATGGGGCATTTTCGGATTCTTGCGGAAGAGTCCCTGCATCAAGCCATCCGCCACGCACTGCGCCCGTGACGGCGGGGTGTTTCAGGACGTCGGCCGGCCGGCCGGGAACGTGACAGGCTTAGGCCTCGACTCGTTTGACGATGTCACCAGCAGGGCGCCGGGATCGACGGTCATCGTAAGCCGGGATCCCTGGCCAATATGGTCCCCGTCGAGCTGAATTTCCTGCGGCACATCAGTTGCCACCTGGACGGATTTACCTTGGAAATATTCGACGGCTGGATCCTTGGTCCGGCCGCGGGTAAAAAGTCCGGCCAGGACCGCGAACCAGCCAAATGTCCCGCTGGGAGCCAGGGTCATGAGATCCAATACGCCGTCGTCGGGCTGGGCTCCCGGGAACATCTCGATTCCACCCTGCAGCCGTCCGCAGTTGCCGCCCATAAGGCTGCGCAGCCTCCGGCTTACCGGCCGCGCCCCGTCGATGCTGATTTTGGCCCTGACCGGTTTACCCGGCAAATTCCTGATTCCGGCGTCAACATACGCCAGCCAGCCCACCCGGTCCTTGAGGCCGTCATTTGTGTCCGCCATGATGGCTGCGTCATAGCCCAGGCCGGCCATCACCAGGAAGATTTGTTCCTCGGCCGCGTCATCCACCACGGCGCGGACCACATCTATGCGCCGCGTCGTCCCGGTCAGGGCCTGCCAGGCGGCCAGCGCCGGGTCGCTGATATTTATGCCCAAATTCCGGGCCAGCAGATTTCCGGTGCCCAGCGGGATCAGCCCCAGAGCGGTATTCGTGCCCGCGAGGACTCCGGCGACGCAGCGTACCGTGCCGTCCCCTCCGGCTGCCAGGACGACGTCCACACCTTCCTCCAGCGCCTGCCGCGCCTGCCCTGCGCCTGGGTCCTCCACCGAGGTTTCAAGCCACAGCGGATCCGTCCACCCCTCGTCGCGGCAGATTTCCTGCACCGCCTCCCGCAGATCCAAGTCCAAGGACTTGGCGGGATTGACGACGACGGCGGCACGCCGGGCGGGAGCGCCGGCGGAAGTGGGGTCGGACTCGGTCATGGATTGCTGCTTCCCGGTGGTTGAAATTGCCTGTTGAAATTATCAGTTGAAACTGTCTGTGGAATCGGGCCGGTTGAAGTTTGCGCTGCTGAGCACGAGCTTATCGGCAGAACCTTGCTGTCCGCGGGAGGGCCCATCCGTTGGACACGGCGGTCCGTCCCGCCCGGCCGGCCATCGCAATGATCAGCTTGGTGAGTCGGCCGTACCCGATTCGCTCCCGTGACGGCGCACCTTTCGCACCGTGAGGTAGAGCCGGTGAGCCGTGATGACCAAAGCCAGCCATGCCAGCCCGAGCGTCCAGGCGGCCAGGACGTCGGTGAACCAATGGTGGCCCAGGAAGACCCGGCTCAAACCAATGGTGATCGCGAAGACGGCGGCCACCACGGCGCACAGCACCCGCGAGCGCGTGCTGTGCAGGCGCAGGATGAGCAGATAGGCCACAATCCCGGCGATTACGACGGCGTTGAGGGCATGACCACTGGGAAAGGAAGCCGAATGCTCGTACGGCGGAACGGCATCGGCTAGGGGAGGCCGCGCCCGACCGATCAAGCGCTTGCCCGCGATGGTCATGGACAGCGAGCCGGCGGCCGCGGCAACAATGAGGATCACCGGCGTCCAGGATCGGCGTGTCAGCACCAGGACGGTCAGTGCCACTGCCGCCAGGATGGGCATGCCAACGGTGCCGCCGACGTCGGTGTAGGCGGTTACGGCAGCGTCGAGAGCGGGGGACCGCAGGGACATGGCGGTCTCCAGCAGGGGATGATCCAACCCAGCTACGCCGTCGGCCTCCGTTACGGACTCATAGACCTGCGCCGACACCGCGGTCAGTGACACCGCCAATAGGATTCCGACAACCAGCGTGAGCACGAGCGCCGTGTGCGGACCCAGCCGCGCACCGATCCACAGGATGATCCGTGCCAAAAACCGACCAAACGACGACTTCCAGTGCGTGAGGTCACGGCCGCCCACAAAGCGGTCGTCGCGCAGTTCGCCGCGTACACCCGAGCGCTCAGCGGCTTGGGCGCCGGACTGGTCTGGAACATTCGGGCTTCGGGAGGGCGCGTGATGCTGCTGGTCATCCGCCAACGGGTTGGTCCGATCTGTAGGCCAATCCGACGGCATGGACTGGATCTATCTAAGCGTACTGAGTATTCGGTAACCGCGGAACTCGCGCAGTGTCGGTCAGGCTATCAGCGCGGGCATTTAAAAAGGTCCGCGAGACCACCCTCAGGCTCGGACAGGGCCAGCACCGTATCGCCGGCCTGCAGTGTTGTGGTGCCTCGAACCTGAACCAGTTGTCCGTGCCGCCTTACCATGGAGATCCAACCGGATTCCCCCAGTGAGAGTTCGGCAATTGTGCATCCATCGGCAGGCGAGCCCGGCGCAATAACATAGTCATGAAGTCCGTGCGGCTCGTTCCGGAACCTTAGCCCGAAGGCCCAGGGTTCAAGCTGGACTTGGCGCATCGGAACACGGAACAGGCCGGCGAAGGCAGGGACCAAACTCCCTTGGAGGACGACCGAGACCAGCACAACGACGAAGATGATCGAGTAAACGGTCGAGCCCTTAGCAGTTCCCGAACCGAGGATGAACATCCCGAGCAGGATGGGCACGGCGCCCTTGAGCCCGGACCAGAGCACGAACAGGCGCTCGCCGCGGTGCAGCCTAACCGGCCACAGCAGAGCACCGACCAGCACTGGCCGGACAACGAGAATCAGCAGCGCGGCCAAGGCCAGCCCTGTCCATAGTGCGCCCGAAACCAGCAGTTCGCGAAGGGACACACTGAGCCCCAGAACAGCAAAGGCTACGATTTCCGAGATGCTGGCGAAGCCCGAGACAAACCTTTCGATCTCGCGCTTGTAGGGGGCGCGGGCATCGCCGACGATGATGCCGGCCAGGAAAACGGCCAGAAAGCCCGAGCCATGCAGCAGGGTCGCCGCAGCATAGATGAAGGCGGCACAGGCAATGGTGCGCACCGAGTGCAGCGACTCGTTCGGAAGGGCCACCCGCCGCATCAGCTTCACCAGTGCGTAGCCTCCCAACCCGCCGACCGCCGCGCCCACTGCCATCTGGAGGGCGAAGTTTCCAGCCCCGGCGGCGACCGCTCCGAATCCAGCCCCGCTGGCTCCAAGCAGACTCGCCATCAGCGCAATTCCAACCGGGTCATTGGCACCGGACTCACCCTCGAGAATCGTTCCACTCCGGCCGGCAATTTCCCGTTTGCCCAGAACCGAGAAAACGACCGCAGGATCGGTGGGCGAAAGCGCGGCCCCGAGGAGCAGCGCGGTGCGCCAGTCGAACCCAAACAAAGCATGAGCGGCGAAGGCCACGGCTCCCGCCGTGACGGCGGTGCCCGCCACTCCAATCCAGACGATGGATCCGGACGCGGATCGGAACCGTTTCCAGCCCATGTGCATGCCGCCGTCGAACAGGATGAAGATCAGCGCGACTGTGACAATCCGTTCGTCGATCTCCAGCGGTATGGCACCCAAAGCCGGAAACACATCCGATGCGACGGCGGCTGCTATCAGGAACAGGGCGGGAGCCGGGATACGGATACGGTCGCTTAGCCGATTGGAGAGTACGGCGACAATCAAGGCTGCTGCAACAAGGAAGATGACGACGCTGAAGGGTTCGACATCTCTCACGCAAGAATCCTACGCCTTCATCGGACAGCCCTTCGTTGGCCTGCCCGCATCCCCTGCCCGAGCTAACCATACGATAAGGTTGCTTAGCATCGGCTCAATGGAAGCCGGCGTAAGACGCGGGGCAGACACCCGTGTTGATTTCGAACGGTTTCCGAGCCAAGCACGACTGCATAGGTCGGCATTGGCGCGACGCCAACGCGACGCTGCCCACCGAGCCCAGAAGGAAAACAGCCATGAACCAGCCCGCGCAGCACCAAGACCCGCCCGGAGTTCAGTCCCGCATGATCCCGTTCCGGACTGCGGGGAAGACAGCTATCGAGGAAGCGGAAAACTGACGGGAAAGGCGGCCATTATCACCGGCGGGGACAGCGGAATCGGCCGCGCCGTGGCCATTGCTTTTGCTCGCGAGGGTGCCGATGTCCTCATTGCCTACCTCAATGAGGACGAGGACGCCAACGACACCGCCCGACTGATCCAGGACGCGGGGAGGGAGGCGGTGCTGCTGTCAGGAGATCTGTCCGACTCACAGCAATGCCGAGATGTGGTGGATCGGGCCGTGCAGGAATTTGGGAAGGTGGACATACTGGTCAGCAACGCGGCCTTCCAGATGAATCACTCCTCGCTGGACGAGATTTCAGAGGAAGAGTGGGACCACACCTTCAAACTCAATATCGGTGCCATGTTCCATCTGGCCAAGGCGGTCGTGCCGCATATGCCTCCGGGCTCTTCGATCATCGCCAGTTCCTCGGTCAACTCGGACATGCCCAGCCCGACCCTGGCACCCTATGCGGCGACTAAGGCAGCAATTGCCGACTTTGCCGCCAGCCTGGCCCAATTGCTTGGTGAAAAGGGCATTCGCGTGAACTCGGTGGCGCCGGGACCGATTTGGACGCCGCTGATACCGTCCACGATGCCGCAGGAAAAGATTCAGTCCTTTGGCACCGGTGTGCCGCTGGGACGCCCGGGCCAGCCCGCGGAGCTGGCGCCGGCATATGTGCTGCTCGCCTCGGACGACGGCAGCTACATCTCCGGCGCCCGCATCGCAGTCACCGGCGGAAAGCCGGTTCTGTAGCCACGAGCAGCCAGCGGACAGCCAACGGACAGGCATAAACGCTAAGGTGGCGGAAAGAGCCGAAGCCCGGAACGACGTGGAACGAGTAAGGACGGAAAATCAGCATGCACGACGGCGTCAGCATGGACAACAGCGGGGTACCGGCGGGTTCCGCCAGCGGAACCAACAGCGGAACCGGAAGCACGATTGGTGGCGGCCAGGCCCGAAGCGGGACGGCAACGACGGGAACCGGAACCCCGGCGGCGGCACCGCCGTCGGGCGCCCAATACGAAATTTCGCATGGTGAGCAAACGGTTATGCTCACGGAAGTGGGTGCGGCGTTGCGGTCTTACACGGTGGGGGAGCGCACTCTGCTGGACGGATACGAAGAGTCGGAAATGTGCACCGGTGCGCGCGGTCAGTCCCTGATTCCCTGGCCCAACAGGATTGCCGATGGCTGCTACAGCTGGGGCGGCTCGGATCACCAACTGGATCTCACCGAACCGGCCAAGCACGGAGCCATCCACGGTCTGACGCGCTGGGCCAACTGGCAGCTTGCCGAGTCCTCGCAGGCCAGCGCCAGTTTCACTCATGTCCTGCACGCCTGCCAGGGCTGGCCGTGGGTTCTGCGGTGTCGGCTGGACTACGCGTTGGATGACGGCGGACTGACCGTGCGGACCAGTGTTACAAACCTCAGCGACTCTCCCTGTCCCTATGGAACCGGCGCCCATCCATACCTCAGTGTTGGGTCTTCTGTCATTAATACTGACCGTGCCCAGGTGCCGGGATCCATCTATCTGCCCGTGGACGAACGGGGCATACCGGTGGGTCGAAAGGCTGTTGACGGCACCCGTTATGACCTGCGGACGGCGCAGCAGCTGGCTGACCGGCAGATCGATGTGGCCTATACCGACCTGCACCGTGGACCGGACGGGCGGGCGCGGGTGCGCTTGGAGTCCGGAGCCAATGCGTCGGCGGTGGAATTGTGGGTGGACGAGTCCTATCCCTACTTGGAAATCTTCACCGGCGATACTCTTCCCCAACCCGAACGCCGGCGCACAGGCATGGGCGTGGAGCCGATGACCTGCGCGCCCAACGCCTTTAACAGCGGTGACGGACTGCTGACCCTGCTGCCCGGCCAGCACCACAGCGCCAGCTGGGGCATTGATCCTTTTCCCGAACAGTGAGCCCCGATAGATAGACAGTGAGCCCGGGCTCGAGCGGCTTAGCGCAGCCAAGACCGGCCGCGGGGTCGGGCTGTCGATCCAGGTACCCGGGATTTGGTTCCGGTTGAGGCCAGGCGTTAGCGGGAAGACTGATCCAGCAGTGGCAGGTCCGCCGGTGTGTCGATGTCCTGGCCGGTTCCGAGGTCGGAGCAGTCGATGGTGTCCAGCAGGAATGAATGCGCGCGCAGGTAACTGCGTGCGCCGGTGTCCGCGGAGGCGGCCGCGGCCGCCTCCCGCGCCAGATCAGCGTCAAACAGGACGGGATGTCCGCGGCGCAGCCGGCCTGAGGCATCCGAGTATCCAGCGGCCGTTATGCGGCCGTCCTGATGCTGTTTCCGCAGTCGACGGATCAGCTCCGCATTCACGCCCGGCTGGTCCACCAGGGCCACCAGCACGTTCTCCAGCGGAGCCGCGGTGGCAACCCCGCACTGAAGTGAGGATCCCAGCCCAGTCGCCCAGCGCGGATTGACGACGGTTCGGCACCCCGGCAGCAGCGTTCCCGCCCGCACCGTCTCCGCTTCGGAGCCCAGGACGACGATGACATCAGTGCAGCCCCCTGCCAGCAGCACGCCGGCCAGATGTTCGACCAGTGTCACGCCCCGGTAGGGCAGCAGCGCTTTGGGTCCCTTCCCAAGCCTGGTCCCCGCGCCGGCGGCCAGCAGGATGCCGGTGGTCGCCGGAACGGCGCCAGACTCGCTCGCCGGAACGGCGCCAGACTCGCTCGCCGGAACGGAGCCAGACTCGCTCGCCGGAACGGCGCCAGGCTCGCCGGCCGGAATCCCCGGCCTTAGCGAAGGAATTTGTCGGCCGTCAGAGGCAGGTCGCGGACCCGGATGCCGGTGGCATTGAAGGCTGCGTTGGCCACGGCCGCCGCGGCGCCCACGATGCCGATTTCGCCGATTCCCCTGGCCCCCAGCGGCCCGGCATGCGGATCCACGTCCTCGAGCCAGACCGCATCGACGTCCTCGATGTCCGCGTTGACAGGAATGTGGTACTCGGCAAAGTCGCAATTGACGATGATGCCGAACCGCGGGTCCATCACGCTGTGTTCGTGCAGTGCCATACCTATTCCCATGGTCATGCCGCCAATGAACTGTGACCGCGCGGTTCGCGGATTGATGATGCGGCCGGCCGAAAAAACGCCCAGCATCCGGGAAACTCGGATTTCGCCGGTGTCGGCATTGACCCGTACCTCGGCAAACTGCGCCCCGAAGGAATGCAGCGCGAAGCTGTCCTGGTCCGGGTTTTCCGAGCCGGCGGCCTGTGCTTCGGCCCCGGCCGCCGGATCCGCGCCGTGCTGTGCACGGAAGGCCCCCGCGGCGGCAATAATTGCGTCCCCCCAGCTGGCGGTGCCGGTGGAACCGCCAGCCACCGAGGCCCGCGGCAACGACGTATCACCGATCTCCAGCCGGATTTTTCCCACCGGGCTCTCCAGAGCATCGGCGGCAATCTGTGTCTGCGCCGTCCAGGTTCCGGTGCCGATGTCCGCGGCCTCTATCTGCACTGTGTAGATTCCGTCCGCCCCGTAGTTGATTCGGGCCGCATTCGCGCCCTGCCGGCGAAATGGATAGGTGGAACCAGCCACGCCCATCCCAATGAGCCAGCCGTCCTCCAGCCGCGTCCCGGGTTGGCGCGTCCGCCGCTCCCAGCCGAACCGTGTGGCTCCTTCGCGCAGGCAATCCAGCAAGTGCCGGCTGCCGAAGGGATTGCCGGACTCCGGATCGATGCCGGGCTCATTGCGCACACGCAGCTCAATCGGATCAATCCCACAGGCATCGGCCAGCTCGTCCATCGCAACTTCGGGTCCGAACATGCCGGGACATTCGCCGGGCGCCCGCATCCAGGACGGAACTGGAACATCCAGGGCAGCCAGGCGGTGACTGGTGCGTCGGTTGGGCGCGGCATACATCATCCGGGCCGGAACGGCCGTCTGCTCGGCGAATTCTTTGATTCTCGAGGTTTGTTCCACCACATCGACGACGACGGCGGTGAGCCGGCCGTCGTCGTCGGACCCCAGCCGCACCCGCGTCACGGTGGGCGTCCGGTAGCCAACCAGGGCGAACATCTGCTGCCGCGTCAGCGCGAACTTCACCGGACGGCCGTTGCTGCGCTGGGCGGCCAGGGCGGCCAGTACCACGTGCGCGTGCGGCATCCCCTTCGACCTGAGCCGCCGCCGACGTGCGGGGAAATGACCCGGATATCCTCCGGCTGCACGCCAAAGATCGGCGCCAGCGTATCCCGGACGGTGTGCGCCCCCTGAGTTGAGTCGTACAGCGTAAGGGCGCCGTCCTTCCAGCAGGCGACAGTCGTGTGCGGCTCCATCGGATTATTGTGCTCCGGCGGCGTTGTATATGTGCCTTCCAGGACCACCGCCGAGGAGGCCAACGCAGCGTCGGCGTCGCCTTGGTCAGTGTCGGTGGGATAACCGGCGTTAACTTTGCCCGGCGCGTAGAGATCCCCACGATCGACCCGAAAATCCGCGTCATGCGCGACTTCGGCATAGGTCACGCGCACCAGCGACGCCGCATGCCGGGCGATTTCCGGAGATTCGGCCAGAACGGCACCGATGAGCTGACCGCGGAATCCAACCTCGGGGAACTGCAGCACAGCCAATTCGGCATCGTCGGTGGCGGCTAACTTCGGCGCGTTGAGGTGCGTCAGCACCGTCTGGACTCCGTCCAGAGCCTGGGCGGCCGAGGTGTCCAGAAACGTAATTGTCCCCCGCGCTGTGGTTGCCTGTACCGGATGAAGATAGAGCGGGTGCTCCACTGGCTGCTCTATGGCGTATGGCGCGGTGCCCCGCACCTTGGCCACACCGTCCAGACGCTCCAGTCCTACTCCAATGGCCCTGGCCGGCAGCAGTTGGCTCATCGTTGCTGCTCCTTGCCGGCTTGGGCGGCTGTGAGATCCCGCAGGACCGCCACGATGGTATTACGGGACATGGGAACCTTGAACGCGTTGTCCCGCAGCGTTGCGGCGGAGTCCAGTTCTTCCTCCGCCGCGCGGCGGAAATTCTCCTCGACGGCTTCTTTGCCGCGCAGGAACTCTTCGGCACGGCTGGCACGCCAAGGCTTGTGTGCCACTCCACCCAGCGCCAGCCGAATGTCCTTGATTAAAGCGGGACCGGGCGGCTGAGCAGGATGGGCGCCGACTGTGCCACGGTTTTCGGGGATCTCCAGTTCAAGTACGGCCGCAACCGAGACCAGGGCGAACGCGTAGGACGCCCTGTCACGGACCTTGCGGTAGCTGGAGCGGGCCCGCGCGGGAAGCGCGGGCAGCTCGACGGCGATGATCAGCTCGCCATGATCCAGTACAGTGTCCCGCTCCGGTTCCCGGCCCGGAAGCCGGTGGAAATCCCGCAGCGGGATGCTTCGCTCGCCGTGCACTCCGGTGACGACCACCACCGCATCCAGGGCAGCCATCGCAACGGCCATGTCCGAAGGATGCACGGCCACACAGTCAGCGGAGGCACCGAGGATGGCGTGGTACCGCGTGTAGCCTTCCAGCGCCGAACAGCCGGAACCCGGTTCACGTTTATTGCATGGCGTCGTGACGTTTTGGAAGTACACACAGCGCGTGCGCTGCAGCAGGTTACCGCCCGTGGTGGCAAGGTTGCGCAGCTGACCCGAAGCGCCTGCGAGCAATGCCTGGGACAGCACCGGATAGCGCCTGCGGATGAGCGGGTCCGCCGCCAGGTCGCTGTTGCGCACAGTCGCGCCAATCCGCAGCCGGCCGTCGGGAAGCTCCTTTATCTCATCCAGCGGGAGCCCCGTGATATCCACCAGCATCCCGGGGCCGGTAATGCCAAGCTTCATGTGGTCCACCACATTTGTGCCGCCACCAAGATAAGCGGCCCGTGGATTGGCAGTGGCTGCAGCTACGGCGCTGTCCACATCTATGGCGCGCCGGTAGTCGAAGGGAATCATGACCGGTCCCCGGAGTAATCCGTCCCGGCGGTTGGGGTCCCGGCGGCTTGGGTGTCGTCTGCTGCGGTGCCGGCTGCTTGAGCGCCGGCTGCTTGAGCGCCGGCTGCCTGACGAATGGCGGCGACAATGTTCACGTAAGCGCCGCACCGGCATAGATTGCCGCTCATCCGTTCGCGGATCTCCGCGTCGGTGAGCTTGATCCCCGTCGGGTCGCTTACGCCGCCGTTCGGGGTGACATGGCTCGGCTGGCCCGCCGCTGCCTCATCGAGCATCCCCACGGCCGAACAGATCTGCCCGGGGGTGCAATAGCCGCATTGGAATCCATCCTGGTCAAGGAATGCTTGCTGAACCGGGTGCAGGTCGCCGACGTCGGCGAGTCCGTCAGCGGTGGTTATGCTCGCACCCTCGTGGGCGACGGCGAAAGCCAGGCACGTCGTCGCCCGCCTTCCATTCAGCAGGACGGTACAGGCTCCGCATTGACCGTGATCGCAGCCCTTTTTCGGCGAGCTGACTCCAAGCTTGTCGCGCAGCAGATCCAGCAACGTGGTGCGCGTCTCCACCACCGCGGACCGCTCCTCGCCGTCCACGTGCAACGTCACGTTGGCTTCCACGAGCAGCACCTCCGGGCTATTTCGGGATCCCCGCACCGGCTGCCACGAGCTCCCGTGCGGCTGGCTCAACCACTGCGGAACCACTGCGGACGGTGTCTCTTGCCAGGCTCGCGCTCCGGTGCGGAACTTTCTCGTAACCTATCCCGGGTGCCGGGAGGACACAACCCTTCACCTCGACCCTTTACCTTGCGCTGTCCGGAGTCGAGTGCGGTCCTGCCTGGAGCCCTGTCCGGAGTCGAATGCGGTCCTGCCTGGAGCGCTGTCTGCATTGGAGCGCTGTCTGGCTGGCGTCCGGGCGCCCAAGCGCCAAGCCGTCCACCCGGCCGCTCCTGGCTGCCGGATACAGCGCAACGATGTTGTGTCACCATCACGTTGGTCGCGTCCCACGGACGTTCAAGCCGCAGCCCGTATCGTAGGAGGCCAGACGGGAGCGAGGGGACAGACCTTCCATGGCAAACCAAAACGGCCCCAAACGGGGCGAAAAATCCGCAACTACGGCGGCAAAGGTGGACAGTGGATCCGCAACCGAGGTGGACAGTGGTCCCGCGACCGAGGTGGAGAGTGGATCCGCAACCGATGCCGAGAAGGAATTGACCGCTGCCGCCGCTGAACTCTATGCTCTGGATTCCAACGGATTCACCGTCGGCCGCAATGTGCTCGCGAAGCAGGCACGCGGAGACAATAATCGGGCGCTTGCCGCCAGCATCGCGGCTCTGGCCAAACCGTCCGCATCGGCCTGGCTGGTCAATATGCTTGTACGGCACCGTCCAGCAATGATCTCCGAGCTAATGAATCTGGGCCATTCGCTGCGGCGGGCGAACGACGAACTTGACCACGAACAGCTGCGGGAATTGAGTAAGGAACGGCGCAGCCTGTTGAACGCGGTGGGCGCTGAGAGTCGGCAGCTGGCCCATGATTTGGGTCATAAGGTCAGCGGTCCGGCCGCTGTGGAAGTGGAACAAACGCTATGGGCCGCCCTGACGGACGTCGGAGCTGTGGCAGCCGTGCTCAGTGGGCAGCTGATCCGCCCGTTGTCCACGAACGGTCTGGATTCGGTGGATCTGGCTGGAGCGTTGGCCGTTCCCGGCTCCCTGTCCGAGTCGACAAACCAAACGGCCGACTCCGTGGACGCTGGACGGAGCGCTGCAGCAAGCGCTGGTGCCGGCGCCGACAAAACCGCTGCAGGGGAACCGCGTCGGCGGACGCAGGCGGCTGCGGGGGAAGCGGAAGCCAAGCGGGCGGAAGCGCAAACTAATCGCGCGCAGGAGGATGAAAAGGCAAAGCAGGCAAAGCAGGCAAAGCAGGCAAAGCAGGCAAAGCAGGCATTGCTGGCTGAGCAGGCTCAGCGGGCGGCAGACGATGCAGCTGCCGGTTTGGAGCGGCTGCAGCAGCGGATGCTGGCGGTCGGAAACCGCCGGGCCGCGCTTGAGGGGGAACGGGATGAGCTCGACGAACGGCTTCGGATCCTCCGGCAGAATCTCGACGCTTTGGAGGACGAGTCTGCAGACCTGGGCCGGGACTTGGATACCTGCCGGAGGACGGCGGAAAAGGCTCGGCGGACCGCGGCCCGGACGCAGAAACGCCTTGGATTTGATGAGCCCGGGTGATCAGTTGATGACCAGAGCAGCGGGCTATTCCTTCTTTCAAGGTCCTGCTGCGTCATTACTGCCTCCGGTGGCCAACAGCATGCGCACTTCTTCATCGGTGGTCTGTTCGAAGTTCTGGTATGCCTGGCCAACGGCACGAAACGCCGCGGGAGTCCACACACAGACAATCTCATCGGCAGCGTCCTGCACATCGCGGCATGCAGTCCCGATTGCCACGGGGACCGCGATCACGAGGCGTGCAGGCTCATGACGGCGGACGGCGGCTGCGGCCGCGCGCATTGTGCAACCGGTCGCCAGACCGTCGTCGACCAGAATAACGATGCGCCCCGCCAGCCCAACAACTGGCCGGCCCGCCCGGTAGGATGCCTCCCGCCGGGCCAACTCGACGCGCTCACGGGAGGCGACGAGTTCAAAGGTCTGGATGGCCATCTTGCGCCGTCCCAGGCTGGCCATAACCTCCTCATTGAAGACTGTCTCCGTGCGGCCGGCAATGGTCGCCATCGCTCCCATGGCGAGCTCGGGATGGGATGGGACACCAACTTTCCGCACGGCCACCAGGTCCAGCGGAGCACCAAGTGCCCGCCCCACTTCGGCGGCCACCGGAATGCCACCGCGGGGGAGCCCTAAAACCAAGACATCCGGGCGGCCAGCATAGCGTTGGAGTCGCCCGGCGAGCCGCCTGCCCGCGTCTCTGCGGTCTGAAAAAGGCTGCACATTGCCCCGGCTCAGCCCAGGACACGGCCGGTGAACTGTCGAAAGCTGTTTACCCAGCCCCCCAGGAACTCTTGGGTGCCCGCAGGCGGATAGACGGCGTCATAACGAGCCATGATGGACTCTCCTTTCGTTTCCCCATCCACACCGTTCAGGGCTTGAGGATGACTTTGATGCAACCATCGGCTTTCTTTTGGAACAGCGAGTAGGCCGCGGGCGCCTCGGCCAGCGGGACGCGATGTGTCACCAGATCCATAACGCCCAGCGGATCGGCCTCGTCCTCGGCCAGTGGAAGAACGTCGTCGATCCAACGCTTGACGTTGCACTGGCCCATCCGAACTTGGATTTGCTTGTCGAACAGCGTCAGCATCGGCATCGGATCTGCCTGCCCGCCGTACACGCCGCTTAGGGACAGCGTGCCGCCGCGCCGAACTGCGTCAATGGCGGCGTGCAGCGCGGACAGCCTGTCCACCCCGGCCAACTCGATTGCTTTCTTCGCCAGTGCGTCGGGCAGCAGGCCTGCCGCCTGCTGCGCGAAGCTGGCCACGGGGGAGCCGTGGGCCTCCATGCCGACGGCGTCGAGCACGGAATCCGGGCCCCGCCCCTGCGTGCGGTCCTTCAGTTCCGCCGCGATATCCTTCGTCAGGTCCAACGTTTCCACGCCATGGCGTTCGGCCATGGCCCGGCGTTCCGCGACGGGATCGACGGCCAGCACTCGATAGCCAAGATGGCGGCCGATGCGTGCCGCAAATTGGCCGACAGGGCCCAGGCCCAGCACGGCTAAGGTGCCTCCGTCGGGCACGTTGGCGTACTGCACCCCCTGCCATGCGGTGGGCAGAATGTCCGAGAGGTACAGGTAGCGTTCATCCTCAAGTTCGGTTCCAACCCTGATCGGTCCATAGTCGGCGTGCGGAACCCGCAGATACTCTGCCTGTCCGCCCGGCACCTGGCCATACAGCTCGCTGTAACCGAAAATCGCCGCTCCGCTGCCCTTGTCCCGCACTTGGGTCGTCTCACATTGGGACTGCAGCCCGCGCCGGCACATGAAACAGGTGCCGCAGGAAATATTGAAGGGAACCACGACGCGGTCGCCGGGGGAGAGGTTCGAGACGCCCGGCCCAACTTCCTCCACGATCCCCATCGGTTCGTGACCTAGAACGTCACCCCGATGCATGAAGGGCGTCAGGACGTCGTAGAGGTGCAGATCGGATCCGCAGATGGCTGTGGAGGTGATCCTGACCACGGCATCCGTCGGTTCCTGGATGGTCGGATCGGGAACTGTCTCCACGCTCACGGACTGGCGTCCCTGCCAGGTCAGTGCTTTCATGCTGTCTCCTCGGGTCAACGCGGGTGATAACGCCGGTTATAGAGCCTCCTTCCGATCCAACTCGCAGTACACGCTCGAGTCAAGGTAGTAAGGGGGCTGCCTTTCGCGGACGCCGCCGAGCCGGCCGTTGAACTTTTGTCTGGTCCGGCTTCCCGCGTAGGATCTTCTTGGCTCTCCAATGCGCGGGGCGGATCCGGAAACCTACGGAGTTCGCCGGCGCACAATTCCTATTCCCTCAGATTGGATCGCGGGTGGATCTAACCGTCATGGTGGTGCTGGTCATAGCACTGGCATTTTTCTTTGATTTCACGAATGGCTTTCACGACACCGCCAACGCGATGGCCACCCCAATAGCGACGGGTGCCATCAAGCCGAAGACTGCGGTTGCGCTGTCCGCGGTGCTGAACCTGGTGGGCGCCTTCCTGTCCACTGAAGTGGCTAAGACCATTTCCGGTGGATTGATTCGGGAGGGCACGTCAGGTGTGCAGATCACCCCGGTGCTGATTTTCGCGGGGCTGCTGGGTGCGGTGCTCTGGAACCTGATGACGTGGCTCTTCGGGCTTCCATCGAGTTCCTCCCACGCCTTGTTCGGAGGATTGATTGGCGCCGCCGTCGTCGGCATTGGGTTCCACGCGGTGGACCTGAGTGTGCTGCTGTCCAAGGTGATTCTTCCCGCTGTCCTCGCGCCCCTGATCGCCGGCGGTGTGGCGTATTTGTGCACAAAGCTGGCCTACGCCATCACCCGCCGTACCGACCCGGATTCCGGTGACAAGATGGTGCAGAAGCGCGGCGGTTTCCGCTACGCGCAGGTCTTCTCCTCCTCCCTGGTGTCGCTGGCGCATGGTACCAACGACGCGCAGAAGACTATGGGTGTCATTACCCTGGTCCTGATCTCCGCCAATATGCAGGCGGCTGGGACGGGACCGGTCTTCTGGGTGGTCGGTTCCTGTGCTCTGGCCATCGCGCTTGGCACCTATACGGGTGGTTGGCGCATCATCCGAACCCTCGGCAGTGGTCTGACGGATGTTAAGCCGGCGCAGGGATTCGCCGCGGAAACCAGCACCGCGGCCGCTATCCTGGCGTCGTCGCACCTGGGCTTCGCGCTGTCCACCACGCATGTGGCATCGGGATCGGTAGTGGGCTCGGGCCTGGGCCGGAAGGGATCCACGGTCCGTTGGCGCGCTATCGGCAAGATTGCCCTCGGATGGCTGTTCACACTGCCGGCCGCCGCGATCGTGGGTGGGTTCGCCGCATTCGTCGCGGGGTTTGGACCGGTGGGTGTCCTCATCGACGCCGTCCTCGGACTCAGCGCCATCCTGTTGATCTTCTTCCTGTCCCAGCGCGAGCGCGTCGACCATAGGAATGCCATCAGCGAGGTGGGCGTCGTCGGTGGGACGGTGACTATTCCCACCAAAAAGCAGCGTCAGCGGCAGGCTGCACGGATGAAGGCTGCACGGAAAGCGGCGCTGAAATCGACGCAGAAATCCGCGGCGAAGGCTAAGTCCGGGACATCGAAGCAGGGTCCGGCCGCGAAACGGCCAGCATCGGCAGGCGGCACCGGTACCCCGGGCAGCAGGCAGGGGGCAGACGGGAAGTCTCCAGGTGCGGGTAAATCGGGCACCAACAAGTCGGGCAGTGGTCGACCAGGCGGTAGTAAAACCAGCGCGGGCAAGCTGGGTGCGGGCAAGCCCGACGGCGGCAAGCCTGGTGGCGGCAAGACTGATGCGGGTAAAACCGGTGCCGGCCGGTCCGGTACCGGTAAGCAGAACGCGTCAGCGCCGAGTGGAGGCGCCCCAGCCGAACGGGGCGAGGGCCGAAGCGGGGGCAAGCATGCAGCCGCGCAACCGACAGTGGTACAACCGGCGGAATCCACCGCTGAAGAAACGACTCCTGCTGCACAGACTTCGTTTCCCGCGCCGGCACCCGCGGATACTCCGAACCGGAAGGACCAGCCATGATTAACTGGGGGGCCTTCCTGGCCGTCGCCATCGCCACCATTATTTCAGCGGTTTTGGTGGTTGGGCTTTATTCTGTAGGCGTGCGGCTGTACGCCGTAAGCGTCGATGAGCACGTACCCAGCACACGAATTGCACGGGTCGGCGCCTACGTTTGTTTTGCTCTCTGCGCGGCGGCCGTGCTTTACGGCATCTACCTGATTGTTCCTGCGTTCCATCCTAAATAGGCCAGGCCGGATCCGCGGCAATTGGCCGGACCGCGGCAAACATTGAGTACCTGACCGTCGAGCACCGCGGTTTGTCCCGCAGCTGCGTCGTCGAACGCCTTTCCCAGCTACTCAACGACCAGCTTGGCGAGCTGATCCAGCCAACGTTCGGCTTGTCGGGGGTGCCGAAAGATTACAACGTGCATTTTTCCCGGATTTGCGGCCAGAGCCCGCATTGTCCGGCGTTTGCGGGCAAACGATGAGAAGTGCCAAAGCAGAATCGAATCCGCGGACCTCAGCCTGCCCAGAGTTTCGCGATTTCCATTGCAGACCTCTTCACAACGGTAAACCCGGCGCAAGCTGCGCCGCGTCAGCCGCGCGAACGAGAGCCAGCGAGGATAGTCAAGGGCAATGAGCAGCTCGACTCTTGGCATCACCGCGCTCCGCCATTGGGCATAGGCAGAGTCCAGAATCCACTCGTCTCCAGCCGCGATTGCGGAGGCAAGTGCCTGCTGATCGGCCATCGGCCGCGACTTCCAACCCGGAAGCCAGCCGATCTCGTCGTCAACCAAATGGCAGGGAAGTTTAGTGACTGCGCCCAGCTGGCGAGCGAAGGTGGACTTACCGGAGCCGGTGACGCCGTAAATCAGAATGCGCCGCGCTGCAGGTAAACCCGGGGTCACGGCCTGCGGATCAGGTTTGTGATGCGGGCCGTCGAGAGGCGGCGCCCTTCCGGATCCCTCATGACGATTTCGTGGGTCGCCAAGGTGCGGCCCAGATGAATTGCGGTGCAGGTACCCGTGACAAGACCGGAGGAAATGCTCCGGTGATGAGTCGCACTCACCTCGATGCCCAGAGCCTGACCGCCCGGCCCAGCGTGGATCCCGGAGGCAAAGGAGCCCAGGGTCTCGGCCAGCACCACGTGGGCACCACCGTGCAGGATTCCGGCCACTTGGGTGTTGCCCTCCACAGGCATAGTCGCGACCGTTTTTTGGGCGCTCATCTGCAGGAATTTGATGCCCATTTTGGCTACAAGCGTCCCCACCCCGAAGGCGCTTAACCATTCGTGCATTTCCTCGGGTACTCCGGCCGCGATCAGCTCAGCCAGATGCGCGTTGCCGGCAGCATCCGCTGTGTAATTGTCCGTCATGATGACTAGGCTGGCACCTGTGAGTGAAACTACCAAAACGGCCCCTGAATCAGCAGCACAACCTCCGGAGGCAGTTTCCCCGACTCAGGAACAGTCTCAGGGGCTCGACGGCGGTCCCCGCCGGCTGCTGGTGATTGACGGCCATTCCATGGCCTTTCGGGCTTTCTACGCGCTGCCCGCGGAAAATTTTTCAACTGACACCGGCCAACACACCAACGCGGTTTATGGGTTCACCTCCATGCTGCTGGCCATGATCCGCCAGCAGAAGCCGACTCACGTGGCGGTCGCCTTCGATCTCGACACCCCAACCTTCCGCTCCGTGGAATACGCCGAATACAAGGGTGGGCGGTCTAAGTCCCCCGAGGAATTTCACGGTCAGGTGGACCTGATCATCAAAGTCATGGACGCCATGCGCATTCCCACCATTTCACTGGAGGGATACGAGGCGGACGACATCATTGCCACCCTTGCCACGCAGGGGGAAGCGGCCGGCTGGGAGGTACTGGTGGTTTCCGGGGACCGCGACGCCTTTCAGTTGATTACGGATAAGGTCTCCGTCCTCTACCCCAAAAAGGGCATCTCCGATATCCCCCCGATGGACGCCGCGGCCGTGCAGGAAAAATACTTCGTTGACCCGGCACGGTATCCGGATCTGGCGGCACTGGTCGGGGAAACGGCGGACAATCTTCCCGGCGTCCCTGGCGTGGGCCCAAAGACCGCAGCCAAATGGATCAACCTCTATGGTGGCCTGGACGGCATTTTGGACAACGTGGACGCAATTGGCGGAAAAGTGGGGGCGGCCCTTCGTGAGAACGTGGACACGGTAAAGCGCAACCGGCGGCTGAATCACCTGCTCCGTGACTTGGAGCTGCCTGTGGTCCTTGATGCCATGGTGCTCCAGCGCCCGGATAGTGATCAGGTCGAAGAGCTTTTCGACGCCCTGCAGTTCAACACACTGCGCAAACGCCTCGCGGAACTTTTCGGTGAAGATGAATCTGCCGACGCTGCCGAAGCGCACACTGCGCCGGACCACGTCCTGCTCACTGACGCTCCCAGTCTTCGCTCCTGGTTCGTCGGCACGAATCTGGCCAAGGTGGGACTGCAGGTAGTTTTTGAAGCCGCGGTCCAGGGTCGCGATGCCATCGCTTTGGCATTGGTGGCCGAGCATTCAGCAGCCTACGTGGAGTTCGCCCACCTTGACGCCGCAGCTGAGCAGGTCCTCGGCGCCTGGCTGACCAGCCGGGACGCGCCCAAGGTGGTCCATGAGTTTAAATCCGCATACAAAAGTCTGTACGCCCGTGGATTTACACTGGCGGGAGTGGTGGACGATACATCCATCTCGGCTTATCTGATCCAGCCCGACCGGCGCAGCTATGAGCTGGCCGATCTGAGCCAGGTACACCTGAGGATCTCCGTCAGCTCGACCGGTGCTGGAACCGCCGGCCAGCTCGACCTGGGGCTGGGCCAGGACACAACGGCTGCCGATGCAGTGATGAAGGCCTATGTGGCTCGGGAGTTGAGCGAGCACTTTGTTGGACAGTTGCTCGAGCGGGGGGCAAATACTCTGCTGGGCGAGCTGGAACTGCCGCTTGCCAATGTGCTGGCCAACATGGAATTGACTGGGGTGGCCGTTTCAGCACCGAGATTGGATCAGCTGCTGGCTGACTTCACGGCGACCATCGACGCGGCCCAAGCGGCAGCTTTCGAGGCAATCGGCCACGAGGTTAATCTCGGTTCTCCGAAACAGCTTCAAACCGTGCTTTTCGACGAACTGGGCATGCCCACGACGAAGAAGATCAAAACCGGCTATTCCACTGATGCCGACGCGCTGGCGGACCTTGCCGTCAGGACGGGACATCCGTTCCTGCTGCAGCTGCAGGCCTATCGGGATGCCACCAAGCTGCGCCAGACCGTGGAAGGGCTGAACAAGTCCATTGCCGACGACGGCAGGATCCACACCACCTATGCACAGAATGTGGCCGCCACCGGACGTCTGTCCTCCAACAACCCGAACTTGCAGAACATCCCCATCCGCAGCGAGGCCGGCCGGCGGATCCGTGAGGTGTTCGTTGTCGGCGACGGATACGAAACCCTGCTGACTGCAGACTATTCCCAGATCGAGATGCGCATCATGGCGCACCTGTCCGGTGACGAAGCTCTGATCCAGGCGTTCAGGGACGGTGAGGACCTCCACCGCTTTGTCGGTTCGCATGTCTTCCACGTCGCCCCGGACGAGGTCACAAGTGCCATGCGTTCCAAGGTCAAGGCCATGTCCTACGGCCTGGTGTATGGCCTCAGTTCCTTCGGTCTGTCCAAGCAGCTGGCAGTGCCCGTCGATGAGGCCCGGACCCTGATGAAGGACTATTTCGACCGTTTTGGCGCAGTTCGGGATTATCTGCGTGGGATCGTGGAGCAGGCCCGGAGAGATGGCTTCACTTCCACGATTGAAGGACGCCGGCGCTACCTGCCGGACCTTTCCAGTGACCAGCGCCAACTTAGGGAAATGGCCGAGCGAGCTGCCTTGAATGCTCCGATTCAAGGCTCTGCCGCCGACATCATCAAGAAAGCCATGCTGGGCGTTGCCGCTGAGCTTCGGTCCCGGAGGCTTGCTTCACGGATGCTGCTGCAGGTCCACGATGAACTGGTCCTTGAGGTGGCCGACGGCGAATTGGAATCCGTAACGCAGTTGGTGGTCGAACAGATGGGCTCCGCGGCGCAGCTCTCCGTCCCGCTTGAGGTTCAGGTGGGCACAGGTACGAGCTGGCACGAAGCAGGTCACTGACCAACATGCCTTGTGGGCGCCGGGGCGTAGTGCCACACGCCCCGGTTACTGAGCAACATGGTCACCCAGGCGGCCGCGCTGTTCACAGCCAGCAGCGAAATCAGCACCAGCAGTTGGATCAGGCCTGCATCCAAGGCTGACGCGCCACCCAAAATGAGACCGACGAAGGCGCCCGGGAGTGTGACAGTTCCGGCTGTGCGGGTTTGGTCAAGGCTGGGCAGGACAGCCTCGCCCGCGACGGGCCGCGCCACCAACGACCGGGCCGCCGGCCATTGAAAGCCGAGGGCGACGGCGGCCTCAACTTCGCCACGACGGCTCAGCAGTTCCGCCTCAAGTCGTCGACCGGACAACGTGGTTGTGGCCATGGCGCCGCCTACCTGCTGACCCAGCACGGCCACCAGCGCCAAGGCGTTCCAGGGCAGAACCCCGCTGATAAACATCAGGGCACCTACCGGGAGGGCTCCTGCGGCAATGGGAACTGCGGCAAACCACCAACGTCCGTGCGGAGTGATCCGCCGACCAGAGGTCCAGACTGCAATCAGGAACATCAGTGCCACGAAGAGCAGCGCCACGCCGGGATGGCCGGCCAGTCGGGAGATGATCAGCGCAACGACCGCCAACTGCACCAAGGCTCGGAGTCCGGCAAGAACCATTTCCCGGGCTCGGCGTCCCAGGGCTCCCCGCCACAGCACCGCGGCCAAGGCCAGCAGAACGGCCAGCAGGATCCAGCTGACGGGGCCGGTGTTCAGCAGGGTCGAATTGTCCACAGTCTGCATTATCCCGGGTTCCGGCCAACCGGGCAGTGCAATGCTGTTGAGGTTGGGGTGTGGACCAGACCCGGTGCTGGCCACGCTGCGTAGGGTTGCTGACGGTATGGACTGCGGGGCTGCTTGTCATGAAAGGTCGCTGTCTCGTCCGGTTCGGCGTAGGGACGTTCGGGAGTCTCAGATCCGGCTTCGGAGAGGTATTGGTGGAGGTGTTGCCACCACGTGTCTGAGTCCGGGTCTTGAGGCAGGGTCGGCCAAGGACGGTCCTCCGGGGCCTCGCGGTCATTGAGGCCGGGCGGTGGCGTGGTGAAGTGGTTGGGCAGGATGGGTGGGGTGATGTCGCGGGGTATGGGTGGGTAGGTCCGGCCGGAGGGTGCGGTCCAGGCGGGGATGCCGGAGTCGGTCATCGTGGGTTTCCAGCCGCGGACTGTCAGTGGCGGGTCTGCTCCGACGCTGGTCTCGGATTCGTTGTCGGTGCCGCAGCCATTGCTGGAGTTGGTGTCGGAATTGGAATGTGCGGGGTGGTGGTGGCCGTGGCGGTCTTTGCCGTCGGGGAGGTGTTTGAAGTAGTGGTGGCGGCGGCATTCGCTGCTAAGGTCATCGTCGTCGGTGGTGCCGCCGTGTTCGTGGGCTTTGAGGTGGTCCAGTTGGGTGTCAGCGGTTACGGTGCGGCAGCCGGGGAAGGTGCAGGTCCGGTCTCTGGCGCGCAGCCAGAGGCGCATTCGCCGGGGGACTTTGTAGC
>NZ_JADPVH010000059.1 GCF_026932795.1 Paenarthrobacter sp. Z7-10 | reverse complement strand
ACGCAGAATGTGATGGCACGGATCGTGGAGGCGCTGAGCCGTGTTTTCGTGGCGCGCGCGTTCACCACTGCAGTGATGACCAGTGCCACGGCTCCCAGCGGTTGGACCACGGTGAGGGGTGCAAGGAAGAGGCTGATCAGCTGAAGTATGATCGCCAGGCCGAGCATTAGCGTACCGGCGATCCACGATGGTCGGCGGACCAGGGCCAGGAGTTGGCCGGAACGAAGGCCGTTTCGGGCGTCTGTTGAACTCGCGGCCTCTACCTTGTTGACACCCCGATGCTGGAACTGTGCGCCGAGGGCCAAAAAGACTGACCCCACCAGAGCCACGGGGATACCGAGGGCCTGCATCGGTGACAACGAAGTTAGCTCCAACGACATGCGGCCACATTACCCCCAATGCCCCATCGGTCACTTCTAGTCGCCAACGCCTGCCTCATCAATCCTGACGTTCGAGGGCGCCGCAAAGGCTTGCAATTCACGAAGGATCTCCAGCTGTTGCCTGTTGATGTCCATGAGCATCTCGATCTCCTCCTTGGACTTCAGATTGGTGTCGTAATCGTGCTGGGCCATCACCGCGGCAATTGCGTCCTGCCGCTTGGCCGCGATCAGAAGAATCGCCCCCTGCAGCCCCGCCAGCATTGACAGGAAGAGATTCAACAGAATGTACGGGTACGGATCCCAAGCATTGCTCGCCAGTGCCCAAGTGTTGATGACCGCCCACACGATCATGAAGCCGATGAAACCGCCGACGAACGGCCAGCTGCCCATCCCGTTCCGCATGATATCCGCGGCCCGTTGGCCCCGCGTCAAGGATTCCTTGTGAGTTTGGTGCCAAGTCTTTCGCTTATCAATCATGCCCAAACCCTAGCGCCGAGACGCCGAAGGAATACCTGATAACCGGGCCAGATTCGTATAGCCACGATCTACTGCGACGTAAAGATCGGACGAATGCGCCACTTTGAGTGAACCGATCGGTCACACGACCTTGTGCTGCGGGTTATCGCGCGGCTCCAGGTCACGGCACTGATTCTCGGATGTTCCAGGGTCTTCTTGCGGCGGTGAAAAACCCACTGAAGCGCGATCCATGACAAGAACACGTCCCGTCCGGGCGTATGGGTCCGGTCTCCTAAATGGTGGAGGCCTTGTGGGCTTCGAACGGCGTCGTGCGGAAGGCCGCCGCGCGTTCAGTGGCCGGGATCGGATAATGGGATTTAGACGGTGACCGTGCCATCGTCGTGCCGGCTCCAGGTGGGGTTGTAGGCGATCTCCCAGCGAAAGCCGTCTGGATCGGCAATATATCCGGTGTAGCCGCCCCAGGACTGGGTGCGGCCGGGGGAGACAACGGTGGCGCCGGCCGCTTGGGCGGCGGCGATCAACCCGTCCACCTCCGCCGAGGAACCCACATTGTGGCTGAGGGTGATTGGCGGAACACTGCAGTCGTCGTCCACGCCGGCCTCGGAATGCATCTGGCCGCGGTCCCAAATTGAGAGCATCAGCCCATGATTGGCCTGAATGAACAGAACCTCGCCGCTGACCTCCCGGTGCACTGGCCATCCCATGCCGTCAACATAAAAGCGTCGGGATGCGCGAACGTCGCGGACGCCGAGGGAGATGAAGTCAATTCTGGGTGGCATGGCCGGACCTGCCGTGGAGCCGTTCATTGTCCGTGGCTTCGTCGCAGCGCCATTGGCAGCGCCGTCGGTTCCGGCATCGGTTCAGTCATCGGTTCAGTCATCGGCGGACCAGCGCCGGAAATCCAGCGACAGGTACAGTGCCAAGGCCGCCGAATTGGTGCTGTCCACCCGCAGTGCCACCTCAGGATGACCGGCGTTGAACAGGATGTCCATGCAGGTCAGCACCAGCTGCTCGGCCAGGCCTTGGCGGCGGTGTTCGGGATCCGTGATCAGTTCGATGATGAAGGGGGTTTCCGGGGTGTCATCCCAAACCGCGCGTTCCACCACCAGAATGGCGGCGTCGATGTTTCCGTCCCGGCCGGGCACCACTTGGGAAGCCGCCGGCAAAAAGGTTCCATATTTGCCAGCCAAGGAAGCGTCAATGTCGGCTGCCGCGGCCTTCAGGCTTTCGCTCGCTTCGCCCGGGTCGTAGGCGTTGAAATACAGTTTGCCCAGCGCGGGGATATCTGCCTCTGTCGCCGGACGGGATTCCATCGGCAGCTCGCGCTCAAGCGGAGCGGTCCGGGCGATAAGGGTGACCATTGTGTTCATGGAACGCTCCTCGTGTGGCTCGATGGCGGTGGCGCCCGCGGTGTCGGTGGCCCTCTAGTGAACATGCTAGTTGGCATTCGTCCGGCCAGCTATGTTTCATTGCGCCAGACACCGCTGCCGATGGCGTGTGCAGGAGGTGCCGCGGCTGCGGGGCGAACCGGTATGCCGCCGAAGGGCCGTGTATTTCACCGGCGGGAGAGCGTACACTTGAATTTATTCGAACATATATTCGATTGTACGGAAGGTGCGGATGCTGAACCGCCGGGCTGCCGGGAAGGGAGGAGCTGGATGGCACTGTTTAGCGAATCAGTGGAGATTCTCTGTTCTCCTGCCGCTGTGCCGCTGCAGATGACGTGGCACGGACAGGATTATGCCATTGAAGCGGAGCCGCTGCGCTGGTATGAGCGGCGGGCCTGGTGGGTGGAGGAAACGCGTGCCGAGCGTGGCAGCGGCACCTCACTGGTGGATCACGAGATCTGGCGGGTGCAGGCCCGGCTTAAGGGGCAGGGGGAGCTTCTCACCTTCGACCTCACCCGTCATCTGGCCAGCGGCCGCTGGCGTCTGCTGCGGCTCCATGATGGCGTGCAGGTGCGCAGCGCCTGAGCGGGCGTTGCCTTACGATCCAGCGGTGGGAGCCGCTCCTTCCCTTCGAGTTTTGGACCAATAATGAGCTTCATCCATCTGCATGTTTCCACCGCCTTCAGCGCCCATTACGGCGTGTCCTGGCCCGATGACCTGGCCCAGGCCGCCGCGGCGGATGGAGCGGACGCCTTGGGCTGCACGGATCGGGATGGTCTGTATGGCACGGTGAAGCATCTCAAGGCCTGTATGGCTGCCGGAATTGAGCCGATTGTGGGCGTGGATCTGGCAGTTCTGGAGCCGGCGTCCGACGACGGCGGTCCGGGCGGCGGGGGGCACGGCAGCGGCGGCGGGCACGGCAGCGCCGGCTATGGCAGGCAGGCTCTTGCTGTGAACGGGCGGGTGGTGGTTTTGGCCCATGGCGGGATCAAGGGCGTCGGCTACCGGGCGTTGTGCCGGCTGATCTCCGATGCCCATGCGAACGCCAGCACGCATACCCCGGTGGGAATCACACTGGAACAATTGGTGGCACGCTCCCTCGACCCGCAAACACTGGCACCCGTATTGACCGTGCTGGTGGGGCCGTCGTCGGACGTGGGCCAGGCAATGGCCGGGCGGAAGTACCTGACGCCGCGGCGCAATTTCCAGCGCTGGCATGCCCGGATGCCGGCCGGAACCCTGGCGGCGGAAATTGTCAGCCACCTCAGTGCACCGGGGGAGACCCTGAGCACGGCGCATGCCGTGCGGATGCTTAAACTGGCACGGGAATACGGGGTCCCGGCGGTGCTGACCAACGCGGTGCGCTACTGCGAAGTGGATGGTGCCGCCACGGCCGATGTACTGGATTCCGCACGGACGCTGACTCCGCTGACGGCCTTGTCCGGTCCCGAATCCCGGTTGCAGCCCAACGGCCAGGGCTGGCTGAAAACGTCCGCGCAGATGATCGCACTGGGCAGGGAAATAATGCACGCGGCCGGTTATGGCGGGGCGGAGCTGGCACAGCTGCTGGGCAGCACCCAGGAACTGGCAGACCGCTGCCGGATGGACCCGGTTACGGACATGGGCTGGAAGCAGCCGGTGGTGCCGGAGGCCTCCGTGCTCGGCATCGACCAGGATCCGCTGGTGGAACTGACGCAGCGGGCCGAGGCGGGGATTGAGCGGCGGTTCCCGGGGATCTCCGGCCGGGCCGAGCAAGTGATGCGGGACAGGCTGCTCCATGAGCTGGGCATCATTGACCGGCTGGGGTTTTCCTCCTACTTCCTGACCGTTGCGGAGGTGTCCCGGATGATCACCGAGATGGGGGTGCGGGCTGCTGCGCGTGGTTCCGGTGCCTCGTCGCTGGTGAACTACCTGATTGACATCAGCCAGGTGGATCCGCTGCGCCATGATTTGATCTTTGAGCGGTTCCTCTCGCAGGATCGAGCCACCCTGCCGGACATTGACATCGATGTGGAAAGCGCCCAGCGGCACAACGTGTACCACCGAATTTTTGACCGGTTCGGGGCGGAACGGGTGACGCTGATGAGTATGCAGAACGGCTACCGTGCCCGCGGGGCGGTCCGGGATGCGGGATTGGCGCTGGGGATGGATGAGGAGGACGTGGGCGCCATCGCCAAGCAGCTGTGGCGTTTTTCCGCCCGTAACTTTCGTGAAGCGATGGCGGAAAAACCGGAACTGCGGGAATTTGCCCAACGAGTGGAGCAGGGGCAGCAGAACCGGCAGAGTCAGTATGGTCCCGGAATTCCGCAGACCGGGGGAAACCAGCAACTGGACCTGCTGGTGGATCTGACCGAGCGGCTGGACCGGCTCCCGCGCCATATCTCCATGCATCCATGTGGAGTGATCCTTGGGGATAAGTCATTGCTGGACCGCTCTCCCGTGCAGCCCAGTGGGCTGGGGCTGCCGATGAGCCAGTTCGATAAGCACGATATGGATCCGATGGGCATGCTCAAGTTGGATGTGCTCGGCGTCCGGATGCAAAGTGCCATGGCTTACGCCATCCGGGAGGTGGTCCGGATTCATCCGTCCAAGACCGAGGTGGTGGCTGCCGGACGGCATCAGCTGAACAGCCAAGGCGAGGGTCCGGCCTATGTAGCCGAGGACGGGCACATTGATCTCAATGCCGTGCCGCTGGACGATGAGGCCACCTTTGAGCTGATCCGCAGCACCTACACCCTGGGGTGCTTCCAGATCGAGTCGCCGGGGCAGCGTGAACTGATCGGGAAAATGGCGCCGCGGGAGTTCAATGACCTGATCATCGACATTTCGCTGTTCCGGCCGGGTCCCATGAAGTCCAACATGGTTAAGCCATTCCTGGAGAACAGGCATGGTTTTGCCCCGGAGGTGTATCCACATCCAGCCCTGAAACCGGCGCTGCAGGAGACCCACGGAGTCACTGTCTTCCATGAACAGGTGCTGCGGACCTTCGATGTGATGACCGGCTGCGGCCTGGCCCGTGCGGATGAGTTCCGCCGCGCCTTGGGCAATGAAGTGGCCGAGGGCAAAGTGGAAGACTACTTCCGCCGGCAGGCCCGGAAGAAGCAGTTTTCCCTGGACGTCATCGACCAGGTCTGGGAAACGCTGAAAGCCTTTGGCAGCTTCGGCTTCTGTAAGGCCCATGGTGCAGCCTTTGCGGTCCCCACCTACCAGTCCGCATGGCTCAAGGCCCACCATCCGGAGGCTTTTCTGGCCGGGCTGTGGGAACACGATCCCGGCATGTACCCACGCCGGCTGCTGGTGGCCGAGGCACGCAGGATGGGTATTCCCATCCTGCCATTGGACATCAACCACAGCACGGGGGAGTACCGGGTGGAAGAGGTGAACGGCAAACTCGGCATCCGGATGAGCCTGGCCGGGATCTACGGTCTTTCCGGTACGGAGCTGAAGCGGATTGTGGCTCATCAGCCGTATGACTCGCTGGCGGATCTGCGCACCCGGGCCAAGGTGGGTCGCTCCACAATGAAGCGGCTGGCCCAGCTGGGCGCTTTCGACGCGCTGCACCTCACGTCAAAGGGGGAGACCGGTTCCACGGCCAGCCGGTCGGACCTGATTGCGCATCTGCACAGCCTGCCCGTCCGCTCAGCCAACAGGCGCTGGGAACCGATCGAGGGCCAACTTCATTTGCCGCTGGGCGATCTGGAGCTGAACAACCTCAAGGATGAACTGCCGGAGCCCAGTGCCGCAGAGAAGGTCCGGACCGAGCTGGATCTGCTGGCCCTGGACGTCAGCGACCATCTGATGTCCAGCTACCGGCCGCTGCTGCAGCGGCTGGGCGTGACCACGGCGGACAAGCTGCTGCGCCTGCGCAATAATTCCGAGGTGCTGGTGGCCGGCATTCGGGTGGCCACCCAGACTCCGCCCATGCGCGGAGGGCGCCGGGTGGTCTTCATCAGCATCGACGACGGGACCGGCTGCGTGGACGCCACGTTCTTCCACGAGGCCCAGGAGAAATCCGGTCCGCTGCTCTTCGGCACCCGGATGCTGCTGATCCGGGGGCTGACCCGACGGACCGGCCCGCGCGGCATCAGCCTGCAGGCGCTGGAGGCGTGGGACCTGAGCCAAACGGAAACTCTCCCATTGCCGGTGGGCGCCGCAGCAGGACAACTGCAGGCCCAGCAGGCCTGAACCCGGCAGCAACCTCCAGCCGCCCACGGACGCAGCCGACAGCAACAAGAAGCAGACCGGGAAGCACCGGCGTGTTGGTTGGCCCTCAGCCAACCGGATAGCATCATTAGTGGCTCACAGTAACCCCCGTATGTTGCTTAAACGGAGCCATTCACCCGAATTGAGGAGCCCGCAGTGCCAGTGGATACGCAGATCACCCTTAACGTCGACGGCGAAGCGACCACGGCAGCGGCAGGAACCACCGGCGCGGAGCTGTTCGGCGAAAGCCGGGACGTCGTCGTCGTCCGTGTAGACGGCGAGCTGAAGGACCTGGACCAGCCGCTGCCCGAAGGCGCGGTGGTGGAAGCCGTTCGGATCGACTCCCCTGACGGCCTGAACGTGCTGCGGCACTCGACCGCCCATGTGATGGCGCAGGCGGTCCAGCAGCTGCGACCGGACGCAAAGCTCGGTATTGGCCCGTACATCACCGACGGCTTCTACTTCGATTTCGATGTAGCCGAACCATTCACGCCGGATGATTTGAAGACGCTGGAAAAGATGATGCTCAAGATCGTCAACAGCAATCAGCGGTTCGTCCGCCGGGTGGTCAGCGAGGAGCAGGCCCGGGCGGCGATGCAGGACGAGCCGTACAAGCTGGAACTGATAGGCCTCAAGGGTGCGCGCACCGGCACCGCGGCAGGCGCCGAGGATGCGGCGGCCAACCCTGAGAATTTGGCGGCAGGCGCGGAGGATGCGGTCACGGCCGACGACGGCGCCAACGTTGAGGTGGGCGGGGCGGAACTGACGATTTATGACAACGTGGACCGCAAGGACGGCAGCACCGTCTGGTGTGATCTGTGCCGCGGGCCGCACCTGCCCAACACGAAGCTGATCTCCAATGCCTTTGCGCTGACCCGCAGCGCCGCGGCATATTGGCGCGGAAACCAGGCCAACAAGCAGCTGCAGCGGATCTACGGCACGGCGTGGCCCACCAAGGAAGCGCTGAAGGCATACCAGGAGCGGATGGCCGAGGCCGAGCGCCGCGACCACCGCAGGATTGGCACCGAGCTGGACCTGTTCTCCTTCCCCGATGAACTGGGCTCCGGGCTGCCCATTTTCCATCCCAAGGGCGGCATCATCCGCAAGGAGATGGAGGACTACTCACGGCAGCGCCACATTGAGGCCGGCTACGAGTTCGTTTACACCCCGCACATCACCAAGGGCCACCTGTACGAGGTTTCCGGGCACTTGGACTGGTACCGCGAGGGCATGTTCCCGCCGATGCACGTGGATGAGGAACTCAACGAAGACGGCACGGTGCGCAAGCCCGGAGTGGACTACTACCTCAAGCCGATGAACTGCCCGATGCACACCCTGATCTACCGGGCCCGCGGCCGGTCCTACCGGGAGCTGCCGCTGCGGCTCTTCGAATTCGGCTCGGTGTACCGCTACGAGAAGTCCGGCGTGATTCACGGCCTGACCCGGGTACGTGGCATGACCCAGGACGACGCGCACATTTACTGCACCCGGGAGCAGATGAAGGATGAGCTCACGGGCACGCTGAATTTTGTGCTGGGCCTGCTCAAGGACTACGGTCTGGCGGACTTCTATCTGGAACTGTCCACCAAGGACCCGGCCAAGTCGGTAGGATCCGATGAGCTCTGGGAGGAGGCCACCCGCACGCTCGCGGAAGTGGCCGAGGCCTCCGGGCTGGAGTTGGTTCCGGATCCGGGCGGCGCCGCGTTCTACGGGCCGAAGATTTCCGTCCAGGCGCGGGACGCCATTGGCCGCACCTGGCAGATGTCCACCATCCAGCTGGACTTCAACACCCCGGAGCGTTTCGAGATCGAATACCAGGCCGCGGACGGCACCCGCCAGCGCCCGGTGATGATTCACCGCGCTCTGTTCGGCTCGGTGGAGCGCTTCCTGGCTGTGCTGACCGAGCACTACGCCGGCGCTTTTCCAGCCTGGCTGGCTCCGGTGCAGGTGACAGCCATTCCGGTCGCGGAGGCCTTCAACGAGTATATGTACGACGTCGTCGACAAGCTCAAGGCGCAGGGAATCCGCGCCGAGGTCGATATTTCCTCGGACCGCTTCCCGAAAAAGATCCGCAGCGCCAGCAAGAACAAGGTACCTTTCGTGCTCATCGCCGGCGGTGACGACGTGGACGCGGGGGCAGTCTCGTTCCGTTTCCGCGACGGCAGCCAGGATAACGCGGTGCCGGTGGATGAAGCTGTGGCCCGGATCGTGGAGGCAGTGCGGAATCGGACGGCCTGAGATGAAGGACCATTCCGCGGGGCCGGTGCAGGATGATTTTGAGCTGCCTGGGGTCCCGGACGCGTTCCAGCGGCTCTGGACACCGCATCGGCTCGCCTACATCCAAGGTGGCCAGGATCAATTCAAGGACGCCACGGAATGCCCATTTTGCGCAGCGCCGGGCCGGCCGGACGAGCAGTCGCTGACTGTGCACCGCGGCGAGCTCGTCTATGTGGTGCTGAACCTGTTTCCCTACAATCCGGGCCACCTGCTGGTGTGCCCGTACCGGCACATTCCCGACTATACGGATCTAACCCTGGCTGAAACGGCCGAGTTCGCGGCGTTGTCGCAGACCGCCATGCGGGTGCTGCGCACGGTGTCGCATCCATCCGGCTTCAACTTGGGGATGAACCAGGGCACCACCGGCGGCGCGGGCATCTCCACCCATCTGCATCAGCACGTGGTGCCGCGCTGGGGCGGAGACAATAACTTCCTGCCGATCATTGCCCAAACGAAGGCCATCACGCAGACGCTGGCCGATGTCCGGTCCCAAGTTGCGGAGGCCTGGGCCAATGCTGAATAAATATGCCCGCGCGTTCTTTGCCAGTATTTTTTCCCCGCTCGCCCGGCTGCTGATGCGGCTGAAGGTGTCCCCTGACGCGGTCACCATCGTCGGAACGCTTGGGGTCGCGGCAGGAGCGTTGGTCTGGTACCCGCTGGGGCAATTGTTCTGGGGAACCATAGTCATCACCGTGTTCGTCTTTTCAGACCTGGTGGACGGCCTGATGGCGCGGGCGCTGGGCCGATCCGGCCGCTGGGGGGCGTTCCTGGATTCCACCCTGGACCGGGTGGGGGATGGCGCGGTCTTCGCCGGCCTCATTGTCTGGTTCTTTACCGGCGGAAACAACCACCTGATTGCGGAAATGGCGCTGGCCTGCCTGATCCTGGGCACGGTCGTTTCCTATGCCAAGGCCCGGGCCGAAGGGCTGGGGATGACGGCCAACGTCGGCATCGCTGAACGGTCCGAGCGGCTGGTGTTCGTGCTGGTTGCAACCGGGCTGGTGGGACTGGGAGTTCCTGATCTGCTGCTTTTGATCGTGCTGGTGCTGCTGGCGGCAGCCAGCTTGGTGACTGTTTTCCAGCGGGTGCTCACCGTCCGGAAGCAGGCGCGGGAAATTGACGCCGCCGCGCGGGCGGACGTGCACAGAGCCGCAAGCACGTAACGGGTTCGGCCCGCACAGGGGCCGGGGACTAGTATTGGAGTATCTAGCCGGGCCTTGTGCCAAGGCCCTCACCTACCTTCCCATAGGGGTTTTTGTGTCTACACCTGATGTAACGCCCGTCTCCGATTCCTCCGGACGGGCAGCAGCCAACGTGACCGGCAGCAGCCGGGTAAAGCGCGGCATGGCTGAAATGCTCAAGGGTGGCGTCATTATGGACGTCATCAATGTTGAGCAGGCGCGGATCGCCGAAGACGCCGGCGCCGTGGCCGTGATGGCGCTGGAGCGGGTGCCCGCCGACATCCGCGCCCAGGGCGGAGTCTCCCGGATGAGCGATCCGGACATGATTGACAAGATCATCGACGCTGTTTCCGTACCGGTAATGGCAAAGGCTCGGATCGGGCACTTCGTCGAAGCCCAGGTTCTGCAGTCCCTCGGCGTTGACTACATCGACGAGTCGGAAGTCCTGACCCCGGCGGACTACACCCACCACATCGACAAATGGAACTTCACGGTTCCCTTCGTTTGTGGAGCGACCAACCTTGGGGAGGCCCTGCGCCGCATCAACGAGGGCGCGGCGATGATCCGGTCCAAGGGCGAGGCGGGGACGGGCGATGTTTCCAATGCCACCACGCACATGCGCCAGATCCGCGCTGAAATCAAGCGGCTGTCCACCCTGGCCGAAGATGAGCTTTATGTTGCGGCCAAGGAGCTGCAGGCCCCGTACGAGCTGGTGAAGGAGATTGCCGCCACCGGCAAACTCCCGGTGGTACTGTTCACCGCCGGTGGCATCGCCACCCCCTCCGACGCCGCCATGATGATGCAGTTGGGCGCGGACGGCGTGTTCGTCGGCTCGGGCATCTTCAAGTCCGGTAATCCTGCTCAGCGTGCGGCCGCCGTCGTGAAGGCCACCACCTTCTTCGACGATGCCGATGTTATTGCCAAAGTTTCCCGTGGACTCGGCGAGGCCATGGTCGGCATCAACGTTGAAGAGATCCCCGAACCGCACCGACTCGCGACCCGCGGCTGGTAAACGCGCGGCGCGCGGCTGGCAGGTCAGGCACGCGCGGCTGGTAAATCCAGGTACGACGGCGGGCCGTCCCCTTGCGGGGGCGGCCCGCTTTTGTGTTTGCCGCAGCGGTGCCACAATAGGCGGATGAACGTTCCAGCGGATGTGTGCATCGTCGGAGGCGGCCCGGCGGGCATGATGCTGGGACTACTGCTGGCGCGCCAGGGCGCAGGCGTCACGGTACTGGAAAAGCATAAGGATTTCCTGCGTGATTTCCGCGGTGACACCGTGCATCCCTCCACCCTGGATGTGTTGGATGAGCTGGGACTTGGACCGGCGGCCGCAGCCGTTCCGCATCGGGATGTGTCCGAGCTGCGCACCACGTTTTCCGACGGCACCTACCGGGTGGCCGACTTTGGCAGGCTGCGGGTGGGACATCCGTATATTCGATTCATGCCACAGTCGGACTTCCTGGACCTGCTGGCAGACGCCGCCGGCGCGCTGCCGACCTTCCGCCTGCTGCGCAGCCACGAAGCGGTCGGGCTGATCGAAAGCGGGGGAGTGGTCAGGGGCGTCCGGGCGCAGGGACCGGAGGGACCCGTGGAGGTACGGGCTGCCCTGACGGTAGCCGCCGATGGCCGCAATTCGATCCTGCGCCGGCACTCGGGATTGCCGTCCCGGAACTATGGCGCGCCGATGGACGTGCTGTGGTTCCGGCTGAGACGATCCCCCGACGCAGCCGAGGGTTTGGACATGCACTTCGGCGCCGGACGGGTGATCCTGGGCATCGACCGGGGCGACTACTGGCAGGTCGCCTACGTGATCGCCAAGGGTGGAGACGCCAAGGTGCGCGCCGCTGGACTGGCTGACCTCCGGCGGCAGGTGGCTGCTCTGGTCCCCGGCCTGGCAGCTGAAGTGGAACAGCTGCAGGACTGGGATCAGGTACGGACCCTCACCGTCCGGCTGGACCGGCTGCGGCGCTGGCACGCCCCCGGTCTGCTGTGTATTGGCGACGCGGCGCACGCCATGTCGCCGATTGGCGGCGTGGGGATCAACCTGGCCATCCAGGACGCCGTCTGTGCCGCACGGATGCTGGCGCGGCCGCTGCGGAACCAGACCCTGAACTCCCGGACGCTGGCGTCCATTCAACGACGCCGGTGGTTCCCCACCGCGGGCACACAATTGCTCCAGCGGGTGGCGCAGCGGTTCCTGGTAAGCCCCATGCTGGCCAGCAGCAAACCGAGCAAGGCGCCGCCGCCCCTGCGCCTGCTCGCCCGGCATCCGCGGCTGCAGGCGCTGCCCGCCCGAATCATCGGCGTCGGACTGCTCCCGGAAAAGGTGCAGGGGCTTACTCCAGGCCGCGGCGCTTGAGCAGCGGTTCCAGTTCGGCGTCGCGGCCGCGGAAGTCGCGGAAGGAGGCCAGCGGGTCGCGGCTGTTCCCGCGGGAAAGGACCGTGGAGCGGAACCGGTCGCCATTATCCCGCGTCAGCCCGCCGTCGGACTTGAACCACTCCACCGTGTCCGCGTCCAGCGTTTCACTCCAGATGTAGGCGTAGTAGCCGGCCGAGTAGCCGCCGGCGAAGATGTGCTTGAAGTAGCCTGTCCGGTAGCGCGGCGGAACCAGCTCCATATTCACCCCTGCCTTGGCCAGAGCGTCGGCCTCGAAGGCCAATGGGTCGGAGACCTCCGTGCCCGGGGCCAGCTCATGCCAGGCCAAGTCAAGCAGCGTCGCGCCCAGATATTCCGTGGTGGCGAAGCCTTCACCCCACAGCTGGGCGGCCTCCAGCTTGGCAATCTGCTCCGGTGCCAGCGGTTCGCCGCTTTGGTAATGCCGGGCGTAGTTAGCCACGATCTCCGGCCAGAGAATCCACATCTCATTGACCTGGGAGGGGTACTCCACAAAGTCCCGCGGCACGCTGGTCCCGGAGAAGCGCGGATAATTGACGTTCGAGAACAGGCCGTGCAGCGCGTGCCCAAACTCGTGGAAGCAGGTGACCACTTCGTCGTAGCTGAGCAGCGTCGGTTCACCGGCCGGGGGCTTGGAGATGTTGAGGTTGTTCACCACCACAGGTGAGGTGCCCAGCAGACGCGACTGTTCCACCAGCGGGTTCATCCAGGCGCCGCCGTTCTTGGTGTCCCGGGTGTAGTAATCACCGAGGAACAGACCCAGTCCGGTGCCGTTGGCGTCGAAGACCTCCCAGACACGCACTTCCGGGTGATAGCCGGGCAGATCTTTCCGCTCGCGGAAATCCAGCCCGTACAGCCGCTTCGCCGCATGGAACACGCCGTCGTGCAGCACCCGTTCCAGCTCGAAATACGGACGCAGCGCCGCGAGGTCCACGCTGTACTTGTCCCGGCGGACCTGCTCGGAATAGAAGGCCCAAGCCCAGGGCTCCAGGTCATGACCGGCCGTCTCGGCCAGGATCGTTGCCTCCGCCCGTGCATTGCGTACCGCAGCCGGTGCCAGCCGGGCCAGCAGATCGTGGATTGCGGTCAGCGAAGGTGCCGTCTGGTCGTCTGTGGCAAAGGCTGCATGCGTTTCAAAACCCAGCAGGGCGGCACGTTCGGCCCGCAGCTGTGCCATCCGTGCCGCCGTCGCCGTCACGTCTGTCGCATTGCCGCGGGAACCCCGATGAATGGAGCACTCGAAGAGCCGCTGCCGGGTCGAACGGTTCGTCAGCATCTTCAGCGCAGGCTGATTCGTCGGCAGGATCAGGGTCAACAGGTACTTGCCCTCATGTCCGGCAGCTTTGGCGGCCTCGGCGGCGCCTGCCAGGTCATCAGCCGGAAGGCCGTCCAGCTCCTCGGCACGCTCCACCAGCAGCGCGGAGTCATTGGTGTCCTTGAGCAGGTCCTGTGAGAAACGCGTACTCAGCGTGGACAGCTCGGCATTGATTTCGCGCAGCCGCAGCTGGGCGCTGGCTTCAAGCGCCGCGCCGGCCCGGCGGAAAGCCTTGCGGTATTCCTCCACCAGGCGCGCCGATTCGTCGTCGAGTCCGTCCGTGCTGAGCTGCCCGAACCGCTCGTACAGCGCCGCGTCGAGATGGATATTGTCCTCGTGCGCGGCCAGTTTGGGTGAAATTTCCGTCTCGAGCGCCTGCATGCTTTCGGTGGCATAAGAACTGGTGTTGTTGTAGAAGACCACGGAGACCCGGTACAGCAGTCGTCCTGAACGCTCCAGCGCCAGCACGGTGTTCTCGAAGGTTGCCGGTTCGAAATTGGCGCCGATTGCGGCAATTTCCGCCAGATGGGCGGCAAACCCTGCCTCAAAGGCGGGTCGAAAGTGCTCATCGCCGATGCTGGCGAAATCGGGGAGGCCGTAGGGAAGGGTACTTTCGGACAGAAAGGGATTCGCGGCGGTATCGGAAGTCATGAAACGACTCTTTCACAGTCGGGACTCCGGCTCAAGGGTAAGACCCTGCGCGCCGCCGCGCATCCGCCGCCGGGAACCTGCCGCCGGGCACCCGCCGTCGGACATCCGCCGTCGGACATCCCCGTGACGTGAGGCGCCGCCCACCGGCCCCCTTCATCAGCGGTCGCCGCTGCCATTCCCGCGGCGGCGACCGGCAGCGGCGCTACTTTTGCTTGAACACCATGGACATGGGCGTGGTCTCGGTGGTCTGGCCCTGCGGGTTGTCCCGGAAGATTCCCTCCACCACGGTCTTGGTCAGCCCGGTGTCATGACCGAGCACGACGACGCCCAGGTCGTTGGCGTCCATCACGGCCGTTCCCGCAAAGGTGGCGGCAAACTCCGCCGGCACGCTTTGGCGGACCAGCTTGCTGAGCCGGGCGGCAACGCCGTCCGGGTCCAGCGGGGCGTACTTCACCGAGTGCGTGGAGGTCCCCACCTGGTATCCCGCGGCGCCGTCGATGGCGTTGATGTTGTGCCCCACCGTTTCGTAGAACACACCACTCTTGCCCCGCAATTTTCCAACAACGCTCATGCCGGAGGCATACAGGATGCGGGGCAGGCCCACCTCGTCGATCGCCAGCTGCATGGACCAGGGGCTGGCGAGTCCGATTCCGCCCGGATTGCGGGTGACGAACCGGCTCAGCAGCCGTGCGGCCGGGGTGACCTTAATGTCCCAGACCGGAATCGAGCGGCCCTGAGTCATGGCCACGATCTTTTCGCTGACGAAGAGGTACCAGGGAACACCGGCCGTCGCACTCGCGTGGTCCGCTCCGGCGTCGGACAGTCCACCGAAAAAGCGCTCGACGTAGCCGATCACGGCTGGGTCGAAGTCGGTGTCCTTGTAGAAAATCTGGGTGCGCAGCGGGTAGCGGCGATAGGTGCCCCCGTCCGCCGGAACCGTAATATCGAGCTGCTTGTCCGCATTGGGCACGTAGTCGCTCTTGTCCACGATGCCCGCTTTGACCTCGGGCTGGTCAAAGAACTCGCGGAGCCACAGTTCGGTGTTGAGCAGCCGCCAGAACACCATGGTCGAGGCGCTGTTCTTACCGGTGAGGTATTCCTCAAAGGCGTACAGCACCGCGTCCTGGTTCCAGTACGGGCGGTTTTCGAAGGAGGAGGAGAGGAAGATCTCGTAGATCTTTTCCTTCATCAGCACAAACCACTCCGCCTCGGGGGTGGTGAAGCCGATCTTGTTGCGCCGGTTGGAGATCATGTCCGGCAGCAGGCCCCGGGTGGCGTCGCGCAGGATCCGCTTGTTCCAGCCGCCCTTGATGATCGATTCATCGTCCAGGCTGAAGAGGAATTTGGCCACTTCCTTGTCCAGGAACGGTACCCGGCCCTCCAGCGAGAAGCGCATGGTGTTCTTGTCCTCGTAGCGCAGCACCGCCGGGAGCGACTTGTGGAACAGGTCGTCGATGAGACGCAGCTTCAGGTTGTCCGCGATGTTGGAGAACTTTTCGTTCTTGTGTTTGGCGCTGAAGTCCTTGTTCAACAGCGAGGAGATGGACAACTCCTTGCGTGCGGTGAGCATGCCCTTAAGCCGGAAGCGTCCCAGCCGGAACAGGATGTCCGCCGAGGAAGCCATTTCCTTCGCCAACTTCGACGTCTGCCCATTTTTCTTCAGCTGGCGCAGGTAAGCGAAATAGTACGGAATGTAGCCGGCCATCATTTCGTCCGCACCCTGCCCGTCCAGCAGCACGGTGACGTGTTTGGAGGCCTCCTGCATTACCCGATACTGCGCGTACGGGCCTGAGGAGATGATCGGCTCCTCCATGGTGCGGACAAAATCCTCCAGATCGAGGGCGAATTCGGCCGCCTTGGGCAGGATTTTGTGGCTGGTGACATTTCCTTCGCAGGTGGCCAGCACCGCGTCGGCGTATTTCTCCTCGTCGTTGATCGAGTTCGGGAAGATCGCCGAAAAGGTCTGCTGCCTTGCGCCGAGTGAATCCGTGGCGGCGGCTTTCTCCTGCATCAGTTTGTTGATGGTGACGACGACGGCGGATGAGTCAAGTCCGCCGGACAGCGCCGTGCCCACCGGGACCTCGGACTGCAGCCTCAGGCGCACCCCCTCGGTAAAACGCCTGCGGTATTCATCGATTACGGCCGGGCTGTAGGGCGTGCCGATCTGGGCCAGTTCGGCCAGTTCTTCCTTGAACCGGGTATACGGGCTCACCGTGAAGCGGCCGTTGCCTTCGGCGCTGGTGTCCACGACGAGTTTCTCGCCGGGCATAAGCTTGTAGATTCCCTCGAAGAAGGTGGCGGCCTCTTCATCGTGGATGCGGAACTGCAAGTACCGGTAGAGGATGCGCTCGTCGGGCTTGGTGTCCAGCTTGCCGGTGGCCAGCAGCGGCTTGATCTCCGAGCCGAAGAGCAGTTTGGGCTCCGCCTCGCTGCCGGCGTTGGCGTAGTAAAGCGGTTTAATGCCGAAATGGTCACGGGCCAGCACCAGGCGCTGGTTCTTCCGGTCGTCGATGGCAAAGCCGAACATGCCGTTGAAGCGGTCAAAGGCTGCATCGCCCCACTCCTCGTAGGACTGCAGCACCACTTCGGTGTCCGAGACGGTCTTGAAACTGCGTCCCAGCGCCTCCAGCTCGGCGCGCAGTTCGAGATAGTTGTAGACCTCGCCGTTGTAAACCAGCGCCACCAGACCGTCCTGGCTGATCATTGGTTCCTGACCGTGGGCGACGTCGATAATGGACAGCCGCCGGTGCGCCAGGCCGACCTGGCCCTGGGTGTAGATCCCTTCGCCGTCCGGTCCGCGGTGTTCGATGCACCTGTTCATCTGAAGCAGGAGCGCTTCGTCTTCCCCGTAACCGTAGTAACCGGCGATTCCGCACATACAGCAAACCTCATCTTTAGTCCGTCAGTCCTCGCCTCAATGCTACTTGCTTGACCCCGCCGCCATCGTCTCCGGCGCTCCGGGGCGCGCCCTGCGGACCGGCGGCGTCGGTGCTGCTGCGGCAGGCGCGCAGCCAGCCCGCACTAGAATGTTGCGGTGACCAATCCAGTAACCAGCAGGCCCACCGTGGGCATCCTCGCCCTGCAAGGCGATGTGCGTGAACATGCCAGAACCCTTGAAGCGTGCGGCGCGCAGGCGGTGAGCGTCCGGCGACCAAGCGAGCTGGCCGCCGTCGACGCCCTGATCCTTCCCGGCGGCGAGTCCACCACGATCGACAAACTGACCCGCATCTTTGACCTGGCGGAGCCGCTCAAGGACCGGATTGCCGGTGGAATGCCCGTTTATGGCAGCTGTGCCGGCATGATACTGCTGGCCGACAGCATCGCGGATCCGGCCCGGGACCAGGACGGCAATCCACAGCAGACCCTCGGTGGCCTGGACATCAGCGTCCGGCGCAATGCTTTCGGCCGGCAGCGGGAGTCCTTCGAGACGGATCTGCAGTTCCGGGGCCTGGCAGCACCGGGTGCGGCCGAAGCTCCCGTGCACGCGGTGTTCATTCGTGCGCCGTGGGTGGAAAGAGTGGGCAACGAGGTGCAGGTGCTGGCCAGCGTGGAGCTCGCGGACGGCCCGGATGTTGGGCATGGAACTGAACCGACGGTTAGAATTGAAGGAAAGACCCGAGCGGTAGCCGTGCGTTCGCGGCATTTGCTTGCTACCTCCTTCCATCCGGAAGTCACGGGGGAGCGCCGCATCCACGAATTGTTTATCCGCATGATCAGAGGAGAAGCGTAAAGCATGTCAGGCCACTCCAAATGGGCAACGACCAAGCACAAAAAGGCTGTCATTGACGGTCGGCGTGCCAAGTCGTTCGCCAAACTGATCAAGAACATCGAAGTTGCCGCCCGGATCGGCGGCCCGGACATGGTGGGCAACCCGTCGCTGGAACTTGCGGTGTCGAAGGCCAAGAAGACCTCGGTACCGGCTGACAATATCGACCGGGCCATCAAGCGCGGCTCCGGTCAGCTTGGCGACGCCGTCGATTATCAGACCATCATCTACGAAGGCTACGGCCCGCAGGGGACTGCCCTGCTGATCGAATGTCTGACCGACAACAAGAACCGTGCGGCCTCCGAGGTGCGGCTGGCCGTCTCTCGCAATGGCGCCAACATGGGCGATCCCGGCTCGGTGGCCTACATGTTTGCGCGCAAGGGCATTGTCACGCTGCCCAAGAATGAGCTCACCGAAGACGATCTGCTGCTGGCCGTCCTGGACGCCGGAGCCGAAGAGGTCCGCGAAGACGGCGATAACTTCGAGGTCATCTCCGAACCGCAGGACCTTCCGGCCATCCGGGCCGCGCTGACCGAGGCCGGCATCGACTACGACTCCGATGAGGCAGGTTTCGTGCCCTCCATGCACGTGGAACTCGATGCCGAGAACGCCGGTAAATTCATGCGGCTCTATGACGCGCTGGAGGACCTCGACGACGTTCAGAACGTCTACTCCAATGCCGATGTCAGCCCCGAGGTCATGGCCCAGCTGGACGAGGACTGACCCTGCGTGTCCTGGGCGTGGATCCAGGCCTGACCCGCTGCGGGCTGGGCGTGGTCGACGTGGCCGCGGACCGGACCGCCACCCTGGTGGCTGTTGGCGTGGTGGGCAGCACCCCGGATCAAGGGCTGGACGCCCGCCTGCTGGTGATCGCGGAGTCCATCGAGAAGTGGCTCACCGACTACGCACCCGACGTGATGGCGGTGGAACGGGTGTTTTCCCAGCTCAATGTCAGTACCGTGATGGGTGTGGCGCAGGCATCGGGTGTGGTGATCGCCGCCGCTGCACGCCGTGGTATCCCGGTTGCGCTGCACACCCCCTCCGAAGTTAAGGCCGCTGTCACAGGCAGCGGCAGGGCGGACAAGGCCGCCGTGACCAAGATGGTCACGAAAATTCTGCGCCTTCAGGTTGCTCCGGCGCCGGCGGATGCGGCGGACGCGCTGGCGCTGGCCATTGCGCACGCCTGGCGCCGCGGACCTGCGCTGAGCGCCGCCGTCGGAACTGGCGCAGCCGCCGACGCCGGCACAGACATTCGTGCTGCGGCAGCGCGGGGAGCAGCGGGCGTGGGGGCAGCGGGCCCGACGGCGGCGCAGAAGTTGTGGCGCGAGGCGGAGGCCAAGGCCAAGCGGAACAAGGAAAAATCCGGGCACGTTTGGCGCTGAAAATTCCGGGTGCTGCGGGTGCCGAAAATTCCGGGCGCTGCGGGTGCTGGTGCGTGGCGCGGCGGACAATGTCGGTGCCGCTGGGTACGCTGTTAGAAAGTATGTTCGGTAGCCTCTCCTCCGGGATGGCCGGCGGGCAGCACCATTCGAGATCAGAAGCACCGGGAGAAAGTCGATGATCAGTTTTGTCCGCGGGCCAGTGGCGCACATTGGGCTCGCCAGCGCGGTGATAGACGTCAACGGCGTGGGCATGCTGGTCAACGCGACGCCGAAAACGCTTGGGGCGCTGCGCCTGGGCCAGCAGGCGACCGTGATCACCTCCATGATTGTCCGTGAGGACTCGCTGACGCTTTATGGCTTCAACTCAGACAATGAGCGGGAAGTGTTTGACACCTTGCTCAGCGTCAGTGGTATCGGCCCGCGGCTGGCGCTGGCGATCCTGGCGGTGCACGATCCTGAAACCATCCGCGTCGCTGCCTCCGGCGGCGACGGCAAGGTTTTCACGAAGGTTCCGGGCGTGGGCCCCAAAGTTGCAGGCCGGATCGTGCTGGAGCTGGCCGGCAAGCTCGTGCCGCACGGTACGGCGGAAGCCCCTGTGCCGGCACAGACGGCCTGGAAACCCCAGGTTGTGGCGGCCATGACCACTCTTGGGTGGTCGGAGAAAGATGCCTCAAACAGCATCGACAAGGCCACTGCCGACGAGACTGAGCTGGTCCAGGCAGGTAATGTGGCAGCTATTTTGCGCACCACGCTGCGCTGGTTGGGCCAGGATGGAGCGCGGACCTCGGTTCGGGACCGGACGGCTTCCCGTGGCTGAGGTGCAGCCCGGACCGGAATCCATTCCGGCGCTGGGCGGTGAGCCCGAGGAGCGCATCCTGGAAGCTGCCCTGCGGCCCAAGAACCTGGCCGATTTCGTCGGTCAGCACCGGGTGCGCAAGCAGTTGTCCCTGGTGCTGGAAGCATCCAGGATGCGCGGACGCAGCGCGGACCACGTCCTGCTTTCCGGACCGCCTGGGCTGGGCAAGACCACCTTGGCACTGATCATCGCGGCCGAAATGAACGCCCCGTTGCGGATCAGCTCCGGGCCGGCCATCCAGCACGCCGGCGATCTGGCCGCAATTCTGTCCTCGCTGTCCGAGGGGGAGGTGCTCTTCCTCGATGAAATCCACCGGATGTCCCGCCCGGCCGAGGAAATGCTTTACATGGCGATGGAGGACTTCAGGGTGGACATCGTGGTGGGCAAGGGAGCCGGTGCCACCGCCATACCGCTGGAGTTGCCGCCCTTTACCCTCGTCGGCGCCACAACCCGCGCCGGCCTGCTGCCGGGGCCGCTGCGGGACCGCTTCGGCTTCACCGGCCACCTGGAGTTTTACGCGGTCGAGGAGCTGGAGCTGGTGCTCCGGCGTTCGGCGGGTCTGCTGGACCTGCAGCTGACCAGCGCCGGCTTCGCCGAAATCGCCGGACGTTCCCGGGGCACGCCGCGGATTGCCAACCGGCTGCTGCGCCGGGTCCGTGACTGGGCGCTGGTTAATGGCATTGTCAGCATCGATGCCCGAACGGCTTCCGCTGCCCTGGACATGTACGAGGTGGACGCCCGCGGGCTGGACCGGCTGGACCGCGGGGTGCTGCATGCGCTGGTGACAAAGTTCAATGGCGGCCCGGTGGGGCTGTCCACCTTGGCAATCGCGGTCGGCGAGGAGCCGGAAACCGTAGAAACAGTGGCCGAGCCGTTCCTGGTGCGCGAGGGCCTGCTCGGCCGCACACCACGGGGCCGGATCGCGATGGCCTCCGCCTGGGAGCATCTGGGGCTGGACATGCCGGCCAATGCCTTCGTTGCCGCACCGCCGGCATTGCTTCCGCTGGGGGAAGAAACTATTCCGGATTGGCTGCAGAACGCGCCTTAACACCCGACGATCAGGAATTCAGCTTAGACTGGTATGACATCCGGCACGTTCTGTGCGTTCCGGAAGTCTCTGACTGTATATATATGAACGGAACTTTGCTTTGGATCCTATGACTCTCATCCTCTTTGCCGTCTTTGCGGTGTTCATCATTATGATGTTCCGCCGGCAGAAAAAGGCCAAGGCAGCAATGCAGGAGCAGCAGGCCAAGATGGGCATCGGCGTTTCAGTGATGACCAACTTCGGCTTATTCGGTACGGTCCTGGCCATCGACGAGCAGGAGAACAAGGTGGTCCTGCAGCTCTCTCCCGGGAACACCGCCACCGTGCATCGCCAGACGATCACCAAAATCATCGGTGCCGAAGAAGTAACCGGCGGCGCAACCGCCTCCACCATCCCCGATGACGCCTCGTCGCTGACGAACCGCACGGATTCCAGTGCAGCACCGGAGACTGCGGAGGACACCATTCTGCGGCTGAACAAAGACAACAACAACGACCACTAGCCCCATCCTGCCGCTGAATTCAGCGAAAGACGGTGCTCCGGCCACCGCCCCGACCTAACCGGCCGGCGTGGCCCGTCTGCGCGGGGCGCTCCAGCTGAACGGGTTGCCCGGCCGCACCTTGCGTTTGGAACGAATAGAAAGATCCACTGATGGCACGTACTGGCCCAACGGCTTCGGCCCGCAAAACACTGTTGTGGCTGGGAGCCATATTTATCGCCTGCGCACTGCTGCTTGGCGGCGGCGCGATTTGGGGAGCCGCGAGCTGGGCGCCCAAGCTGGCCCTGGACCTCGAGGGCGGAACCCAGATGATTCTGGCGCCCAAAGTCGACGGCGGCCAGGCCATCAGCGCTGAACAGCTTAACCAGGCCGTCTCCATCATCCGTCAGCGCGTTGACGGCACGGGTGTCTCGGAAGCGGAGATCAGCACGCAGTCCGGCCGCAACGTTGTGGTCAGTCTTCCCGGAACGCCGAGCACTGAAACCCGCGACCTGATCAAGGCCTCTGCGGACATGTCGTTCCGGCCGGTGATCACCGCCGGGGACGGTGCGGCGACACCGAAGGACAAGCTGGTTCCTGCTGACAAGCTTCCCAAGCCCACCGCAAAGCCGAAAAACGGCAGCGATGACAACTGGGTTGACGCCGCACTGTACAAGACCTTTGAGACGACCAGCTGTGTGCCGCCGCTGAGCAAGCCGGTGACCAATGCGGACAAGTCCAAGCCCTTGGTGGCCTGTGACCCGGCCACCGGCACCAAATACATCCTTGGTCCGGTGGCCGTTCCCGGCAACGACATCACGGATGCAAGTTACGGTCTTCAGCAGGGCGCGCAGGGCACCACCACGAACCAGTGGGCGGTGAACCTGACGTTCAACAGCGAAGGGGGCAAGCAGTTCAAGGAAGTGACAACGCGGCTGAACGGCTTTTTCGCAGCCAATCCAAACGACCCCAAGGCACAGTTCGCGATTGTGCTGGACGGCAAGGTCATTTCGGCGCCCCGGGCAGAGGCCATTATCGCCGACGGCAGCTCACAGATCACCGGAACCTTCACCGAGGCCAGCGCCAAGTCGCTGTCCGACAAGCTGAAGTTCGGCGCCCTGCCGATCAGCTTCGACATCCAGAGCGAGCAGCAGATTTCCGCTACCTTGGGCGCCGAACAACTGCAGATGGGTCTGCTGGCGGGCATCATTGGTCTGCTGCTGGTCGTTGTCTACTCGCTGTTCCAGTACCGGGCCCTGGGTTTCGTCACCATCCTCTCCCTTGTCGTGGCGGGTACCCTAACCTATCTGGCCATAGCCATCCTGGGCTGGACGCAGAACTACCGCCTGTCGCTGGCCGGTGTGGCCGGCCTGATCGTCGCTATTGGCCAGACGGCCGACTCGTTCATCGTCTACTTCGAGCGGATCCGCGACGAGCTCCGGGAAGGCCGCGGCCTGATTGCCGCGGTCGAGAACGGCTGGCGCCGTGCCAAGCGCACGGTGCTGGCCTCCAAGGCCGTGAACCTGCTGGCCGCCCTCGTGCTGTATTTCGTCGCCGTCGGCAACGTCCGCGGCTTCGCCTTCACCTTGGGCCTAACGGCCATCGCCGACTTGATGGTGGTCTTCATGTTCACCCATCCCACGCTGCAGCTGTTGGCCCGAACCCGATTCTTTGGTGAGGGGCACCGCTTCTCGGGACTTGATCCCGCACGGCTCGGAGCTGTGCCGCTGTACCGGGGCGCCGGGCGGCTGCGGTCACCATCGGATCTCCCCGTGGCACTTAAGGGCAAGAATGCACCGGCGGCAGCGGAAGCGGAGCGTCGGCAGACGATCGCCGAGCGCCGACTGGCAGCAAAGCAGGAGCAAATGGCCGGCAGCAGCGCCGGCTCGCAGGGCGCAGCTAAGGAGAACAAGTAATGGTCAGCTTCGCCACATTCGGCAACGAGCTTTACACCGGAAAGCGGTCCTACAATTTCGTGGGTAAACGCAGGATCTGGTTCACCATCGCGGCAGTTGCCGTGTTGCTGTCCATCCTGATGCCTATCGTCCGTGGTGGCTTCAACCTGGGCATCGAGTTCCGCGGCGGCTCGGAATTTACGGTCTCCAACGTGCAGAACACCGATCCGGGTCTGGGCACTAAAGCGGTGACGGACATAGTGCCCGGAAGTGTGCCCAGGGTGGCCAACATTGCCGGCAACACCATGCGGATCCAGACGGACAAGCTCTCCGGTGACCAGACGCTGAAGGTCAAGGCCGCACTGCTGAAGGCCTACGGAGTCAACGAGGACCATGTCACCTCGACGTTTATCGGGCCCACCTGGGGTGCGGATGTCACTAAGCAGGCTTTGCTCGGACTGGTCATTTTCGTGATCCTTGCCGCAGGGCTTATGGCGCTGTACTTCCGCACCTGGCGCATGTCCGTCGCAGCCATCGTCGGGCTGCTCGTGGTGATCATTACCACCGCCGGAACGTACTCTGCCAGCGACTTCGAAGTGACACCGTCGGCCATCATCGGCTTCCTGACCATCCTGGGCTACTCGCTCTATGACACGGTGGTGGTCTTCGACAAGATCCGCGAGAACACCTCCGATATTGGGAGCTCCACCCGGCGCACCTTCGCGGAGGAGGTCAACCTTGCGGTGAATCAGACGCTGGTCCGCTCCATCAACACCATGATGGTTGCGGTGCTGCCGGTCGGTTCCATTCTGTTCATCGGAGCCTTCCTGCTCGGCGCCGGCACGCTGCGGGATCTCTCGCTGTCGCTGTTCATTGGTATCATCATCAGCACCTTCTCGACCATTTTCGTTGCCTCACCCCTTTATGCATGGCTGCGGTCCACCGAGCCGGAGTTGAAGAAGCAGGCCAGGCGGGTCCAGCAGCGCCGTGCCGCGGATAAGGCTGCGCTCCGCGCCGGCGGCGAAACCGTCCCGGTCAAGTTTCAAGCGGTATTTTCCGTCAACAAGAGTGGCCGGCGCCCAAGCGCCGGCCA
>NZ_JADPVH010000058.1:10209-24948 GCF_026932795.1 Paenarthrobacter sp. Z7-10 | reverse complement strand
CGGGTCGTTCGTCTTTTAAGATCAAGGGCTGTCGTCAGCCTGACGCCGCCAACGAACCACGTCAAGAGACAAACAACGAAATTCTGCCCGAGGAAGCCCATCGGCAAGCAACACGACTACCCGCGGTCATCCACAGCGACGCGTAACAGACTGGAGGATGATCTGCTCGACGGTAAAGACCTGATGGCAGCGCTCCAGGAAGGCCAGGACCAGGTTATCCTTCGAGGGGAAGTGGGCATAGAACGTGGCCTTGGCCACCCCAGCCCGTGAAACGAGTTCATTGATTCCCACGTCGCGGATCCCGCGCCGGGAAAACAAATCGTAAGCGGCCGCCATGATCCGCTCCCGCGCGCCGGGAGAACCACTAGAGGCAGGGGTTCCGAGGGTCGCGGGCATGGCCGAAAGGACGGATGTGATCTCCATAACGATCAGACCATACACCAACCAGACAGACCGGTCAGCATATCCCGTCGTCGTCCGTTGCCCGCAATGCAGGGTAAGCCTGCCGGTACCCTCACGCCGCAGGGCTGCGCCAGTCACCACACGCGGACCAGTGCATGGCGCCGGCTCAGACGCCTGAGCGATTGGTAGTCGCGGCTGGGTGCATCGAGGGCCAGCAGAACTTCGCTCCGAGCGGAGGCGGGCCATGTCGGCCTTCGGAAATTCTTGGTCGAGTCGCTGGACGATCACCGGGGCATTTATTAGAGTTTCTACTACGGATACCGGCAGGGGCGCGCACAGCGCCCGGGGAGGAGGAGCGCATCACCGCTGACCAACACCAGAGATCACCTGTCCAACCCGCCGAAAGCCCCTCCCAGGGGGCTTTCCCTATTTGTCCGCCAGAAATGAAACGGCCATTGGCCGCCTGTCCCAACACTTCCGCTCTCGCCCCACTGCCATGGGAGCGTTAGGGCTGGGAAGGGCCAGCATTTTAAGGTGGGACAGTCTTTGCCGAGCATGCCAGTTCATGAGATCGCCAGCGGCGGGCTATGAGTGCAGAGGACTCCTGACATTCCGTTCAATCGCCTTCAGAAAATGACACGAAGGTGGGCGAATTTTCTGCGCTGGCGATTCGCATAACTATGTATAGAAACTTTCTAGTCAGATCGGTGTATCCGCCGTTAGTTGAAAGACGCAGTCGAGCAACCCATGACGAAGCTCCGCCTTAAGTGTTTTGCGGCGATGGACTGTCCACCCAGGTGTACCCGATGGAACAGACTGAGATCCTTACATAAATGCGTCAATCAGGGTCTGTTTCGGTTATGCTTAGACATAACTGATGGAGGGTCAAACGAGTGGCTGGACATAAGGGGCAGGTGGTTGGTTACGTGCGGGTTAGCGCCGCCGACCAGAACGAGGCACGGCAGCTCGAAGCACTTGGCCCTGTGGACAGACTGTTCTCCGAAAAAGTCAGCGGCAAGAACGCAGACGACAGAGCTCAGCTCCAGCAGATGCTCATTTACGTCCGTGACGGGGACATGGTTCGGGTGAAGTCACCGGACCGTCTGGCACGTTCCACGACGGACCTTCTCGCTCTCGTTGAGCAGCTCAAAGCCAAGGGCGTCGCGTTGGAGTTCATCGACAACCCGGCACTGAATACTGATACGCCCCAAGGGGAGTTCATGCTCACGGTCCTGGCTGCCATCGCGCAGTTGGAGCGCAAGACCATCCGTGAGCGACAGGCTGAGGGCATTGCCATTGCCAAGAGGAACGGTGTCTACGACCGGGTCCCGAAGCTTTCACCGGAACAGATCCAGCTGGCGCGTGAGCGGATTGCCCAGGGCGTGCCCAAAGCCAAGGTGGCCCGGGATCTCGGCGTTTCGCGGCAGACGCTGTACGCAGCCCTGAACGGCAGCGGAAAGTATGCCAAGGTGAGCTCATGAGCGAGGGCGATGATGGTGCTCTCGATCCCACTGACGAAAACTCAGGACTCTGATCCTATTTCGATTTGTAAAACGGACATCCCTTGGGGGCGCCTTCTTTCCGGCCAATGGATCAGCAACTGAAAGATGAGCAATGATCCACTTATAGATGCGCAGGCAAGGAGAAGTAGCCTATTCGGACGCCTGGGGGTGTTGGTGGGGGAGTGTGACCTGTCTGCGGAGCAGTCCGGACAGCCAGGAACATTTTCGCAACGACAATGAAGCCTACAAACACCCAACGTGGTCGAGCGCCAGCTTCAACACGCTCAAGCAATGGCGGTCCCTGGTCAGCCGGTACGACAGGCTCACCCTCACTTACAGCTCGGTCGTTGCCATCTAGAGTGCAGCATTAGAGGACATGCTCCTAAATTCCCAGTAGTTCGTGTTGGAGTGAGACGTCGGCGAGCAGGTGGTCAGTTTGCAGCTTTTGTACAATTTGACCCTTATCCATGACGTAGGCGACGTCAGCGACGGATGCGGCAAATTCTAGGTTTTGTTCGACTATGACGACGGTGATGCCTCGACGTTTGTTGATGTCTTTGATCTCTTTGGCGATTTGCTGCACGATTGAGGGCTGGATGCCTTCGGAGGGCTCGTCGAGGAGAAGCAGGTCCGGTTTCGTGACTAGGGCGCGGCCGAGGGCGAGGATTTGTTGTTGGCCGCCGGAGAGTGAGCCTCCGTTTTGATCTTTCTTTTCGTTTAGGATCGGGAACTGTTCCAGCAGTTCGTCCACTATTTCCTGCCAGCCGGATTTTTTGGAGGCGTATCCTGCTACGCGGAGGTTTTCCAGGACTGTGAGGTCGGAGAAAATTTGTCGGCCCTGCGGGACATAGGCTATCCCAGCGCGGGCTCGTTCGTGGGCTTTGAGTTTCGTCACCGGCTTCCCGGAGATATGGATTTCTCCGCTGGTTGCGGAGATTTCGCCGGTGATGGTGCGCAGGAGAGTCGTCTTTCCTACTCCGTTGCGTCCGAGCAGGGCCACCAATTGGCCGTTGCTGACGTCGGCGGTGATGTTATGCAGCACAGGTGTACGGCCGTATCCTGCGGAGACGTTACGTATCTGAAGCATTGGTGACCGCCCTGCCTAGGTAGATGTCGAGGACCTGTTCGTCGTGGCGGAGCTCTTCGATGGTGCCGCGGCGGAAGACTTCACCTTGGTGGAGCATGACGACGTCGGAGTCGAGTTGACGGACGAAATCCATGTCGTGCTCCACGACGACGACTGTTGCGCCGTGGGCTAGTTGTTTGACGAGATCGACTGTACGGCTCGTTTCATCGCGGGTCATTCCGGCTGTCGGTTCATCGAGAAGGACGACTTCCGGGTGTCCGGCGACGACCATTGCGATTTCCAGCCATTGCCGTTGTCCGTGGGCGAGGTCTCCAACCAAGGCTTCCTGGCGTTCGGTGATACCGAAGTCTTTGAGGACTGATTCAGTAACCGCGTCGGATTCAGCAACGTTACGTTTCTTGGCGTAGGCGGCAAGCCACACGTTTTCCCTGACGGTCATCTCGTTGTACACGCTGGGTACCTGGGTTTTGATGCCCAAGCCCAGTTGCGCGCGCCGGTGTGGGGGCAGTCGTGTGATGTCCCGGCCGTTGAGGAGAATTTTGCCGGACGTGACTTGGTGGCGGCCGACGAGGAGGCTGAAGAAGGTGCTCTTACCGGCGCCGTTAGGCCCGAGCAGGGCTGTGGTGGTCATTGGGTGGAACTCGGCTGTCACTGTTTTGACTGCATGGACACCACCGAATGATTTTGTGACGTCCGTGGCGAGGAGTTCTCCGGCGCTATTGGGCCGGTGTTCCTCGACATCTGTGGCCACCGTGGGGCGGCTGGCAATGGGCCGACGCCCGACTCGCAGCCCTATTCGTTGGAGGAAGGCGTAGACGGCGGCCATGATTCCTTCGGGTGCAAGGAGCACGACCAGAATCAATATTCCGCCCAGTACCAGGGGTGTGAGCTCCCCGCCTATGCCGCCCATCACGTTTTGGATTTCCTGGATGACGATGGTGCCGATGAAGGCGCCGAAGAGGGACCGTCGTCCTCCGACAAGGGCCCAGATGATGACCAGGGCTGCTTGTTGGAGGCTGAACACAGCGGGGTTGGCGAACTGTCCCCAGGCTGCGTATTCGCCGCCGGCGAGGCCGGCGATCACCCCGCCGATGACGAAGGCGTTTAGACGTGCACGCCGAACGTCATATCCAAGCAGTTGTGATCGCAGCTCGTTCTCGCGGACGGCCACCAGTGCGCGTCCGATTGGCCGACGCAGCAGAAGGTCCAGGATGAAGACGATGATGGCTGCCAGCGCGACTACAAAGATCAGCAGGTATCCGGCGTTCAGCGGTGATGCCAGCGATCCTAGGGGAGGGATGCCGCTCATGCCGTTGTACCCTCCGAGCAGGGCGGATCCGATGTGGTAATCGGGGGAACCGGTGCTGGACATAAAGGTCAGCAGTACAAGTGTCACTGCCAGGGTGATGATGCCGAAGATGAAGTAGCCCAGGATGAGTGCGAACAGGCCGGCAACGAGCCCGGCGATGAGGAGGGATGAATACGTTTCGCCGGTGATGGGGGAAATGTTGATTGACGCAGCACCGTAGCTGTAGAGGCCGATTCCGAAGAGTGCCGCTTGCCCGAAGCTGAAGATGCCGCCGTATCCCCAGACGAAGGTCAGGCTGAGTGCCAGTTGGCCGAAGATGATCCATAGCGCCCATTGCTGGGCGAGGAAGGGTGAGGAGATCTCGGCGACGGCGAGGGCGGCGACGACGGCGAGAACGGTCAGGCCGATGCGGCCGGGGAGTGTCCTGGTTTTGTCGAGCAGTAGGTTCATGGTGGCCTCTGGGTGGGGTGGAAGGTATGTGCCGTGCCGTTTAGAACCGGCGGCCCCATTTGCCGCTGATGCCGTTGGGCATGAAGCGAAGGAGGACTATGGCTACCAGGAGCAAGGAGATGGAGCCGAAGAACGCGGTTGAGGCGTTGGACACCAGGCCTTGGACGCCTCCGAGCAGTACAGAGGCGGAGGCGGTTCCGGTTAGGACGGCGGCGCCTCCGGAAATGACGGTCATGAACGCGTTGCCAACGTATTGCTGTCCGAAGGTCGGTACCACGCCGGCCAGGGCTGAGAGCAGCGCTCCTCCGAGGCCGGAGAGAGCGGCTCCGAAACCGAAGGTGAGCATGTTAACCCGCCGCACGTCGATGCCGATGACCGAGGCCATCGTCGCGTCAAGCGTCGCGGCCCGGGCCATGGTCCCGTACCGGGTTTTGGTGAACACCACGTAGACGAGCCCCAGCATGGCCAGCGCGGCGACGTCGACGACCACGGAATAGTCGGAGAAGGAATAACCGCCGATTTTAAAAGACCCCAGGGGAGTAGGCAGGGATTGCGTGCTGGTTCCGAAAATTAGTGTGACGACCTGGATCATGATCAGGCTCAGGCCCCAGGTCGCGAGCATCATGGCCGCCAGGCGACCGTAGAGGAACCGGATCAGGCATCGTTCGATGATGATGCCGAAGAGGCCGACGGATAATGAGCCCAGAATCGCGGCGACCCAGAATCCCATCCCGAGACGGTAGAACGTCACCGTCATGTAGGCACCGAGCATGAGGAACTCACCGGTGGCCAGGTTGATCAAACCCATCATGCCGAAAATGACGGCCAACCCAACCGAGATGATGACCAGCAGTGCGATGCTGTTCACGACAGATAGGACGATGGCGGCTGCCTGGGACATGTCCATGAGAACTCCTAGCGGAGCGGGCCCGTGGGCCCGCTCCCGTCGACTCGGTTAGGGCAGAGTGAACTGCTTATTGACGTCAGGCTTGGCCTGAAGATCGCAGACTGACTGCTCCCATGTGGGCTGAACCTGAGGTGTTGTCTTGACGATGTCGAAAGTGTGGCTCGTGTTGGTCTGGGCGATCTCCACGTCATAGATGGTGTGGTGTGTTTTGGGGTCAACGCTGACCGGGCCGCCTGGACCATCAAAGGTGATGCCGCTCTCAAGGGCCGCGATGACCTTGGTTCGATCCGTCGTGCCGGCCTTCTTTACTGCTTCGGCATACATGTGGATGCCGTTCCATACGTCAACGTCCTGGGCAGTGGGTTCCTGGTAGTCGGCGCCGTTGGCCTGATGCCACAGCTTCTTGAAGGCGACGTTTTCCGGTCGGTTCAGCGCGGCGTAGTAGGAAGCAGCGACGTAGATGTTGTGCGCTTCCTTCGGAGCCAAAACGACCTGTTCGCCGCTCAGTCCGAAAGTTTCAGAGAGGATGGGTGTGCTTTGGTTCAACCCGGCGGCGGCGTAAGCGCGGTAGAAAGCGACATGGTTGCTGCCCACCAGCATGGATGCGACGATGTCAGGTTTCGCGGCCTGGATGTGGTTGATGATGGAGTTGAAGTCTGAGACGTTCAGGGGAACGAATTCGGTGTTGACCACTGTTCCCCCCGCTTTGGCGGTCAGTTTTTGCACCCACTTGGCGGCGTCGTGACCGAAATTGTAGTCGGCTGCGACGACGTAAACCTTTGGTCCGAACTTTTTGATGCCGAAAGGGATCAGCGGGGAGATGGTCTGATCCAGTGTTGCGCCGTTGAGGAAGGTGTTTTTGTCGCACACCCCGCCCTCATAGGGCTCGTTGTACATGTAGAGAGTCTTTGTACGGTCGGTCACCGGACGGATCGCTTCGCGGGAGGCGCTGGTGATGCCGCCCATGATGACATCAACTTTGTCCTGTCCGGCAAGTTGGTTCGCGTATTGGGCGTACTTGCTGTTGTCCGACTGCGGGTCGTAACTGGTCAGGGCTAGTTTGCGACCGAGGACACCTCCTTTAGCGTTGACGTCGGCGATGGCCATCTGGGCTGACTTGAGCATCGGCTGGCCTGCGAGGCTCAGTTCCCCGGTCTGGTCCAGCAGCATCCCGATTTTGATGGGTCCGCTGGTATTGCTGGCAGCGTTGCCGCCGCCGCCCATAGCGCCTCCCTGACAGGCACTCAATGTCGTGCCGAGCATGAGCGCGGCCGCGAGGATGCTCAGGTGAGCCAGGCGCCGACGCCGTTTTGTTTCAACCATGGGAGGGGCCTTTCAGGAAGGTACGAGGCGGTTTGGTTTCCAACGCGGGAGATGCTTGATCCTTTGCGTTCCCATCAGTATTCGGGGACGCACGAACCGGTGTCAATACTTTGAGCGCGATTGTTTCAATAAAATGAACGTGAAAGTTTGTTTACCTGGCTCTAGCTGCGCCGGGCTCGTTCTTCGGGGGAGAGGAGGATGAACTTCTCCACTGCCTCGTCATGGCCTCCGATGGTGTCGTGGCGGGTAGGCATCATGGTGATGAAAGGCACAAGCTGGCGCTGTGCGACTTCGAAGACCCGACGCAGTTCGGGGACCGGGTCCGAATGCTCATCAACGCGCAGGTCCAGATAAGGGTATTCCTCGATGGAGTACACCTTCAGCGCTGCGGATTGCCGGCCTCGTTTGTCGCCGCCGGCGGATTGTCCGGCCTCCAAAGCCTGCAGCAGTCGCTCCGGTAGATCCTCGGTTCCACTGGATTCGAAGTTCTCCTTCATGGCCTCCAGAGTTTCGCCACCGGTAAGCATGTTGCCCTGGATGCTGTAGCCCGGACCTGTTATGTCTCCGAACCAGGCAGTGCAGGCTGACCCCGAGTAGGCTGCGGTGTTCCCATAGCCGTCAACGATTCCGACCTGGCGCACATCCCTGCCCGGATCCTGGCTGATCAGCTGCTCCAGCACCTCGGCGGCCTTCATGCCTTGGCGTAGCATCTCCACGCCGTCGATACCCAGGTAAGGGTTGACCCACGACTGTGTGGCTATCGCTCCGAACCCCGGGGCCCCGAAAGCGCAAATAGCACCGACGGCGGGCACCGCGGTGGAAACCGCCACCCCGACCATGCCGCTTTGGGGGCAGCGCGCAGCAATTGAAAACGTCATTTGATTCTCTCTTTTCGGTCAAGGGGACTCTGCTGTCGGGGGCCGACGGGTCAGAACGATGGGGGTGTCATAGCGCCGATCAGGACTGCGTCCGTTGTCGTTGAGTTGCGGTACCAGTGCGGCAGCGACGAGTCATAGGTCAGGGAATCGCCTTCATCGAGTTCGTAGCCAACGCGATTGACGCACACATACAAGCGGCCCTGCAGGACGGTGACGCATTCCTCTCCGGCGTGTTGGAACGGTGCGTCCCTGTTATCCCAACCAGCGGCGATCTGAGCACGCAGGACGCCTAGCTGGCCCTGCATGTTAGGGGTCAGCAGCTCGTAGACGAGGTTATCTTCAGCCACCTCCAGGCGTCGTCGGGCATCGCGCTTGACCAACGCCCCTCCCTGATCAGTGGTGTGGAAGAAACGGCCAACCGGAACCTTCAGGGCCTGAGAGAGTTTGATCAGAGTCGTCAGTGACGGGTTGCCCTGCCCGCGTTCAATCTGGCTCAACAATCCGGGGCTGAGGTTGGCCTCAGCAGCCAAGGCTCCGATGCTGTAACCGGCTTCCCGACGCAGCTGCAGGACCAGCGCTCCGGCAGCCGTCATTGCTCGTTCGGTCTCGTCCTCGACGCCGCGGACCACGGTCACTTCAGGAGCATATGCGGGGTTGAGTTCCATGCCACAATAGTGAACTATGGTGAATCAATCGTCAATAGAGTGAAGATATCTGGCGATGTTCTCACTCTTCTTCAGGCAAGGAGCAGCTTCACCATGACCGTATCTTCCAGCGCGTCTCCCAACATGCCGATTTCCCGCAGCCATGCGAATGACAGCAATGTGGACGACAGCAGTGCAGTTTCTCTGCTGTGTTCGGAGCTCATTCGGCACGACTCCTCAGCCCTTGGCGAATTGGAACGTGGCGTTGCTGAGCGTGTTGCGGAAGAACTGTCGAACATGTCCCTCGAGGTCCAAGTGCTCGAGCAGCAGCCCCGTCGGACAAACGTCGTTACCCGCATTACCGGAACCGACAGCACGGCTCCGGCCCTGTTGGTGCACATTCATCTGGACGTGGTCCCGGCCGTCCCCGGCACATGGCGGGTCCCCCCCTATTCCGGTGAAATCCGTGACGGATGCGTCTGGGGGCGAGGTGCGGTGGATATGAAAAACATGGCCGCCATGACATTGGTGGCGCTGCGTGAACTCCTCGGCAGAGGCTGGCGTCCGCGAAGGGATATCGTTCTGGCCTTCGTGGCCGATGAAGAACTGGGCGGGGCAGCCGGAGCCCGATGGTTGGTCGAAGAGCACGCGGAACTGTTTCAAGGTTGCTCCGAGGCCATCGGTGAGGCCGGCGGTTTCAGCCACGAGTACGCACCCAACCGGCGGGCTTACCTGGTGCAGTCCGGGGAAAAAGGCATCGGCTGGCTCCGGCTCGTGGCCCACGGACCCGGCGGTCATGGTTCGATGATGCACAAAGAAAACCCGATCGTCCGACTCTCCGAAGCCATCCAACGCCTGGACCGACACGACTTCGGCCTTCAACTCTGCAATAGCATGACCGAGCTGGTGGACGCGGCCAAAAAATGGAATAACACTGACGACGCCGAGACGGCACTCCACCGCACCGGTCCACTGGCAAAATTACTCGTCCCGACCCTGCGCAATACCTACAACGCCACCGAAATCCACGCCGGTCTGCAGCACAATGTCGTCCCGCCCCGAGCCGAAGCGCTCATCGATGGACGCTTCGTACCCGGTTTTGAAACCGAGTTCTATCAAGACATCGAAAACCTGCTCGGGGACCTCGTCGAAGTTCAACCCGTCTTCCACAACAGCGCCCTCGAAACCCCTTTCACTGGGCCCATCCCCGAAGCAATAACCCGCGCCCTCGCCGCAGAAGATCCGCAGAGCATCACCGTGCCGACCTGCCTGCCCATCGGTACCGACGCCAAACACTTCGCCCGCCTGGGCATCAAATGCTACGGATTCGTACCATTACAACTGCCCAGCTCCTTCGACTTCCCAGCCATGTTCCACGGCGTTGACGAGCGCGTCCCCACAGCCGCCCTGAACTTTGGCCAACGCGTCCTCCAACGCTTCTTCGAATCCTGCTGAACAGTCACAAATCAAGAATGAGTAGCGGGGGACCGGACGGTTCTGAACGGCACAAGACGCAAAGTGATCGAAAGTGACATGTCCGCCTTTCCTGAGGTAAGAAAACGCGGCATGGGCTGCAGCGTCGAAGCCCACAAGCCCACAAGTCAGGCGACGGCGTCGCGCTCAACTGGATGTTCTAACCGACTCCGTTTTTAGGAGAAAACCAAATGCAAACAGTCTCAACCTTGAGGACCTTAATATGTAATCCCGGAGGGCAAGGGACTGGAAAATAGCGGTGTATCCGCCCCGACTCGACCGGCAGTGAGCCCGCGGCGACTATGGCAGGATGTGGGTCATGCATATCGGATTGATTGTGGGCATCGGTCCCGCAGCCACTGACTTCTACTATCGGTCGTTGATTCATCGCATGGCAGATCTGGGTGTCGCCCTTGAACTGACGATGGCCCATGCGGACACGTCGACCCTGCTGCGAAATCAGGAAGGGGGTCAGATCGGGGCTCAGGTCGCGATCTATGAGAGGCTGACCCGTCGTCTCCAGGCTGCTGGCGCACGTGCTGTTGCGGTGACCTCCATCGCTGGTCATTTCTGCATCGACGAGTTTGCGGCCGTCTCCCCGGTTCCGGTGATCAACTTGCTGAAATCTGTAGAGGATGAGGTCGCTGCCCGCCGGTACCGGACCGTGGCCCTCCTGGGGACCCAAGGCGTGATGGAGTCGAGACTCTTCGGCTCGCTCCGCGGTGTAGAGGTGCTTGCACCGGATGCTCACACCATCGGTGCTGTACACGACGCTTACGTCTCGATGGCTCAAAGCGGTGTGTGCACCGACCAGCAGCGTGCCGTCTTCGTCGACGCGGGCCAGGAAATGGTGAGCCAAGGAGGCGCCCAGGCAATCCTCCTTGCCGGAACTGACCTCGTCCTTGCTTTTGGCAATCATGAACCGGGTTTCCCTGTGGTCGATTGCGCATCAGTCCACGCGGCTGCTATCGCCGACGTGGCGTTTGACGATATGAGGTGAGGGTGGGCGGATGGGTTTTCTGCCTCGCCTGAGACGGGTGTCGCTGCGTTCTGTTTGAGCCACCTCTGGGGCGGCAGGGCAAACACTACGCGTCACCGTTCGCAACTACGAGCAAGGTCGGAGGGGTTCCAATTACGTTTGGCGATGTCTCGATACCAATCGCCCCCGCTCAAATATGTCGGCCCCAGCTCTCCGATTGCTGAATGGGGAACAAAGCGAGGTCCTCATGGTCCTCTGCATCACGATCACGAAATGATCGTTGGCTCCCGGTAGTGGTTCCCTGCTGACGGTGATTTGGTGAACGGCTCCCCGCTTGGGGTGCCGTTCACTGTTTTTGGAGTTGGCCACAGCCGGCAAAATCGGAGCCGCGATTACGGGTGAACTGGTCAAAACTTGTCAACACCGTCCTCGCCAACGGCTGAACCATCACGCCCTCCCCAGGGCGGCCACGCCGGTGAATGATGCGAGTGCTCCGGGGTGGGATTACCGATCCCACGCTCGGCTTTTGGGTTACCCGAGTTTGGAGTTGGGCCACTTGCCCGGCAGGAAGTGAAGGCCGTACTGGACGGGGTACTTGACCCGTACCAGGGCCTATTCGGACCGCCTCCGTCGCTTTACCAGCCAGAGCCCAGCAGTCGGTAAGGTTCCGGCCGTTTAAGAGAATAAGCCCCGGGGTGCGATAACTGCACCGCCAGGGCGTAATAGCCTCCTGCGTCTCCACGACAGGAGAAGTGCGCCGGACTGCTTCAAGATCCGTCGACTCTCAGCCTCGGATGTCTCACGTCCTCGGCGATATCAACAACACTACACGAATAAACTAAGCCCACTTACCAATAACGGGTGACAAGAGGATGCATCTCACCAACCCTTCATCAGTCTTGTGAAGCTGACAAGCTCCGGTGCAATCGCCAAAGCCAGTTCCTGGTGCGGGCCCGCGTCTGGGCTGCAGCTTGCGTCAAGGTATTCCGCTTCCACTCGAGGTTGTAGATAAGGAAAAACTACACAACCATGCTGCAGGAACATCACGTCTCTTATGGAGGTGGCTGGTGAATGCAGCAGTTAGCCGCTGGGTCGTCAGTCGGGTTCCATGCTGTTTGGTAGCGGTAGATGGTGGCCCGGCTCCGGGGCGGACGAGAGCGAGCGTAGCTTCCAACACGGCGATCTAGCGGGAGTTTCCCGGTTAGCTGGTTCGAGACTTGTATCGGTGCAGGTCAGGAACTGTTTTTGAGCGGTCGAGGCGTATGACCTAAATTTTCTTCGGGGCCAGCTTGGCGAGGTTGAAGGCCTTGGCTAGCTGGTCTTGGGTGTCGCGTACATCTACCCATTCCTTGCACTATGCGTGCCCGCAAGCGTTCTGCCAGAACTTCTCCGGCGTGTACGCGGGAAAGCAGGAATTGGTCTTGTGCATGCATCACTGAGGGCAATCCGTCGATGAGTTCCATCCGGCAAGCATCGTTCGCCAGATCCATACCGTCATAGCGATTTGCGGCGAGCAGTGTTCCCGTTTTTGCAGCGACAAAATCCTTGAAAGCCCGCCCTGCGGGCTTGTCGCGAACCCAATATCGCGCATCTTTGGGGACTTCGAGGATGTCAGCGAGTTCCTCTACACCGTCGTCAGACTGTCCCAGAAGGACTCGCTTGGGCGCTTAGGCCATGATTCTGTTCACAAGCTCGCCGACGGAAAGGCCAGGTTCCCCCGTCCGGTCAGCCAACTCCGGGAAGACAAAGAATCGTCGTCCACCACCCGATCGATTCCATTCATCAGGCACGGGGATTCTTGCGATCTTAGCCCGACCAAAAGAACGTTCAATCTCAGCGGAACCGCCGAGCGTGGCCGAAAGGTATATACGTTGGACAGCCCCGCTGAACGCGCCATGATCCAGAGTTGGCGGCACCATCGGACGGATTAGGATAGAGCGGCCGGAGATGTACAAACAGCATGCAGCCAGTTGCCCCGATACCATGGAGAGTGCGTATTTTCGCGGTCCCTCCGTGAGGGCGCCTCGAAAGGCCGTCTCAAGCTCTGCCTCGTGTCGAAGGACGGCAGACGGTGGCACCAGGTGAACATCGGTGTCGCCCTTCGACCCTCCGTGGCTTCCGGAAAGACGTGCGATTAAGTGTTTTTCGAGGCTCGGACGCAAGACTTCGACTATGCCATCGAACAAGCTTTCTTCTCGGTCTACGGTGATTGACCAAGCTCCGGCGACGTAGTTCTCTGCCGCGTGTGCGTCGTCAAAGACGAGGGTTTGGGCATCGCTTATTTTCGGATTCGAGTTGAAAATCGTCGAATACGTCGTGACAGCGATGGAATCGCCAGCTTCATATGAGTGGAGCAGTCGGCTGTCCCATTCCTTGACTCCTCCTATGAGCAGGGAAACGCGGATTCCTTGGTTCTCGGCCTTTTCGGCGGCTTGTTTTGCCAGCTGCACCGTTGGGCATGCATAGACGGTGCGCTGACGCAAATGGCGCCGGCGCCACTCGGCAATCAGCATGCCAACCAGAGTCTTACCGGAGCCCGTTGGCAGCTCAAGGGCAACGTCAGCGGTTTCCTTGTGCTTATCAAAGTATGTGCGTAGTTGGTCAGTCTGGTGACCCCAGAGTGGGGCTACCCGCTGTGGCAGCTTCGGGAGGTCACCGAACAGTGCCTCCGGATTGGCGGAATCGACCACGTCAGGGTGTTGTCGCCGAAAACTTAACGGTCGTTTGGAACTCGCGGTCACTGTTCTGGCTTCCCACATCTATTGCGCCCCGCTCGGAATGGCGTCCAAGCTTTCGCCTAAAGCTATCAGCGTCCCGATACTCGTCCGGGACAAACCTGATCGGTCAGCTGGCAAGCAAACCTGAGCAGACATTTTTATGAGGGAGTGTGTTCTATCGGCAACTCGTCCTGCTCGTGCACCGAAACGAGTGTGATGGAACGTAGGAGTCGACTCTTTTTCACGACTGATTCGTCCGGGCCAGCAAACGACGCGTAGGTGTCAAAAATAGCGAGAACTCTTTGCTCCGGATCCGCAGCTAGCTCTGCCACTCGCGAAAGCAGCGAGTCATCGGCGACTGTTGCCGGAAAGGACCTTGGAGCGATCTCCGGTTTGAACCACATGACGCCGAGTGAATGCTTGAGGCCGTCGACCGTTCCGAATGCTCGCTCCGTTGTGAACTTTTCGTGCGCCGTGAGTAGCGCTGTACGTAGACGGGTTGCACCGTGGGGCGAAAGTTCAACACGGTCTCTACCAAAATGGCGCTGCCTTATTGAGCCGTCGATTTCCCAATTTGTCTTGATTGCCTGCTCAGCGGCGCTCTTCAGCTTCGACCGCGCTTTGATCGGCAGCTGTTGTATGGCGGCGTCCAACGGCTCATCATTGGGAGTCTTGTCCTCCGGTTCGGAGGCCAATGTCATAACGCGTGCAATTCTCCGGAGCGCTTCCGAGTCAATTGACGACACCGATGTCTTAGGCGGCAGGTCTTGGGAAGTGGGAGGTATCGGCGCCTTCAGAACCACTCTCACCGAGCCGGGGCTGGCACCTTCGATCAACAGCCCGGCGTTGTATCGAGGAAAGCTAGCAATGTCTTTTGCGGTTTCCTTCACAGCTTCTGCCACCCGTGCAACGAACGTTGCGAAGGCCAGGGCATTAGTGGAATGACCTGAGACCCCGGCTCCTTCCAGGTGAAGGTCGAGTTCAACCTGCTCGGGTCCAGTTTCCTCTTCGAAAACTTGAAGTAGCTGCAGGTCATCCCCAACTATGCCCATGCGGATAGAAGACCAC
>NZ_JADPVH010000058.1:0-10199 GCF_026932795.1 Paenarthrobacter sp. Z7-10 | reverse complement strand
AGACCACGACATGAGATCCAGCTCTTTGATCCCGGTGGTCTCATTCAAGGCCTCCCGAAGGAGACGCATGCTGTTTCGAGTTTCGTCTGACAGTTTCACGGCGTCACCTCCAAGTAGCCCTTTCGCTTGCCAGCAATGATTTTTCGGTCAGGGCCTTTGACCTTGCTCCAAGTATCGTCCCACGTCCTGAGTTGGGCAGGCATGTCCGGGATGAAGAACGTGTCGAGGAGGCCGCCGAACGGATGAAGCTTCAGGGTCTGAGCATTGGGTTGGGCGGCGGTCACATGCTGAAGGGTAGAAAGGGGCAGCATCGAATCCGCTAGACAGAGCTTGAGCTTCTTGATGGGAACTATGGCCACCACATCCGCGTCTTCGGGAGCAGCCCAATTCTTATGGGTGGTGAATCCTCCGTTGATCCAGAATCTGGCCTCCGGAATTGTTTCCCAGACTATATCGATGAAGAGGTGGAGCGCCCGGTAGATCATCGCTCGCCGTTGTTGATACGGGGCTTGGTCGACGAAGAGTTCTTTGATTTCTTCCATCGTTGCCGGGTACGGCGAGCTCTCCGGAGCAAGGAATCCTTCGGCATTAAGTTTTGGTAGCAACATTCCCCCGTCAGATGCAAAGTTCCTGATGAATCTATCCCGTACATGGTGTTTCTGGCCACCTTGAACAGTTCGACGAGGACCCAACTGAGGGCCTTATACGCTGAGCAAAGAGGTTCAGACCAGTCAATTGCCACCTTGCGAACTCACGGATCATGGCCACTCGTCCATTGCCATTTCACCCTCTCAGCAAAGGATTTCAGTTCCGCACGCGTAGCGACGCAACGCAGGATCCTTCCGGGAGCTCAAGTCCCCTCCGCGCTCAGTCCTGCCTAAAGATGAGCTGTTCGACCTGCTCGGGTTCAATGCCGAGGTCTTCTGCCCATTCGGCCATGCATTCGGTGTATCGACGGTAGCTACTGGTGCTATGCCAGGTAAGCCACAGGTGGCCAATCTCTGGGCAGTGTTCACCGAACCATCCAGCGACGATGCTGTCCATGATCGGGGTGGTAGCCACCTGGTCTGAAGCCTTAGTAGCGAAGCTGATGAACTTTGTCGCGAAGGCCGGTCCCCACTGAGCGAAGAACTTCCTATCGGCTTGTCGTTTGTCTACGACGTGCTCGAACGCAGCGGTCCCGCCATTGGCCATCGCGATCTGAGAGAGGGTGTGCAGTTCGACCGCGAAGTGCTTTCCCTTTTCAGGATCCGTGTTCAGACGGATGACCCGTGCGGCGCGGTATGGGCCAAAGCCGGCCTTGGCATAGCCCCAGAGGTAGCTGGCGATGTATGCGTCGAGAGCCGAGTCGGGGTCATGGACGAGCTTGAACGTCTCCAGGACGCCAGCGCGGTCAATGGGATTTGGAAGAGCTTCTAAAATGCTGCTGTGGCCGAGGTACTTTTGCCAGTTCTTCTTTTCCCACTTGAAGGCCTCCTGCGATGGACGGCCGTTCGCGTCCCACTCCTGGAATCTTCTTCGCAGGTTATCGGGCACAGCTGTCATGGTGTATCTCCCCAGGTAGATGGTCCACTTACCTTCGCATATGCCACCCGGTTTCCGGTTAGTGAATATAAGTGGTGAAGATTTCGGTGCCGGCTCTGTGCCACGGACGAAGCTGAAAGATCAAGATTGACCGGCGCGCTACTCATTTGCTGATAGACATGAGGCTGGGTATCCGGTGTGCGCGGCGATTTTCGAGGAGTTTTCATTGTCCAAAAGCATGTTCGAGGTCTACTTGAACGAGGTGACGGACGAAACTCTGAGGGCGAAGTTGAAGGCCGAGTACGAGCGCACCACCAAGAAGTTCGGGCTCGTCTTTGAAAGGCACTCTCCCGAAGGCATCCGGATGCCCCAAGCCCAGGTCCGCCGAGGTCGCACCGTCATCCGCGAAGTCGACGGCACATTCCATAAAGTGCGTGCCATTAGTGGTGACACGGTGGCTCTTGCCGACGAGTACGGAAACGTGACCGAAGAGAAGGTCGCGAACGTGACCGCTGCCCGGCAATTCGGCGAGGTAGTCTTCCCAGGTCTGAAGACCGTGGGCTCCGTGCACGCCGGCAACCAGGAAGATCCAGCCCATGTGGTGATCAACGGAGAGAACTTTCACGCCCTCGAAATGCTTGGATACACTCACCCTGAATCCGTGGATCTGATCTATATTGAGTATTTGAGGCTTTGAGCACCACCCGATCGTGCGGTTCAACACCATCGATCGTGCGAGAGAGCGCCAGTGGTGGTGTGGCTGGGCGCCACTGACGCTCTCTGTCATTAGGCGCGGGCCAGGGCGGTGTGCTCCCTCATGTTGTAGGTGCCCGTTTCAACCCAGATCGTGTTGTGGATGATCCGGTCCATGATCGCGTCCGCGTGAACACCGGAGCCGAGGCGCTGGTGCCAGTCCTTCTGTGAATACTGGGTGCAGAACACGGTCGACGTTGCGCCGTAACGGCGCTCCATTAACTCCAGCAGCATGCCGCGCATCGATTCCGTGGGCTTGTCCAGCAGCCACTCGTCAATGACCAGCAGGGTGAACGCCGCGTATTTGCGCAGGAACTTCCCGGCGCCGCCGACGGCGTCTTGGGCGGCGACCCAGGCCTCCTCGAGGTCAGGCATTCGAACGTAATGGGCGCGGACCCGGTGCTCGCAAGCGCGTTTCGCGATCGCGCAGCCCAGATACGACTTCCCCGAACCGGTGAACCCTTGGAAGACGACGTTCTGCTGCCGGTCCACGAACGAGCAGGTGCCGAGCTGGGCCAACACCTGCTGGTTCAGACCGCGCTCGTCAAGCAGATCGATGCGACGCAGATCAGCGTTCGGATAACGCAGCCCCGCCCGTCGGATCAGCCCGGCGACCTTGGAATGCGAGAACGTCGAGTAGGCGTCATCGACGACAAGCCGGACGCGTTCTTCGAACGACAGACTGATCGAGAGGGTCTCGTCCTGGGTGTCGATCGCCTCGAGCAGCTCGCCGGCGTTCATCTCACGGAGCTTGCGTTTAGTTTCCGTATCCAGGCGGCTCATCGCGTCCCTCCGGCGTAGTAGGCGCTGCCGCGGACGTAACCGCCATCGTCGCCCTCCGACTCAACGGGGACGTGCCCGATTTTGTCCTGCCCGGTGTCAAGGATCGGTCTCAGGTGCGCATATCGCGGGGACCGGATCGGCCCGCGCAGCGCGAGCTGACAGGCCGCTTCCACCCGGGTTGGCGAGAACCGGCGCGATAGGCGCAGCACTGCCAACGCCGGGTCGAACCCGGCCTCGTCGATGGATGCTGCTTCGAAGATCCTGCTGATCACCGTCGCCGTGGCCGGGCCCACCCGGGAGGCCCAGTCGTCGATCCGGGACCGGTCCCAGGCCTGCCAGCTGCGCCCCTCGGGCAGGTCTGCGTCGTTCGTCTGATACTGGTTCACGGTCGTCGCTGGCAGCAGCAGGTGGCTGGTCAGGCGCTCATCACCCCGATAGACCTCCAGCATCGTGTCCGTGACCCGAAGGTCAACGAGAGAGCCGATGTGGCTGAAGGGGACAGAGTAGAAGTTCTTCGCCCAGACCACGTGCCCGTTCTTGCCCACTTTGCGTCGGTAGGTCCAGGTGCTGATCTCGAAAGGCACCGCCGGCAGAGGCTGCATAAGCGGCTTCTCCTCGGTGGTGAACACGCTCAAACGAGAGCCTTCCCGCTTCTGGAACGGCTGCCGGTTATAGGCATCCACCTGCTCATGGACCCGGGTGCGCAACTGCGCCAGGGACGTGAACTGCTCGTGCCGGAGCCCCGCTATGACCCAGGTCGCGACATGAGAGACCGTGTTCTCGACGCTCGCCTTGTCTTTTGGGGCCCTAACTCTGCCCGGCAATACCGCAGCCGAATAGTGCGCCGCCATCTCGCGGTAGGCGTCGTTGAGAACGACCTCTCCCTCGCGAGGGTGGGAGATCACCCCGGTCTTGAGGTTATCGGGCACCAGGCGGGGGACGCTGCCTCCGAAGAAGGCGAACATCGCAGCATGGGCGCGCAGCCACGACTCCTGCCGCATATCCAGGCTCGCTTCCACGAACGCATACCGGCTGAAGGGTAGACAAGCGACGAACAAATACACCTTCGAGATCTCGCCCGTGGTCGGATCCAGCAGCTGCATCGTGGGCCCGGACCAGTCGACCTCGATGCTGCGGCCTGCCTTGTGGCCGACCCGGGACGTGGCCCCGGTCACGGCGGCGTGCTCGCCATAAAACCGGCAGAACCGGTCGTAACTCATCACCGGCTGCCCTGCGCGGGAAGACGCGTCGACATACTCCTGGTGCAGCAGCTTCAACGTCACGCCCACCCTCGCCAGCTCCGTGTGCACCCGGGCCCAGTCCGGCTGCGCGAACACGCTCTCGCGGACGCCGCGGCCGGGAAATAGCGCCGCATACACCTCGGCCTCCGGCAGCTCGGCGGCGTCATCCCAACCCAGACCTGTCAGCTCCGCCGCATCGAGGACCGCCTGAATGCTGTGCCGGGATATTCCATGAGCCGACTCAATCGCTCTTCCCGACAAGCCTTGGTTGCGAAGCTGTAACACCAGCTTCGCTTTGATCTTCCGTACCATTACCGGTACTCCTTCCACCACGTGTCCCTCACATGGTGGAAGGAGCTTTTCAGGTGGTGCTCAACCACACCAATGGTGCCAACGAGCGACGGTGCTCACCCGCACCACAGGTGGAGCCCACAGAAGCCAATATTCACTATATCGACCCCCCGTACAACACAGGCAACAAGACGTGGCAGTACAACGACCACTATGTCGCCGAGCAGGACAGCTTCCGACACTCGAAGTGGCTGAGCCTCATGGAACGCCGGCTGATGCTGGCCAAGAAGCTCCTCAAGCCCACGGGCGTCATCATCGTGGCCATCGGCGACGAGGAACACCACCGGCTGCGGATTTTGATGGACGAAATCTTCGGTGATCAGAATTTTCTTGCGAACCTGGTTTGGGATGGTGGCACAAAAAGCTATGCGAGCTATGTTTCGTCCGGGCAGGACTACATGCTCGTTTATTCAAAGAGCGCTGCTGCCCTCACACAGCAGGGAATTCAATGGCGCGAAACGAAGCCTGAGTTTGCTGTGGTCATAGATACAGCCGCGCGACTGTTCAGATCATCCGATGGTGACGCAGATCTAGCGGGTGTGCAGTTTCGTGACTGGCTAAAGAAGGCTGATCTCTCGCCAGGGATCAAGCGATTCAATCAGATCGAGGCGGTAACAGGCCGCGTTTTCAATGCAGACCGAGATCTTGGTGCACCTGAAAAAAGGCCAAATAGGTCATTCAAGCCGCTACTGCACCCTGCGACGGGGCGAGAATGCCCAGTGCCATCAAACGGGTGGAGGCTATCGGAAACTGAGTTGCTCGCTCGGCTTAGTGCCGGACGGATTGCGTTTGGCGAAACCGAATCGAAGATCCCTCGGGAGAAAAGTTATCTCGATGAGGCTTCTACACAGATTCCCGGAGCAGTGTTCCAACGAGATCGAAGCGCCGCCTCGATCTACCTAAACCAGGTACTCGGCGACAAACGGTTCCCCTTCCCCAAGGATCACAATGTCCTGATGCGCTGGATTCGGCTTACTGCTCCCAAAGATGCTGTGATCCTCGACTTCTTCGGAGGTTCAGGCACAACGGCTGAGGCTGTCATCCGGCTCAATGCCGAGGACAAGGGCACACGGCAGTGCATCCTGGTCACCAACAACGAACTGTCAGCCAAAGATGACGCTGCGCTGCGTAAAGCCGGTCATCAGCCAGGCTCCGCCGAGTACGAGGCCCAGGGCGTATTCCACAACGTGACCAAGCCGCGCATCGAGACAGTCGTGACAGGTGTGCGTCAGGACGGCTCCGTCTACTCTGACGGTCTACCAGCCAACGTGGAGTTCCTTGACCTCGCCTACCTTGAGGAGAGCCGGGTTCACGCAGCTCTAGAGTACGAACGCCTCGCGCCACTGTTCTGGCTGAAATCCGGCGCGGTGGGCACCGTGGTGCAACGCACCGAGGATTCAGCCTATGAATGGAACGAAGAGTCCTCGATGGCTGTGCTGTTCAATGCCGGGAAGGCAGCCGAACTGGCTGAAGTCCTGGCCACCAAACCGAATCAGGTCGAGCATGTTTTCATCATCACGGACTCTCCCGAACAGGGCGACCTCGCTGGGGAAGCGTTCAGCGACGAGCTCACCGTTGAGCCCATCTACGGTTCCTACCTTGATGCCTTCCAAATCAATCGGAGCGATTCGTGAAATTCACGCTTGCCGACTACCAGGCCGACGTTGTCGAGGAGACTCTCAACGAAATCAGCATCGCCATTAAACGGCTCCGCTCCAGCACTGAGCGCAAGACCGCGATCGGGATCAGTGCTCCGACCGGTGCGGGTAAGACCGTAATTGCTTCCGCGGTCTTGGAGGGACTGCTTTTTGGAGCAGAGGACTCCGAGCCGCGTCCGGAAACCACCATCCTATGGCTGACCGATGACGGGGAACTCAACGAGCAGTCACGCAAGAAGATTCGGGCGTCATCGGACCGGATCAATATGAACATGCTCCGGAGCGTCGAAGCTGACTTCGACCAGGCTGAGTTCAGCCCCGGGCTCGTGTATTTCCTGAACGTCCAAAAGCTCGGAACCGGCGCTACACGCCATATCCAGACCGGTGACGGACGCAGGTATTCGCTGTGGGAAACCATCGGAAACACCATCAAGCAACGCGGTAGCGGCTTCATCATCCTGGTCGATGAGGCGCACCGGGGAGCAACAGACCGGAGCCGGCCGACGATTCTGCGACGAATCCTCGATGGGTCGATCATCGAGGTGCCAAGTGGCAACGACACTTTCCGTACGATCGTGAACCCGCCGGCGCCCATCGTAATCGGGCTTTCTGCGACGCCGAAGAAATTTGAGGAGGCCATGCGCGGCGCCTCAGGTCGTTCCCTTGTGCAAGTAGTGGCTGATGTCCAAAAGGTGCGCGCCTCCGGGCTCATCAAGGAGCGCATCAACGTCAGCTACGCAGTGGACGACCAGCCCAGCGATGACACCCTGATTCGTCAGGCCGTAGCTGACCTGGACCGTTCCGACCGGCAATGGCAGGAGTGGGCCCGGTCCACTGGCGCTTCGTCCTATCCGGTGCCGCTCCTGGCCATCCAGGTTCCGGATCTGACGTCACCGGCGAAGATCGGCGAGATTGTCCAGACACTCACCGACGCCTCCGACGCCTTTGACGATGCAGACTCTGTGGCCCACGCATTCGGCGAGCACGCACCCGTCACAACCGTCACTTGGTTGAGCGGTGTCGAGATGCCGCGGGTGGTCCAGCACATTGCCCCGACCTCGATCTCGCAGTCAGGAAACCTGCGTGCCGTGATCTTCAAGCAGGCCCTGACCACCGGCTGGGACTGCCCCCGCGCCGAGGTGATGGTGTCTCTGCGCACCGCGCAGGAGCACACGCAGATCGCCCAGCTCATCGGCCGGATGGTGCGCAATCCCTTGGCCAAGAAGATCGAAGAGCCGGAATTCGATGATTTGAATGCAGTGGACTTGTACCTGCCGCACTTCAACAAGGTTGAAGTGGCCATGGTCGTGAAATCCTTCATGGATTCGGCGGACATCGAGGTTCCGGTGCAGTTGAATCCCAAGCGGATGACGCGAAACCCCGATGTGCCAGCAGCCGTCTGGGCTGCCATCTCTGGGCTGACTCGGGAGCAGAAGCCGGTACGCCGGTTCAGCTCGAACGTGAACCGCCTGGTACGACTGGGAACCCAGCTGGACAACTCCGACTTCGAGCACCCTGGAGGGTCTTCCTATACCCAGGAATCACGCAACGTCGTCGTGGAAACTCTTGCCTCTGTCTACAGCCAGAACAGGGTGGCCATCGACAAGGTTGCTCAATCGCTGCTCGAAGTGAGCTTTGAAATGGCCACCTTCGACCAGTACAGCGGCGCCAACACAGGGACCATTGCACGCACTGCCGCCACGAGCCAGAAGAACCTTCGCCAGCTCCTGGAGGAAGCCAAGCGACGGCTCCCCGACGCCGCCGCAGCTTGGTACAGCACCTCCTTGGTCATTGCCGGGGAACTGGCGTGGGATGAAGTGGTCGTCCGGACTGTGGCCCTGGCACGGTCCGCCGAGGCCAGGGAAGCACTGGAGGCCCAATGCGGCGGACGGGTGGAATCCTGGCGGCGTAACACGGCCGGCTCGGTAGCGCGCCTGAAGCCGACGCAACGCCATGAATTTGAAGCCATCTTCGCCCCCATCGGGTCGGCACTGACCAGCAACCTCGGTATGCCCGAGATGATTTCGCAAAAGACAGAGATTCTGAACAAGGACACCGGCCTCGTCGAGGAGCTTCCGTTGTATGCGGGCCACCTCTACGCGTTACCTGAAACCAAACTATTCCCCGACACCTTCACCGGATGGGAGGAAAGTGTCCTTGAAGCCGAGCAATCCTCTGGCACGCTGTTGGGGTGGTACCGGAACCCCGTGGGCGGCAGCCACGCGCTGTCGGTGCACTATCTGGATTCCGAGGTGTCCAAGAACCTCTACCCGGACTTCTTGTTCTTCCATGATGACGGGGAAGACGGTGTGGTCATCGACCTAGTAGATCCCCACAATCACTCTCTGGCGGACACTGCACCTAAGTGGGCTGCCTTGGCGCGTTACGTTCGAGAGCACGATGGGGATTTCCGTCGAGCGGCGATTGTCATCAAGGACTCTACAGGAGTGCTGTTGTCGATCCAGTTGTCTGGTCAAACCGACGATATTCTGGAGAAAAAATTGTCGGAGGCAACATCCAAGGAAGCCATCGAGCAGCTGTTCCGTGAGCTTGGCGGAGCTTACTAAATCCTGGCGCTGATCCACCCAGCGTTACGCCTCGGGGGCACCCGCGGAGTCGTGCTCGAGCGCTGCGGTGATGGCTGACGGGGATGGCAGAGTAGCTCGCTCATCAGCCGGAAGTGCTTCGTACGTGTAGGACGTCACGGTCAGGGGCTGGGCAGAACCGTCGAGTGCGTAACGCACGGTGCGCTCGTTCCTGGATCCACATACGAGGATCCCGACAGTTGGGGCCTGCCTGGGCAGCCGGAGCATGTCGTTGACCGCGGCGACGTAGAAATTCAGCTGACCCAGGTGTTCGGGCTTGAATTTGCCAGCCTTTAGTTCCACGACGACGTAACGGTCGGAAGGAACATGGTAGAGCAGCAGGTCGATGAAAAAGTCATCTCCATCGACGTCGAGATGGTACTGGCGGCCGACGAAGGCGAAGCCGGGCCCGAACTCGGCCAGCGTCTGCGCCATGCGTAGCGTCATGGCCTCCTCGATGGCAACTTCCTGTGCTTCCTCGGTCAGCCCCAGAAAGTCAAGCACCAGAGGGTCCTTGGCAACCTCCCGTGCCAAATCAGTACCTTCTCCGGGCAGCCGTGCCTCAAGATTGTTCGGGGCCGCACCGGTGCGGCTGTGGAGGCTGGTGAGGATCTGGTGTTCCAGCACGGCCACCGACCAACCATGCTGGACGGCTCTTAATGCATACCATCGGCGCAACTCGTCGTCGTCCAGCTTGTTCAAGAGCGCGACGTTGTGGCTCCAGCTCAATTGTCCAGACGGTGTCTGGACAATTGATTCCGGGCCCTTCCATGCGGCGGCGAAGGCGCGCATGTTGTACACATTGGTTCGAGAGAACCCCTTCATGTGCGGGAACTCTGCCCGCAGATCACGTGCGATCTGGTCAAGAACCTTGCTCCCCCACTGCTCGGTCACCTGCCTGTCCAGAATGGTCCGCCCTATGTTCCAATACAGCTCGATCATGGCCGTGTTCACTATGCGCTGCGCCCGATGCTGAGCTTCCCGAATGAGGCCTTTCAGAGTCGCCAGCGCGGCAGCGTAGTCTCTGGGAAGGTCCGGTTCGAGCTCGGTCATGACTCCACCCTAGTGTTCCGTGTTAATGGTTTGTTTGCGTTTCATTTTTCCTAAGAGGTACTCCGCTGACTTGGTCCAGGTGAATGGTTTGGCGTCCTTGTTATAGTTCTTGATGTACTGTTCCATGGCTTCTTCCAGATCCTTCACTGAGGCGAACGTTCCGCGTTTGAGGCACTGACGGGTGATGATTCCGAAGAAGATCTCCACCATGTTCAGCCAGGAACAGCTGGTCGGGGTGAAATGCATGACCA
>NZ_JADPVH010000057.1 GCF_026932795.1 Paenarthrobacter sp. Z7-10 | reverse complement strand
AGGAGAACTCCGCGATGACCGCACCTTATTCTATCGATCCGACCCGTTTCCTGTCCGAGCAGCTCGAGCAGGCCTCCCCGGATCTGCTGCGCCAGATGCTCCAAACCTTCATCACCGCGCTGATGGGGGCCGAGGCTGACGCCGTGTGCGGCGCCGAATACGGCCAGCCCAGCACCGATCGGGTGAACTCCCGCAACGGCTACCGGCACCGCGACTTTGATACCCGCGCCGGAACCCTGGACGTAGCCATCCCGAAGCTGCGGCAGGGTCGTATTTCCCGGACTGGCTGCTGGAGCGCCGCCGCCGTGCCGAGGCCGCCCTGACCTCGGTCGTGGCGACCTGCTACCTGCTCGGCGTGAGCACCCGCAGGATGGAGAAACTCGTCGAATCCCTCGGAATTACCCGGCTGTCGAAGTCCCAGGTTTCCATCATGGCCAGGGACTTGGATGAACAGGTTGAGCAGTTCCGTACCCGGCCCCTGGACGCCGGACCGTACACCTTCTTTGCCGCCGACGCGTTCCTGCAGCGGACCATCAAGTTACCGTGGAAACCGTCCTCTGGAATCGCGGGCGCACCCTTCCTGGGCGTCGTCTTCGGCCTGGGCTGGACGCCGTGCATCGGCCCGACGCTCAGCGCCGTCCTGGCCCTGAGTACCGCCAGTGGCTCGGCCTGGCGTGGCGCCCTGCTCGCCTTCGCTTATTGCCTCGGGCTTGGGATTCCCTTCCTGCTGGTGGCCCTGGGTGTTAACTGGGTTAGCGGTGCGGTCTCGTTTCTCCGGCGCCACATCCGAAAGTTCAACCTCGCCGGCGGCATCACTCTGGCGGTCCTGGGCATACTCATGGTCTCCGGTGTCTGGACGCAGTGGATCTACCAGCAGCAAAACCTGATCGGTACCTTCGCCACACCGGTCTGAGTTGGACAGATCCTCCGGCGGTGGGGCACCGAAAAGCCGGGAGACCTGCCGGCCGTTCCAGGTCCGGGCATTACCGGTCCCGGTGCTCTACCTTCCGGGAAGGATACGCGGCCGCACTTCCCATCTACTATGATCGATAGTAGAATAGGTTGTGACCCCCGGCAGGGGACGAGCCTGCCACAACAACGACGGTCCAGCTGAAAGGCTTCATATGACTTACCCCGCAGATCAGGATGAAAAGTTTGCCGCTTACGCCCACCCGGAGCGTCTGGTGTCCACGCAATGGCTCGCTGATGCACTCGCCGCAGGCTCACCGGAAGGCAAGCTTGTGGTCGTTGAATCCGATGAGGACGTGCTGCTCTATGACACCGGGCATATTCGCGGTTCCCTCAAGATCGACTGGCATACGGACCTCAATGACCAGGTGACCCGGGACTACGTCGGGGGTGAGGCGTTTGCCCGACTCCTGTCCGCGAAGGGCATTTCCCGCGACAGCACGGTGGTGATTTACGGCGATAAGAGCAACTGGTGGGCTGCCTACGCACTGTGGGTCTTCACCCTCTTCGGCCACGATGACGTCCGGCTCCTGGACGGCGGCCGCGACAAATGGATCGCCGAAGGCCGCGAACTGACCACTGACCCCACAGTGCCCGTCCCGGCGGACTACCCGGTGGTGGAGCGTCATGATGGCCCGATCCGTGCGTTCAAAGATGAGGTGCTGGCGCATTTGGGTAATCCGCTCATCGACGTGCGCTCCCCGGAGGAATACACCGGGCAGCGCACGCACATGCCGGACTATCCCCAGGAGGGTGCCATGCGCGGGGGCCACATTCCGACCGCGGCGTCGATTCCGTGGGCCCATGCCGCCGCGCAGGACGGCACCTACCACAGCCGTGAGGCGCTGGAGGCTCTGTACCTGGGTGAAGCCGGTCTCAAACCCAGCGACAATGTCATCACCTACTGCCGCATTGGTGAACGTTCCAGCCACACCTGGTTTGCCTTGAAGTATCTGCTGGGTTTGGAGACCGTTCGCAACTACGACGGCTCCTGGACCGAGTGGGGCAACGCCGTACGTGTCCCGATCGCCACGGGCGAGAACCGCGGCGAACTCCCCACCCGTTCACGTGCGTGAAAGAAGTCCTGTGACGAGAACCGAAAGGCAGCATGACCGGGCTCGAACGCCTGGCTGCTGAGCGGCGGTCCGGGTACGGGCGCCTCGTTGACCATGCGGAATACATGGCTACGGACACCGAGAACTACTACAATGAATAGTACTAGGTGGGTTTCAGCCCGCCTGGTCCAACCAGAAGGGGAGGGCACGACGATGGGTAACGGCAATGCAATGATGGGCGACGGGAACTGGGGCGCCATGATGGCCGGCATGGGGCTGTGGACACTGGCGGGGCTGATATTTTTGCTGGCCGCAGCCGCGGCGGTGACGCTGCTGGTTATCTGGATAGTCCGGCGAACTTCCGCGCAGAACCAGGGATCCGGCGGGGGTAAGGGAGGCGGTGACATCCTGCGCAGGCGCTTCGCATCCGGGGAGATCGACGACGAGGAGTTCAGGCGCCGGCTTGCGGTGCTTGAAGGGCCATGACGGGCCGGTCCACCAACAGCCGGAGCTCCCGGGATGAATCTCTCGACGCCCCGAGGCGAATCGACTACTATCAAAGATAGTAGCTAGGTGAGTGGCTGGACCTCGCATGATTCGGGGACCAGCCGGTTGCACTGGTTCTTTGCCGGAGCAGCCGGCGGGGAACTGAACGCTTTGATCTAATCAACGGATATGAAGGGCACGACGATGCAACAGATTTTCTACTCCCTGGCGGTTTTGGCTTGTCCCGTGGGCATGGGCGTGATGATGTGGCTGATGATGCGCTCGAACAAAAAACCGTCCGGCGATTCCACCGCGCCGGCTTCCGAGAAAGAACTGGCGCAATTGCGCGCGGAGCTGGATTCGCTGCGGGCCGGTCAGCCGATCGACCGGCCGGTAGCCACTCAGGCCGAGCTGGACAAGCTGTACACCGATCTTGACCGGCTACGCGGCGCCGAGCCCTCCGCTGTCGTCGGAGGTACGGACGAAAAGGCCAAGCGATGACGAGCGGAGCAGTTTTTGCTCTGATCGTGTTGCTGCTGGCAATTGGGGCGACCTACTTCTTTTGTATCCGCCCGATGCGCAAGGGCAACTGCGCCATGGGCAAGGCCGGGGCCGCTTCCGGGGACCGGGACTCCGGAGCGGAAGCGGCACGGCTGAAGACCGACATCGCAGCGCTCAAAGAGCAGTCGTCCCACCCGGTGTCGAAGTAGCCGGAAACGTTCCTGATGCGGTTGGCATGGGATTCTTCGCCCCGGTCCGGGCCTCGCGTGTCTGAGCGCCCACCCCGGTTGCCGAACTCCGGCAGCGGACGGGCCCAGACCCACCCCTTCGATTGAAGGCCCCTGTTGCGGCTCTCCGGGCCCCATGACCGGAGAGCACTGATCGTGATCTCCGCTTCCCCGGCAGCGTCCCTAAGATACCGGCCGCCCGCAGCCGGGGCACTGCCTTCGGCCACTGACCTGCTGGTGCTGCTGGTCCTGGCTGCCTCCGCCCTGTGTCTGACGATTAACTTTTCGTCCCGCACCCCGTTCTCCGCAGCATCGGACCAACGGGTGTCCGCCGTGGAGAAAAAGGCAGCGCCAGCGGTGACCGTCCCCGCGGATGGACCCTGTGCCGGCACTCACAGTCCCGGATCGGCTGCCATGTCGTGCAGTGCTCAAACAGCTCTGCCCGCTGCCCGCCCGGCCCAGGTTCAGCAGGTCGTGCCAATGGCAGACCCGGTTTCCACGCGGATCCCCGCTGTGCACACAGTGCCAGGAATATCCGCATCAGTGCCGCAACGCCGGGGGAGCCCACCATCCCTGGCCCAGCTGTCCATCAGCCGCAGATAAACAACGGGCGGGTTCAAAACCCGTCGGCATCCGGCCGCCCCACCCTTCGCGTGAGACCGGTGCCTCGTGCGCCGCGACTACCCGCAGGAAGCCCCAACGGCCGGTTCGTTCCACATCACCACCCCTGTTTCCTGGTGCGTCCTTTGACCACGCTGCGGACCACCATGGCCACATCCCTGAAGGACATTTCCCCATGACCAAGAAGCGGCGTAAGCCAGCATCGAAAAGACCTTTCCGCTCCGGCCCCAACCCAGCCAGGGACTCCAACCATGACACCGGGTATGCCGGCTGGAACGAGGTCATCACCACGTTGGCACCTCTACAGAAAACCGGACCCGCGACCGGGGCTGGCCCGGACCCACGACCGCACACCGCTGCCGCCAACCGGAGACCCCCGTCCCCGGGAACGGCCGGCCCGGTCCCTGCCCGCCCCACCGCCCCTGTACCTGCACCAATGCAGCAGGTGCCAGTTGATCCGGCTGCCCCCTCAGCCGCGGACCGGCGCCGTCATGTGTCCTTCCACGACCTGGATCCGCAGGGACTGGCAGCAACGTACTGGATTGACACCGACAGGTGGAAGGGCCCGGATGAACTGTCGGTGCGTTTTTCCGGACTCAAGGCCGACGGCGTGCCGGGGAAGCCACCGGAAAAATTCCAGTGGTACGAGGACGTTGACGCCATCAGTGCCGGCACCGGACGCGTCGCCGTCACGGCGCAGGTATCCAACATCAGTGCCGGCACCTGGCAGGTTTCCGCGGAACCGGTCTGCCGGACGGACGCTGAACACCGACTCCACGCGTCAACGCTGCCCGGTACAACACCGTTGCGGAGCACCGTGCACACCCGGTTTGCCCCCTTGGTCCATGGGCCTGGGGTCCACCTCCTCTCCTGGCCGCTGCTGGTGTGCTTGGGCGCAGTCCTGGCGGTTACCCTCGAGGCCGTATTTCTGTCCGCCCGGGGCGTGGAGCCGACCGGACCGGTATGGCTGTCCGTTCTTGCCAACGCTGTGGGAGTTTTCGGGGCCCGGATCTGGTGGTTGGCCCTGAACCGGCAGCCTGTACGCAACTTCCTTAAAGCGGGTGCGTGTATACAGGGCTTCCTGGCCGGTGCCTTGGGGACCGTTGTTCTGGGTGCGTTGGTCTTTGGCTGGCCGGTGGGCAGGATCCTGGACGCCTCCGCGGTGGGAATCTTCTTCGGGATGGCGGTCGGGCGGCCGGGCTGTTTCTTCACCGGCTGCTGCTACGGGCGCCCCACATCCTCACGGTGGGGACTATGGTCATCGGACCGGCGCATCGGCCGGCGCAGACACCCGGTCCAGCTCTACGAAGCTGCCCTGGCACTGCTGATCGGGCTGGGAACGCTGCCACTGATGCTCGGAACACCGCCGCACGTTCCCGGACTGGTTTTCATAGGATCCGTCATGGTCTACACGGTGGGGCGTCAGCTGCTCTTCCCGCTGCGGATGGACACGCGCACTCCCCGGGGCCGGAACGCAACCATTTTAGGGTGCGCCCTCATCTTCGGTGCGGACATCCTGGCGGCCGTAGCGTTTTGACGAAGGGATAACGGCGGCAGCGGGCACTGGAGCGCCCGCCCTGCCGCCGGGATGACCCCGACCGCAGACCGAAAAGTTTTCCGGTCAGGTGTGCATGGCCGTGGAGGTGCTGGTGTCCGCCTGACACGGCGGCATCGTCCCGGCTGCGGAGGCAGGTGCAATCGCCAAAAACAGGGGCAGCGCGAGAAGTGCGCCGGTTGCCAGTACAGCGGCGATGGTTTTTCCGGTGCCAAGGGGCCGGGCCGGACGGACGAGGCGCCGGACACGGGTCACTGCCGAGTCGCCGCCGGCGCCTAGGGCGGCAACGGGGGTCAGACCGTGCTCGGCCAGTCGTACCAGTGCGGTGGCCACGGTCAGCCGGTCGCTGCGTCGGGCGGCGGCATCATCGGCGAGCATTTCCACCAACGAGCTGAGGGCGATCCGGGCCTCGCGGAAGGCAGGAACACCGGGGAAGGCGTGCTGCAAGGCATCAGCGGCCGCAAGAATGAGGTGATGGTGCCCGTGCAGGTGTGCTTGTTCGTGGGCCAGGACCGCAGCGAGCTGGCTCTCGTCAAGAGCGGTCAGCGCCGCACTGGTCAGAACGACCTGGCGGCGCCGCCCGGGGAGGCAGTATGCCGCGGCGCTGGAGTGGTCAACGACCACTGCGTCGTAGTCACGGTGGGGTCGGGCGATGATGGCCAGGGCCTGCAGCTGCCGGCTGCGGTTGCGGGCTGCCCCTACCAGACCGCGGGTGAGACTGTATCCGACCCTGGCCAGCACGGCCAGAGCCGCGATGGCACCGGTGGCACTGATGATCGCACCCCCGGGGGTGGCGTACCGTTCACGCAGGGCCATCGCGCAGGCGCGAAAGAATTCGGCCAGGTTGGTGGTCCAGGGAATTTCCGGAACCGCCAGGGCCAGGCCCGCGAGTAAAACCGTCAGCACCAGGGAGGCACTCAGTGCCTGCCAGGCAGCAATACCGATCCGCGGGGAGCGCTCCAGCCATGTGCTGCGGCGCAGCAGTACTGGCGCAGGTACGGCCAGGATGACGGCGAGAAGAATCAAAACTGCCGGGGCGATCATTGTCCCGTCCCGGTTTCGTCCTGCACGCGTCCGTCCAGTGCATCACGCAGCCGGGCGACCTCGGCGGCGGGCATTTGTTCGAAGAAGTGCAGCAGCGTCAGGGTCCGGTCGGAGCCGCCGGCCAGGACCTCGCCCATGAACGCCGCGGTGTGCTGTTCGCGGGTCAGCGCGGGGCGGTATATGAATGCCCGCCCCTCCTTGTGCCTGGTCAGTATCCCTTTCCGGTGCAGGGTGTCCATCACGGTCATCACGGTCGTGTAGGCCAGGTTCCGGCCGCGCTGCAGGTCCTCCAAGACCTCACGTACGGCAACGGGGTGGTCCCAGGACCACATCCGGTCCATGACCGCCTGTTCCAGTTCGCCTAACTGACGCACCATGCGCTGACCCCTCCTGCGTCCGGGACCGGCGAGAATGCACGGATCCAACTACCGCCCATAGTAACGCATCAGCGCCGGACGGCCCCAGCTGACCCGGGAGTGGGTCAGCCCTGCACGCCACCCGAACACGGCGCGCCCGGCTCGGGCGTCTGCGGGCCCTGCAGGTACTTCTTGAGGAACACCGGCAGCCGAGGATCCTGCGCGCTGTCCAGTTTCAGCTGTTTGCCCCAGGCGCTGGCCACCACCGCCGAGGGCAGGGCCGGGTATGGACTCAGGAGCTCGTACGGGTGGGAGGCCGCCTGCTTGGCCAGGACGTCGATCTGCGTCTGAGGGAGGTCCGGGCGGTAAGTGACCCAGACCGCGCCATGTTCCATGGAATGCACGCTTTCCCATGTATTGACCGGATGCGTGTACGTCCCGCAGTTCGTCCATACCGGGGCGTGGTCCCCGCCCACAGGCGGATTCTGCGGATAGGTGACGTGGTCGGAGGTGTGTTGGCGGGTCAGGCCGGTGAAACTCTGGATACCATCGATGGGTTTGCTGGCCGCCGCGTGGGTCGCGGCTTTGCTCTGCTGGTCCACCACGATGACGGTCGTCACGGTCCCGGCCAGGGCGAGGAGGACGACGGCGCTGGTACCGTAAATCGCGATCTTCCGGCGCCGATCCTCCCGTTTTAGTCTGGCCTGCATGGCCGCCACAATTTTTTGGCGCTCATCGACCGCTTCCCTGCGTGCTTTACCCATTATCAGGCCTCCTGCGATTGCTGTTGACGGATTCTCATCCGGTCGGGGTACCCGCCGGCAGAGCCGGGGCCGGACCGTGCAGCCGACGCAGGCCGTGCTTCGCGCCCGGTCACGGCTGCGCGCCGGGGGTGCTGTTGGTTAGGGAAAGGTGGTGCCGGAGTTTTTTCTCCGACAACCGGCCGTAGCTGAACATGTCCCCGTCGATCAGAACGCCCGGGGCGAAGACGACGCCGGCGCGGGCAGCGAGCCCGCGCCCCTCCTCAGTGTCCAGACCAAGCTCACGGATCTCCAAGGGATACTCGCGTGCCAGCCGGGAGAGAACTTCCTTAGCCTGCCCGCAGGAGCCACAGGAGGCTTGGGTCAGGACGGTGACGTGCGTCATTTCCCTGTCCTCCCGGCCTGCAGGTCGGTGAGGATCTTGGCCACCGGCACATACATGGTGTAGTCCGGAGCGCCCCCGTAATCGGCACGCCATTGAATGCGCCCGTCCGGGCCGACGAGGATGAAGCTGTGTCCGTCCCGGGAGTCGCCCATCATTCCGAACTGGTTGGCGCCATAGGTGCGTGAGACGTCCAGCTTCGTATCGGCCAGGGCGGTGGCGGTGAGCTTGTCATCGGTCATCTTCTGGGCAATCAGATTGACCGGACCGCTGGTGATGGTCAGCACCTGATCGATGCCGGCGGAGTGCAACTGGGTTTTCGCCGCGTCCAAGTCCCGGATCTGGTCCCAACACGGCTGGCACCCCAGTCCCTCGTGGAAGTAGAGCAGGACGGTCTTGCCCCGGTAGTCGCTGAGGTTGACCGTGCCCCCAGTGGTGGAGGGAATGGAGAAGGCCGGGGCCTGAGCGCCGGGCCCGGGGTTGCCGACAGCATAGCCTGCCGCAGTTTTTCCCGCCCCGGTTGGGGCCGCGGAGTGGGTGTTGAGATTGACAAGGACCACGGCGGCAATCACCGCCGCGACGACGGCAGCAAGGGCCGCCCACAGCAGTCCGCTGCGCCTGGTCCGCCGTTGTTGGCCCGCTGACGGGCGCCCGGTTTTCGTTGCTGCCATTAGTGGAACTCCTTCGTGGGTGCATGGCTGGCCCCTGCGGAGCTCTCATCATGTCTTGGAGATGATGAGCCGATGTTGGCCGTGTCTGCCGAGTTTGCGGTGGTTGAGGTATTTTCGGGTGCCGGGAGAGGGGCTGGCCCCGATTCCAAAGGTGCCGTCCCGGATCCTGCCCGAATCGATTGGGGGTCCCGAGGCCCGGGTTTGCTGTACCGGCGCGCGGCCCAGAGCAAAAGCGCCAGGACCGCGAACACTGCCGGTCCGGAGATCCAGCCGGGAACGAAGGCCAGGAACTGCTGTATTCCGGCCGCGGCGTGGTTTAGGGCCGCGGTGACCTCCACCTGCCACCCATCCGGTGCCATCCCCGGCTCCTGCACCGCGATGACAACGGTCAGCACGCCCATCGCGATCATCAGGGCACTCGAAAGCAGCCTCATCAGCGGCACCCGCCGGGACGCACCGGGCCACAGCGGGACGGTGCGGCTGGTGAGCCAACGGCTGGCACCCCAGTTTTTCTTATCCCACACCAGGGCCAGGACACACAACGGGGCCACCATCCCGAACACGTACGCGACCCCCACGGCGAGGGCCGCCGGAAAAGAGGATGCGGCGCCGGAGAGCGCGGCCACCCCGGCCAGAACCGGGGCGCAGCAGGCACTGGCGGCGCCGGAGAACACGCCCAGCCCGTAGACCGATCCGATACCTTTGCCCCCGCCCCGTCCGGAGGGCATCGGCAGCATCATCTTCCAACCGCCTAGCGTAGCGGCACCGAGGGCGATCATGGCCAGCCCGACAGCACTGAAAATCCACAGGTGATATCCGAAGAGGACCCGGCTGACCACCGCTGCGCCCAGGGCAATGGGTAGGATAACGGTTCCGACTCCGGCCGCGAACACGAACGTCATGGCCAGAATCCGGCTGCGGCGTTGAAAACTGGAGGCAAAGAACGCCGGCAGCATCACCGACACGCAGCACGGTGCAGCCAAAGCCACCATGCCGCCCAGAAACGACGCCAGGATCGTTGTGGAGAGCAGAACCTGCCCCATGAACCAGCTCCCATCAGGAGGCAAAGAAAGAACCATCAAATTACTATTGAATATAGTAGTACATCCAGGGTCCTGCGGACTCCACCCCGGGTGGAGATCATCGAAAGACCCGCGGCGCCCCGAAAACCAGCTCCGGGCCGGGACCGATCGGCAGCGCCCAAGGGCGGTCCGAAGGAGCCCTCCGGTGAGCTGAGACGTTCGCTCCCAAATCGACGCGCCGGAAATGCTGCAGCTCCGCATCACCCGGGTGAGCTGAGGGGAACATCGCCCGGCCCCACGCAGTGATGGACCGCCGGGATACGTTCCACCGCCGGGCCGAGGCCTATCGGCACTGCCCCGGCATGGGAGTCATCGACCTTCATGACCACTTCGGTGGCTGGTGTGCGCCCGTAGGTCCTCAAGGTCATTGTGTCCCCGGTTTCGTGCACAATCCAGTCAACGCCATTGACTGTTGTGCACTCTTCCGTGGTCGGACCAGGGGCAGGGACCCCGCACCGAAGCACCACACCGGCCGGGCTGCCCCAAGCCGCCGTTGCTTGGCCGGTGGTTTCGCGCCGTTGCAGGCCCGCAACAGTGGAGGGCAGGGCCGCCGCAAGGGCTGCGCACCCGGGGCTCGCCGCCTCTGCTGCCGGTCGGACATCGATGGGCGCGGAGCACGCCGTGGCCACCAGGGAGACTGCGGCCAGGGTCAGGGCGGCGCCCGTGCACCGCGACCAGCCCTTCGGCCACACACGGCCACTGGCTTTCCCCGGCATGGCCAACGTTGTGAGAGTAGTTGTGCTCAGCTGCCGACTCCGGCGTAGGAATGCAAGCCGGAGAAGTAAACGTTCACGATCGCGAAGTTGAACACGATGCACAGGTAGCCCACGATCGAGAGCCAGGCCGCCCGGGTGCCCGTCCAGCCGCGGGTGGCTCGGGCATGAAGGTACCCGGCGTAAACCACCCAGATGATGAAGGTCCACACTTCCTTGGTGTCCCAGCCCCAGAACCGGCCCCACGCCTTCTCCGCCCAGATGGAGCCAAACATCAGCGTCAACGTCCAGCCGACGAAGGCGATCGCGTTGATCCGGTACGCCATGTTCTCCAGGCTCAGGGCGGAGGGAACCAGCCGCATGAACGGCAGCCGGTCCGCTTTGCCGGCGGTCAGCGCCGCGTCGCGGCGGAACTGCATCAGCTGCAGCACGGACATCGCAAACGTGAGGGTGAACAACGCCGAAGACATCACGGCAATGGAGACGTGAATGAGCAGCCAGTAGCTCTGCAGGGCCGGCACCAGATGCCCGGCCGGAGTCCAGAAGACCACCGAGGCCGCGGTCAGCATCACCAGCACCAGACCGATCACGAAGGTGCCCAAAAAGCGCAGGTCACGTCGGGTGAGCACGAGCAGGAACACCACGGCCACCACCAGGCCCCCGGTGGTCCAGAACTCGTACATATTCCCCCACGGCACACGGCCCGCGGCCAGGCCGCGGAAGAGGACCCCGCACGCATGGACGACGGCGGCCAGGACCGTGATGGCCACGCCAACCCGGGCCGGGATGCGCCTTTGTGGGCCGTAGCGCATCGAGTCATCAGCAGTGTGGGCCGAGGACCCGGAGGGCACCGTTGGCCGCTCCGCGCGTCCCTCAGGGCCGTCGAGATCCGGTCCCTCCGATTCGATGCCGGCATAACCGGAGGCGCCGGCGCCGACCGGAATCCTACGGGTGACGACGGCCTTGGTCCCCTCGGCTGGGCTCATGGCCGCCTGCCTGCTTTGCTCCAGCACGGTCCTGGTCGTCTTGGAGTTCTGAACCAGATCCCAGGCGAAGGCGATAAACGCGATGGCGTAGGCAATCCCTGCCAGCAGCATGAACCGCTCGCTGAACATGGCAAATGTTTCGTTGATATCAGGCATTACTGATCCTTCGCGCTCGTTCGGGTTGCCGCCGTTGTGCCACCCGTGGTGCCGGTGTTTCCCGTGGCGGCGCTCATGCCGTCCCTCGGTTGCTCCTGACCAGTTCCCAGTATCGACAACAGCTGTTGCAGCAGTTTGCGGATGGTGGCCGCTTCGGCGGCCAGTCGGTGATTTTCTCCGCGTGCCAGCAGCGCGTACTCGATCATGGTCCGCCCGTCCGGGTGGGTTCCGGTTCGGACCCAGACGCGGTGCCGGCCCACGAAGAGCGAGCAGACCAGGCCGGCGAGGGCGGCGAGGGCAGAAATCAGGACCCCCACCTGACCGGGATCATGACGGATGTCGACTCCGATGTACCGTTTGATCCCATCGAAACTGATGGTTCCCTTACCTTGGGGCAAGGTGTAACTTTGCCCCAGTGCCAGGACGATTCCCCCGGCGGGTTTGTCCCGACCGTTGAGCTGGGTGAGGTTCTTCGTGTCCAGGGTGTACACATTCCTGGGTTGGCCGGTGTTCAGACCCAGGTCGCCGTAGTACGAATTGAGGTTCAGCCGTGGGTTGAACGGGTCCGGATCGCTGGCGTAGGAAATTCCCTTGTCATTGACCAGGGCTGTGGGCAGGAAGAAACCGACAAACCCGAGTTGAGATGGCTTGGCGTCCGGTGCCTTGATGACCAGCAGCGAGGTGTAGGCGCCGTCGCTGGGGATGGAGATGACCGGCCCGCTGAAGGCGGTTTTCCCTGTTCCATCCTTGACCGTGACCACCGGGGCGTACCCGTTGCCCACCAGATAGAAACTCGCCGCTCCAATGGTGATCGGGTCGTTGACCTTAAGCGTCTGGTGCACTGGTGGCGCCCCCGGCTTGTCCGTGACCGTGACCGCGGCCGTGAAGTCGATGGGCTGGCCATAGTGTGCCTTGGACGAGCGGTCGAATTTAACCGAAAATTTGTCCAGGGTGATGGCGAATGGATCAAGCCGGGTGGGGCTGAAGTTCGGGCCCGGCGAGAAGGAGTCGTAGCTGATCAGTGTGTTGACGAAGGTGTCGCCCTCCACCAGGATCTTCTGCCCCCGGTAGCCGAAGAGACCTCCGATCGCGACGAAGACCAGAACACCTATCAGGGATACATGGAAGAGTAGATTTCCGACCTCCCTGATCAACCCGCGTTCACCGGCCACGGAGGGACGGTCGCTGCCAACATCATAGAGACCGATCCGGTACCGGCGCTTCCTGAGCAGCCGTGCCGCGTCCTGGAGTGCCTGCTCGGCGCTGATTCCCAAGCGTTCGGGTAATTCCAGGGTGCCGTATTCGGTCAAGCGCGACAGGCGCCGCGGTGTGCGCGGCGGGGCCGAGCGCATGGCCTTCCAATGCGCCCGTGCCCGGGGAACAACACAACCCGCCAAAGAAATGAAAAGCAACAGGTAAATGGCGGAGAACCAGGCGGAGGAAAAGACATTGAAGAATTGGAACCTGTCCAGCCACGGCCCGTAACCCGGATGGTCTTTCAGATACTGGGTGACAGTGGACGGATTAACCGAACGCTGCGGGAACAGGGATCCCGGTACGGCTGCGACGGCCAGCAGGAGCAGTAAAAACAGGGCATTGCGCATGCTGGTCAGTTGCCGCCACACCCACCGCAGCATCCCCCAAAACCCCAAACGCGGGAGGGTGACTGCATCGGATGCAAGATTAGGTTTCGCCCGGCTGGCTTCCTTCAGCGCTGGCATCTCCTACTTTCCCGCCAACGCGTCGGTGATCAGTGATTTGAGGGTGCCCTGATCGGCGATTCCCAGGATTCGGGAGGTGACTTTGCCGTTCTTGTCGATGACCAGGGTGGTGGGGACCGCCTGCGGTGGGACATACTGCGTCATGGCTAGAATGACGCCGCCGTTCTTGTCCTTCATGCTCGGATACGTGACGCCGTAAGTCCGTTCAAAAGCGGCGGCTTCCGGTTCCTCGTCCCGGAGGTTCACACCGTAAAACAGGACACCGGCAGGCTTGAATTCCTGCCACAGGGCTTCGAGGCGGGGCGCTTCCAACCGACACGGCGCGCACGCCGCATACCAGAAGTTCAGCACCACTACCTTCCCTGCCCATGCCGTGGAATCAACGACCTTTCCGTTGAACAGTTTCCCGGTCAGTACGACCGGTGCCTTACGTTCGCCCTGCCCGTACTCAGTGACCGAACCGTCGCCGGCGATGTAATTTTTGTTATCCCCGGCATTGGCCTGCCGGGCCAATGAGTCCTGCGCCCCGCATCCGCTCATCGCCAGACCCAGACCCAGCGCAGGGGCGATCGTGCCCATCACCCCTCGCCTCGTCGGGCCCCCAATGGTCGGCTGTGGATGCGGCGGCTCCGTTGCGGGCGTACTTCCAGGGGGGGAGGTCATTATCATCCTTTGCACCATCACGTTCACGTTCGTGGTCGGGGCCGGTCACGGCCATCACCGCTGCTGCCCCTTCCCGGTTCCCTCATGGCAGGACCGGCAGACACCACAAGTCTACTATGGCATATAGTAATACGAGTCGGGCCGGGGCCCGGCGGGGAGGCCCCGGATGGCAGGGTTGCAGTGGCACCACCGGTCCGAAATCCCAGTGAAAATATCAAGGGATTAATTGATGCGATCCGGCCTTTATCAAAGGAATATATCCAAGCCGCAGTCCCAGAACCCGGAGCCAGCCGCGGCTGCGTCAACGGCTAACACCCACCCACAATCCGTCGAAGGAAGCATGATGACGAAAAACCTCCCCCACGACGACGCGGCGGAAAGCTACCGACGCCACAGGCGGCTGATCAGGACTGGCCAAGTCCTGATGATCGTCGGTGTGCTGGTTGCCCTGTCCCATTGGATTGCCCATATCACCATTAACGGCGGCCCACCGGTCATCCAGGATCTTCTGATCGGCTACCCAACCGGAGGCGGAATCATTGTGCTCGGAGCCATCCTGGCGGGCCGGACCATGCCGAAGAAACGCTGACTCTGTCTTGATGCTTCCCCCACCAGGCGCACCAGTGGATCCGCAAAAGGCTCAAGGGCCCTTGAAGTGCAGTCACAGAAGACCGGCCCTGCATAAGGGGCCCGACCCTACCTCATCAGCAGGGGCGGTCGCTCAGCCATCGGTACCCTGATCCAACGAACAACGCGCCGTATCATCCTCGTGCATCTGGCCGGCAACTGCGGGCTGAGAATCTCCGGGATTGACTCCCCACAACGTCTCTGTCACACCCCGCCAAACCTGAAGAGCATATTCATCTGCACCACCACAGGTCCCGGACCCGACGGTTCAACTGGTGGCCTCTGCTAACTCCGTACACCGGGGCAAAGACGACGCCCCAGCCAGCAATGCCACAGCAACACCCTTGACGACGGTACCCCCGAGGGGTATACGTTCGTTTTGTTCGGAAGGAAACACGATGAGAACGCATGACGGATAGGGGAGCGGCGCTGCGTTCACCTTCCCGACTCTGCTGGAGGGCAGTGCCAGCTGCCAAGGACAGAGCGCGTTTCTCTCATCCACATACGATTCACTCGGAATATAGGCCGGAAGAGGGCCCATATTGCATCACACGCAATAATCGCCGTTCCACTGGTAACCACAAATATTCGTTCTGAAACTATTCCTGGCGATGATGTGGTCTGATCGTGCCGCCGGCGGTTCAGCCGTTCAGCAGCAGTCTCCTCCACGCCAGGCGTCGAAGCCTTCCTTCACAGCCACTCCTGCAACGATCAGGCCTATGATCGGATCAAGCCACCAGGCGCCGAAGAGAGTGTTTCCTGCAAGCCCGATGAGGACCGCGGCGCCAGTGGCAGCGCATAGCAGGTTCCGCGTTCCTTCCCAGCGGCGGCTCCGGAGTTCAGCAGGTTGCCGAGGCGGTGTTTCACGATCCCAAGGACCGGCATGACGATCAGGGATGACGCGGTGAGGACGATGCCCAGCAGACTGCTCCCGGCCCGATGGCCCGAGGCAAGGTCAAGGACGGACTGAATGGCAATGTAGGGGGCCAGAAGTCAGAAACTAATGGCAACGGCCTTCTGCGCCCGTTCTTCTGCGAATTTGAATGCAGACAGGGGGAGACTGCCAACGGGCGTCTCCCCTTTTGTGTGAGGCGGTTTCTCTAGGCTCCCTGAGTCCGCACGTCAGGGAACCAGCCCTCGGGGGCTTTCTTCAGTTCCAGGTGTTCGGGGTCCCCGTGTTTTTGTATGTCGCATTTGTAGAACGGGCCGCGCGGGTCCAGGAGCACGCTCATGTGGTGGTCCGCGTGATCCTTCCACCAGACATTGATTCCCGTGGCTCCGTCCAGCCTGAGGTGTTCCCAGGCCCGCCACAGCGCTTCTACGCGGGAGACTGCTTCGGGGTGGAAATACCACTCGGCGCACCACTTGGCGGCGCGGCCGTCGACGTCGCGGACGTAAGTGGGCAGCAGCTGCTCGTGCAGGACTCTTCGGTTGAGCCGTAGACCATTCCAGGTGGTGAGAACACCCCGCTCCGGTGCCCCTGCACGGGGGACTCATAGCCGAAAGGGCCGCCGGCAGGAGGCAATCACAGGTGGAGGTGGCTGCAGGCACGCGCAGCGATCCGGCGTCGAACAGCGGCGGGCCGGACTTTCCGAACCTTCTTCCCCGCATGAAACCACATAACCTTGACTTTGCCCCCGGGACAAGGTTTTAGGATAGTGTGCACCGTTTCAGATGCCTTCGGGGCGGGACCGGACCAGCCGGGGAGAACGCAGGCAGCGGCCTCCGCCGTGGGCAGCATGAGGAAGGAACACTGATGAAGCAGACAGGATCGATGAACGGGACAAGCGATCCGGGCCGGTCGACGCCGCCGGAGACAGCGGCCGAGGGGTGTTCGATCGCTGAGGGCTTCCCGGGCTGTGATGCGGGGCCGGTCGGCAGGGCCGGGTTCGTGGTCCGGGAGATCCGGGCGGCGCTGGCGCGCCGGCGGCCCCGGAAACGGGCAGCAGAGACGGTCTCCCGGCCACCTCGGGCCGGAGGGCAGGAACAGGAAGGAAGCACGCGATGACGTTCCTCGGTATCGCCGGGCAAAGCCTGACCGAAGCATTTTTCATGTTTTGGGGCACGTTGTGGGCCTTGGTGTTCGGTTTCACCCTCTCCGGGGCGGTGCAGGCGTTCGTGTCCCGGCACGAGATGCAGAAAGCCATGGGTGACCACCGGCCCGGAACAGTGGTGCGCACCGGGCTGTTGGGTGCGGCGTCCTCGAGTTGTTCCTATGCGGCGACCGCCTTGGCAAAGTCGCTGTTCCAGCGCGGCGCTGATTTCACCACGGCGATGGTGTTCATGATCGCCTCCACCAACCTGGTGGTCGAACTCGGCGTCGTGCTGTGGCTGCTGATCGGCTGGCAATTCGCGCTGGCTGAGTTCGTTGGCGGGGCGATCATGATTGCCCTGTTCGTGCTGATTGCCCCGCGGGTCTTTCCCGCCGCCGAGCTTGAGCAGGCCCGGGAAAGACTGAATACCAGAGCCGCCCGGCAGGGCCGCCCGGACGAGTCCGACGAGGCCGAACGCCACGGGGTGAGTCTGTGGAGCCGACTGCGTTCGAAGGCCGGGTGGGCGGACGCGGCAGGGTACGCTGTCTCGGACGTGAGCATGCTGCGCCGGGAACTGCTCATCGGCTACCTGGTCGCCGGGATCCTGGCCGTCGCCGTCCCGGCTTCGGCCTATAACATCATTTTCTTCGCCGGGCACGGGTTCTGGACGGACCTGGAGAACGTGATCGTCGGCCCGTTCGTGGCATTCATCAGTTTCGTCTGCTCGATCGGCAACGTCCCGCTGGCCGCGGCCCTGTTCAAGGGCGGCCTGAGCTTCGGAGGCACGGTAGCGTTCGTGTTCGCCGATCTGATCGCCCTGCCCCTGGTAATCATCTACGGTAAGTTTTACGGCCGGCGGATCGCCACCCGGATCTTCCTCTCCTTCTGGGTCGTGATGAGCACAGCCGGCCTGGCCGTGGACCTGCTGTTCCGGGTCCTGGGCATCCAGGCCCCGGCCCGGCCGGTCGAAATCGTTCCGACCACGTTCGAGTGGAACTACACCACCTGGCTGAACATCATCTCCATCGCCCTCGCTGTGCTGGTGTACTGGCTGTACCGGAACAGGGAACGCTTCGGCGGAATGGAACAATACGCCAAGGACCTCGTCTGCGGTATGCAGGTCGAACGCGCTCACGCCCCCGCCGTCCACACCCACGCAGGAACCACCTACTACTTCTGCTCCGACCGCTGCCACGAAAAATTCATCAATGACCCCGACAAATACATCAACCAGCCCGGTGCCGAACCCATGACCGTCGCCCCCGCAGCACCCGTGCAGGACGCAAACCAAGACGAAGAGAGAGGCAATTCAAAGGACAGGGGCAAGCAGAATGGTGTCGCGGTGGACCCGGTCTGCGGGATGAACGTCGAAACCGCCCACTCTGCAGCCACCCACGACCACGCAGGAATCACCTACTATTTCTGCTCCCAAGGCTGCCACGACACCTTCGCGGGCAACCCAGCGGCCTTCACGAACACCGCAGCCGGCAGGAGCGGTGCCGGCACCTGAAGAGGATGAGGACCGATGACGGCCAGCCCCGGGGGCGGGCCGATTGGACCGGCTTGTCCACCGTCCCACCCCTTGACTCTGCCTCCGGGGGAAGGTGTAAGGGTGGAGGTGTAACAGCGGCCGTGACAGCGCAGCCGCCGCAAATGAGAGAGGAAGAGTGATTTCGGATGGGTTTGCAGGAAGGTGAACAGTATCGTTGCCCGGATTCCGGGTGCGGGTGCGAGATGAGCGTGACCAAGGGTGCAGGTGACGGTGATGCCGGTCAGAACGCTCCGACGTGCTGCTGCGGACACAGCATGGACAAAGTCAGCTGACCCCCTGCCCGCACTCAAGGTTGACGTGGTCGGCAGCGGAGAGGTTCGCTTCGGGCGGGCGTCCGCTGCCGGCCCCCGCCTCCTCAAGGGCTACTACACCGCCCGGGAAGCACACCACGCCCTCACCCACACCATTGAAGGAACAGCATGAACGGGTGGAACGCGCTCGTCGCCATCGTCGGCGGGATTGTGCTGATCTACGCGGTCCTGCTGGTCCTCCTGGCTCTTTACGCCCGCAGTCACCCGGATACGGTGAGCATGAGGGATGCCCTGCGGCTGCTGCCGGACCTGCTGACCCTGCTGCGCCGGCTCACCGCTGATCGGACGCTGCCGCGCGGAATCCGCGTCCGGCTCGTGCTGGTGCTCATTTACCTCGCCTCACCCATTGACCTCGTGCCCGATTTCCTGCCCGTCATCGGATACGCCGATGACGCCATCATCGTCGCCCTGGTCCTGCGCTCGGTCATCCGCAAAGCCGGTAACGGACCGCTGGAACACCACTGGCCCGGTACGCCCGCCGGTCTGGCCCTGATCCAACGACTGGCCGGGACGACCCCGGCATGAGCGCGATACCGGTACCGTGAACTGTCCCGTCGGCGGACGTCGAGTAGACTGACATCTGAACAAATATTCAGATATGGGAGGTTTTGTGGCTGCACACGATGTTGAGGCGTCTGATGGATGCGGGGTGAATCTGGTCGATCCGGAGAAGGTCGGGCTGGTCCGTTCGGCCCTGCCGCCGGAAACGGACATCGTAGAACTCTCAGACGTTTTCTCCCTGTTGGGGGATCCGGGCCGGTTGCGGCTGCTGATGTCGCTGCTGGAGGGTGGGGAGTTGTGCGTGTGCGATCTGGCGGCGACAACGGCCATGAGCGAGAGTTCCGTCAGTCACGCGCTGCGGCTGCTGCGGGCGCATCGGGTGGTATCCGTCTCCCGGCGCGGCCGGATGGCGTACTACCGCCTGGACGATGGGCATGTGCGGATGCTCCTGGATCTGGGCCTGACCCACACCGGCCACACCATCGCCGTCCATCCGGAACGCACCGGGGCGGGACGGAAGGGCGCCACCCCATGAGCGAAAATGGGAAGCTGCACAGCCACATCACCGGCCGGGTGGAGGACTCATCCTCCGGTAACCACCAAGGTCACAGCCACGGGATCGCGCCGAACGCGGATCGGCGCTACCTGCTCACCGCACTGGCTTTGATTGTGGGGTTCATGATCGTGGAGGTGATTGTCGCCGTCCTTTCGGGCTCGCTGGCCCTGCTTTCCGATGCCGGGCACATGCTCACTGACGCCGGGGCGATCGCGGCCTCCTTGTGGGCGATGAGTCTGGCGGCCAGCCCGGCCCGCGGGGTTTGGACGTTCGGTTTTAAGCGCGCGGAAATACTCTCCGCGGCGGCCAACGGCATCACGTTGCTGGTCATCAGCGCCCTGGTGGCGGTGGAGGCCATCCACCGTCTCATCGATCCGCCCCCGGTCCAGGGCGGCCCCGTCCTGGTCGTCGCCATCCTGGGCGTGATGGTTAACCTCGTGGCGGTATGGGTGCTGGCGAAGGCCAACCGGTCCAGCCTGAACGTGGAGGGGTCCTTCCAACATATCCTGACCGACCTGTACGGGTTCATTGCCACCGCTGTCGCCGGGATCATTGTCCTGACCACCGGCTTTGACCGCGCGGATGCCATTGCCTCCCTGGTTGTGGTGGGCCTGATGCTCCACGCCGGGTGGGGGCTGCTGCGCGACTCGGGCCGGATCCTCCTGGAGGGCGCACCCGAAGGTGTTGACCTGGCTAAAATCAGGGAGCACCTGCTGGGCACCGGGCATGTGAACGACGTCCACGACCTGCATGTCTGGACCGTGACTTCGGACCTGTCCGCCCTCTCCGCCCACATCGTCCTGGACGAGGGCTGCTTCCACGACGGACACGCACCGGTCATCCTTGATCAGCTGCAATCGTGCCTGACCGGGCATTTCGACGTTGAACATTCCACCTTCCAGCTCGAACCCGCCGGCCACGCCATCCACGAAACGGGGACCCACTGATGACCAACCCGCAGCCCCTTCCCCTGAACCGGAACAAGACCGCACCGGCGGACGCCGCAGGATGCAAGGACGGCTGCTGCTCCGCAGCGGCCCCGGCACTACCCGATGCGGGCTGGATACGCTACGCCCGCGCGGCCCGCATGCTGTCCTGGTTCAGCCTTGTCTGGATGATCCTAGAGGGAGCCCTCGGCCTGGTAGCCGGCGGGGCGGCTGGCTCCGTGTCCCTGATCGGCTGGGCGCTCAGCTCGGCGGTCGAAGCTCTGGCAAGCATCATCGTGATCTGGCGGTTCACCGGCTCACGCACGCATTCAGAAAACGCGGAAGGACTGGCGCAAAAAGCGGTAGCCATCAGTTTCTGGCTCCTGGCCCCCTACATCGCCATTCAATCGGTCATCGACCTCGCCACCGGCCACCATGCCGAGTCCAGCCTGCTGGGTATCGTCCTCACCGCGGCGAGCCTGATCATCATGCCCATCCTCGGTGTCGCTAAGCACCGCCTCGGCACCCGGCTGAACTCCGGCGCCACGGCAGGGGAGGGCACCCAGAACCTGCTCTGCGCAGCGACCGCCGCCGCCGTCCTGATCGGTCTGGCCGCCAACGCCCTCTTCGGGGCCTGGTGGCTGGACCCGATCACAGGACTCATCATCGCAGCCGTCGCCGTGAAAGAAGGCCGCGAAGCGTGGCGCGGTGAAGACTGCTGCTAGACCAGCCAAACGCTCCTTCTCTCAAACAGTGCTCCCGTATCGGGCGCTCAACTACGCCAAAAATGGTGGCACCGGTGGTGATTCGCAGACAGATCAGACCTTGAGCCCGCTCGATCTACCCATGGTTTGCCGTTCGTTTCATGATCTAATGCTTTCTGTCGCTGTCGTCAGTTGGCGTCCATGCTGAGATACCGGTAGACCGTGGCACGGCTGGCCCCGATGATCTTTCCGATGTCGGCGGGCTTCAGGCCCTGGGCTTTCAGCTCGTTCGCCCGCCTGACGCTGCCATGGACGGCGGTGACCTCGCGCCGTCCTGCCCTACGCCCATGGAAGGCGGCGATAGCCATGCCGGCTTTGGTCCGTTCGGAGAGCTGGTCGCGTTCGAGCTGGGCGAATGCGGAAATGATGGTGACCATGGCCTGTGCCATGGCCCCTCCCAGTTCGCTGCCGGGATCAGTGGCGATGCCGTCGCGCAGTGAACGGAATCTGATCCCGCGTGCTTTGAAGCCGTCCAGCAGTTCCAGCAGGTGGCGGGTGTTGCGCCCGAGCCTGTCCAGCTTCCACACCACGACTTCGTCCCCCCGGCTGAGACGGTCCAGCATCTTGTCCAGTTCGGGACGGCTGGCCTTGGTCCCGCTGACCCCCTGGTCGCGGTAGATGCGTTCGCATCCTACGGCCTCCAGCTCCCGGATCTGCAGCTCGGTATCCTGGTCCGCCGTGCTCACCCTTGCGTAGCCAAGACGCGTCATGTGGTTTACTTCCCGTTATCTCGTCAAAGGACGCTTTTAAGTGATTCTGAGAATATCAGGGTGAGACGCATTGTTGAGACACGATAGTGTGGAGACACGCTGCGAAAATTCGGTGGGATGAGGCATCGGCGTCTTGTCCGGTTAAAGGTTCCTTTATTGGGACTGCCGGGGTTGTGTCCGCTTGGCTCGATGCAGGCGCCAGCAGACCGCGCCACCAAGCTCCGAGTAATACACCCAGGCCGCTGCCTAGTTACCTGAGCGTCCGTATCGGGGTCTAACTGGCTTCCATATCTGTACGGGGCCGGCGGTTGCATGGATGCAACGCCGCTTCCAATCCGCGCGTTGCAATGCAAATAAATGGTTCTACATCTTGCAAACTTGGTACATGACCAGAGTTGAGTGGACCAGGCTTGAAGGCGCTGATGTGGAGGCCGTTGTGGCCATGTTCTTAAACCGCGACCACTCTCGCTCAACGCGTATCACCCCCTCCCGAGGGGACGGTGGAGTCGATATTCTCGACCGCGGCGCGGGCCCCAACGGCAGCGACGTCGTCTATCAGGTCAAGCGTTACACTGAGCCACTCGGGTCGAAGGAGAAAACTGCGGTAGAGGACTCCCTCAAGACTCTCATGAAGGATCCGCGTTGGGCCGAACTAAATGTAGAAGAATGGCATCTTGTCCTGCCCTGGGATCCCTCACCGGAAGCTGAGAAATGGCTACGTGAGTTTGGTGGGAAACAGGGCGTTACAGCGATCTGGAATGGGCTGACGTGGGTCGAAACGCTTTCTAGCAAGTACCCAGAAATTATTGACTATTACCTGCATGGGGGCCGCTCTCAGATTCAAGAGGCATATGAGATTGTTTCAGCGGCTTTCGGTGCAGAACGTACCGAAAGTGGCTTGGGTGTCCTTGCCGTGCAGGAAAAGGTCAGCAAGGCGCTCCTTACGCTCGAGGACGATCCTCACTACAGGTACGAGCACCGATTTGGGAGTGGCGAACTACCAGCTTTTTCCTCGCGCCCGGGTCTGGTGCTGCACCTCGCCCACCCGTACAAAAGCAACGGACAATGGTCTGCCGTGGACGTTATCGCGCGGTGCGCCGCCTCAACAGTTGAGCGCCCCATTGTCGTTCGGGGCAGCCTCAAGCTGGAGCCGGGGAGCGAAGCAGCGAATGCGTTTCAAGACTTCATGGCATATGGGTCCCCTTTTCGAAGCCCAGAGGGCGCCTACACGGGAGAGCTTGACGCGCCCGGCGGACTTAGCCGGGCCATAGATGGGGCCATGGTTTCCACCTGGTCGACCAATAAGGACTTAGGTGACGATCCGGAGCTTCATTTGGAGATGGTCGCCCCTGACGGAAAAATGCTCGCGGCCGTCGACCTAAAGCGGATTGAGCGAAGCCAAGGTGCGGAGGGTCTGCGGGTCGTACTTGAAGAGACAAACGATGTCTTCATCATCGAGGACCGATACAACGTGTCCGGCAAAACTTCGAGTCGTCACCTGTCTTTTATTGACCTCACAGGCAAGCCCGTGGCCAAGGTTTTGCCAGCCCTGACTTTCCTGACTAGTTGCCATGCCCCGAATTTCGGCCGACTTAGCCGCCGTTACACTCCCCCAGAAAAGGGAGTCACTGACTTAAACATGGCCTTCCAGTGGCCCAAGGAAATTAATGAGAATCTGATGCGAATGGCCGAGTTGGTCGGCCTACTCGCACGCATTCAGACCAGCAGCGCCGCCACAATCAAGGTCCCCGGCGCTGCCGCGGTGCGCGAGGGCCAACCGCAAAGCTGGCTGGCCGCGGCTAAAATACTTTCTGGCGAATCAATCACTAGGGTCTACGAAGAGGGGCACTCGGTACGAATCGACCTCGACGGTGCGCCAACCCCGGCTGGATCTTTTGAAGTCTCGGTTCCCTTGGAAATCATAGTCGGCGAGCAGCACGTAGAACTAGGACAAGCTCTGGCTTATTTCGACACACCGACATTCCTCGGTTCCCAGGAACTCGATGGACGGACTTTTCTCGAGCTTCAGACGGCGCAACGACGAATAACCTATCGCCTATTGCCCAAGAGATAGAACACACCGTCGATTTCCGTTCCACAACAGGCGTTTCACGAACAGATTATGGATCAAGCAAGCCAGTCTCCCTGCCTGGAGAACCGGTGCTCCATCGAACGGTTCATGATCATGTTTAGAAGCACGTTCCGGGACCAGCCATACTGGACGGCCGCCGCGGCACACTATTCCCACCCGTCCTTTGGCTGTGGCGGCTTTGTCCAGAATCGTCCTAACATGGCCCCACGGCAAATGTGCCACAGCCTGTGGCACATTTTCATCCGCGCCCCAAGCGCGGACCATCGCGGTCATATACTGCAGGTTCCGGTACGACAGGCCCTTCATATCCGGAACCGAAGCACCCGCCCCTTTTCGGCGGTGGCATGGTGCCCATCCCCCTTTGAAAGGACTTGCCCTGATGACCAGTGCCACCGCCCAACAACCCAGCGAGCCGGGGTGCGCCCCGCCGCCGGTGGCCGCCGTGACGTCGCCGGTGCCTTCTTCCACGACCCCGCGTGCCAACACACCGTTGATGCGCAAGGAGCACAGGGAGGAGGTCGCTTTGTTCCGTTACCAGGTCATCCGGGCTGCTGCGGACCCTTCCCTGAGCACCCGCCAGCGCGGGCCCCTGGTGAAGGAACTCGCCGCCGCCGAGCACCTGTGGCCTTTTGGCGGGACCCGCCGCTACTCCAGGGAGACCCTGGACCGCTGGATCAAGGCCTGGCGGGCCGGCGGTTTCGACGCGTTGAAACCCGATGAGCGCTCCTGCGTGCCGGTGACCGATGCACGGATCCTTTTGTTGGCTGAATCCCTCAAACGGGAGAGACCGAACCGGACCGCGGCCCAGATCAAGCGGATCATCACCCGCCGTCAACTCCCACCTGGGCGTACCGGCCGGAACCGCCAAAGCACTTCAGATCTCCCGGCACGTGCATGCCAAGGCCACCAACGCCGTCAAGGACAACGACACGTCCGCTCTCAACCTCTCCTCTGGGATCAACTACCTGGACCTCGTCGCGACCCGGCACCGTGAATCCCTCACCGGGGCGCCGATCAGCTTCGCCGACATCCAAGCCCTGGACAACACGGCGGGGGCGAGGTCATGAGCACGATCACGACCCTGCAATCGTATTTCGGGTTCACCCGCATCCCCTTCGGCCGGGACATCCCGCCGGCGGCGCTGGCCCAGCATCCCGGACACCGTGAAGCCGTCGCCCGCATCGAATGGTGCATCGACCAACGCCGCATGGGCGTGATCACCGGGGAAGTCGGGGCCGGGAAAACCGTTGCAGCCCGGGCCGCACTGGCCCGGCTGGAAC
>NZ_JADPVH010000056.1 GCF_026932795.1 Paenarthrobacter sp. Z7-10 | reverse complement strand
GGCCCGGGCACCCGCCCGGGCCGCTACCACCTCGTCAGAACCGCGCTACCAACTACATGGACTGGCGCTACCATCTGGCGCTGCTCGCCACCCCGCGATGGCTCTATGTTCCGATCTACGTGGCGTTGGGGCTCGCCGCCCTCTTCTTTGTTCCCGATTTCGCAGCCGCCAGCGTTCGGGCAACGACGCTGATCTTCGTGGGCGGAGTCTTTTACATCGCCGGCGCCTTGATGTACGGCATCAGAAAACCAAACTTCAGCGCGGAGCATTTCGGTTTCCACGAACTCTTCCACGCTTGTACCGTGATCGGCTTCGCCGCGCATTACGGCGCGGCGCTGACTGCCGTGCTGGCGTTGACTACTGCCGGGTCGGCAGCTCCCATGGGCTAAGACGCGGTTACGAGTCCTGCAGCAGGGCTTGGAGGTCCTGGACCGTGGCGACCGGCCGTTGGCACACCATTCCTTCACAAACGTAGGCCATCGGTACGCCGGCGGCTGCGCGTCCGGCCAGCAGCGGCACGGAGCTTTCACTGCTGCCGCCCACGGCCAGTATGAGGCCGGGCGATCCTGAAAGCGCCGCTGCCCGAATAAGCTCCGAGCGGGCGGGTCCTTCCGGACCGGTGATGGCAACCTCCACCGGTCCGGCCAACAAAGCCTCAGCGGCCGCCAACGACCATCCCGCGACCCGTGGCGCCCGGAGCGCGAAGGACGGAACAGTTGAAAGAATGTGTTCCGCCATGGCCCGGTGCCGGCTGGAGCCGCTGTAGCCGGCATAGCTCAGCAGCGCAGAGGCGAAGGCCGAGCTGCCGCTGGCCGTAGGCCCATCGAAGGGATCGACGGAACGGCTCCGGCCCTGGGCATTGAACACCTGCTCCGACTCGGCGGCGGAGTCCGCCAGCATGCCGTCGATCACGAATCGTTCCCCGGCGGCAATGATGAGCTCTTCGGCCAGCCGGTACCAGCGGTCGACGCCGGTTGCGGCATAGAGTGCCAGCAGGCCATCGGCGGTAAAGGCATAATCCTCCAAGAGCCCGCCGATGCCCCGTGCCATACCGTCAAACGAGACGCGGGTAAGGACCCCATCGTTCCAATGCACCCGCTGCAGGTAATCGGCCGCTTGGGTCGCGGCCGCCACCAGCGCTGTGTCGTTGAGGATCAGGCCGGCATCGGCCAGGGCTGCAATGGCGAGTCCGTTCCAGCCGGCCACCACCTTCTCGTCGCGGCCGGGCTGAGGCCGTCGGGCCCGCAGCCGCGACAGTTCCGGCGCCACCCTATCCCAGCTGTCGCGGTCCTCCGGCGACAGCGGCGTGCCGGGATGCAAGGCGGAACCTTCAGCGGTGACCGTTCCCTGCACCCGGACGTTCATCATGGCGGCAATTCGCGGTCCCAGCTCGGGTGCCCCGGCGGAAGTTGCCGCGGCCTGCAGCTGCTTGGGCGTCCAGAGATAGCTGGCGCCCTCCTCATGCACTCCCTCCACCACGGTGTCCGCGTCCAGCGACGAAGCAAATGCCCCACCTGGCAACCGCAGCCCGCTATGCAGCCACGACGCGGTCTGCCGCAGAACCCGTTTGGCTTCCAGATGCGGGAGGTCCGGCGCGTCCGGCAGCCGGAGCCAATGCGCGAACACCCGTGTCAGGGCGGCATTGTCGTAAAGCATCTTCTCGAAATGCGGCACCGACCAGTCCTCGTTCACCGAGTAGCGGGCAAACCCGCCATCGATCTGGTCGAAGAGGGCCGACGACGACATCGCCGACAGGGTCCGCGCGGCCATGCCGCGGGCTTCGTTGGCGGAGCGCTGGTTGCCGGCTGCGTGCCGGATCAAGAATTCCAGCAGCGGCGACGGCGGAAATTTAGGGGCACCGCCGAAGCCGCTGAAGTTGGGATCCTCCGAGCGCCCCAAGAGTTCGACGGCAGCGACAGTGATTTCCCGGCCGACCGGGGGGACGCCGCCGTATACCCGGACGGGGCCCTCGATGCCCACCCAGCCTGGGGTGCCGCGCGGTTCCCGAGCCGATTCCAACCCGGGTTCCAGCGCTGGGGCGGCGTCCAACGTTTCGGGTGCCCGCACGCTGACCCGGCCGAGCGGGTTGGTGGCCAAACTACGGGCCAGCTCCGCCGCACTGCGTTCCACCTGGTCCCGGCGTTGGGTCCACGCCTCGACGACGGCCTCCAGAACTTGGCGAAACGACGCTCTGCCGGCCACCGGCCGGGGCGGAAAATAGGTTCCAGCGTGGAAGGCCAATCCATCTGGATTTAAAAAGACGCTCATCGGCCAGCCACCCTGCCCGCTGATGACTTGGGTCGCGGTCAGGTAGACCGAATCGACATCCGGGCGTTCCTCGCGGTCCACCTTGACGGACACAAAGTGCGCGTTGAGGTAGTCGGCAATGGCTGCATCTTCAAAAGATTCATGAGCCATGACGTGACACCAGTGGCAGGCCGCATAACCCACGGAAAGGAAAACCGGAACGTCGCGCAGCCGCGCCTCGGCAAAAGCGGGTTCACCAAAGGGCTGCCAGTCCACCGGATTCCCCGCGTGCTGGCGAAGGTAGGCCGAGGGCTGCCCGGCCAGTTTGTTAGCGCGGCCCGGTCTGGTCTGTCGGTCCATCGTCCTGGCTCCCGCTGTCGCTAAGCTCCGCATCGGGACCGTGGCTGCCACCGTGGCTTCGCCGTTTTGCCAACGCCGTCGGCGCGGCAGCATCCGCGGCGTTCCCCGCGTCCGCGCCGGTGGCGGAACCTGCCGAGGAGGTCCCGGCGTCGTCCGCTTCCCCTGCGTCTTCGGCGGCAGCCAGCCGTGCCTGCTGCTCCTCTTCCACTTGGCCGCGGTAGCGGACCCGGCGGATGCGCTTGACCATGTCCCGGATCAGGAAGAACATGATGGCCACGATGAAGAAGGTGAAGAGGAAGCCCAGAAACCCCGGGCTGACCTGATTCGCGTCCAGGCCCGGCCGCAGGGATGGGTCGGTTGGCGGTGCAGTAGTGACCAGCACCAAATACGAAGTACGCAATATCAGTCTTTCTTTGTTTCCCGCCGGCGCCTTCAGAAGGATCCGAGGAGCACCGCTCCAGTCTCTATCGTAGGCCAGCGAAAAGATCGTGCTCGGGCAGCGAGGTCTCCACCCGGGATTCGATCAGAGAATAGTCTTCCCACGGCCAGACGGTGCGCTGCATTCCAGCCGAAACGGCAAAAAAGAATCCTTCCGGATCCACCTGGGTGGCGTGCGCCCGCAGCGCCGCCTCACGGTGCTCAAAGTACTCGCCGCAGTCCACCTGCGTGGTGGTTGGATGACGCCCCACCGGTGGCTTGTTACCTTCCGCGTCCGATTCCATCCAGGCGGCAATCCGCTCCGCATACGGTGACTGCAGCCCAGCTTCCTCCAGGGCAAAGTGCAGGGCGCGGAACCGCTGCGGGTTGAAGGCCAGGTCGTAGTACAGCTTGGAGGGTTCCCAGACCGGACCGGCCCCGGCATAGCGGCTCGAATCGCCGGCGGCGTGGAAGGCCTCGACCGCCACCCGATGAGCCATGATGTGGTCCGGATGCGGGTAACCGCCATTCTCGTCGTAGCTGACGATGACCTGGGGCTTGAACCGGCGGACCAGCCGCACCAGTGGCGCAGCGGCCCGCTCCAGTGGTTGCCGGGCAAAGCAGGCTGCCGGAAGCTCCGGCAGCGGGTCGCCCTCGGGCAAGCCGGAATCCACGAACCCCAACCAGCGGTGCTGGATGCCCAGCGCCGCGGCTGCCTTGGCCATTTCGGTCCGCCGGGTACCCGCCATGTCCCGCTTCGAGTGGGCATCGACCTCCATAGCAGGATTCTGGATCCCCCCACGTTCCCCTCCAGTGCAGGTCGCCACCATCACCTCGATCCCCTCGGCGGCATAGCGCGCCATCATGGCGGCACCCTTGCTCGCCTCGTCATCGGGATGAGCATGCACGGCCAACAGCCGCAGTCCTGCTCCGGAATAGCCCTCTGCGGTGGCCACGGGGCTACCTCCTGATCTTCTGCCGGTCTCACGGCTGGTTGTGTATTTCGCCGGTCTATTTAGTTGGTCGTTCCAGTCGGTCCATTTGACCTGGTTTTCGGGCCGGGTCCACGGGCTGCCTGCTCTGTGCGCCGGCTCCCGCAAAAAATTCTATGCGACGGAACTCCTCCGGCTCATACCCTGTCTCCAGGAACGATAAACTGGAAGTGTCCGGATCCGCCGCGTGCGGAGATACAGCAGATACGTTGGAGCCAATCCAGCGGATACAAAAACCATGGACTCCAGTGACCGTCTCTGATGCATCAGCAGCCACCAGCCTAACCAATCGGTATGGCAGGCCCAAGCGCGCTCTGACGCGCCGGAAGAAAATTATCCTGACCGCCGTGATCGCCGTCCTCGTGCTGGCCTTCGTCACGTGGCTGGCGGTCGGCCGCGGTCCGGCTGCGGTGGATTCGAAGGTAATCGGCTTTTCAGTCACCGACGCCACCCTGACCGAGGTGGATTTCCAGGTCATCAAAAATCCGGGCAGCACCGCGCAGTGCGCCGTCAAAGCGCTCGGTTCCGATTTCGCCGTCGTCGGCTGGGACGTGCTGACCATCGGTCCCAACGCCGCGGGTACGGGCGCCGACCAGGGCCGGACGACGGCGCACCGTGCCAAGGCGCGCACCGAGTCACTGGCAGTTTCCGGCGTGGTGGACAGCTGCTGGCTGGTTTCCGGCTAACGTCTCATTTCGGACAATTCCGTCCGGTCACCTTGGGATAATTCGTTCTCTTGCCTAGACTGGACGCATATCCTGCCCCGCTTGGTTGGCTACGGCATTGTGCTCAGGCACGGTGAGCGCCAACGTCGGCGGGGTCTTTGCTTGTCAGCCCCTTCCCGAGGAGAAGTCAGTGTCTATCTCTAACAGCGCACCCGCAGCCTGGTTGACCCAGGAGGCATACAACCGTTTGTCGGCCGAGTTGGAGCACCTGTCCGGCCCGGGACGGTCCGAAATTGTGAAGAAGATTGAGCAGGCGCGGTCCGAGGGCGATCTGAAGGAAAACGGCGGCTACCACGCGGCCAAGGATGAGCAGGGCAAAATTGAGGCCCGGATCCGCCAGCTGACCGAGTTGCTGCGTGATGCCCACGTGGGCGAGGCCCCGGCCGACGACGGCGTGGTGGAGCCGGGCATGCTGGTGGTGGCAAAAATCGCGGGCGACGAGACCACCTTCCTGCTGGGCAGCCGCGAGGTTGCCGGCGACACCGATCTCGACGTATTCAGCGAGAAGTCACCGCTGGGCGCGGCCATCCACGGCCATAAGGCCGGCGACATGCTTAGCTACACGGCCCCAAACGGCAGGGAAATCCAGGTTGAAGTTATCTCGGCCAAGCCCTACGTCGGCTGACCGGCGCGGCATTCGCTGACCGGGCGTCGCTGGCTGGGCTGGCCGGGCGCCGTCGTCGGCTGACTGAAACCAGCGGCGTCGGCTGACCGGCGCCGTCGTCGGCGGACCGAGACCGGCGACGGCCGCCAGCACATCCGGCACGGCTCAGGCTGACGCCCGGCGACGCACGACGACGGCGGCCAGCACGCCACCAACGGCCCCACCCAGGTGCCCCTGCCAGGAGATGCTCGAAGCCACGGTGGGCAGCAGACCCCAGAGAATGCCGCCATAGCATGCCAGCAATACCAACGCGAGCAGAATCTGCGGCCAGGCTCGGTTGAGGAATCCGCGGACCAGCAGGAAAGCGAACAGGCCGAAGATCACCCCGGAGATGCCCACCGTAATCCCGCCGCCGATCAGCCAGACGGTCAGGCCCGATACCAGCCAGCTCATGGCCAGCGCGACCAGAAAGGGTCGCAGTCCGGCCAAAAAGGTCAGGAAGGCAAACACGACGAAGGGCACCGTGTTTGCCATCAGGTGCAGCCAGCCGGCGTGCAGCAGCGGCGCGGAGAGGATGTCCGGCAGGCTCTGCGGCTGCCGCGGAAAGATGCCGAGGGTGCGGATCAGCAGCGGTCCCGTCAGCACGTGGATGAGCTGGATCAAGTACAACAGCGCCGTTCCGGCAGCCACCACCACGACCCCGGCCTTGGCCCGTTCCGCGCCGGAAAATCTAGGGCGCGTTTGGCGCAGCGGTCCCCCTTGCCGCAAACTACGGCGCGAGGGGTTTCGAAAAGTGCCCACCTCAGTGCACCACGATCGGTTGGAAGCCCTCAGTACGCAGCGCCGTGAGGACCTGTTCGCAGTGTTCATGGCCCTTAGTTTCGAGATTAACCGTGATGGAGACATCTCCCATATTGATGGATCCGCCCACCCGGGTGTGATCCACACCCGTGACGTTTGCGTCATTCTCCGCAATGATCCGCGAAATCGTGGCCAAGGAACCCGGCCGGTCGTCCAGCATCATGCGGACCGTCATGAACCGTCCAGCCGCCGCCAAACCGCGCTGGATGACCTTGAGCATCAGCATCGGGTCGATGTTTCCGCCGGTCAGGACCACCGCCGTGGTGCCGGGATTTTCTATCTTGCCATCCATCAGCGCGGCCACACCGACCGCCCCGGCCGGCTCCACCACCATCTTGGCCCGCTCCAGCAGGAAAATCAGGGCCCGGGCGAGCGAATCTTCGCTGACGGTCACCACGTCGTCCACCAGCTCCCGAATGATGGTGAATGGCAACTGCCCCGGGCGTCCCACGGCTATGCCGTCCGCCATGGTGGACACCCGCTTGAGCGGCACCAAGGCGTCCGCGGCCAGTGAGGGCGGATATGCCGCGGCATTCTCCGCCTGCACGCCGATGATCCGGATCTCACGGCCCAGCTCCCGCGCCCTGGCTTTGATGGCCACCGCCACCCCGGCCAGCAGCCCTCCACCACCAACACCCATCAGCACCGTATCCACGGTGGGAATCTGTTCCAGTATTTCCAGTCCGATTGTGCCCTGCCCCGCCACAACATCCACGTTGTCGAACGGGTGCACGAACACCGCACCGGTCTCGTCCGCGTAGCGCTGGGCTTCCGTCAGCGCCTCATCGACATTGTGCCCGTGCAGCACCACTTCTGCGCCGTGGCTGCGCGTTGCCGCGAGCTTGGGCAGCGCCACGCCCACCGGCATGAAGATCCGGGCCGAGATGCCGAGGCTTTTCGCGGCCACCGCGACGCCCTGTGCATGATTTCCGGCCGAAGCGGCCACCACACCTTTGGCTCGTTCACGTTCACTGAGCTTCGCCATTCGTACATACGCCCCGCGGACCTTGAAGGAGCCCGCCCGCTGCAGATTTTCGCACTTGAGGAATACCTCGGTACCCGTCAGCCGGCCCAAGGCCCGGGAGCTTTCCACCGGGGTGTGGGCGATAATGCCTTGCAGGATACGCTGCGCTGCCTGCACATCGGCCAAAGTGACGGGAAGCTCGCTGCTGGCGGTCACAGCTCATCCTCGTTGCGCGGCCGCTCGGCCGGGTGCGACTGGGGATCGCTGCCGCCCGGGCGGGTGGCGCGGTCGGACGCAATCTGCCCAGGCGTGCCCTGACCAGGCGTGCCCTGCCGGGCGCCGCGCGCTCGGACGCTCCTGCCCGAGCGCGGGCGCGGGCGGCGCAGCCCCTGCATGCGCAGGCTGCGGATCTGCAGCCGGATCTCCCGGATCGAGGGGTCCACGTGCCGTTGGGGTGCGCCGTTGATTCCAGCGTCGAGTTCCGGCGCCGGCTCGGCGTCGTCGGGCAGCAGCGGATCATGCTCCCAGCCGCGGGAGGAAACGTAACGGACCGCAGTGTTGGTCACGGCCAACATCGGAACGGCAAAAAGGGCACCGGGAATGCCAGCCAGGAATGAGCCGGCCGCCACCGCCAGGATCACCGCCACGGGGTGCAGCGACACGGCTTTACCCATCACCAGAGGCTGCAGAACGTGACTTTCCAGCAGTTGGACCAACAGTACGATTCCGAGCATGAACAGGGCATTGACCACGCCATTGGCCACCAGCGCAAGCAGGATGGCGACCGAACCCGTCACCAGGGCACCCACTACAGGGATGAATGATCCCAGCAGCACCAGCACGCCCAGCGGCAGGGCCAATGGAACGCCGAGGATTGCAGCGCCGCCGCCAATTCCCACGGCGTCGACGAAGGCCACGAACAGTTGGATCCGCACGTAGCTGACCATAGAGCCCCAGCCGTGCCGGCCAGCACCATCCGCGCCCCGTCTGGCCACGTGCGGCAGCAGCCGCACCAGGAAGGACCAGATCCGCTCCCCTTCCAGCAGGAAAAAGATCAGGACAAAGAGCGCGAGTAACAGCCCCACACCAAAATGGCCGGCCGTGCTGCCGAACGTCAGCGCTCCACTAAGAATGCTGCTGCTGTTGTTCTGCAGCGCGTTCACGCCGTCCTGAACATACTTATCAATCTGGTCCGCGCTCAAGTGCAGGGGGCCGGAGGAGAGCCAGCCCTGCACCTGGTGGACGCCCTGAAGCGCTTGATCCCGCAAATCCGAGAAGCCGGTCACCAGTTGGCGCCCCACCAGGGCAAGTGCGCCGAGGACGACGGCTATCATGCCTAGTTCTGTGATGGCAACTGACAATCCGCGCGGTACCCGGTGCCGGGTCAGCCAGGCAACGATCGGATAGAGCAAGCCAGCCAGCAGTGCGGCCACCAGCACCGGAATAATGAGCAGGCTGATCTTGGCCATCAGCCAGATCAAGGTCCCGCCCATCAGCAGGATAACTCCCGTCCGCCAGGCCCAGGAGGCAGCGATGCGGACGGCGTAGGGCATGTCCTCCGCTGGTCCGGGACTGGCCGAATTACTGCGCTCTGAAGAAGGCCTCATGGCTCAATGATTCCCCAGCGGCCGTCAATACTGAAACCGTGTCGCATCACCGCCGCCCGAACAGCTTCCACAACGGTGGACCGTGGCTAAGCGGCACCCACTGATGTTATATTTTGTTTGAAACTATTCGATTTTGTTTTTGTTTTCCTTCGAGTGTCGAGGAAGGGCAGGAACGTGGTACCGAAGGAGTCGATGTGCTTGCACCTGCACGGCAATCCAGCATTCTCCGGGCCCTGCAGCGTTCCGAGGCCGTTCGGGTCACGGACCTGGCAACGGCCTTGGGCGTGAGCGAAATGACGGTCCGCCGTGATGTGGAGGCCCTTGATGCCAAGGGACTGCTGCGCAAGATCCACGGCGGAGCCACCCGGATCGCGCGGCTGAGTGCAGTCGAACCTGGCTTTGCTTCCAACGCGGACCGCGAGCTGGAAGCGAAAGCCGCCATCGCACGGATGGCCCGGACGCTCGTCGAACCGGGCATGACGATAGCGCTGACCGGCGGCACCACCACCTACCGGCTGGCCACTCTGCTCAACGACGTGGAGGGACTTACTGTGGTCACCAACTCGCTCAAGGCGGCCGAGGCACTGAACCTGCACCAGCCGGCGCACGGCACGAAGGTCATCGTTACTGGCGGTGAGCGGACGCCCTCGGAGGCGCTCGTCGGTTCGGTGGCGTCCGCCGCGATCGAGATGCTCAATGCGGATATCTGCTTCTTGGGTGTGCACGGCGTGGACCTCCGGCGCGGACTCACCAGCCCCAATTTGGTTGAGGCGGAAACGAACCGGGCGTTTGCCCGCTCGGCCGCGCGACTGGTGGTTCTGGCCGACCACACTAAATTCGGTGTCCGCGCCCTGGCCTGCATTGCCGGGCTGTCCGAGGTGGACACGCTGATCACCGACGACGGAGCCGACGACGACGTGACCGCCGCCTTCCGGCCGCTGATCAAATCGCTTTTGATCGCCGCCCCATCAGCGGCCTCCCCTTCGCGAAACGAGGTTCTGTCGTGACGGCAGCTACGTCCACCACCCTCGCCGACGGCCGGGAACTCATCTATTTCGATGACGGAGCCATGGCGAAACCGCATCCAGAGCGGGACAGGCGTCCGCTGCTGCCTCGCTCGGACGAGGACACCGGTGAGATCCGCTTTGATGCTCTCACCGGTGATTGGGTGGCCGTGGCCACCCGCAGGCAGACGCGAACCTACCTGCCACCGGCCAACCAGTGCCCGCTGTGCCCCAGTACTGCCGAAAATCTGTCCGAAATTCCGGGCCCGAATTACGATGTCGCTGTCTTTGAAAACCGTTTCCCTTCGCTTGGGCCCGCTCTCGGGATGGCCCCCTCCACCCCCGGCTGGGGCACTTCGGGCACCGGCTTTGGCCGCTGCGAGGTGGTCTCCTTCACCTCCGACCACACCGGATCCTTCGGCTCTCTGCCGCCACAGCGGGCACGAACGGTGATCGACGCCTGGGCAGCACGGACCGAAGCCCTCAGCGCCATGCCCGGCATCCGGCAGGTATTTCCTTTTGAAAACCGCGGTGAGGAGATCGGTGTCACGCTCCATCATCCGCACGGGCAGATCTATGCCTACCCTTATCTTCCGCCGCGCGCCGCCGTGATGGCCGGCGCCGCCCGCCGGTTCTTCGACGCCGCGGATGGACGCCTGACGCTGACCGGGTCAATCCTGGGCTCGGAGCGGTCGGCCGGGGACCGGATGATCGCCGAAGGCCGCCATTTCAGCGCCTACGTACCGTTTGCTGCGCACTGGCCGCTGGAGGTTCATCTCACCCCGCACCGACAAGTGGCCGATATCGCAGGTTTGACCGGACCCGAACGCGATGAACTGGCCAGCATGTATCTGGACCTGCTGGGTCGGCTGGACAATCTGTATGCCACGCCAACGCCGTATATTGCGGCCTGGCACCAGGCACCGGTGGATGATTATTTCCGTCCGGCCAGCTATCTCCATCTGCAGCTGACCTCGCCCCGACGCTCAGCAGACAAGCTGAAATTCCTCGCGGGATCGGAGGCCGCGATGGGCGCCTTCATCAATGACAGCACGCCCGAACGGGCCGCGTCGGCCCTGCGCGATGCCGGCGCGCACAGTAAAGCCAGCGCTTCCACAGGAGGGAGAACCCAATGACCGGCACGCAGTCCAAGCCATTGAGCCCAGCGGAGTTGGCGCTGCTGTTCAAGGACCGATACCAGCACTCCCCCGACGGTGTCTGGGCAGCCCCCGGACGGGTGAACCTGATCGGCGAGCATACCGACTACAACGAGGGCTTTGTCCTCCCGTTTGCCATTGACCGCATTGCGCAGGTGGCTGTTCGGCTGCGCCCGGACCGGAAAGTCCGGCTGATTTCCAGTCTGGCTGAGAGGAAACAGGTCAGTGTGGATCTGGACCAGCTGCATCCCGGGACGATGAACGGCTGGACGGCATATCCGCTTGGCGTCGCCTGGGTTCTGCAGCAGCGCGGTATCAGCGTGCCGGGCTTCGACCTCTATCTGGACTCCTCGGTTCCCTCCGGTGCCGGCCTGTCCTCCTCAGCCGCCATCGAATGTGCCGTCGCGTTGGCCCTCAACGACCTGACCGGGGCTGGTTTGAGCCGGGAAGAGCTGGTCCTGGTGGGCCAGCGGGCGGAAAATGAAGTAGTGGGCGCCCCGACCGGCATTTTGGATCAGTCCGCGTCCCTTCTGGCCACCGAGGGGCATGCGGTCTTTTTGGACTGTCGAAGCCGGGCCGCGGAGGCGGTGCCGCTCGACTTGGCACGACACCATCTGCGAATGCTGGTAATCGATACCAAGGTCAGCCATGCCCATGCCTCCGGCGGATATGCCGCGCGCCGGGCCTCCTGTGAGCTCGGCGCCGAGGTTTGTGGAGTTCCGGCGCTGCGGGATCTGTCACCGGCGGATCTGCCGGAAGCCGCCGGCCTCCTGGACGAGGAGACCTTCCGCCGGGTCCGGCATGTGGTCACCGAGAATGCAAGGGTCGCCGAGACGGTCAGCAGGCTCGCGACAACCGGGCCGGCAAGCATTGGGGACCTGCTGGATGCCAGTCATGCTTCGATGCGCGATGATTTCGAAATCTCTTGTCCGGAACTGGATCTCGCCGTTGGGACGGCGCGCGGCAACGGAGCCTTGGGCGCCCGGATGACCGGCGGTGGTTTTGGCGGTTCAGCCATCGCCGTAATCGATGTGGCAGCTGAAGCGACGGTTCGGCAGGCCGTACTGTCCGCCTTTGCCGAGGCAGATTACGCCCGCCCGGATATTTTTGCTGTCTCCCCGGGCGCGGGCGCGCGGCGCGTGGTCTGAGACGGCGGCTGAGGAGGCCGTAGAGAGGGCCGTTGGGGGGAGGCCGTTGAGACGGCGGCTGAGGAGGTTGTTGAGGAGACGGCCAAGGAGGAACGGCGACGAGGCCGTGGAGAGGGCCGGGCAGGAAGGGTTGAGTAGGGGTCTATTCCCGGCCACAATGGGTCCATGCCCGAATTGATGCCCGACGCCGTCATTGTCTCCACTGCCCGCAGCCCGATCGGACGCGCCTTCAAGGGATCCCTGAAGGACGAACGTCCCGACGATCTTGCCGCCGCGATGGTCCTGGCTGCGCTGGCTAAGGTGCCGGCTCTGGATCCGCATAACCTCGATGATCTCTATCTCGGGTGTGCGGAACCCAGTGGCGAGGCCGGATCCAACATGGCCCGCGTGGTGAGCGTCCTGGCCGGCCTTGACGACGTTCCGGCCGCCACGGTCAACCGTTTTTGCGCCTCCAGCGTCCAGACCCTGCGGATGGCCTTTCATGCCATCCGCGCCGGCGAGGGGCACGCCTTTGTGGCGGCCGGCGTCGAATCGGTCTCGCGCTACCAGAACTGGGCCGGCGCCGGGGAAACCGGGCAGGCCAACCACAATCCCACCTTTGCCTCGGCGTCGCAGCATTCCGCGGCGCGTGCGGGCACGAATGCACCGTGGACCGACCCGCGCCGCAATGGCGAATTGCCGGACGTCTACGTTTCGATGGGGCAGACGGCGGAAAACGTTGCCAGTGTTGAGGGCATCAGCCGCGTCGAGCAGGACGAATGGGCGGTACAAAGCCAGAACAGGGCCGAAACGGCTATCGCCGGCGGATTCTTCGCCCGGGAAATCACCCCCTACACGCGCCGTGACGGCGTCGTCGTCGACCGGGACGACTCGCCGCGTTCAGGCGTCAGTATGGCAGCGGTCAGTCAACTGGCGCCGGTCTTCCGACCAGACGGAACCGTGACAGCCGGAAACGCTTGCCCGCTCAACGACGGTGCGGCCGCCGTCGTCGTCCTCAGTGCCGCACGCGCCCGTGACCTGGGCCTTACACCACTGGCGCGCATCGTCTCCACCGGCGTCAGCGCCCTGTCGCCGGAAATCATGGGGCTCGGTCCCATCGAGGCAACCCGGCGGGCACTGGCGCTGGCACGGCTGACCATCGACGACATTGACTTGGTGGAACTCAACGAAGCCTTCGCGGTGCAGGTGGTCGCCAGTGCCCGCGCTCTCCAGATCGACCCGGCTAAGCTCAATGTCCATGGCGGCGCCATCGCTCTGGGCCACCCCTTCGGCATGACCGGCGCCAGGATGGTGACGACGCTGCTCAATGGTCTGACGACGACGGACGGTTCGCTGGGGCTGGCAACGCTGTGTGTGGGCGGCGGTCAGGGCATGGCGCTGATCCTGGAGCGCCTCAGCTGAGAGCAGCCGGCTTGACGGCATACCGGTTTCGGCCCGACGGCCGGACGCAGGCGGGCTTGGCTTGGCACACATAGGCAGCCGGGCGCAGGTGGGCTTAGCTTGGCGCAGCCGGACAGGCCTACCCAGGTGGACTTCGCTTAGTTATTTCCCCGCAGGATGGCCAGCAGGCGCAGGATTTCCACGTACAGCCAGACCAGTGTCACGGTGAGGCCGAAGGCCGCAGTCCACGAGTACTTCGCCGGGATCCCGCCGGTAACGCCCTGCTGAATGGAGGTGAAGTCCATCACCAGCGAAAAGGCGGCGAGACCAACGGCCAGCAGGCCAAGCACCACGCCGAAGGGGATGCTGGTCCCGGGAATGTCCATGCTCCGGATACCCCATGGGCTGCTGGTGACATTGAAGACCATCAGACCCAGATTGATCAGGGAGAAGAGCGCGTAGCCGCCCAGAGCGATCATGAAAATCTTCATGGACTTCGGCGTCGCACGCACCTTTCCGCTCTTGAAAAGCAGCAGAGTCACCGCGAACACCGACAGCGAGCCAATCACGGCCTGAACCACGATGCCCGGATACAGCCCCTCCAAGAAGCCGGACAGGCCGCCCAGGAATGCGCCTTCGAAGACCGCGTAGAGCAGAATCAGTGCCGGCGACGGCTCACGCTTGAAGGCGTTAACCAGCCCAAGGATCAGTCCGACCAACATTCCCGGCAGGGTGAGGATCGGGAAGATCCAGCCCGCGGCAGCACCCACCAGTACTAAAGCCAGCGTGCCCACGGTCTTGATGATGACGTCGTCGTACGTCATCCGACCTGTCTGCGCCGGGCCGGCCGGCGGCGCGTTGTACAGATCCTGCAGCTGCGCGCTGGTCATCCCCGCTCCGGTTTCACCGGAAAAGGATCGGCTTTGGCCGGAGTAGGCCGATGATGCCTTGAAATTTTTATTGCCGGCAAATACCGGATTTCCGCCGCGAGCCATGATGCAGGTCCTCCAAAGGTGGGGGCAGGTGATCTTCCACCCTAACAACAATGACGAACGCCCGGTACGGAAAGTTCCCGCGGCGGCGCGGATCGGTGCCCCAGGAGAGACTCGAACTCTCACTGTGCAGATTTTAAGTCTGCTGCCTCTGCCGATTGGGCTACTGGGGCTCGGTCGATCAAGCGTACTCGATGTGCTGTCGGCTGCGGAAACGCCCGCGGCGCCCGTCCCGTCAGGGGGCGGACACCGCGGGGCGCCAGCTGTCCAGCGCTCATTCGGCGCTACCGTGCGGCTGAACAGGCTTGGCCTGCCGTGCTACTTTACCGGTGCGGTGGCCTTGGTCTCGGTTGCGGCGTTGACCGGATCGGCCGCCGGAGCGGGCTTCTTCGCGGGCGGGGTGGCCGCAGCGCGGAAGGCCGCACGTGGCTGATCCAAGTCCAGCAGCATGGTGGTGTCGCGACCGGTGAACAGCGTGAGGAACCAGTTTGAGAGAACGCGCGCTTTGCGCTCGAACGTCGGCATCGCCAGTCCGTGGTAACCGCGGTGCGCCAGCCAGGCCAGCGGGCCCTTGAGCCCAACGCCCATGATGTTGGCAACGCCCTTCCATTGGCCGAAGCCGGCCACGGCACCCAAGTTCTTGTGCCGGTAGTCCGTCAGTGGCTTGTCCCAGCGCGAGGCCCACAGGTTCTTAGCCAGACGCTTGGACTGGCGCAGGGCATGCTGTGCATTCGGGACGCAGAAACCGCCAACACCGCCACCGGTCAGGTCCGGCACCGCCGCGACGTCACCGGCGGCCCAGGCGTTCTCCACCGGACCGAATTCGCCGGTGATCCGCAGGTCCGCGCCAACCATGACCCGGCCACGCTCGTCGATCGGGAAGTCGGTGGAACGGACCATCGGGTTGGCCTGCACACCGGCGGTCCAGATCAGGGTATCGGTGTCGAATTCCTGAGCCGGGGACTTGTCCGGAAGGTTGATCAGCTTCAGGTGGTTGCCCTCGGCGTTATCCAGCGAGGTGTTCAGCAGCACCTCGATGTTGCGGCTGCGCAGGTGCTCCACCACCCATTCGGCCTGCTTTTCGGTGACCTCGGGCATGATTCGGCCCATCGCCTCGACCAGCACGAAGCGCAGCTCAGCTACATCGATACGGGGATTTTTGCGTGCGGCCGTGCGGGCCATATCTTCGAGTTCGGTGATGGTTTCGATGCCGGCAAAGCCACCGCCGACGACGACGAAGGTCAACAGCCGCGCGCGCTTGGCCCGATCGGTCTCGGTGGAGGCGGCTTCGACGCACTCCAGGATCTTATTGCGCAGCGAAACGGCTTCCTCGATGGTCTTCAGGCCGATGCCATTCTCGGCCAGTCCCTTGATCGGGAAAGTCCGGGTGATGGATCCGGCCGCCAGGACAACGTCGAAGTAGGGCACCGCGAACGGCGCGCCGCCGTCGGCCGGAGCCACCATGGCAGTCCGGTTGGCATGGTCCACGGCCGTGACGCGGCCCTGGATAAGCTCGGTCTGCTTCAGGTGCTGGCGGTGTGAAACAACCGCATGGCGGGCTTCGATGTTGCCCGCTGCCACCTCGGGGAGGAACGGCTGGTAAGTCATGTAGGGCAGTGGATCCACCACGGTGACAATGCCACCGGCGTTGGCGATCTTCTTCTGCAGTCGGAGGGCAACGTAAAGTCCGACGTAGCCTCCACCGACAACGAGTACGCGGGGACGGTCCTGAAGCTGGGCTGTAAATACCATGCCTACATGCTACTAGGGTTTGTGAAAAAATTCACTAACTGTTTCCGGACGCCGAAGGGTTGCTCTCCGGCTCTCCTTCCCGAAGCCGTCGACGGGCCACCAGCACATGTACGCTGCCAGCCGCAACGAGCAGCAGCAACAACCCGGAGAACCCAAGAACCAATGCCATCGGCAGGGCACTGTCGAGCTTCGAGGGGGGCAGCGCCACCGGAGCGGTCGGTTCCGGCAGGGATGGACCGGCGGCCGACGGCGGTGCCGGCGGCTGCGTAGGGGGCGTTGGCACGGCGCCGCGGCGGTGGATCCGGATCCAGTCAGCGATATTGCCGAGCGGATTTGCTTTGACGGGGGCAACGTTTGCCGTGAGCGCGGCTTCGGCGTCCAGCAAGCCGTAACCATAAATCGCGTTCGGCCGCGGGGACCCGGCCGGTTTGGCGGTGGAGATGATCCGGTTGATCACCTGAGCGGCGGACATGTCCGGGTACCGCGACCGGATCAAAGCGGCAACACCAGAGACAATAGGAGCCGCGCCGGACGTTCCACTCCAGTCCGCATAACCACCGCCAGGCAGCCCACCCACCAGCTTTTCCGCCGGCGCCGACACGCCGATAGTGATGCCCTGCGAGGAGGAATCCTTGCTGGCGGTGCCGTCATAGTTCAGCCCACCCACGGCCAGCACGCCCGGGATGGTGGCTGGCGCGCCGACCTGCGCGCTGCCCGTGGCCCGATTGCCTGCGGCCGCAACTATCACCACATCCTGCTGTTCGGCGTACAGGAAGGCCTCGTCCCAGCTCTGCGGCCAAGCTGTTGAGGTGCTTCCGAGGGACATGTTGATCACCTTCGCACCGTGGTCAACGGCCCAATGCACGGCGTCGGGTATCTGCTCATCAATGCTCTTCCCGGAGGGGTTCGGGCTTCCAAGCCATGCCGAGACGCTGAGCAACTGCGCCTCCGGCGCAACCCCTATGACGCCGTCGGGCCCCGCCCCTGCCCGAGACGCCTTCGCGCTGGCGCTGGCTTTGCCACTGGCACTGGCCGAAGCACTGGAACCGGCGTGACCCCGCCCGGCCAACAGCGAGGCCACCAAGGTGCCATGCACCGGCTCGGAACCGATGCCTTTTTGTCCGTTGGCGCTGCCGGAACCTGAGACATCCGTGCCCCCAACCACCGCGCCCTTGAGATCCTGGTGCGTTCCGTCCACGCCGCTGTCGATAATGGCAACCTTGACCCCGGCTCCCTTGGAGACGTCCCAAGCCTTGGCGATGCCATAGTCCTCCAGCCAGTACTCCCGGTTGCGAATGTCGTCGGCAGAGGCCGCCGGAGCGGACGCGAGTCCCACAACACTGGATCCCAGCAACAGGCCCACGGCAAGCACTCCCGCGGCCGCAGGGCGCACCCTGGTCAATACCCGCATTCGCCTAAAGTCCCGTCATCCGTGCCGGGACATGCCCAGAGCGATTCCATCCAGAATATCGTGCTCGCTGGACATGGCCGAGCTGACGCGCTGCCCTGTCAGCTCACTCATCCGGGACACCACCGTACGCCAGATCAACGCACCGGCCCCGATGACGTCGACCCGGCCGGGATGCATGTACGGCAGTTCGGCGCGTTGCTCCCGGGTCATTTGGAGCAGCGAGGTGCAGGCATCAATGATGCGTTCGGTGGGCAGCTCGGCGGCATGGATCAGCTCCGGTTGATACTTTGCCAGTCCCAGCGCGTGGGCCGTAATGGTGGTGACCGATCCTGCAACACCCACCAGCGTGGCGACGGCATCCAGGGGTACGGTCCTGCACACTGAAGCGATGTTGTCCTCAACCTCCGCCACAGCGGCCGCCGTCTCGGACGCCGTGGGCGGATCGCTGCGCAGATGCCGTTCGGTGAAACGGACACAGCCCATATCCATGCTCCTCGCCGCCCGGACGCCGTCCGCGTTACCAACCACGAATTCGGTACTGCCACCACCCAGATCCACCACCAGCACCAACGGCTCCCCCAGCGCCGGCAGCACACTGGCCGCCCCGGCGAAGGAGAGCGCCGCCTCTTCGCCGCCGCTGACCACCTCCGGCTCAACACCCAGCCGATCCCGAATTCCGTCAATGAAGACGTCCCGATTCGCTGCATCCCGGGTAGCCGAGGTGGCGACGAAGCGTAGCTGATCCACGCCGTGACCAGTGATCAGCGCCGCGTAGTCTTCAGCTGCCGCGAACGTTCGTGTTAGCGCTTCGTCGGCCAGCCGTCCCGTCGCGTCCACGCCCTGACCAAGACGGACGACCCGCATCTCTCGGTGCACATCCTTGAGCTGGCCGGAGTCATCAATATCGGCTATCAGCAGTCGGATGGAATTAGTTCCGCAATCAATGGCGGCAACGCGCATGTCAAGCCTTTCTTTGGGGCAATGGTCCACGGCGGGTTCAGCAAGTGAGTGGATGAATTCGGAAGCGCGTGGGCTGGTTCAGCAAGCGAGTGGGCGGATTCGGAAGCGCGTGGGCTGGTTCAGCAAGTGAGTGGATGGATTCGGAAGCGCGTGGGCCGGTTCAGCAAGTGAATGGATGGATTCGGAAGCGCGTGGGCTGGTTCAGCAAGCGAGTGGGCGGGCTAGGCCGCGGCTGGGTGGATTCGCCGGCGGGTGAACGGGTCCCGCACCATCTGACGGAATTCAACGATGGGGGCGACGTCCGGCAAGGGGCTGGGTGGATTCGGTGAGCCGGCCCGCGGCTCAGCCTTGTGTGCCCAGGTGCCGCACGTGCCGGCTGAGATCCTTGGTGGGCACCGCGCCCTCGACGTCCCAAGCCCCGGCACAATAGCAACTCCCCTGCGTCCACCAAGGAGAAATCCTCTCGATGGCCTCATCTCCCAGTGGGTTGACCCCTGGGCCCGCGGCGAGGGCGTGCCCCACGAGCACGTGCAGACACTTGACTCTGGTGGGCATCCCGCCGGCCGAAATTCCCTCAATTTCGGGGACGTCTCCGGTCCCGGCGCGGTCCCCGATCTGCTTCCGCGCGGCCAGATACGCCACGTGTGCACCACGATACGCCTCGGCCAATGGCGCGTCGGTGAGCAGCCGCTCACTCATCTCGTTCATCACACCGGCGGCCTCCAGCCGCGAAACGGCAGCCGTGATTACAGGGTGGGTGAGGTAGAAGGTCGTCGGGAAAGGAATGGAATTGCTCAGCCGAGGCGCTGTTGCCGCCACCAGTGGGTTACCACAGATACAGCGCGCCGGGATTTCGACGACGTCGCGCACGGGCCGGTTCAATTGCCGGCTGAGCGTCTGCAGGTCCTGAGCCGAAGGCAGTCCCGGCGCTTCCGGGGGCGATGACGATACTGGCTTCACCGTAGTCCTCTCTGTTTAGGGGACATGATCCCCATGCGGCAGCGCAGCGCCATTATTGGTCAGGGTCTAAATTGCGCGGTGCCTTTATTGGTCAGGGTCTAAATTGGTCAGAGTCACAATTGGTCAGGATGCATTTTTAGCCGCGGCGCTCGTTAGCTGAGCTCTTGTTGAGTGGGGCATTGGTTGAGCGAGGAGCAGCTGCCAGTCCCGTTATCGCGTGGCGGAGCGCTTGATGGACTGCAACAACCCGTCCACCCAAGGGAGGTCGGTCGGTTTAACCTTACCGGCCGGAGCATCAGTGCCGCTGGAGGGCGTGGTTACGGTGCCATCAGCTCCATACACCCAGTAGCTGGTTTCGCCGGGCATCACCATGTTCACCCGGTCGCGCGCCTGGGCTTTGATGTAGGCAGGATCGTCCCAGCGCGAAAGTTCCTTTTTGAGGTCGGCCTGCTGCTGCTCTTTGCTCTGGATGTTCTGTTGAAGCGCACCGATCTGAGCCCGCTGCTGCAGGAAATTACGCACTGAGGGCGCCAGCAGAACCGTGATGGTCAGCAGCACCACCACAAGGGCCAGCATTCGTCCCGAAAACGCCCTCGCCGGAATCGGCTTTAGCGGCGGTCCGGAATCAGCATCAATCGCCGGCACACTGCGGCCCCGCCTGCGCCAGGCTCCGCCGCTCCAGTTGGAAGGCGAAACCAGATTCCGGGCACGCTGCCTCCGGGACACCTTCGTCCGACCCGCAACTTCAGCACTGCCGCCAGCCTCCCGGGCGGAAGTGGTACTTCCGCTGGCAGTCGAACCGGAACCGGGAGCCCCCGCTCGCTTCCCATCCGCGGCACCAATGTTTAAAGCACTAATGTCAGGTCCATTACCGGGTTCCGGAGTCTTCGTGCCGTGGGTAAAACGCGCACTCGGAACCTTCGGACGACGGGTGGCCATGATTCTCCTGTAGATCTGCGGTTCAGCTGTCCGGTTTCACAACGGGACAGTCGGGCTGCGCCCGGGTCTGGCTAAGGCCTGGTAACCAGCTTAGCCAGACCCGCCTGTTCAGCTGGCCGTGAAACGCGGGAAGGCGCTCAATCCGGCATACCGGGCAGCGTCGTCGAGCTCTTCCTCGATGCGCAGCAGCTGGTTGTACTTCGCCACCCGCTCCGACCGGGCCGGGGCGCCGGTCTTGATTTGGCCCGCATTAGTGGCAACGCAGATGTCCGCGATGGTGGTGTCCTCGGTTTCACCCGAACGGTGCGACGTGATGGTAGTGAACCCGGCGCGCTGTGCCATGGAGACCGCTTCCAGCGTCTCGGTCAGGGTGCCGATCTGGTTGACCTTCACCAGCAACGAATTGGCTGATTTTCCGTCAATGCCCCGCTGCAGGCGCTCCGGGTTCGTGACGAACAGGTCGTCACCGACGATCTGGACCTTGTCCCCCAGCGTGGCAGTCAGCGCCGCCCAGCCTTCCCAGTCATCCTCGTCCAGCGGGTCCTCGATGGAGACCAACGGGTAGTCGCGCACCAGTTCCTCGTAGTATGCCGACATTTCCTCCCAGCTGCGGGCTTTCCCTTCGAACTGGTAGGCCCCGTCCTTATAGAACTCGGAGGAGGCCACGTCCAGGGCAAGAGCAACGTCCTTGCCCGGTGTGTAGCCGGCCCGGGTGATGGCCTCGGTAATCAAATCCAGCGCGGCGCGGTTGGAGGGGAGGTTGGGTGCGAAACCGCCTTCGTCGCCCAATCCGGTGGACAGCCCCTTTTCCTGCAGCACTGATTTGAGTGTGTGATATACCTCGACGCCCCAGCGCAGGCCTTCTGAAAAGGTTGCCGCACCCAACGGAACCACCATGAACTCCTGGATGTCCACATCAGAATCGGCGTGTGAGCCGCCGTTGAGGATATTCATCAGCGGGACCGGCAGGACGTGGGCGTTCGGGCCACCCAGGTAGCGGTAGAGCGGGAGGTCCGCGGAATCTGCGGCAGCATTCGCGACGGCCAACGATACGCCGAGGATCGCGTTGGCACCCAAGTTGGATTTGTTGGCGGTGCCGTCCAAGTCCCGCATGGTCTGGTCGATCAGCCGCTGGTCGGTCGCATCAAAACCGAGCAACGCCGGCCCAATGGTGTCGATCACAGCATCGACCCCCTGCCGGACACCCTTGCCCTGATAGCGATCCTTTTCACCATCGCGGCGTTCCACGGCTTCAAAAGCGCCGGTTGAGGCCCCTGACGGAACCGCGGCGCGGCCGACCGAACCATCGTCAAGGCCGACCTCGACCTCGATGGTGGGGTTGCCCCGGGAATCCAGGATTTCGCGTGCATGAATGGCGTCAATGATGGCCATGGATGGCTCCTCGTCTGTGCTCTCGTCGTCAGTGCTGTTGCGTCGGTTCTTGCCTTGGCTCCCCAGCCTGGCTCCGGACGGCGGTGGTAGCTGGCCGGAGGATGGAAATCGACCTCGCTGTCTCTCTTAGCCTAGCGCGTCGGGGTGCGCCAACCTCCTATGTTTCACTCGGTCCTGCGGCGGTACTTTCCTGCTGGAAGTTGCGCACCGCCGTCCGCAGCGCTCGTTCAGCATCGAACCCCTTGGCCCGGGCGATCCGGACAATGCCGAGCAGCAGGTCCCCGAGTTCGGCCTCGGTTCCCACCTCCATCGCCCGATCCAGCTGTCCCGCCGAGCCGTCTGGGCTGCCTTGACTGTTCTGGCTCCCTTGACCAGTTCGACCGCCTTGACCAGTTCGACCGCCTTGACCGCTTTGGGTGGCGCGGGCCGCCCGATCCAACGACTTCTGCGCCCGGGCAAGGGCAGGCAGGGCAACAGGAATTCCGTCGAAGGGCGACGGCGGCCCCCCGACGGCGCGCTCCTCGCGCTTTATCCGGTGCCAGGCAGCCACGATCTCCGCCTCGGTGGCGGGGAAATTGTCGCGCAGTGAGCCATCAGCGTGGAACACATGTGGATTGCGCCGTTTCATCTTCGCTCGCAGCCCCGCAGCCACGTCAGCGAAGGTAAAGCTGCACGCTTCTTGGGCAAGCTGCGCATGCAGCACCACCTGCAGCAAAACGTCGCCCAACTCGCCCTGCACATCCATGCCCGAGCCGGTCTCGAGAGCTTCGACGAGTTCGTAGGATTCCTCCACCAAATACTCCACGAGCGACGCGTGGGTCAGCGCTGCCATCCAAGGACAGTGACTCCGCAGCGAAGCGATGACCTGCACCAGCTCCTCCACGGCCAGGCCTGTCGCACCCAGGGCTGGCGAAGCCGGCGGCTCCACGCTTGATGCAGGCACGGCGGACATCATCAACGGGCGTTCGAGTAGGCCTCAGTGAAGTAATCTACCAGCGCATCGCGCTCCTCCAGCGGCAGGAAGGCCGCCTCGGCCGCATTGAGGGTCAGCGTCAGCAGGTCATCCAGATCGTAGTCAAAGGTCTCCACCAGGAGGTCGAATTCGTCGGTGAGGGTTACGCCGCTCATCAGCCGGTTATCGGTATTAATGGTCACACGGAAGCCGGTCTGGTAAAGCAGGTCCAACGGGTGGTCTTCAATGCTGTCCCCGAAGCCAGAGATAGCTCCGGTCTGCAGGTTCGACGAGGGACAGATCTCCAAGGCGATGCCACGGTCCCGGACCCAGGCGGCGAGCCTGCCCAAGGTGACCGTGCCGACGTCGGCCGAGTTATCCTCATCCGGAGCGAATTCGACCTCTATATCCTCGGCAATGCGAACTCCGTGCCCCAGCCGCAACGCCCGGCCGTGGACCAGCGCGTCCTGGATACTGTCCAAGCCAGCGGCCTCGCCGGCGTGGACCGTGACCGGAAAGTTGTTTTCCGCCAGATAGGTGAAGGCGTCCCGAAAGCGGGATGCCAAAAAACCGTCCTCCGCGCCGGCGATGTCGAATCCAACCGCACCCGAGTCCCTATGCCGAACCGCCAGTTCGGCGATCTCCTGACCTCGGTCAGCGTGCCGCATAGCCGTAATGAGCTGGCCCACCCCGATGTGCCGGCCGGATTCCTCCACGACTTTGACGCCCGATTCAAGCCCCTGCTGAACGGCCTCAACGACTTCGTCAAGCGTCAGGCCCTGACTCAGATGCTGCTCAGGTGCCCAACGCACCTCACCGTAGACGACGCCGTCGTCCGCCAAATCTTCAACGAACTCCCTGGCGACTCGAGTCAGTCCGTCCCTGGTCTGCATGACGGCGATCGTATGGTCGAAAGTTTCCAGGTAACGTACCAGGGAACCGGAATCTGCCGACTCCCGGAACCACTGTGCCAGGGCAACCGGATCCGTGGAGGGCAGGCCATGCCCGATGGCTGCCGCCAACTCGATGATGGTGGCCGGCCTGAGCCCGCCATCCAAATGATCATGCAAGGAAACCTTGGGCAGGTTTCGCAGGTCAAAGGTGGCGTCGGTGGCGGTCTGGTCGTTCTTGGCTGGGAGAGTCACGGTTCAACTCTATGGACGCTGTGGCAGCAATGCCAGTTCCAGCGGCCCATTCCGGAGCCGGCCGCAGCAGCGTGGCACTTCAGCCGGCTCCGGAAGAACGCTAATAACGGTCGAGCGACCGCAGGGTGGCCGCCGTGACAGCTCCATAGGCCAGATGTGGGACCACATCACTCACCCAATCCGTGACGGACCAGCTGCGCGGGTCTGACACTCCAAGGATGGTCATAGGTCCATTGCTGCCAGCCAGCGCACCCAGGGTCCCCAACACCGTGGTTGTCAGCGCCCCGGACCGCAGGCCCGCCGCCCGCGCGAAACCCAGCGCAGCGCCCACGCCGATGCCGACGGCCAGTCCTGTCAGCGGCCCAAGCGCCGATACCCGGTTCTGCTGTTCATCCTTGGTACCGGGAATCTGCGTTCCGGTTGCTTCCGCAAGTTTTTTGACCGTCTCTTCCGGCGTGCTGCTGCTGGGGCGTGCCCTCGTCAGCATGTCCAGATAGGTGACGGCGCTCAACGCCGTGGTGCCGGCCGCGCCCGCCGCGGCACCTGAAACCAGGCCCCCGAGCAGGCTCATGGCTGCGGAACCAGGCCCAGCTGAGTCAGCATTCCAAGCTGATCGCTGCTACCCCATCGTTCGACTAATTTGCCGTCGGCGAAACGCCCAATTTGCATTCCGCGGATACGGAACGAGTTCCCGGTGGCGGGGTAACCCATCAGCTCGCCCTGGTGTGTGCCGGTGATCGTGTAAGCAAACGCAACATCGTCCTCGGTGGCGGTCAGGTGTTCCACTTCCACATGCAGATCGGGAAATGCCGTCCGGAGTTCGGTGAACATGTCCCGGAAGCCCTGCGGTCCCGGACCTTGACCCGGTGCCGGATCATGATCGACGCTCTCCGCGGCGACGACTTCATCAAAGACGTCAAAATTCCCGCTGTTCACGCCCTCGGCAAAGCGGCTCTGGGCTTCGGTATTACGTTCGCTGGTCAAGGCAATCCCTTCGTTGGGCACCACTGGCACCCGGTGTGGTTGGTCTGGCCGTTACCTTCGCCATCCTTCCGTCTGCTCCAAGGAAAGGCAAGCCTGCTGATAAATCACTCCGGACACCACCCGATCCCGCGCAGCTATACATGTACGACGACGACCATGCCTGGAGTGTTCCCGTTTTTGTGGACTCGGGATTATGCCGCGAGTTCGTGAATAGATTTATAGCCTAACTCAATTTCGGCTGGCGTCAAATAGCCGAGCGTTGAATGGCGGCGACGTGTGTTGTAATAGCCTTCAATCCAAAGAAACGTGCCGAGCGTTGAATGGCGGCGACGTGTGTTGTAATAGCCTTCAATCCAAAGAAACGT
>NZ_JADPVH010000055.1:15339-26129 GCF_026932795.1 Paenarthrobacter sp. Z7-10 | reverse complement strand
CTGTCTATCGGTCGGATGTTCAAGTGTTCGAAGACTTCATGAATGGTCCCTTACGAATACTTTTCCCGCTGGTGGTGGCATTGCTGGCCGGATCCCGGACGGCTGCAGAGCTTAGTAATAGGTTTGTGGTCAATACGCGCACCAGAGTCTCGATACGACGGCGGATCGCGGGTCGGTTCATGGTAACGATGCTTTCGATGTTCGTCCTCTTTACGGTTATGGGCTTGATCAACGCTTTGGTCGCATTCGTCGTCATTCCAGCGACGGTTCCGGAGAGCATCAATCCGGCACAGTACGGGCTGGGCTCGCCCGCAAGTGTTCAAGCCGACGCGATGTTGCATGCGCCTTTGGCTGCCTTGCTTGATTACGGCAGGGTAGTGTTCGCCCTGGGTGCTTCGGCGTGGCTTGGGTTCAATGCCGCCGTCTTTGCCGCGGTCACGTTGATCGCTGTTTACGTGATCTCGCGTCCTGTGATCGCGCTGATGGTCCCGTTCGGGCTATACGTCCTCGAATCGATAGTGTTCCAGACTATCCAACTACCGGGGTTGTCATTCCTGCTCTCGGCGGTGTATCCGGCTGGGCTGCAGAATTATGATCCGGTCCAAGCATTCAGCCCGACTCTCGTCCTTGCATTTTTGACCGTCGCAGCGATGGCGTTGGTGATTATGACTAGCCGACGAAATCCGCGGTTATCGTGATTCGGAGCTTTATCGAAACTTGCCTTTCGGTGAGGACGTTGCTGATGGCGGCTATCGTAGCCCTGTACGCGATCCTCTACGCGAGTTCCTCCGCTCGGGTTCACGGTAGTAACGCCTGGGATGCGGTCTTTCCTTCCTTAACGGAGACTAAGGTCACCTCCCAGGTGGGACTGCTCTGGTTTTGCTCGTTCATCATTCCTATTTGTTTTGCGTTCGGCCGTCCAGAAGTGATGCAGCGTTACGGCTCGTGGGCGCGCGCCGTGCGTAAAGGGCTGGCGGAGCTTGTCGGACGCTTAGTAGCCGGCGGTGCCGTCATAACTCTGGTCGTCATCGTGGTGGCGTTTCCCCTGGGCGTAGGTACAACCTGGAGTTCGGAGGCGGTCAATGAAGCCGCAAGTGATGCCCAATTATCAGCATTCAGCGCCGCGGCCTTAGCACGGCACTTCTCAAACCCAGTGATCGCCTTGGCTGCCTGTGGGCTTTATACGGGAGCGGCGTACATGATCGTCGCCGCCTTCACCCTCGCGGTCGCAGCGCGGCGCGTAACCGCCGCAGTTTGGGGCCTGATGTTTTTTTATGTGTGGGCGCTGATTTGCAGCTTCGCGATGACTGACCTGCCAAACCCGGCTGACGCATCAGTGGCCCTGAGTATCGCGTGGGCGCTTAGTCAGGGCGGACTTTTGCAGGCGGCAACCGGGCTCGCAGTGTGCATAATCATCACCCTGGTCCTCACCAGGGTGAAACATCCAATCTCTGGCGCTCGTGCCATGATCCAGAACCGCGTCGCAGTGACTATCGCTCTTCTTGCGCTCACCGTGGCAGGTTCCGTACAGGTGGCAGCCCATACCGGAACTTTGACGGAGTTCACCGCTGCGTACTTCGCCGGATCGTACGGCGACATCGTCCAATTCATTGCCGCCGCGGTCATCCCCCTGGCCTTCGCCACCAGATACGCAGCGGAGCTGACGGACCGTGCAGAAGGCCTGCTCCTATATGAAGCCGTCAGGGCCGGGAGCTATCGTAGATGGACAATTCGGTCACTGGCACGCGAGCTAGTTCAAGCGTTGATTTTCGTAGCAGCCTACGGAGCCGTTCTCACTGCAACCTATGCCGTAGTTCACGGAGGCACAGGGCTGGGAAAGGGTGGCCATATCGGCCTCTTGCTGGTGGATCTCACAGGAATCGCCGCCGAGCTGATCCTGCTTCTCACCGCCGCGATGCTGTTGTTCTGGCTGAGAGGATCACTGGATGCTTGGCCTGCTCTCGTAGGGGTTGCAGTAGTCCTGGGATACCCGTTCATGCTTAACCTCGGTGCAGCGAACATCTTTGCCCCCTACAGCACGCCACCCGAGTCTGTTGGCCCCGGACCGCAAACAGTGGCTTTGCTCTGGTGCATTGTCGCTGCGGCCCTGTGCCTGGTCACCACTATGTTCCGTACCCACTCCCGACATGTTATCCGCGTCGCCGACGTAATTTAGCCACCTGAACGCAAGGAGAAAGCAATGTCTGTCATCACAGCTGAAGCTGTAACAAAGTCCTATCGTGGACGGACTTTGTACCGCGACGTGAATTTCGATGTCCCGGAAGGGACGATTACAAGCATCACGGGCCCCAATGGTTCCGGCAAATCCGTGCTCTTCCGGCTGATCTGTGGATTTACTTCACCCGACAAAGGCACCATTAGCATCGCTCCCAAATACATGTCCGCTGGCCGTACGTTTCCAGAACGGTTCGGCGTCCTCATCGACCGTCCCGGCTACCTCGCGGGCAAAACGGGTTTGCAGAACCTGCAGTATCTTGCACGGATCCGTGGAGTAATCGACGACAACAAGATCACAGCGACCATGGAACAGGTTGGCCTCGACCCAGCATTGCCCCAGAGAGTTCGACACTATTCCTTGGGTATGAAACAAAAACTTGCCTTGGCCCAGGCACTGATGGAAGATCCAGCAGTTCTCGTTCTAGATGAACCTTTCAATGCACTCGACGCAGACAGCTCGGCCTCTATCAAGGACCACCTCCGCCTATTGAATCAATCGGGCGTCACCATCATATTCACCAGCCATAACCCGCTGGATGTCGATGAACTTGCCGATCGCCGTCTCGTTATCGATGGAGACCAAATCCGCTGCGCATATTCCGCTACGGACCTAACTCCGAAAAGACTGGAGTAGATCTACAGGGCACAAAGGAAGCCAGGAACAGCCACCGGAATCGAAATGCGCCATCTCCCAGAAATCACATCAGATGATGGATGGAAGGCAAAACCGTCGACTTTGGCTTTCGGTCGAGTGGTCCCCTGCTGGAATCGGTGTCGAATATCGAACGATGCCAAACTATCGCTGACCCCGTCAGACTGCGCCGTCCTCATCCGTCACGGCTGGAGAATCCAGTACTCCGGATCCTCCATCGGAGACAGGCGCTGTCGATATCTCACATCCACACCGTCGAGTACCGATCGGATGTCGTAAAGCAGCGGAGGCTCGGTCGCGAAGTATCCGTGCCCGAGGACAGTGCGGTCGATCTTGCTGACATCAATGGTGTCAAGCGCTGGTAGCACCGTGAGCGGCGGCCACAAGCCCGCTCGATGCGAATCCTGGAATCGGCGAGCTTGGATGAGCGCGCGATCCCGATCAGAGACGTATAGCGTCGTCGCGGACGTAAGCTCCGCGTAGAGCGCGGCGAAGCGCCGGAACAGGCTCACCTCTACGTCTGGGGCCGCCAGCACGAACACGCCGAGACGCACCTGCGGCCTGCGGCCTGCGAAGAGGGTCATCGCTCGCCCTAAGAGGCGATTGCCCATCGAATGCGCAATGATGTTGATCTTGTCGGCGCCCGTAATCCGAGTGAGCGTGTCAAGATAGTCGGCAAGCCCGTTGTCGCTGGCATCTGCGCGGTCCTGATCGGCGAAGTAACCGCGCACCAGATTGCGCGAGGGCCAGCTGAAGACCGCGGCCGAGCCACGGATACGCAGGTCGTACGCCAATTGCCCGGCGCGAAGAACCGCACCGTTAAACGTCTGGCGATAGCCGTGAACGTAGACCAGGATCGAACCGTCGTGGGCCGCGTCGTCCGCTTCCTCGCCAAGCATCTCCCGGAACGTCGACGCACCCAGACTACGGCGACCTTGGACGCGAACGCGCCGCCCATTCTCTCCGAAAATAAGTGCGCGCACCGGTCCAGGGCCGAGAGTGCCGAAGCCGTGGTCCTCCGGGACCAGCACATCGCAGTAGCCGAGGTGCAGCTCGTCGTCGCGGTTCGGCCCGAACGAAAAGTCGCCGCGGACGGGTATCCGATTCGTGCCGCACCACACGCGGACAACTTTCGCGGAAGGTTCGGGGTCGAGCATGGGATGTCTCATCAGATGGTTTCCCGGGGCAGACCGCGGTGCACTTTCAGCAGGCCGCGCGACGAACGGTGACGAATCGGTCGGGGACCTTTCGACATGGTCGATCTGTTTGAATTGCTGCGCATCGATCGGCCGACGCCTCACCACGTCAAACATCGCGACGTCGCCCGCGATATCGCTCGTGATGTCTTCGAGCGTCAACCACACGACCCGTGCTCGACGGGCCCGTTGGAGAGCGTAAAAACCCCGTCGTTCTGCTAGCTCGCGACCAGCTTCGAAGTAGGGCCCAGACAGCAGAATGTCGAGCTCGGCGACGAGTTCCGCTCGATCCGGGCGAGACGGCCACCCGTACTTTCCGGCGAACGTGCCGATTGTGAAAATTGTCGCGCTGACAGTATGCTCCACCGCCCGATTACCGGCGGTCCATGCTGCGTCGAGAGCTTGCGACATCCGGCCGATCTGTTCGTCGCCATCGCGCCGGGCTTTGGAATCCAGATACGAGGCGATCGCGCCGGCGGCCAGCAGCAATCGCACAACGGCACGCTGCGCATGCGAATCCGAGGCACTCGAATTCGCCAGATCACGCGCCAGACGCCGGAGCAGCTCATCGTCCGCCAACACGGTATCGATCTCATCTTCTGCTACCCCCATCGGCGTTCCTCTCTGTGCGATCGACCTGCCCTAAACTATGCCCGAATTCAGGTGGAGAACGCACACCCATCAGCTCGGTCTCTCGTTGCTCAAGACTCCCGCCGCGGTGCGCCAATGAGTAGTTGATCCTCTCGGCGACTTCCTCACCGGCGCAAATCGACGACGACGAGAGGCGCGGGGTTTCGCTCGGCCCTACGTCGCAGAGATCGAAAGCTGGCCTTGCACTCGGTTACTTGATACATGGCTTCTAATCAGGTTGATAATCTGATTCGGCTTGGAGGCCAGTCCCTTCCGAGCCGCAAAATCCAACCGATAACGGACGTTACGTAAAGCTGAAGTGATCCGATTGCAGATTTTGCAGATTAGGACACGGTGATAAGCACTCCCCGGTTCAGGGTGCCTGGACGTCGAAGTCCATGCCGTTACAGGGATCCGGGACCGTCCGGAGGCGCGTTGGGCAACAGCCGGGGCGTGGAAAGGTAGACGGGTCTGAGGTGCCCACTAGGCGGATAATTCCTCGAATTTCCGGGGTTTCCTTGACACTGATTCGCATTTTATGCATGCTGAGAGCAATATTTGCAGACGAATCGGAGGCCTGGTGGACCCCCTGGAGGGCCGGCTGATCAGGCTTCCGCTGCGTCAGGGAGCCTTTTCCGCGGACGTGGTGTTCGAGGACATGCTCACGGGCTGGAAACAGCAGCAGCTGGCACGGAACTTCACGGCCAGCACGATCCGGGGACGTGAGAGCATTGTCCGCCGGTTCGTGGATCACACCGGGCATTTTCCCTGGGAATGGACCGTCGGTGACGCCGATGAATTCTTCGCCCATGAGCGCTCGATCCTGAATCTGGCATTCGCCACCATCCGGGCCTACCAGACGCATCTGAAGGTGTTCTGCGACTTCCTGACCGATCCGGTCTATGAATGGGACCGGGTCTGTCTTCAGGGGTTCGGCCGCTCCCCCGCCCAGATCATCACCGAATTCAACCGGGCCCGGCACGCCCAGAACAATGAACAGGCACCCACTAAACGGCCCTTCACCCGGGCCGAGCTGCAGGGCTTCTTCGATCTGGCCGACCTCGAGGTCGAACGGGTCCTGGCCTCGGGGCGTAAGGGCGCCGTGGCCGCCTACCGGGACGCCACCGTGTTCAAGACCGCCTACGCGTGGGGTCTGCGGGCCAACGAGGTCACGCACCTGCAGACCGTGGACTTTTCCCGGAACCGCCGGGCCCCGCAGTTCGGCGAGTTCGGTGTCCTGCAGGTCCGATACGGCAAGGCACAGCGCGGCTCACCGCCCAAGAGACGCTCCGTGCTGACGGTCTTTGACTGGTCCCCCGACGTCCTGGACACCTGGATCCGGAACGGACTCCCCTGGCTCGCCCCGGCGGTATCGGAAATTTTCCCCACCGCCAACGGACTGCCGGTGCCCAAGTCCAACCTGCACCGCCGCTTCCGCGACTACATCGACGAACTCGGCTATCCGCCGGGCCTGGACGTTCATTCGCTGCGCCGGTCCTACGTCACCCACCTCTTCGAGCACTTCGGCTTCGACCACACCTTCGTCCAAAGGCAGGTCGGCCACGAACACGCCTCGACCACCTCCCTCTACACATCAGTCTCCAGCGACTACCAAACCAGCGAGCTCAACCGCGTGCTCGAAGACATGATCGAGAAGGCCGTCAGGCCGAAGGAGGAACGAGAATGAAACGGGACATCGAATACCGGTGGCGGGCCCGGGAACTCATGGCACGGAACGGCATGCGCAACACCCGCGAACTCGTCGAACCCCTACGGGAACGGGGCATCACCCTCTCCGAGTCACAGATCTACCGCATGGTCAGCCAGAACCCCGAACGGATCTCCTTCCAGCTCCTGGCCGCCCTCTGCGATATTTTCGGCGTCGAAGCGAACGAACTCTTCATCTTCACCGCAGCAGACGCCAGGTCCAAAGGCCAAAAGCAGGCCGTCGTCTCCGGGGAGAACGTTGTCCGGTTCGCTGACGCCTACAAACCCGTCAGGGCCAGGATCCTTGACGACGACTAAGGCCGGGACCCGCGGCCGGCCCCGGTCCGAGGGCGACCACCGGTGCGACCGATGCGGGCGGATGGCCGCGAAGATCCGCGTGACCTGGCCCGACGGGGCCATCTGCGGGATCTGCTTCACCACAGCACTGCGCACCAGCGGATCCTGCCCCGGCTGCGGGAAAGAAAGGCTGCTCCCCGGCAGGACCACCGACGGCACCAGCATCTGCCGGGACTGCGCGGGCATCACCACCAACATGACCTGCCAGGGCTGCGGCACCGAAACCGAACGATTCCGCGCCGGCCACTGCATCCGCTGCGTCCTCCGGACCGACCTGGAGGGACTGCTCCACCCCCACGCTCCCCCGGACCTGAGCCTCAAACGCCTCATCGGAGTGCTCGTCGGCGCGGGCAGGCCCGAGAGCGTCTACACCTGGATGCGCGGGGCCAACACCAAGGAACTCCTCACCGGGCTCGGCACCCGCACCATCGCGCTCAACCATGAGTCCTTTGACGCTCTTCCTGCGTCACGATCAGTGGAATACCTTCGGGAAATGCTCATCCATCACGGCATGCTCCCGGACCGGGACCGTCAACTCGCCGCCTTCGAACAATGGCTGGCGGTCCGCGTCCATGACCTCGCCGAAACACCTCACATCCAGGGGCCCATCGAACGGTTCGCCCGCTGGCACCACCTCAAACGCCTCCGCCAAATGGCCGGCCCGGGAAAGTCGCTGAACACGGCCGTCCGCTCGGCCAAACAGGAAATCACCGAGTCCGGGAAGTTCCTTGCTTGGCTCGGCGCCGACCATGGACTCGCTGTCGCCGCTACGAGGCAGGCCCATGTGAACGAGTACCTAACGGCCGGACCGTCGACCCGATACGCCATCCGCACCTTCATCGTCTGGCTGATCAAGAACAAGGAGATCGGCAGGCTCGAGATGCCGCGCCGATACGCCGCCACGAAGCCGCTCATCACCCAGCAACAACGCCTAGCACTCATCCGGCATTGCATCGACTCCACGGCATCGCCCTTGGGATTCCGGGTCGCTGCCCTCATCCTGCTGCTCTTCGGCCAGCCTGTCGGCAAGATTGCCGCCTTGAAAGGCGCGGACCTGCAGGCTCTGCCCGAGGGGCTGCACCTGGGCCTGGGCAACATGCCCGTCCTGGTTCCTGCCCAGATCGCCCCGATGTTCTGGGACTACCTGCACGACCGGCCCAACCAGCAGACCGGAAACGGCGGGAGCCAGTGGCTCTTCCCCGGCACCCTGCCGGGCCAGCACATCCACGCCGACGCGATGATGGGCCAGCTCCGGGCGCTTGGGATCGACCTCGGCGGCGCAAGGAACACCGCCCTGCGCAGCCTCGTTCAGGAACTGCCGCCAACCCTGGTCGCAAACGCCCTCGGCTATAGCTACCAGGTCATCCACAAACACGCCGCCGACGCCGGCGTCCCCATGGCAGGCTATGCCGGGAAAGGCGCCCTGCCCCGCTGAAGCCGCTCAGAATACGGCCCCCGAACCAACCGCCGGAACCGGAATGGCCGGAATAGGACTCCGAGCGATAAGTGCAGTTCCCGCTTAAGCCGTGATTATTGCATCTAATGCAAGATCGGCCCTCCTTCGACTATGCCACTCGGAGCCCTATTGAGGCCTGAAAGGGACAACCCCCTTTGACCTGCGGAACACCGGCCCAGATAGTCGATTTCAGTCCCTCCCGAGCGCCGCGCGAGCCCTAAGGAAACTTGATCGTACCGAGCAGGACGGCTCTCAGACCAGCGGGCCTGCGCGTCCTCCTTACAAATTGCATGATTCTTACGGCCATTGCAATGTTTTAGGAGGGTTCTCACCTTCAATTCCCAGGGGGCGACAAGGGATTGCGAGGGCTACCGTTGGATGTCGATCCTTTGCCTTCCGCACCTATCGTTTTTGCTTACCTACGGCGCGTCGCCCCATTATCCCAACGGAGCAACTGCCAGCCGCGATGAGCAAGCCAAGTGCTCCAAGAATCAATTCAGGAAGAGGCGACATATCATCAGGCAGGCCGTGCTCATCAAACCAAACACCGACGACAGCAGCTTCGGCGTAGGCGGCAAACATGACAGCAATTCCGAGTCCCAAGGTAACCCACGTCCAATAGCGGAACGCCTTTAAGTTCACTTCAATTTGTCCTTTTAGCGCTAGTTGCATTTGTGAATGAGATATTGAAATAGCGATCCCCTGCGAATATTCGAGTCTAGATTATATGAACCCTTCCAATACTCGGCCCCCAACTCCTGATGGCAGACAAACTGGTAATACATGTCAGGCGTATTCGCCCGGGAACGGTAAGAAGTTGTCTTTGTTATGACTTCACTCCATTGCACCTTCCAAAGCGCTGGCCCGGACCAGGCGCGTCCCCAAACAGTTGGGTAAACCATGAGGCGAGGATCATTTTTGTATGCGTAGGACCACACTGTCTTCTGGATCAACGCGATTCCAAACCAGGGGTCTGCGACGACGGGGTATGCAGTGACATGAGACAAATCCACTACCTGGATCAGTGAGCTCCCTGAGATGTCATAATGCGTTGGGACCGAACCACCACCGGCGTCGACAGCCCAAGGTGCGCTAATGCCACCCAAGAAGTTCCCCACCGAGTCAACGATGGTCACGCTACCGTCATCGTTCGCTGAAAGTTTGGCACCAGCCGGCATATTGACCGGATAAACGTAGGAGGCTGGAGCATTGGCACCTTGTATGACCGTGTTTAGCTGTACTGAAGCGTCTTGTTTGAGGATTGAAACGGTAGTCGACCCATTGTGGTTGTCGTAGGAAACGACGCCGTTTGACTCCACATGAGCGCTGCTCGCGGTCGGCGAGAAAGGCAACGACATACTCATGGTGCTTGCTGGAATTGTGCTCGTGGATCCGTCGAAGGGATCAGTCGTAGTTTGCTCTTCTTGACTGAGTGTCACCCCAGTACTCGGGTTAGTGGAAACTGATGCTGAGCCGCCGAGGGCATCAGGGACTGTGGTCTGGACGGCTATTGCTCCTGTCGACGTGGTACTGGCGTTCGCCACATTTTCGAACGCAGCTGGATTAGCCCTTTGAATAGCCGAAATGGCGGCGCTCGGACTGCCAGCTTCTAGGCCGAAGCTGTAGTGCGTTTCGGTGGAAACGCCACTGCTGTAGTTTGCAGTCACGCCGATGTCGTACCAGCCGGCAGTCGGTGGGACGGTGATCGGGTAATCGAGAGTGCCGTTTGCAGGAAGCTGTTGTTCGTCGACCGCGCCCAAGTTTATGTTGATGTCGAGTGTTCCTTCAGGATCTTCCGTAGTTGGGAGATGAACCCAACATGTGACGGCGACGGTGGGAACAGTGGTTGTCCAGCTTCCGGCTTGATATGGCTGGGGGCAGGTTACCGTTGGTGTGGGTGCCGTGTACCAGCCTTCAAGGTCTACGATGTAGTCGACTGTGTCAGGTGAGACGTTGTGGATCTGAACGGCACCATCACTGATCCCCACGGGAACGGTTATCAGGTTGGTGTGGGTGCCAGTGGCAAATGTCAGCGCACCCACATTGGATGGTTCGTCCGCGCCGGATGCCCAAGCACGTGCATAGCCGCCGGAAGCGCTGTTGTCAATAACACTTAAGTTGGCAACCACTGCGGTCAACCCATGCCCGGTATCCGGAATGCCTCCGACGCCTCCGACCGGAATAGTGACCGTTTGCCCCGGGGCAATATGTGCAGCAGCACGGCTATCGTAGAGCTTGCTGATCGCGGGAGTAAAAGTACCGTTACTGGAACCCTGGGTGAAGTAGCCCTCGACGTCCATCAACAGATTAATAGTGTTGTTAGTGGATAGATAGAGCTTGAAAGCGCCGCTTGAATCCAAGGGCACCATTGCCCCGGTGGACGTATAGGGGGTGCCTGGAAAGCTGAGAGAAACCCCCGGACGGCTTGTAGCACTCGTCGCATAGGGATTGATGTATCCCGCAATAGAATTAGTATTGTCCACCTGGAAATTTACAAATGCAGCTTTAGCTCCGACCGGAACACCTGCGACTCCAGCCACTTGAATAGACACCG
>NZ_JADPVH010000055.1:0-15323 GCF_026932795.1 Paenarthrobacter sp. Z7-10 | reverse complement strand
GACACCGTCTGCCCGGATCCGATAGTCGCCTTAGGTAGACCGACCCCGTTGATGGTATCCACGATTCGCTTTTGATCCACCGGAGAGTACCCGCCAGCTGCGGTCACGTTGTTTCCAGCTGTGTAATATCCCTGAATGTCGATATTGACATTCGTTGTCGTTGTCGCTTGAATTTGAATCTGGCCATCTTTTGAAACACTTACGATAGAGCTATTTGACGTGGGTTTGTTGGCATCGTACCTCATGACACCACTTAGGGCACCGTCCGCAGGCCCAGCGGACATCTGCCCAAGCAGACTGGGATCCGTAGCCGTAAAGGTAAGTAACACAGCGGAAACCCCAGAAGCCGGGAGGCCCGACCGGCCAGAGGCCTGGATGATGCGCGGCGAAAGGGGTGCAAGTGGGGCTTTTATCGTTCCAGTGGGCGTCGTCGTACTAACCAGGCGCGCTTGCATTGGAACGAATAGGCCGGCAGTCCCACTTACAATTGTTGGTTCAGTGGCACGGGCTGTTGAAGCTGTAAGCCCCGAACCGACAATCGCGATGCATGCCAGGATTGCGACAATCGCAGCCATGCCGATGCGCCTAAAACGGGCATAGTCCGTCAACGATACTTTCACTAAGATTTCCTTAAAATGAGGCCGCCAACGGTTCAAGAAGAGAAGCGATGATAGCTGCTAATTTCAACGCGCCAGATCCATAAATTAGCAGGGATCTGAACCGCAGAAACCTGAGTGTATTCGAGGTGCAGACTTCTGGCAAGGGATTTGCCCAAAGTGTAGTGGCCCTTTGCATGTAAGCGTGGTTTCGTGGTTTTGGCGGTATGGTCAGTGGCCTCCGACGGTGAAGGGATTGCCGATTCTGTAGTTCTGGAAGTTGCGGAAGCCGCAGGTGATTGCCGAGAAGCTGAACGCCTCCGCCAAGACTTTCTGTCGGCATCGTCTGTTACGTTGCCTGCATCAGCTACGTCTGGGGGTGATTCATATGGCTGAACGAAATAGCTATCACGTAGTACCAGGTGACGACGTATGGAAGGCAGAGCGGGAGGGCTCCTCTCGCGCTTCCTCTGTTCACGACACCCAGGCCGCGGCAATTGACGCGGCTCGCGGTTATCTTTCCCGTTCTGGCGGTGGGGAGTTGAACATCCATGGCAAGGACAACAAGATCCGGTCGAAGGACACTATCGATCCGGGCAACGATCCCAGGAACACTCCGGGATAGTCCTGGATATCGCAAAGATAATCCCGCCGGTTCTCACCCGACAAAAAGGAGAGCCGGCGGGGTTTGTCCTTTTGCTCAACACCCAAGGCGAGAAGGTGTGTGCTCCCCCAAGCCCACTACATCATCCCGGTCGGTTGAGGTTCTGCCGTTCGGGAAACCATGATCACAACTCTTCGGTGTCGGTCCACTCGAGCGCCGCCGTCAAGTGCTCGGCGTCGGGCAGCCCCTGCCGCACGTCATCCGGCAGAGCCTCGTAGGTATAGGAAGCTACGGCCAGGGGTGAAGTCGCGCGTCCGAGGCTGTACCTGACGCTGCGGTCGTTCTTGCTGCCGCAGATCAGGATTCCAATGGTTTCGTTGTGGTGCGCGCGTCGGAGGACGTCGTCGACGAGTGCGACATAAAAATTGAGTTTGCCGGCGTATTCTGGCTGAAACCGGCCGGTTTTGAGTTCGATGACGACGTAGCGGGATTGTTCGAGGTGGAAGAAGAGAAGGTCGATGTAGAAGTCGTCGCCGTCCACGTCGAAGTGGACCTGCCGGCCGACGAAGGAGAATCCGGGGCCGAGTTCACGAAGGGTTTCGGTGATCCTGCCGGTCAGGGCGTTCTCGAGGTCGCGTTCGGCGACCTCCCCGGTTAGGCCGAGGAATTCGAAGTTGTAGGGATCTTTGGCGACCTGCTGAGCCAGCTCCGAATCTGGTGCGGGGAGCTGCTGCACAAAGTTTGACGGCGCGGCCCCGGTGCGTTCCCTGGTTTTGTTCATGATCATGTTCATCAGCACATTCCGTGACCAGCCGTACTCGACCGCGGCTGCGGCGTACCAGTCCCGTGCCTCCGGCTCCAGACGTTTGTCCAGAATGGTGCGGACGTGGCCCCACGGCAAATGTCCCACAGGCTGTGGGACATTTGCGTCGAATGCCGGCCACGCCTCCGCGAAGCTGCGCATGTACTGCAGGTTGGACCGTGACAGCCCGGTCATGTCAGGGAACTCCGCTCCCAGGTCCTCGGCCAACCGGCCGATGACTCCACTCCCCCACCCGTCGCTGGCCTGCCGTTCCAGAATCGTTCGTCCGATGGACCAGTACAGCTCGATCAGCTCGGTGTTGACCGTCCGCAGTGCCTTGGTGCGTGCGGCCCTTACCCGGTCCTTGAGCTCGCCGAGGAGATCGGTGTAGCCGGTGGGAAGAGTCAGGTCGCGCGGTTTGCTCATGGGTTCCATCCTAAAGACCGGGCGGATGGACGCTGACCGGAGTGCCCGGCGGTGAAATTCAACCGAAAATCCCGGTCTCAGGCTCTACGTGCGGGAGGGTGGCCAAGCCTGGGGTGCGTGGGAGTGTGTGGCCGTCGTAGGCACATTTTTTGAACGGGCCTTCTTTATCCATGAGAACACGCATGTGCGGATCTGCGTGATTCAGCCACCAGGTGCTCAACCCCAGGGCGGGTTCCAGGCGCAGGTGTTCCCAGGCACGCCATATACATTCCATCCGGATGAGGGCTTCGGGGTGTTTGTACCATTCGGGACACCAGGCCAGTTGCGCTCCTTCATTGACCTCACGCACATAGGACGGGGCGAGGAGCTCAACGAAAAACTCGACCGGGTTGGTGTACACGAGCTCCGCGGCCGGCTCCTGGTACCCGTCATCTGAAGGCACTTCCCCGGTTTCGTCATCGAATCCTTCGGTGGAGAACTCACTCACGGTCTCCGCCCGTCAGTCCAGAGATTGTGTGCGGAGACGGTTACGGGATCCCGTCCCCGTGGTTTTTGGGCCGCGACGGCGTCTGTGACTTTTTGGGCGTGGGGGCCGTTCATCCAGGGAATGGTTTCGATCAGGATGGCCGGGGCGCCGGAGGCGAGCAGGATGGCCCGGAACCGGGGCAGTGCCGTCAGGTCCGCGACGGAGAGGATCTCGTCCTTGTTCTCCTGCCGTGAGGAGGACGAGCCCTGCCTGCTGTGGCTGCGGGAGACGTTGATGTAGCTGTATTGGCCGATCAGCCGGGAGAGTTCATCGAGGTACCCGACTTCGGAGACGCCACCGCCATAGATTTTCATGTTGGACGCGGACCAGAGTTTCCGCATGCCTTCCAGCGACCAGACTTCCACGCCCTGGGACCAGGACTGCAGGATGGTCATCAAAATGATGCCGCGGGAGCCGTAGTGGCTGTACTGGTCCGGCAACGCCTTCCACCGGCAGACGTTCGCAGCCTCATCCAGGATCCCCAGCAGCGGCGTGACCAGCCGTCCGCCGGGCTGGGAGGTGGCGTACTTCTCGGCGGCTTCCACGACGGCGACGGTCAGGGCGGTGACGAGGGGGCCGGCTGTGCCGACGCCTTCCCGCGAGAGGCTGTAGAGCGTGCCTTTTCCGCGCACGAAGTCTTCGGGGACGAACTGCGGACGCGGGTCGGTGTCCACGGTGGTGTTCCTTAGTGGGGTGACCCATTGGCTGACGTCACGGTCGGTCAGGCAGGAAACCATTTGCCGGGCGGTGCCGTAGACGCCGGCGCGTTGCTTTTCCGGTTCGCGGATGTGGCCCATCACCATGTCCGCCAACAGGTCAAAGCCGGCGGCCTTCAGCAGTTCGGCGGGGGTTTCGTCGTGCGGGCGGGTCAGCCAGATGTAGACCTGCGTGATCGGAGCGGAGTTGAGTGAGGCGGCGAGCAGGAAGGCTTTGAGCAGGTTCTGCCCTGCCGGGTCGAAGTAGGCATCGGGTTTGGTTCCGGGTTCGCGGGAGCCGTTGGCGAAGTGCTGGGCCATGTTCGCGGCCGTGGCTTCGTTCTTCACGTAGGACAGCGGGTTCCACCACCAGGTGGGGTCTTCTTCTGCGACGGCCTGTGGGTCAAAGACCCACACGGCGCCGGCCTGGGCCCGGATCGGACGGGTGATGTCGACGATGTCGCGTTTGTTGGACGTGGCGATCACCGCACCGGGTGCGTCCAGAATCGCGGGGACGGCGTAGGAGGTGGTCTTCATCGTGCGGGGACCGGCGATGAGGATCAGCATGTCCTCCCACGAGGCCCACAGCGGGCGTTTGCCGGCGACGCTGCGGCCAAGCCGCACACCCGGGGAGTTCTCCACGCCAAGACGCACGGCGGTGGCCGTAGCCCCTTTCGTGGACAGGTGGTTCAGGTCTTTGCCGCGGCCCATGTGGACCGCTGCCTTATCCACCCGGGTAAGCTTGCGCGCACTCCGGGAACGGACCACCAACACAGCCACCGCCAGGGCGACCAAAACACCGAGCAACATGCAGCCGACGATGGTGGACTGGACCGGCCAAGGCACCCGGCCCTTGACCAGACCGGCGATCAGAACAATCGGCTGGGACGGGGGCGCGGCAATCCCGGCCCACCAGGATCCGAGACGGGCCGAAACCCAAACCCCACCCCCAAGGACGAGAGCTGCGCCGATGGCCAGCCAGATCCCCACCCCGTCGCCGGTGCCGGTGCCTTTACGGTTCGGAGCACTCATACCGCACCCTCTTCCCTAACCGGAACCGGCGCTTCCAGCAAAGTTTCGGCCGGATCGTGCCAGCGCTTATTTGTATCGTGGAGCGATTTTTCAACACTGGTCAGCTTCAGCGCCACGGGGATGCCTGGCCTGCCGCCGACCTTGAACAGAAATTTCCCCAGCCCGGGGCGGACGCGTTTGCGGGAGCCGCCGACGTCGGTCCACGACCCGGGGTCGGCCCAGGAGATGAGGCGGGCCTGTTCGGCGCGGGAGAGAGTGACGGCTTTGTTCAGTTTCTCCATTTCCCCACTCGGCAGGGCCCCGCAGACCACCATGCCGGAGCGTTCCACGAAGCCGCGGGCCTTCATCCGTTCGGATTCGGTGGGCAGGGCTTCCAGGTCACTCATGGTGTGGGTGATCATGGCCTGGCCTACTCCTTCGGTGCGGTTTAGGCGGGTGAGGGAGTCGACCCGGTCGACCATGCCTTCCCCGGAGCGTAGTGCCCGCCACAGCTCATCCATGACCACGAAGTAGTTCCGGCGTGGTTCCAGTCCGGCGTCGGCGAGGGCGTGGGCGACCTGGACGGTGGCGAAGCCGGTGGACCAGCAGGCCAGCAGGCAGGCGGCTTGAATGTCGCGTTGGGTGTCGGAGATCCCGGAGAGGTCAAAGACCACCGGCTGGGACAGGTTCATCGGCTGGTCCGTGGGTTGGGAGAACATGTCCCCGAACCGGCCCGAGCCGTTGAGGGAGTACAGGGAGGTGCGCAGCTGGTCGGTGGCGTCCAGGTAGCGGGACATGTCGCCACGGTCCAGGGCAATGTCACGCAGCTCATCGGGAGCGTCCTTGATGACGTCGATGAGGTCCCCGATCAGTGGGACCCGGTCCAGCCGATCGTCGAGGATGTGCAGGGCCCGGTCGATCAGGGATTCCTCATGGGCGCTGGGTTTGTGGTTACGCACGATCGTGATCAGCGCCGTGACCATGTTCAGCCGCCGGTTATGCGCATCGGCCATAAGCTCCCCAGCCAGCCTCTCCGCTTTCACCGCCTTGACCAGCAGGCGTTTCTTTTCTCCCTCGTCCGTGGCATGGTTGGCTTTGACCCGGTGTTCGTTGGCGGCCGTCAACAGTCGGGCGGCGGCGTCGGTGGCTTCGCCGGGGTCCAGGACGTTCAGGTGGCCCCGTCCGGGTCCGAGGCTGATGACCTGCCCGCCCATGGCTTGGATCAGGTCCACGTAGTCGGGTTTCAGGTCTCCCAGGATCAGGGGGTTGACGCCCCGGCCGGCCAGACCCAGGACAATATGCCGGACGAGAGTGGATTTGCCGTAGTGCGGCAGGCCCAGGACGAACATGGAGGGGTTGTTGATCATGCCGTGGATGAACCAGCTGATCGGGTCCCCGCTAAAGGGTGCGCCCGTGTCCGTGTGGACACCGATGGGGACTCCGAGGATTGGTGTGCCGGAGCCGCCGACGAAGGGCCACAGCCCGCAGACCTGAACGGAGGTGGCCCGCCATTCATCGGCGGCGGTGACGTAGGCTGCTTCGCCCTGCCCCCGGCCACGCCAACCCCGCAACCCGGGCCGGCGCAGGACGGCGGCCGGTAACCTGCCCGATGCCGGCGTTGTATGGTTTTTGGTTTGGTTGGCGGACATTAGAGGGCCTCGCGGATCTCTTCGGGCACCTTCAGGTGCTTGGGCAGGACCAGGCCAAGGGGCAGGGAGGCCGCGAAAGCGGAATCCTGGGACCCGTAGGCCCGGCGCAAAAGCAGCCGGGCTGAGGGGCCCAGGTTGCCTTCCACCGTGGCCACCGCATCAGCCAACCCCTCCGCGCTCAGGACGGTGGCGGTGACGACCAGGCCGAAGTTCACCAGCCCGGCGCCTTTGGCTTCCTCGGCGGCGGTGGCTTGGGCCGCCCGGGCGTCCAGGAGCGCGCGGGCGGTGGGCCGGGTTGTTGAGGAGGCCCTGGTCAGTGCGTTGGTCTGGTCACGTTCGACCAGGGCCGCGGCCCGGCCGGATTCAATGGGCCGGTACAGCAGGGTGACCCGTTTACGGTCAATCTCCGGGTGCGGGGCGACGAGGCGGCCGAGGGCGGAGGAGAGGATATGGCCCCGTGGTGCACCGGTCATGGTCCAGGACACCGAATGCCCGCCCTCGTGCCGGTAGCTGGCCCAGTCCGCCTGGTGCGCGGACGGGCCTACCTCACCCCAGCTCAGCTCCACGGGTGTGCCCTGGTAGTGGGCTTCATCGATGAGCCGGGCGGCGGCGGGGTCGTAGGCAACCCGGACCACTTCGCACAGCTCCTGGCCATCCAGTGGGGCGCAGGCACCGGCGCCGGTGGATTCCAGACGCTCCGTCAAACCTGGCAGGCGGGAGGCCAGATCGCGGGCTATTTCTGGGGCGGTGCGGCGTTTACCGCCCGGGCGGGCGGCGGCGCTGAAGGTTAGTGCGACCCAGGCACGGATCGTCGCTGAACCCTGTGGGTACGTTTGCAGCGCTTCGCGCAGCATGGCCTTGGCAACCTCCGGGGCCTCGGCGTGAATGTTTGATTCGACTTCGCGGCGCAGGCGTGCCCCGGAATCCGGTGCCGTCTCAACCGTCACGGACACGGCAACGACGGCGGGTTCATTGGACAGGCCAGCCAGCCAACCACCCCAGTTCGCGACCCAGGCATCCACCTGTTCCGGATCGACCAGTGACGCACCGTCCGGCTGCGTGGCGAAAACGACGGTGTAATGCGCCGTGGACGGCAAATGGATCAGTGCGAACGCCCGGCCATAGGAGTCCTTGAACTCATACAACTGTGAGGCCGCGGCGATGCCGGGCAGCTGAAACTCCCCCCACGGGGTGAGTCCGAGAGGACCGGAACGGTACAGGTTCGTCTTCCGCCGGCGTGCCGTGCCGAACGCCAGGTAGCCGAAGGCCCGCTCCCCGAGGGATTTGTTGTGTTTGTCGTTGATCGAGACGAGTGCCAGGGCCAGTCCGAGCACGATCAGGGCGGTCAGCCCGGCCAGCCAGCCGCCGGTGAAAAAGCAGATCACTGTCACGATCAGGCCCAGGAACAGTCCCGCCGTCGCCAAACCACCCAGGGTGCCGATGCCGGCCTTCCGCGGGCGCCGCCAGTTACCGTAGGTCGGTTCCCGATACGTGTTCTCCATCGTTGCCATGTCAGGGACCTCCCGTTGATTCTTCACTCATGTCTTGAACGGCCCCAGCCGTTGACCGGGCCGCCGCGGCACCCTGGTGCGCAGCCAGCACGGCAACACCCACGGGACCAGCAGCCGCCGCTGCGGTGCCCGAAGCGGCAGCAGTACCACGAGCCGCTGCTCCACCTCCGGCACCAGCAGCACCCGCGCTGGCTTCGCCACCAGCTGCAGGACCGGGGCGTGATGATCCGGCATCACCGGCGGCCTTGGTACCGGACGGCCCCGCGCTGTTTGAGGGGCTCCCGTTGGGTGTGGATGGGCTGCCCGTCCCGGACGATGTTCCCCCGCCCCGGCCGCTACCACCCAGGCTGATGGCTCCCGTCGCCAGTCCGGCCGCCGCACCGGAGGCCATGGTGCCGCTCCCCGAGGCCGCGGCATTGACCATGGGGGTGACGAAGCGCATCAGCGCCGGCATCGCGAAGAGGGCCATGATCATTAACCCCAGACCGATGACCGCGGACAGGAAAGAAGCATCAAAGGCGTCCCCGGTGCCGGCGGTGTTGAAAACATTTGTGGTGGTCAACCGGAAAGCGGTCGCATAGATCACCGCTGCGGCGGGTTTGTACAGGATGAAAGCGATCAGCCACGCAACACACTTACCGAACCAGGCTTTACCCGATTTGGTGTTGGTGAAGGCAGCCGCCGTGGGGAAGACCCCGGTCAGGACCACCAACAATCCCCCACGGATGATCATGAGAACAATCTGGACACAGGAGGAAAGGATCGCGATGAAACCCAGCAAGATGATCATGATCGATCCCATCGCGCTGGAGCCGCTGAGGTTGAGCATCGTACGCAGATTCTGCCCGAACGATCGCCCCTGCGTTGACCGGTCGATGATCCACACGGAGAACTGGTCAGCGGCCACCACCAAAATACCAATGGCCGCCACACCCGCCCCGGTCACAACAATGAGAGTGACCAACGAACGGGTGAGCTCCCTGAGCGGGGCGCCACGGCGTTCGATCATCATCTTCCCCGCCCCGACCAGGACGGAGAAAACAGCGAGGGCGAGCGTCCAAAACCAGAGACTGTTCTGAATAAAAGCCACAGGATCACTCGCCGTTGAACCACCCGGAACAGCCGTTAAATCAGGGGTTCCCACCTTGACCCAAAACGTCCCCAAAGTCTTCAACACATTATCGGTCGCCTCACCAATAGCCTTCGCCATGTTCTTCAACGCATCACCGGCACTGTCCGCGATGAAACCCCCAACTGTGCAATGGAAGTCCAAGGGAGAGCAGGACTGGCTACTTTGATCGAGGGGAGTCATCTCAGACGCCGGTCCAAGGGATGAATCCGTTCAGGTCGGATATTTGGCGGCCCTCATTTTGACCGGATGCGGGAGGAATGAACTTCCAGTCCCCGTCCTGCCACTGCATCGCCACCGGGATGGAACCAAAGGTTCCATTGGAGACTTTGAAACCGTAGTCAATGACCGCTCGTGAGCCGCTGTAGTCGCTGATTCTAAAGCCCGCCAGCTGGAAGTCGGGATCCCCGATTGATGCAGAGCCTGGTGCGGCCAGGAGTTTGTCTCGTTCGGGACCGTCAACGGTGAGGTATTTGGTGACCAGGTTGCTGTGACCGGTGCTGCTGAGCACGACCATGTTCATGCCCGCGTAGAGCGCCCCGGTGGGTGAGTGGGCGAAGCAGGAGCGCAGCCCATTACTGCCGGTCCTGCCGGGGCCGTACTTTTTTGGTGAGGTCGGGGTGGCGATCTTACCCACCAGCTCCCACTTCGTTCCTTCAGGAGTGGTGACAGGTGTCGTCTGCGTCCCGGCCGGTAACCCGCAGATGCTGGCCTCCGATTGTGCCGATGCCGATGCAGGCGCTGCTGTAGATGCGGGATTCGGTGTGGAAGCGGTGGCCACACTATCGGTTGGTCCGGTTCCCTCCGGGGCAGCGGTTCCTCCGCCCTTGGGGATGATGGCCAGAACGATGGCGGCGATGATCAGCACTGCCACGATGACGGCCGGGATGATGAACCGGGGCCTGGTCAACGGGTTCTGCCCGGTGGTGGATTCCAGCGGTTCTGTCATGATGATCCTTTCCTTAGACCAGGGCACCGACGAGTGCTGAGGAAACACTGGCCAGGATGCACCCGCCCAGCACCCAGGCCAAACGCCCGGCGTGTTCTCCTCCTTCGCCGCGGCGGTTGCTGACCATCATGGTCCCGGCGCAGGCAAGGATGCCGACCACGGCCAGGGCGAAAACAATCCAGGCAACCCATTTGAGGATGGTCAGGATCCCGGCAGAGCCCGGAGGTGCCTCACCCGTTCCGGGATTGGGGACCTGAGCTATCACCGTGCCGGACCAGTACAAAGCGTTGGAGAGCAGCATTAACGTTTCCTCTTTCTAATTTCTAAGTCGCCGGGGTCCCGGCAGGCAGTGTTGAAGCAGCCAGACGCACCTGATCAAGAACGGTGCGCACGGTTCGTGGGAGTTCTTCTGCCGGGACGTGATGGCCTAAACGCCATTGCTCCATCCACGGCACGGTCCAAAGGTGGGGCACTCCCCCACCGACGATCCGGGTAAAGTCCCGGATCCGGGCAGGGAGCCGTCCGGGGGCATCGGCAACCACCACAAGGCCCAGCACTGACGTGCTGGTCCGTGACCCGGACGCCCACTCCGTGGCAGCGCGCTGGGCGGCCTGCAGGCCTGTGATGTTGGAGCGGCATACCAGGACCACAGGCACGGGTTTATCCGAGAGAGGCCAATGGTGCTCCGCGGCTTTCGTGTCGATGGTTGCCTGGGCCAGCGATGTTTCCCCGGCACCGCCGTGGACTCCGAGCCACCAAAACTGCGGCAGCACACCGGAGGCTTTCCTTTCAGGCAACCGCCCGGCCGGACCCGGCCGTGGCACGCTCAACAATGGTTTGCTGGGCCCTGTCAGCTCCACCGCCGGCCACAGGGTGGCAGCAGCAACAGACGGGTCATCGGATGTGTCCCGGGCCCTGGACCGGGTTTTCTTTCCAACCATGTCCGTTCTCCTTTCTCCTCGAGCGTTTTTAGTGACCAAATTCTGCGGTGATCCTGTTCGCCTTCCACGGCGCGCCGGCCATGGTGCGCAGCAATTGGATTCGGTAGGATCCGGCGTCGGTGGCAACCGTGGCCAGAACACTGAAGCCATTAGTTGGATCGACCGTCAGGGAAGGGTGACCGGTGACGTGGTGGGCGGGGATCCGTGCCGGATCCGTGCCATAAAAATCGGTGATGGCCTTCGGCGTCATCACAGCCGCCAGCTCATTAGCCCACGCCGTGGCGCTCAGCCCCGGTCGGGCAAAGAGTTCCATCACTGCTGCGGCAGCCCTGCGGGCTGAGTCTTTGCTTTCCTGATCCCATACCGGTTCGGTGGGTCCGCTTTGGAGTGCCTGGGGTGAAAGGCCCAGCGTTGGCACCGCAGTGGCGGAACCGGTTTGAGTCGTCACCACGGCTCCGGGCGTTGTGGGGTTTGTTGCCGCACACCCGGTGGTCAGGACCACAACGGATGCCAGCATCAGGGAAGGAAATGCCGGGATACTCCTTTCTATTTCGGGATGTAGAGGTACGCGGAAACGTGATCGGCGGGCAACGTCGAAACGCTGTACTGATGGTCGTTGGGTGCGGCTCTGCCGTTGTATTGCTCGACCTGGACGCTTCCGTCGGGGTTGACGGCTTTGACGACACCGACGTGGCCGAATTCCCCGGTTTTGATGTCAGCAAAATCCAGATACGGGGCGAACCAGGCGATGGCCCCCACCACTGGTTTCGCACCGGTGGCCCATCCCTGCCGGTCCCACGCCGCTTTCCACGTGCTCGCGCTGCCGGGGCGGATGGCCAGGGAATCGTACTTATAGGGAGGGTCGGGCGTACCAACCTGTTGCATGAACCTGTACCAGGCGAAGTCCACGCATTCACGGAAATTGAAATGGGTTGCAGGATTATTGGTCCCGACCGGGGAGGTCTTCCAGGGATAGTCGTTGCCTGCCTGCGAGGTGGTCACCCCGGTGTTCGGGGCACACGAACCGTTGGTCAGCTTTGCCCCGGACAGGGCGGTAACGATCTGGATAGCGGGCCGGGCGAACTTTGCGTAGTGGTAAGGATCGGCGTTGCCCTGCACCCGGTGAATAGCCACGGAAGGGTCCAGTGACTCCCACCCCTGGACTCCCTGCAACGCCTTGAAGAAGTTTGTGGCGCTGACCGTGGGATTCATCCGGTCCGCATATGATCCCCACGCGCCGTTCCCGCGCTGTGCGAACAACCCTGCACTATCGGGACCGGCTGCGTCACCAGGGGCGTTTACATCCAGCGATGACTCACCCAACGCCGCCTGCACACCCAAAACCTGGGCCCCTTTGGGTAGATTCAACGATTTGGCCGCCCCCATGATTGCGGCGGCGTTCTTCAACCGTTCCCCCACGTACCCGGCCACATTGCCGGGGAGCTTAGAATAATCCACTGAAACAGCCGGACCCTCACACCCCCCAGCCAGGGACGGGGAACCACTTCCCAAAAGCACCACAATGCTCAGCAGCAAGGCGATGGGTACAAAGAACGCTCCCGAAACCACTACCGCTCCGATACTGCCCTTGTTCATGGTCTTCCCTCGGTTGACTGCACCATGAAAGCGCACGGTCCAGTGGCCTGCCGCCCATCATGCGGGATGCCACTGGACGCGGATGAAACCCCTAATCTGTCTTTCAACTAACGGCCAGTTCCGGCTCGAGCTCCACACTCTCGACCGAATCTTTCACTGCTCCAACGAGACACTTTCAGCCGAGACTCCACGACTGGTTCACTTGCGGTCAGAAGACCTTCGGCTTCTCCCGCACCATTCGCCACATAGGCTTGCATTGCTGTCCTTCTGGACGACTCGCCCATGACTCAAGGGTCGCACTGGTAACTTGATTTCCTTAGTTTATCAGTTTACTAAGAAAATAGTATAGTTCCAGCTGCTGTGACGAATATTTCAAAGGAGCGTGACACGTTCATGGAACCCCATGCGACCGACAATCAGCGGGAGAGGTCCGCAGCCCGAATTCTGAGTGAAGTTCTGGGACCGGCATCGTTGGGGACAATCCTGCTTGTCAGCAGTTCACTGTCCTCTGGATGGAGTTTGCGCAATGCAGGAGCAGCCGCTGTTGCTGTTGTCTTTGTTACCTTTGGGCCGCTGGCGGGCTTGCTTTTTCTGTCCCGCCGTGGACGGGTCAGCGATCATCACGTGAGCCAACGAACTCAGCGGGCCCCTGTGCTCGCGGCCGTGTTGGGATCAATGATCATCGGGACCGTCCTGTTGGTTGGCATAGGGGCACCCTCCGGCCTCTATTTGATGATTCTCGGGCTGGCGCTGGGACTGGTGACCGTACTGGTGATCAACCTTTTTTGGAAGCTATCCATCCACGCCGCCGTGGGAGCATATTTCACAGCAGCCTTGGTCGCGCTGTTTGGTCCGCTGCTGATCCTCACCGCTGCAGTTCCGCTTCTGGTGGGTTGGTCGCGCGTAAGGCTCGGTGCCCATACCACGGCGCAGGTTTGCTGTGGTTGGATAGTTGGTGTATCGGTCGCTGCCGTCTTCGGCTGGCTGACCGCCGTCAGCCTCTAAACACTGTCTCGTCCGGCCGGTTCTCTGCACGTCTGGACAGCCAGGTGAGTGCACTTCCAACCGCCACCAGGGCCGCACCACCATACGCGCATACATCCTCTGCTGTGGCGGCCCACATAACATATGGCTTCATCGCCTCGAAGATGGGTGAGGGAACAACCAGTGTCAAACCCCAGAGCGTGAGTAGCGAAGATGCCCTCAAAAGTGGGAGTGGAACTGACAGAGCGGTCTTCCAGCTACGGGGAACAACCAACAAGCCCGAGATGATAGCCGGATACAGCCGGCCCAAAACTAGGTAAGCCTGAACCGTCCATTGGTCCTGATACTCCAAGATGCCCATGCTTGACGTTGGCAGGAAGCTGGCAAAAAACAGCCATATCGTTGCCCCGGTCACAGCCGCCGTAGCGGTGCGGTTAACGGGGCCGACGATGAGCGAACGGGCCCTGGTTAAGACGAGGGCTGACGCTACTTGAACGCCAACGATCCAAAAGACGACGTATAGAAGTAAATGGCTGACCAGATTTGCGATATTCCGGCCTCCGAGCAGGTGATCCGTGGTGACATACACCGTGGGGATCGCCAGAAGCATGACGCAAATAAGGCAGGCCGCGGCAACAGCGATTAGGTCCAATCGCTTCCCAGGTACCCGAATCTTGCTAAGACGAGTCAGGATGAGTAAAAGCAGCAGACCGACGCTGGACAGCACGACCACAGTCATCCGAGATGCTCCCAAATAGATTCAACAACGTCCTGATCCTTGGACGCCGCGAGGGCCCGGCGACGTAAGAGGGTCAGCCAGTACGCTGAAACATCGATGAGACTAACGGCCGAGGCACTCCTAAGCGCTGCGAGCCGTCCCCCGGGCGGCCATCGACCCTCTTCTTCCGTCAGCACCCCAGTGACCACGAGCCCACTGCCTGACGAAACGCCAGCATGACGCGCAGCCGCGACGGCAAGAGCCGGTGTCATCCTATTTAGGGCCAATTGTCCAGAAATGGCTGCTTCCGTAATTCCAGCCTGCTCTGCGAGAAAATATCGGATCTTACCGGGATCGATTGTATCCAGCCACGACCTAACAGAATCTTCAAAAGGCAAGTCCACAGCAAGGGCAGCAGCTTCAGGTGACCCGCTACGACGGATTAACTCACCAAATAGATCTTTGAAGTGGACTTGGCTCAGCAGCTCCGCCCGCGAGGGAGCCATCGTCTCATCCAATAGTTCGGAATATTGCTCAAACGAAGACAGCGCACCCAGTGGGTCCATTTCAAGTGAACGAGCCATATTCACGACAACTTTTTCCGCTACCTGCCCCCTGAAAATCTGACCATGGAGCGTCGCCCTGTTCAAACCAGCAAGTTCGGACATCCTCGAAACGCTCATGCCACTGTCGAGCGAATCAGCCCATTGGCGGAAATCCTTCGATGGGATGGACATGCTGGGAGGGCTCCCTCTACGGCTCGAACGGCAGAATCCAATGGCAACCGGACAGCAGATGCGATTCATCGGAGGCCGTGCCGTCCATTCTAGGCGGAGGGGCCGTCCCGACGGCAGAATCGGTACTTAGCTGGCTACGGCGGCGGCCACTGTCGTAAGTTTTCTGCCCGACACACCCTCTGCATTGAGTTTTCTTTTACAAAAGCTGAGGCATGATCAAACCATGGCACCAGTGAAGAAGCGGACCGGTCGGCCCAGCCGTGGCCCGCGCGACAGCTTTAACATCAAGTTGTCGCTGGCCGACAGTGAGAAGCTGCGCACAATGGCAGCCCTCCAAAAAGTATCCCTTCAAGACCTCCTGGAGCCGATTATCAGCAACGCACTTGCTGATATCAACCTCGAATCGCTTAAAGGACAGGAGACGCTGCCTATCGGCCGCTTAGCTTCCT
>NZ_JADPVH010000054.1 GCF_026932795.1 Paenarthrobacter sp. Z7-10 | reverse complement strand
CACCAGGAAGGCTATAGCCGACCACCAGCCGCGGATTCGCGGCGGCCAACCGCCGGGCAGGATATTCCCGGCCACCTGCAGCGGATTCGCGGCGGCAGGCCGACCACACCGCCGTCACCGAACACACCGGACACACCGGGCGGTACCGGCGCCGTCACCGGCGCTCGACGCATCCGTCGCCCGACCGAATCTGCGGCGGCTCGCCACCCGCACCGGCCTGCAGCGGACCCGGCCACCACCTCCAGCTTCGGCGGCCCGCCGGCCACCTCGAACCTCCAGCGGATTTCGCGGCGGCCCTCCACCCGCACCGAGCTTCCAGCGGATTTCGCGGCGGCCCTCCACCCGCACCGAGCTTCCAGCGGATTTCGCGGCGGCTCGCCGGCCGCCTCGAGTCAGCGGGCCTGAACGAGCTGCGCCCGGACCTGCCGGGCAGCCTGCACCAGATTCCGCAGCGATTCCTCAGTCTCCGCGTACCCTCGGGTCTTCAGTCCGCAGTCCGGATTCACCCACAGCTGGCGCACGGGTACATGCGCCACGGCCGTATCCAGCAGCTCGACTACTTCGGCCTGGCTCGGCACCCGTGGTGAGTGGATGTCGTAGACCCCCGGGCCAACACCGCGTGCGAAGCCGTGACTTTGCAGATCGTGCACCACCTCCATCCGTGAGCGGGCCGCCTCTATCGAGGTCACATCCGCGTCAAGTCCGTCGATGGCGTCAATGACCGCGCCAAATTCGGAGTAGCACAGGTGAGTGTGTACTTGCGTTCCGTTGGCAGCGCCGGAGGTGGCCAGCCGGAATGAGTTCACGGACCAGTCCAGGTAGGCAGCTTGGTGGACGGCGCGCAGTGGCAGGAGTTCACGCAGGGCGGGTTCGTCGACTTGGATGATCCTGATGCCGGCGTTCTGCAGGTCTTCAATTTCATCGCGCAGGGCCAGCGCCACCTGGTTCGCGGTTTCTCCCAGCGGCTGATCATCACGGACAAAGGACCAGGCCAGGATGGTCACCGGCCCTGTCAGCATGCCCTTCATCGGTTTTGCTGTCAGGGACTGAGCATAGCTGGCCCATTCCACCGTGATCGGCTGGCTCCGGGTGACGTCGCCCCACAGGATGGAGGGACGGGTGCAGCGGCTGCCGTAAGACTGGACCCAGCCGTGCACGGTGACGTCAAAGCCCTCCAGGTTCTCGGCGAAGTACTGGACCATGTCATTGCGTTCCGGCTCACCGTGGACCAGCACATCGAATCCCAGCTCCTCCTGCAGAGCCACCACGCGTTGAATCTCATCCCGCATCCGGTCCTTGTACTGATCCTGGCTCAGCTCGCCCTTGTTGGCTCGGGCCCGCGCGGAACGTATCTCGCTGGTCTGCGGAAATGATCCGATGGTCGTGGTGGGCAGCGATGGGAGGTTCAGTTCCGCTTCCTGGACCGCAGCCCGAACGGCGTAGTCGGCACGGCGGAAGTCAGCGGAATTCAGCACAGCGATCCGCTCCCGGACGTCCCCGCGCCGCACCCCTTCAGCTTCAGCGCGGGCGGCGATAATTCGGCTGGCTTCCGCAATGGCGGGCTCGACGGCGGCCGCATCAGCGAGCAGTCCGGCGAGGGTAACGACTTCGGTCACCTTCTGATCCGCAAAGGCAAGCCAGCTGCGCAGCGAAGCGGACAACTGGGTCTCTTCCTCCACATCGTGCGGAACGTGCTGCGTTGAGGTTGACGTGGAGACCGCGAGGGAGGACACACTGCACTGCAGCTGAGCCAGTTTGTCCGCGGCGGCCCGAAGGTCGTTGCGCCAGATATTGTGACCGTCCACGAGTCCCGCCACCACTGTCTTGCCCGCCAACAGGGCCAGCTCCCCGGCGTCCGGGACTGCACCCTTGAAAACGTCAAGGTGCAGCGCCTCGATCCTGCTGGCTGCCAGGGTCGGCAGGAGTTCGTCCAGCGAACCATAGGGGGTGCTGACCAGCACTGCCGGCCGGGCGGGTGCCGAGGTGAGCACGTCGTAGGCTCGGGACACTGCCGTCTGCAGTTCGGCGATGGGCACGTCTTGGTCCGCCACCAGCGCCGGTTCGTCGAGCTGGATCCAGCTCGCGCCGGCTGCGGCCAACCGGCCCAGCAGTTCCACATAGACCGGAAGAAGGTCTTCAAGCCGGCTCAGCGGCGCAAACCCCTCCGGGGCGCCGTCGGCCGGCTTGCTCAGCAGCAGGAAGGTGACCGGACCAATCAGGTACGGCCGGGTTTCCACGCCGTTGGTCAGGGCATACTCGAATTCCTCCACGATCCGGTTCGAGGTTGCCGAAAAGGCGGTCTCCGGGCCTATCTCCGGCACCAGGTAGTGGAGGTTGGAGTCGAACCACTTGGTCATTTCCAACGGCTGCTGCCCGGCGTTGCCGCGGGCCAAAGTGAAGTATCCCTCCAAATCCAGCTGTCCGGCGTCGTCCAGCAGCTGCCCGAAGCGTGCCGGGATGGCACCGAGGTGGGCTGCGGCGTCGGGTACCTGGTCATAGAAGGAAAAGGTGCCGGGAACCGCGGCGGCCTCGGTCAGCCCCAGTGCTTGCAGGTGCTTGGCGGTGTCCAGTTGGATCTTCTTCGCGGTCTCCTCAAGTGCGGCCGCGTCGATCCGGCCGGCCCAGTAGGCTTCGACCGCCTTTTTCAGTTCACGGCGGCGGCCTATCCGCGGATATCCCAGGATGGACGACGACGGAAAGGTTGCGGCGGGTGATGCGGCGGGTGCTGTGGATTCGGGCACGGGATGGTCCTCATTTCTAGGGAAGGTTGAAAGGGTGATGACTGCGGTGCTGGCGGTGAGTGAACCCCTTGCTCAGCCGGCGAGCACACTGGCGGAAAGCGGCGTGGCCCTGCGGCGGGCAAATGTCGGACGGTCCGGACGGAGCAGCTGGAGCTTGTCCAAGACCTCCAGCGCGGCGCCATGCTCGTTGAAGGTGTAGAGATGTATGCCGGGCGCGCCGGCGTCCAGCGCCGCTCGCGCCAGATCGACCGTGGCCTGCACGCCGATCCGGCGGCGTTCGCCGTCGTCGTCCGCTGAAGCCAACGCACGCACCAATTCCGGCACCGGCTCCACCCCTGTCAGGTCCCCCAGCCGCTGCAGCCTGCGCAGGCTGGTCAGCGGCATAACACCGGGAATGATCGGAATCGTCACTCCCGCCCGGCGTGCCCGTCTGACCAGGTCGGCGTACTGCCCGGCGTGGAAAAACACCTGCGTGATGGCAAAGTCCGCCCCGGAGCGTTGTTTGGCCAGCAGCACCTCGATATCGTGCTCCTGGCTGGGCGACTCGGGATGCTTGGCCGGATACGCTGCCACGCCGATGGCGACCCGGCCGGCACATAACAAGGCGGTGCGCCGCTGTTCGACGCCGCGAATGAGTTCAATCAGATCCTGGGCATGGTGCAGCGACCCGGGCGGATGCTCCAGACTGCCGTCCCGAGGATGGTCCCCGCGCAGGGCCAGAATGCCCCGTACGCCGTTCTCCAGCAGGTCCGTCACGATTTCGGCGAGTTCCTCGGCTGTGTTCCCCACACAGGTGAGGTGTGCCAACGGCCGCAAGGTGGTCTCATTGAGCAGCCGGTTCAGCAGTTCGACGGCGGTGTCCCGGTTGGTCCCGCTGGCACCGTAGGTGACGGAGACGTAGTCCGGGTTGGTCGCCTCCAACTCCTTGATGGTTTTCCAGAGACTATCCGAGGCGGCCGGAGTACGGGGCGGAAACAGTTCGTATGACAGCGCCACGGGGGCGGAGACGGTATGCAAAGGGTGCGTTTGTATCAAATTTGGTGGTGACATTTGCTGTCCTTGGCTGTCGACCATTGCCGCCGTGGCGCCGACCTCGGCCGACGGTGCACGGAGCAATGAATTGAGAAAAGGGGACACCGAAACGATTCCGCCGAAGGGCCACGGGGGCAGCTTTGCGGTAAGCGTTCCGTGTGCAAATGTCAGGCCCACATGGGGGCACCCACACCCTCGAATCGAGGATCGCTGACACGTTACATCCGGTAACTTGCTGTTTACTCTACGAGCCGCCCGGCGAGGCCGCAACTAGTCAACCGAATTAAGACGCGGTTTTACGACTCATTCTTATCCTTCGTGCGGAAACGGGCACGTATTCTTGCCTGGTTCCGAATATTTGGATGGCCCGCTTTCCCGGGCCGGATGGTGCGGGCTATGCTGTGGCCATGAATACACTTCCTGCGGCATATGAACGTTATTTGGAGGGCAGGGACGAAAACTTTGTGTTGACCGTCCGTCCGATCCTCCTGCAGTCCGCGGCGGACAAGCTGCATGGTGTGCGCGTGGTGGTGCTGCCGCATGAGGTGCAGGCCTTCTTGGACGAGAAGGTCGCCTACGGCGAGGTGTTCGAAGAGGGCTTCTAAGCCCGGCGGCCACTTTCGGCACGCTTAGGTTCCAACCGGAGGAAAGGCGTTGTGCCGTGCCCGCAATGCCCGCCGCGGAGATCGATGTTGATGCCCCCTTGGTCCGCTCGCTGCTGCTGAGCCAGCATCCGGACCTGTCCACCTTGGCCATCCGCACGTTGTCCAATGGTTGGGATAACGCCCTCTTTCGGCTGGGTCGCGAATATACGGTCAGACTGCCGCGCCGGGCCGCGGCGGCTCAGCTGGTTCGGCACGAGCAGCGCTGGTTGCCGGAGTTCTCAAGGTTAACGCGCGTCTCCCTGCCGCTGCCGGTCCGGGTTGGGCAGCTTTCTCCGATCTACCCCTGGTATTGGTCTGTGAGCCCATGGCTGGAAGGCACTGCAGTGCTTGGCCTCCCGCCGGGCAGGCGGAATTCGCTCGCGCTGGCTTTGGCCCGGTTTATAGCCGACATCCACCGTCCAGCCCCGGCCGACGCTCCGCGAAACCCAGTCCGTGGGACGGCACTGGCGCTGCGGGACGACGCGGTCCGCGCCCGCCTCAGTGCTCCGGAGCTGGCTGGCGGAGGGTTAATCGATTTATGGCAGGAACTGGTGGCCGCACCGCTATGGCGCGGACCGCAGGTCTGGCTCCATGGCGACCTGCACCCGGGCAATATCCTGCATCGCCGGGGCACGTTGACGGCGGTAATAGATTTCGGCGACCTGACCAGCGGTGACCCGGCCACCGATCTCGCGACTGCCTGGATGACGTTTGACGCCCGTGACCGGTCAGTGTTCCGCCGTGAGGTGACCAGACTGTGCGGCACGGACGGGCATACCTGGCGCTGGGCGCAGGGTTGGGCACTGAATATTGGCAGCGCGCTGCTGACTCATTCGGATGACAACCCACCGTTGAGACGTTTGGGTGAGCACACCTTGGCCCAGGTTCTCTCCGAGGCGTAGTTTTCCGCTCCGCTGCCAAAGTGCTGCTGGCTGTTCCTGTCTGCGATCGTCCGTGAGCCACCGCCGGAGCTTTTGGTGGAAACCGCGACCGTAAACTTTGCTGTGCGGCCGCGGACCTCCGTCCTTCCCACGCGCTGTTCCAGCTGTCCAATGTAACCAAGATGGTTGTTGAATACTGTCCACAATTCCCCGCCCGGCGACAGCACCCGCGCCGCGGCATCAAAGAGTTTTAGGGCAGCACCCGCGTGCACCGATGAACCAACGTGGAAGGGCGGATTCAGTATTATCAGCTCCGCACTTTCATCCGGAAAGCTGGCCATGGCGTCATCGTGGACAACGTCGATGCGGCCGGTAAGGGAATTGGTCGCCGCTGTTGCCTTAGCTGAGGCCACTGCGGCGGCTGACTGGTCGGTGGCCGTCACCCGGAGGTCGGGCCGGCGTGCGGCCAGGGCTGCCGCCAGCACACCCGAGCCGCAGCCCAGGTCGATGGCCCGGTGTGCGTCTGGCTTCATCTCCGCCGCGAAGTCCAGCAGATAGCGAGATCCGATGTCGAGTTTGGTGCCGGCGAAGGTTGCGCCGTGCGCGCAGATCCACAGGCCCAGCTCGGCGTTGTACTCCCGCTGCGGGTAGCGTGTGGGACCGGCTGGACGGCGGGGCTCCCGGGCCGTCAGCACGCGGGACTTCTGCCGGGCCAGGCCGGCTGTCACGGTTCCGAAGGATTCCCGCAGCAGCTCTTTCATCGCGGGGGTCATATGTTTGACCCGTCCGCCGGCGAAAACCTGGACGTCGTCGCCCGCGTGGCGGGCCATCAGATCCGCGACTTCGGAGAGTTCATGGAGGCCCCGGGGCAGTTGCCACAGCACCACACTGACCCCATCGAAGAGTTCAGGACCCAGCGGCAGTTGCCGGAAGCTCCCGGCACCGCCGAGCCGGGCGGCATTGTTCCGAAGGGCAAGCTCAGAGGACCGGCCGTCCTGATGCACTCGGATTCCAGTGGCTCCGAAAACTGCCGCGGCCGCAAGGGTCAACGCACCGTACCGATCCCCCATAATGGCGAGGCGTCCGTCGTCGAGCGCCGACAAAGTCGCGGCGGCCGTGGCAAGGATGAGCCGGTCGCTGGCGTCGGAGGCGAAAAGGTTGGGCGCTTCAACGTCAGGGAATCGGCGCAACCCATTGAAGTCGAAGTCGTCCAACTGCGCGTTTTCGGTCACGAAGGTCAAGCCTAGACGAAATGAACCGCGCCTCAGGTGCTGCCCGTCCGGCAGGACCGATACCAATCCAGCACGCGCAGTGCCCGCAGCGTGTTCCAGCGGCTGGGCCTTCCGTCACCCTTCTCGAGCTCGAAGTGCACGGCACCGGGATGGGTGTTCTCCAGCAGCCACCGACCGTCGGCGGTGCGCTTGCTCTGCACCAGCTCGATGGCCTCGGTCCAGCGTTGGTCGGGGTCGACCCTCGCGCAGCGGAAGTATTCCAGTGCACGCAGCACGTCGTAGTGCCAACGGGTCGGATAGGAGAACTGGAGCCACTTCTCGTTCGGTATCTGTCCGGTGGAAAGCCGGTGCATGAGGTGTCGGTCGAGCAGATAGTCGTGGGCACGGCCACGCGAGGCCCGCACGGGCGCGGCTCCGCCGACGGCCCGCTCGTACTCCAGCAGCCCTTCGAGCACGGCGATAGTGCTGTTGAAGGACGCCCGCGTCGAACCTATCTCGGTGTCGCAGTTCCAGCCACCGTCCTCGAGCTGGTCCAAGAGCAGCCGCTCGACGATGCCCCGCACGTTTTCGCCGAAGTACGCACCGACGGCTGTCGCCAGACCATTGATGCACGGCTCGACCTCGCCGTCGAAGAAGGCCGACCCGTCGTACTCCCAACGGCTCTTCTCCCGCACGAGTGCAACGGCGCGCCGCACTCTGTCATCGGACGGGTCCACTCCGAAGTCGCGCAGCAGCTTCAGCGAAAAGGACGTCACGGTCCACGGCTGGCCTTTTGTCTCGGAGGTTGCGGCAGGAAAATGAGTGCCACCTGCCCATTGGCCGTCGTCGCCCTGGAGCGCCAGGAGGCGCGCACCCCATCCCTGCCGAACTACCTTGGCCCGCTCGACGGCCACCTCGTCCGCAGAGGCGTCGGTGAGGTCCCGCAGGACTTGCCAGCGAATCGCCGGATCCGAGTCAAGAAGCCAGTTCAGAAGTCCATTATGGACCATCATTCTCCCACCGTGGAGCGCAATATGGGCCCGGGAATCCCCAAGCGGGGCAAAAGACTTTGAGATTTGCCGTTCCTCGTTCAGCACGCTCCTGTGCCTGTTCCACTGCCTGCTCCGGTTCCCGGCCACCATGCTTGTGCCCGTCCGGCCACCATGCCGGCCGCGCATGACCCCCGGCCTTTAACCGTTAAGGCGCTAGAGTTCACGCCACTCGTTGCCTGTAATGTGCGAGCCGGCCTGGGGCCCCATCGCCAGCATGCCGCCGTCGACCGCCCAGGATGCTCCGCTGACATAGCTTGCTGCAGGCGAGGCCAGGAAGGCGATCACGGCGGCGACTTCGCGCGCGTCGCCGGGCCGACCGAGCGGAATACCCGGGCGTTCCGTACTGCGCGGATTCTCATCGTCCTGACCTGTCATCTCCGTGGCGATTTCACCCGGCGCAACGGCATTGGCGGTGATCCCCAGATGCCCCAGTTCGAGGGCGATCGTCTTAATTAGGCCACCAAGTCCGTGTTTGGACGCGTCGTAGGCCGAGGCACCCACCCTCGGTTGCGTCTCGTGGACACTGGTAACGGCGATTATGCGTCCGCCATGGCCGGCCCGCGCCATCTCCCGGGCGGCGCGCTGGAGGCAGACGAAGGCACCGTTCAAGTTGGTGTTCATAGTCCGGGCCCAATCCTCGTAGCTCAAGTCCAGGAACTTTTTCCCGTCCCCGGTGCCAGAATTGTTGACGAAGACATCCACCCCGCCAAGCTGGTGGATCAGGGAATCAATGGTGTTTCCGCAGGCCTCGACATCGGTGGTATCAAGTTGGGTCACGATCGCCTTGCAGCCGTGCGAGCGGACCTCCTGGGCCGTTTGCTCGGCGCCGTCCTGATCACGGTGCCACGTCAGGCCAACATCAAGCCCGGCGGCTGCCAGCGCGACCGCTGCTGCGCGGCCGATGCCAGAGTCGGACCCAGTCACGATGGCCGTGCGGGGCACAAATTCCGTCGATTCCGTCGAACGATCCATGGTTCTGCTCCTGTCTGCAGCGTTACCGGCTGCGGCTGCTGAAGTGCGGTTACTAAGTATGCTTTCCAACCTGGAGCTATTGTGCAAGAGTTGAAGGCAAAGCGCGCCGCGGGGAGGGACCGGTTTTAAATCGGGAAGGACCGGACTTATCTGCGGCCGACCTGCTTGTCCGTTTGGCCGCTGTTTGCCGGTTTGACCGCTATGCAAAACCTATTGGAGGCTCCGATGAGTTCGAATCCAGATCCGGAGCAGGAAAACATCACCGGTTTGGAACCCGGCGGAGGTGTGCCTCCCGGCGAAACCCCTCCAGCGGAAGGGTCAATGAGCATGGATCAGGGCCATGATGAGGGTGCACCGAAAAAGTCCTTCAGATGGATCTGGCTCACCCTGATCGCCGTGGTGGTTGTCCTGTTTATCCTGCTTATTGTTGGCTACGTAACACATCTGTTCGGACTTTTGGCTTTGGGAACACCCGGCTTCCTTCCCTCCCGGATACTGCAGACGTGACGACGGCGGTCCTCATTATCGACATGCAAAACGCGTACTTTGAAGATCCGGTCCTGCAGGCTCAGCAGGACGCCGTAACAGCGGCCTGCAATGGGGCGATCGCCGCGGTCCAGCAAAGAGACTGCCCGGTGCTCTTGGTCTGCACCGAACATGAACGGGACCGCTCCACGTGGACTTTGAGCATGCTCGATGACGACCAGGGGTTGATCTTCCGCGGCAGTGCACAGGCACGTGTCGTTCCCGGGCTCCGGGAACAACACTTGCCCCGGTTGGTCAAGACCCGCGACAGTGCCTTTTTTGGCACCGATCTGTTGCTCCGCCTGCGGAACTGGTCAGTGGACCGGGTAGTGCTTGCGGGCGCGGCGACACAGAACTGCATCGCTCAGACGGCTGCGGATGCCTTCGCCAACAACCTGCGGGTGGTGATCGCCCGCGATGCCATGGCCTCCGATGATGCGGACTTTGCCAGTGCGATGCTGGATGTTCTCTCCGAGGAGTACAGCCAGCCTGTCCTTCCGCAGCACCAGATCCTGAAACTGCTGGCCGACGACGGCAACGCCACCGACGGCCGCAGCAGCCATCGACCCGCCGATGACGACGTCGGCCGCGGCTGAGCCGAGGGCACAACCGGGAAACTTCGCGGGGCTGTGGATTTCTCCCGCCGAAGTAGTTACGGTCAAAAGACAAGCATGCGAACAACTACCTTTGCCTACCCCCGCCACCTCAGGAGGAACCATGAAAGCGTCAAAAACGCTCAGCACCACTCTGCAGTCGGTCCTGGTTGACTTGATCGAACTCAACATTCAAGGAAAGCAGGCACACTGGAACGTCGTCGGGAAGAACTTCCGCGACCTGCACCTGCAGTTGGACGAAATCGTCGCTGCCGCCCGGGTTTTTGCCGATGAAGTTGCGGAGCGAATGCGCGCCCTGCACGCGCTGCCGGATGGGCGAAGCACCACGGTGGCAGCGTCAACGTCGCTGGAACAATATCCGGGCGGTCTAGTGGATACCAAGGACGTAGCCAAATTGGTGGTTGCCCGGCTTGAAGGAACGGTCGCAACCATGCGCACGGTCCATGACGAGGTGGATGAGGAAGATCCTACGACGGCGGATATCCTGCACGCGGTTATCGCCAAGCTGGAGCAGTTCGCTTGGATGGTCGACGCGGAGAACCTGAGTCCAACGGCGAACGTCACCGAGCCGGCGGCGGCCAAGGCAGGACCAGGCAAGACCAGCGCGGCGACGGCGAAGTAGCAGGTTTTGGCCTCGGCCCCGCCCCCAGGTTCCCCAGCCATGCCTGTGCGTTTGGTTCCCGGTCCAAACCAGCTTCAGGATTCCGGCGATGATCTTCCCGCGCTCTGGGATCAAACCAGGGCATGCGCCGGGGAGATCCGTCCTGCGCTGGATCTCGCAATCCAGCTGGGCCGGAAGCTCCCGTTTCCCATGAATGGGCAGACCCGTCGGCTGTGGGAGGCACTGGCGACGGTTTCCGCCGCGGATGTCTCCTTGGCCCGGATCCTTGAGCCGCATCTGGATGCCCTGGCCATTATCGGCCAGGCCCCCGATCTGACCGTCGACGACATTCCGGGCGGTTCCGACGGCTGCTGGGGCGTATTTGCCGCCGAGGCTCCAGGCAGCCGCCTCCAGGCAACCTGGGAGGGGAAAAGAGACGGAAAGGGTGCCGGTGATGGGAAGGGGAACGGTGAGGCTGGCTGGATCCTCAGCGGCACAAAGCCATGGTGTTCGCTGGGCGCCGAGCTTTCACATGCTGTGGTTACGGCCCAAACGGATGACGGCCGCCGCGCCTTTGCCGTCCGGCTGCGCCAGCCGGGCGTCCAGCCCGACGACGTCGGCTGGAGCGCCTTGGGGTTGGCAAAAATCCGCAGCGGACCGATCAATTTTGACCGGGTGCCGGCCGTGCCCGTTGGTGGCCCCGGCTGGTACTTTTCCCGCCCTGGTTTTTCCTGGGGCGGCGCTGGGGTGGCTGCTGTGTGGTTCGGTGCCGCTGTGGCCATTGCGCGCCGGGTATTTCTGCACTGCTCTTCCCGTGAGGCGGATCAGATAGCCCGAATGCACTTGGGCCTGATCGATGCCGAGATTTGTTCAGCGCGCAATGCCCTGCTGATGGCGGCCGGCCACGCCGATGGGCCCGACGGCGGCACCGGACATCGGCTGGCCGCCGCACGGGCCCGTGCCGCCGTCGTCGGCTGTGCCGAAGCGATCCTGGAGATCGCCGGGCACGCCATGGGGCCGGCGCCGCTGGCTTTTGAACCGGACTATGCCGCGCGCACGGCGGACCTCGCCCTCTATCTGCGCCAGGACCACGCGGAACGCTCGAGTGCGGCGATTGGAGAACAGCTTCTGGCCGGAGGGGCGGCGCCATGGTGACCTTCAGTCATCTGGACCGGGGCACGCCGGAACAACTCTGGCTGGCCTCGCCGCGACTGCGTTGCGTGCCCACTATGCATCCACAACTGGACCGGTATGAGCGGCTGGTGCTGGTTTCGGCGCATCCCGACGACGAGACGCTCGCCGCCGCTGGTCTGCTGCAGGCCGCGACGCAGCATGGGCTGGCCGTCCGGCTGGTGGTCGCAACCTTGGGTGAGGCCTCACACCCGCACTCGGTCACGCATACGCAGGAACAGCTGGCTGCGATCCGGCGCGAGGAACTTGATCATGCCATCTCCGCGCTGGTCCCTTCCGCCGTCATCGACTGCCTGTCGCTGCCGGACGGACAGGTCTCGTCCCGGCAGCAGGACCTGGAACAGGCCGTCCTGGGGCACTGCAGCAAGGAACAGGGCAAGACACTGATCGTTGCGCCATGGCGTGGGGACGGCCACACGGACCACGCAGCAGCGGGGGCAGCTGCGGCCGCGGCTGCAGGGCGGAGCGGTAATCCGCTGCTCGAATACCCAGTCTGGATGTGGCATTGGGGCAGCCCGGAGGATTCGGGGTTGCCGTGGGCGGCGCTGCGCAAGCTGAACCTGGGCCGCACCGGGCTGGCCCGGAAGAACACCGCAATCAGCTGCCACTTCAGCCAGATTTCTGCACTGTCCGATCAGCCCGGCGACGAGGCCCTGCTCGCCGAATCGGTGCTGGTGCATTTCCGACGGCCCTACGAAGTCTACATTGACAGTGCCGGGGTCATGGCACCGGTGGGCACTGAGCTGGCGCAGTGGGCGAGCCGGGAATTTGACGCCATCCACCAGGACTTTGCCGAACCTTGGCAGGCGCCGGAAGCGTGGTATGAGAAACGTAAACGGCAACTGACCTTGGCGATGCTGCCGCGGGAAAAGTTTGCGGCAGGGCTGGAGATAGGCTGCTCCACGGGCGTCCTGACCCAGGAACTGGCGGAACGGTGCACCAGCCTGCTCGGCGTTGACCTGAGTGCGCAGGCCGTCCGAACCGCGATGCAGCGAACTGCTGAACTGCCGGGTGTCAGCATCGCGCAGCTCAGTGTTCCGCAGCAATGGCCACCGGGTACGTTCGACCTGATTGTCCTTTCCGAGGTGGGGTACTACTTCACTCGGTCCTCGCTGCAGGAGGCCGTCGACCGCAGTGTGGGAGCGCTGCGGCATGACGGCGTGCTGCTGGCCTGCCATTGGCGTCACCCCATTGAGGGCTGGCCGCTGGATGGGGACGCGGTGCACGGCTACCTTCGCCAACATCCTGCCCTAAAGGGCATCGGGTTCTACAAAGAACGGGACTTTGTCCTGGAGGCCTTCGCGCTGACTAACTCCTTACCGCTGACCAACTCTTCGCCGCAAACCGGCGCCTTGGCGCCGACCCGGGACGAACCGTGAGATCCCCGCTGGGCCACATCGCCGTCGTCATCCCGTCCCGGAATGAGGAACAGCTGCTGCCGCTGTGCCTGGAATCCGTGGCCGGCGCCACGGCGTTCCTGGCCTCGCACCGGCCATTGATCAAGGTGAGCATCACTGTGGTCCTGGACCGGACCACCGATACTTCCGCCCGGCTTGTGGACTGTCATCCCGCCGCCCGAAGCGTTGTCTGCGATGCCGGCAGCGTGGGAGCGGCACGGGATCTGGGCATCCGCACCGTCCTTGCCGAAGCGGCGGAAGCGGGGCAGGACGAGGCTGCGGTCTGGATTGCCAACACTGACGCCGACAGCACGGTGCCGCGCGGTTGGCTCCTGACCCAGGCTGGCCTTGCCGACGAGGAGTGGGATGTGGTGGTTGGTAAGGTGCAGCCGGATCCTAACGACCTGAGCGATTCGCAGCGGGCCCTGTGGTTCGCGACGCATACATTGGCCGATGGACACGGCCACATCCACGGGGCCAACCTTGGCTTTAGGGCCGGCGCCTATGCAGCGCTGGGTGGCTTCCGGCACCAGCCGGTACACGAGGACCGCGATTTTGTCCACGCCGCCCGGACCGCGGGGCTGCGGGTGCTGGCCACAGATGCCTGTCGGGTCACCACCTCCGGACGGACCGAAAGCCGGGTCCGCGGCGGCTTCGCCGACTTCCTGGCCAACCGGCAGGTCAGCTGAGCACGGCTCCTCAGCCCTTGCTGCCGGTCGTCGCGATGCCTGCCACGAAATGCCGTTGGCCGATGAAAAACAGCACAATCATGGGAATGGTGGTGATCACGCTTGCGGTGACGATGGTTTCCCAGTGCCAGTTACCGCCAAACCCGTACTGATCCAGGACCGCTTTGAGTCCACGCGGAATGGTGAAGGTGGATTCGTCCCGCAGATAGATCAGTGGGCGCATCAGGTCCGTCCACGAAGCCTGGAATTCAAAGATGAAGGCAACGGCCAGGGCCGGCCGGCACAGCGGCAGCGCAATGTGAGTGAAAAGCTTCCAATTGTTGGCGCCGTCCAGTTTGGCTGCCTCGAAGAGATCGCGTGGCAGCGAGAGGAAGAACTGGCGCAGCAGAAAGATGTAAAACGCGCTGCCGAAGAGATTATTGGCCCACAGCGGAGTCAGCGTCCCCACCATGCCCAGGCCGTTCCAGATCAGGAATGTTGGAATCATGGTGACCGCGCCGGGCAGCATCATGGTTCCCAGCACGAGGCCGAACAGCAGATTTTTTCCGCGGAAGTTATAGTACGCAAAGCCCCACGCCACCATGGCGCTGGAAATCGTTACGGTGACTGCCGCCAGCACGGTGACCAGAACCGTGTTCCCCAACCACAAGGCGATCGGGGCGTCCTGCCATACGGTGACATAGTTCTCCGGAGCAAAGGTCGCTGGAATCAGTCGGTTGTCGAAGACCTCGGATCGGGGCTTGAACGAGGCGCTGATCAGCCAGATCAGCGGATAAATAAATGCGACGGTGACAACGCCCAGCGCCAGCCAGGTTGCGATTGTGGCGGTTTTGCGCCCGGTGGAGACTTTCCGGGGCGTGCTGGTTTTTCTGCGGATCTCCGGCTGGCCCGGCGTCGGAGATGTTGCGGCCTTCGGCTGCGGCACGGACGGAGGAGTTGGATTATCCGCTTTGATCGTCATGGCTGCGCACTTTCGTAATAGACAAACCGCCGGCTCAGGCGCACCTGGATCAGCGTCACCAGCAGCACCACCACAAAAAGCAGCCAGGCCAAGGCCGAGGCGTACCCCATGTGCAGGAAAGTGAAGGCCTGCTGGAAAAGGTAGATGCCATAGAACAGGGCCGCATCATTGCCGTAGGTGGAGGAGCCTGAACCGAAGAAGGCGGTGTAGGCCTCGGTGAAGCTTTGGAACGCAGCTATGGTGTTGACGATGGTGAGAAAGAAAATCGTTCCGCTGATCATCGGGAGCTTGATCCGCAGGGTGCGCTGCCAGGCATTGGCCCCGTCGAGTTTGGCTGACTCCTCCAGCTCCTCCGGCACGGCGCGCAGGGCGGCGAGAAAGATGATGATGGACCCGCCCAGGGTCAGCAGGCTCATCAGGATCAGGCCCGGTTTAACCCAGTTCGGGTCCGTCGTCCAGTCCGGCCCCTGAATGCCGAACCAGCCGAGGACACTGTTCACCAGGCCGTTTTGGCCGTTCAGCAGCAGCAGGACCATAACGCCCACCGCCACCGGCGGTGTCATGTTGGGCAGGTAGAACGCGGTCCGGAAGAACCCCGCGGCGCGGCCGGCCCGGTTGAGCAGCAGCGCCAGGGCCAGGGCGGCAATGATGTGGATGGGTACCGAGAAGACGGTGTAAAAGATCGTGTTTCCCAACGCCAAGGACACTTTGGGATCGGAGAGCATCTGGCGGTAGTTGTCCAGCCCCACGAAGTTGGGGTTGTTCAACACGTCATAGTCGGTGAGCGAGAGGTATGCGCTGTAGCCCACCGGCCAAAGCGTGAAGACCAGGAAGCCGATGATCCACGGACTCAGGAAGAGGAAGGCCGCCCTGGTGTCCCCCTTGGTGGACGCACGGGCAGCTCTGGGCTGCTTCGCGGTCCGGCGCTTGCTGGAGGTTGAGAGCATGGCTCAGCCGGCGCCGTTCAGTTGTGCCCATCCGGCATCGAGTGCCTTTTGAGCCACCTGCTGGGCCTTGGCCAAGGCTGACGCCGGCTGGTCCTGCCCGTTGATGACGTGATTGACCGCATCCTGCCATGCTGTTTTGAACTCCGCGCCGGCGGGGTTCGCCGGGTATGCAAAAGAACTCTCATTTGCCGTGTAAGAGGCCTCTATGGCGCGGCCCCAATTTGTCGCGGGATCGGCCTTAACAAACTGGTCCTTGATTTTCTGGTCAGCCATCTGGTTGCCGGTGAACAGGCCGGTGAAGGGTTTCCCGTCTTTTTCCCGTGCCTGGACGCGGGCCGCCGCCGCCTTCATCCAGGAGTCGGTGGAGGTCATCGACTTGGCGAACCGGCATGCTGCGCCTGGATTGGGGCTGCCTTTGGGAATGGCCCACGCGGATCCGGAGGAGAAACTCAGCGGAGCACCTTGCCGGTCCTTGAAAGTCGTGAAGTCAACGTCCGCCTTGGGTGAAACGTCATTGAGGATATTTACGTACCACTGCTCCATCGCCATGGCCCCCAGCGTGTTGGAGGCAAATTGGTTGCCCTTGCCAAAGAAGTCGGCGGAGTCCCGAAAGGCCTTCACGGCGCCAAACCCTCCCTGCTTCTGGTAGATGGCCGCGGCGAAGGTCAGCGCCTGGACCACCTCGGGAGAATCGAGGGTTGCCTTCTTGCCGTCGTCAGAAATCAACGAGCCACCGTTGGCCTTGACCCAGAGCGGAAAGAAATCCGGAAGTTTGCTGTCATAGCCGATGACGGCGAGCTTGCCGTCTTTGGTTTTGGACAGGCTCTGCGAGGCAGCTGTAATTTTGTCCCAGCTCGATCCGTCGATGTCCGCCATGTCCAGCCCTGCCTGCTTTAAGAGCACCGGATTGGCCATTGTGATTTCCACCTGGTTGAACTCCGGGATGCCATAGACATGCCCGTTCAAGCTCACCTGGTCCAACGCCGTTTTGCGGAAGCTTGACGTATCAATCTTTTCGCCGCTGATGCAGTCGTCCAGCGGAATAACGGCGCCACGGGCCGCGAAACTGTCAATCTGGCCCCGGTCTCCGTAGATGATATCGGGCGACTGGCCGGAGGCTACGGAGGACAAAAACTGTTGAATGTCCAAACTTCCCTTGAGCAGATTGACCTGCACCCCGGACAAGGCGGCCTTTGCGTTATCGAACCGCGTGGTGGCCACCTCATCGCCTGTGCCAAAGCCCATAACCGTAAGTTTGCCTTTGAGCTGGGCGGAGGAGTCAAAGCTGCTGCTCGTTGTTTGATGGTTTGCCTGCCCGGTGGCGCATCCGGACAGCGCCAGTGCTGCCACGGACAATACGGAAAGTAATGCGGTTCTCGCAGCTTTGGCGCTCATTTTTCTCCTCGATCCACAGGTCCAAACCCCCCACTCTTTGTTTCCCTGCGGACGCCCGATACCGGGGGCTTGGCCTGAGAGGCGTCAGCAGTAGTCAGTTAGAGTCATGTCAGCACACTTGCAGGAGAAGTTCAATCCCGACGCTTCTCCCGGCCCGTGTCAGCCGGCGGGCAAACTTCGGTCCCCACCCCGGGCCCGGCGCAGCACCTTGGCGCCCGCCACGGCTTCCAGCGAAAGGGTTTTATAGCCCTCCCTGTCAAAGAGCACCGTGGTGCGGCCGTCCTCCTTGCTCATGACGATCCCTGGGCCCCAGTCCCGGTGCAGGACGGCGCTTTGCAGTGGAAAAGCGTCATCGTCATCGGTCAGATCGTCGTCGGTCAGGTCGACGTCGGTGCGGGCGCGGCAGGTGTCACAGTTACCGCAGGGATTCTCCAGCTCGTCGCCGAAGTAGCCCAATAGGTATTGGCGCCGGCAGCCATCCGTTTCGGCGTAGCCGCGCATCATTTCCAGCCGGGAGCGGTCAATCCGGATCCGGGATTCGGCCGCCTCGACGCCGCGCAGCACGCCGTCCCGAAGTTCAGTGGCGTAACTCTCGGTGTCCTCCCGGGTAGCCACGTACAGCAGGCCTGGCTTGTCCAGCTCCAGGATTTCGTCCAGCACTGCGTCGTGTTTTTGGCCCTCTGCATGGAACCGCCGCACCCGCAGGAATAGATTCGAGCGGTCCAATCCCTGGGCAATAACTAGTGGGTGACGAAGTTTCAATCCGCCAATAATTTCCCGCCGGACGGGAGTCGAGGCGGTAGCGGTGAGCGCAACGACCGCCGGACGCCCTATCTCGCTGCGGACGGCGCCAAGCCGCAGATAGTCGGGCGGAAGTCATGCCCCCAGGCCGAGACACAGTGCGCTATGTCCAGCACGAACAGTGCCACGCCGATATCCCGCAGCCGGGCCACGACCTCGTCGTTGGCCAACTGCTCGGGAGTCAGGAATAGGAACTTCGCCCGTCCCAATCCGACGGCGTCCCAGGCCGACGGCGTCCCAGGCGCCGTCGCGGCTCCGCTTCGTCCCTGCCGAATTCACAACAACAGCGCGCTCCTCGCCCAGCATTTCATTGAGATTCTCCAACTGATCCGCCTGCAAGGCGATCAATGGGGAGACAACCACCGCCAAACCGTCCCGGAGCAGTGCTGTGATTTGATGGACGGCGGACTTTCCGTGCCCACTGGGCAGGACGGCGAGCACGTCACCTCCGCTGACCGCGGCCTCAATGGCTTCCTGCTGCCCCTCGCGGAAGCTGGTCCAGCCGAACGTTTCCGCGGCCAGGTGCCGTAGTTGTTCGGAATCCGATTCCATGGCCCACCCATCCTCAGTATGCTTACGATCAACCTAACCCGGCACGTTTAGTTGAACCGCGGCCACGGGCCGGAGCCGGTAATTGCCTGCGGCATTGTTTTATCTGCGCGTCTCCCCTAACAATGGAATATGACGGTGATGCTGAGGTCCCTGGAAACCGCTGTTCCCCCTACTGTGCTGATACAGAGTCAGGCCCGGGATGTCTTTGCCGCTCAACCGGGACTGACCAGGTTGGGAACCCGGTTGGTGAACACCTGCTTTGACTCCTCGGCCATTGACATCCGCTATACGGCGCTGGAAGAACTGACCCTGGACCAGAACACGGAGAACCCGGTGTTCTTCGATGCCTCCTCCGGCCTGATTCTGAGTCCCAGCACCAAGGTCCGCAATGAGATTTTCACCCGCGAGGCAACGAAACTCTTTATCGAAGCGGCTCAAAAAGCGCTTGACGCCTGCGTCGGGCTGGCGGCCGCGGACGTCACCCATGTGATCACCGTTTCCTGTACTGGGTTCTTCAATCCGGGACCGGACTATAAAGTGGTCCGGGCGCTGGGTCTGAACGCCTCCGTACAGCGCTACCATCTGGGATTCATGGGCTGCTACGCGGCGTTCCCGGCGCTGCGCGCGGCCAAGGCGTTCTGCGAGGCGGATCCGGACGCCGTGGTGCTGGTGGTCAGCGCCGAGCTGTGCTCGCTGCACGTGCGCAGCTCCAACAATCCGGACACCATTATGGGCTCCTCGCTGTTCGCCGACGGCGCCGCCGCCGCGGTCATCACAGCCCGTGAGCTGCCGCCGTCGTCCTCCCCCAGGATTGTGCTGGACCACTTCGAAACCGTCCTGACCCCGGTCGGCGAGGAATCGATGGCCTGGAACATTGGCGACGAGGGCTTTGAGATGGTGTTGGGGACCTACGTGCCGCACATCATCGACGAGCATATTGTCGGCGCGCTGGAACCCTTGCTGGCCACCGATCCCGCGCTGGCGGCGCTGCCCTACCGGGACATCAAGCATTGGGCCATCCATCCAGGCGGGCGCAGCATCCTGGACAAGGTGCAGGCCAAGCTCGAGCTCACGGCGGAGCAGCTGGTGCCGGCCAGGGAGACCCTGCGCAACTACGGCAACATGAGCAGCGCCACGGTGCTGTTTGTGCTCAAGCACATCCTGGAGCAGCCGTTCGACGGCGGCAGCGAGCGGATCTGTTCGATGGCCTTCGGTCCGGGGTTGACGGTTGAGACCGGACTCTTCACCAAGGTGGGGGCCCGCAGCACCAACGAGGCGCTTGCGGCGCCGTCCAACGCCGAAGCTGGAAGTCTGGAAGCGGCTGGTCTGGATGCCGGCGCGGGCCCGACGGATGCTGCCGGCGCGGAGGCGGTGGATGCTGCCCGCGCGGAGGCCGATGCTGCCGGCGCGGAGGCGGTGGAGTTTGCGGAGGCGACCGAAGCGACGGATGAGCAAGCGGAACTCGCCGCCGCCGGGCGCGGCTGACAGAGCGCCGGTGGTCTTCCTGGCGGACCGGGCGGGCGGAGCCGTCGAGGAAATGGACAAGCCGGACTGTGACCCGGCACGACTGCATAACACCTATGCCCAGTTCCCGCTGGTCAACACCGTGGTGGCGGGCTGGCAACTGACCTACCGCCGTCAACTGCGTCCCCAGCTCGAGGCCGACCGGCTGAATACCCTGCTGGACGTCGGCTGCGGCGGCGGAGATGTGGCACGGGCGCTGGCGCATTGGGCGGCAAAGGATGGATTTCGGCTGCGCATCACCGCCATCGACCCGGACGCACGGGCGTACGCCTATGCCCGTGCACAACCGCCGGTGCCCGGGCTGGTCTTCCGCCGTGCCTTCAGCTCCGAGCTGGTGGACGAAGGCCAGCGGTTTGACCTGGTCATTTCCAACCATGTGCTGCATCACCTCACCACCCCTGAACTCCTGGGCCTGCTGGCTGATTCGGCACAACTGGCCAGCCGGGCGGCCGTGCACAGCGACATTGAACGGCACCGGTTGGCTTATGCGCTGTTCTCAGCCGGGACATTGCCGTTCTTCCACCGCTCCTACATCCGCCGGGACGGGCTGACATCCATCCGGCGCAGCTACACCGCCACCGAGCTGCAGGCCGCTGTCCCGGCGGCCTGGACAGTCCAGCGGCAGCCGCCATTCAGGAACCTGCTGGTGTACACCCCGGATGGTCCCGGACGTGCATGATGTCGTGATTGTCGGCGGTGGTCCGGTAGGGCTGTACCTTGCCGCGCTGCTGCTGCAGAAGGGCCTCGACGTCCGGGTGCTCGAACAGCGCACGGTTCGCAGCGGCCACTCCCGGGCCATCGGCATCCACCCGCCCGCGCTTGCCGCCCTGGAAGCTGTGGATGCTGCCGAGCCTCTGCTGCGGGAAGGCGTGCGGATCTGCGAGGGCCTGGCCCGCAGCGGCGGCAGCACCGTTGCCGGGCTCTCCTTCGCCCGGACGTCGGCCACACACCCCTACGTCTTGTCCGTGCCTCAGTTGCGCACGGAATCCATCCTTGCCCGGCGGGTGTACGAGCTCGATCCCAGTGCGCTTCGCTATGGCGAGCGGGTGCTGGACGTGCACGACGACGGCGACCGCGTCAGGCTCTGCGCAAATGTGGATGGTTCGCGGCGGGAGTACACCGCTCGGCTCGTGGTGGCCGCCGACGGTGCCCGCTCCACCGTGCGGGACCGGTTAGGCATCGACGCCACGTTGCGGAATTATCCGGATACCTACCTGATGGGGGATTTCCGAGACACGACATCCGACGGGCCGACGGCGGTCCTCTACCTGGAGCCGGGGGGAATTGTCGAATCTTTCCCACTTCCAGGCGGAGTGCGGCGCTGGGTGGTGCACACGGACGCCCTGCTGGCGGATCCCAGCGCCGAACTGCTGGCTGCACTGATTCGCCGGCGCACCAAGGTGGAGGTGCCGCCGGAGAGCAACACCATGCTCAGCGCCTTCTCGGTGCGGGCGCGGCTGGCCAGGCGATTGGTCACCGGCCGGGTGGCACTTATCGGTGACGCCGGCCATGAAATCAGCCCCATCGGGGGCCAGGGCATGAGCCTGGGCTGGCTGGACGCCGCCGCGCTGGCACCTATCCTCACCGCCGCCGTCGGCGGACACCCCACAGCCGAGGCGCTGCGCCACTTTGACCTGAGCCGGCGCCGCGCCGCGCTCATCGCCGTACGGCAGGCACATCTGAACATGGTTTTGGGCCGGCCGCTTGCCGGACCCGTGCTTGCCGCGCGGAACCGGATGGCAGGTCTGGCCCTCGGCTCCGCACACCTGCAGGACCTGGTGGCCCGCCGGTTCACCATGCAGTAGCAGACACCGCCCCACCGACCAGGACAGGCGTTCCCGCCGCGGAGGCCAGCCGCCCGCGTGTTCCCCGCCGCGGAGGCCAGTCGCCACGGACCCTCTACCCAGCGAATATGCGCGCGCTACGGCGAGGGCATGCCGCCGTTGACATTGAGGGTTTCGCCCAGCACATAACTGGATTCCGCAGAGGCGAGGAAAACGTACGCCGGTGCCAGTTCGGCCGGCTGCCCGGCGCGGCCGAGCGGGGTCGACTGGCCGAATGTCGGCAGCGCTTCGGTGGGTTGTCCGCCCGAAGGCTGCAGTGGCGTCCAGATCGGTCCGGGGGCGACGGCATTGACGCGAATACCGCGCGGCGCCAGCTGCTGGGCCAAGCCCTTTGAGAACGCGTTGATGGAAGCCTTGGTGGTGGCGTAGTCCAACAGGATAGGCGAGGGCTGGTACGCCTCGATCGAGCTGGTGTTGATGATGCTCGAACCGGGTAAGAGGTGCGGCAGCGCCTCTTTGGTGATCCAGAACATGGCGTAGACATTGGTCTTGAAGGTTTCGTCGAATTGATCATCCGAGAGGTCCTCCAACCGTTCGCAGAAGGACTGTTTGCCGGCATTGTTGACCAGAATGTCCAGGCCGCCCAGTCCGTTGATGGCCGCGCCAACGAGCTCGCGGCAATACAGCGGATCGGTCAGGTCACCGGGAACCGGCACGGCCTTACGGCCCGCCGCCTCGATCAGGGCCATTACATACTGTGCGTCCGCCTCCTCCGAGGGAAGGTAGGACAGCGCGATATCGGCTCCCTCACGCGCAAACGCCAGCGCCACGGCAGCCCCAATTCCGGAATCGGCACCAGTGATCAGCGCCTTTCGTCCGGTCAGGCGTCCACTTCCCCGGTACGAACTTTCCCCGATATCCGGCCGGGGCTCCATCTGCTCCGTCAGCCCCGGCGCCTCCTGATGCTGCTCCGGCGGAGCTATGGCCGGGTACTGCTGCGCAGGGTTAGCGAAGGTGTACTGGTCCTTACCGGGGTCCTCGCTCATGTCCCTACCGGTGTCCTCACTCATGCCGATCTCCGTTCGTTTGCACATGCCGGAGCACGCGGGTCAGAAAATAAATATAAGCTAGCTTACTACTTGACCACTTCAGTCCTGCGGACGAAAGTGGATCACCTGATGCAGGACCATACCGGAGGTGCAAAAATGGTCAAGGACCAGAAACAGACAGACAGCTCAGTCAGAGCAAAAACGGCGCCGGATCCCAACGACGGGCGTAAGCCAGACAGCCCGACGGACCTGAACAAGCCGGCCTGGGGCTACATCTTCAAAAGGACCTTGGCCGAATTCACCAAGGACCATTGCCAGGACTTGGCGGCGGCACTGACCTACTATGCCGTGTTCGCTCTCTTTCCGGCGTTGCTGGCCCTGGTTTCACTGCTGGGCGTCGTCGGACAGGCCGAAAAGACCACGTCGGCACTGTTGAAGATGGTGCAGAATATTGCCCCGGGAGGCGCCGTGGACATTGTCCGCGGCCCGATCGAACAACTCACGCACTCACCGTCGGCTGGATTTACCCTCGTTTTTGGCATAGTGGTGGCGCTCTGGTCCGCCTCGGGCTACGTGGGCGGCTTCGGCCGTGCCATGAACAGGGTCTACGAGATCGACGAGGGGAGACCGATCTGGAAGTTGCGGCCCACCATGCTGGCCGTGACACTGGTGGCTGTCATTCTGATGGCGGTGATCGCTGTCCTGCTGGCTGTGTCCGGGCCCATAGCGCAGTCCATTGGCGACGCGATCGGGGTGGGACCGGTGGTGGTGCTGATTTGGAACATCGCTAAGTGGCCAGTGGCGTTGGTGCTGGTCATCATCGTTATTGCCATCTTGTACTACGCCACGCCGAACGTGAAGCAGCCCAAGTTCCGCTGGATGAGCCTGGGCTCCCTGATCGCCCTGGTGATCTTTATCCTGGCATCACTCGGGTTCGCCTTCTACGTCGCGAACTTCAGCAATTACAACAAGACGTACGGTGCCATCGGCTCTGTCATTGTCCTATTGCTGTGGCTCTGGATCTTGAACATGTCGCTGTTGTTCGGCGCCGAGTTCGACGCCGAGGTGGAGCGTGGACGCGAACTTCAGGCAGGAATCAAGGCGGAGGAGACCATTCAACTCCCGCCTCGGGATACCCGGCAGAGCGACAAACTGAAGGAAAAGGAGCGCAAGGAGGTCAGAGAAGGCCGGGATCTTCGGGAGGAGCACGCGTCAGCGCCGGATGAGGGCAGCCACCCGGACTCCGGTCGGGACGCAAACTGAGGTTTTCGGGTCAATCCGGACAAAAAAGGTTGTCATACTAAGCACCCTTATGGTTAGACTTCTTGTTCAGGCACTGGTTCACGAAGCGGCCCCGAACCGTAAAGCGCCTGAGCGATTCCCCTCAAGCAGAGGGCTTACGTCCATCATGCAGATATCGGAGGAAGAATTATGAACACGTACCAAGTACCGGAGGACTCCCCTTCCGCGGGCTCTTCGTCGAAGCCGGATGCGGCTAAGCACGAAGCGCAGGAAGTGGGTAACGAAGGAAAGCAGGCTGCAGCCCATGTAGCCGCCACGGCAAAGGACGAAGCCGGAAACGTAGCCCAGGAAGTTGGAACCCAGGCAAAAAACCTGGTCGGCGAACTGGGCGATGACCTGCGGACCCAAGCCGGAGCTCAGCAGCAGAAAGTTGCCGAGGGGCTGCGTTCCATCAGCGATGAATTGCGGTCGATGGCCGAGAATAACAGCGGCGAAGCGGGGACAGCCACCCATTGGGTACACGAAGCGGCCCGCAGGACCGGCAGCGCCGCAGGCTGGCTGGACCAGCGCGATCCGGGCGAACTTGTCCAGGAGGTCAAGCGTTTCGCTCGGCAGCGGCCCGGTGCGTTTTTGGCGATTGCGGCGGGGGCGGGCCTGCTCGCAGGCCGGCTCACCCGAGGGCTGGCTGGAGGCGGAGACTCCCAGTCGGGGACGACGTCGGCCCGTAACGACAGCGGCGTGCCGCGGAAACTCCCGCCGACGCCGAATTACCAACTGGTTTCGGAGGGCACGGGAGCGTATGACCCGGACTCCGTCTACCCGCCGGTGCCTGAGGTGGCTCCTCCGACTGTCACCACCGCAGGGGCTGCCGGCACGCAGACCGGAATGGGTGTGCCTGCCGAGCCACGGTTCCTCAGCGATGAGGAAGAAGGGCTGCGGCCATGACCGAACAGCGACCTTGGGTCCAAGGCCAGGAACCGGTGCCGCCACCGAGCACCGCGGAGCAGAAGGCAGAATCCACCTCGTTGGGCGATCTGTTGGGCGAGGTAACCTCAGACATTTCAACCCTGATGCGCCAGGAAGTCGCGCTGGCCAAGGCCGAACTGCGCGAGTCTGCGTCACGGGCAGGCAAAGGTGCGGGCATGCTGGTGGGCGCTGCTGAGGCGGGCCGCTTTGTATTGCTGTTCCTGTCGCTGGCCCTCACCGGGGCACTCGCTTCGCTCATTGGGTGGGGCTGGTCCGCCCTCATCGTGGCCGTTATCTGGGCCATCATTGCGGCCATTCTAGCGGTCGTCGGAAAGAAAGAAATATCGTCCATCCGCGGATTGCCGCGGACCACGGAAACCGTTCAAGAAATCCCCGCGGCGCTCAAGCCCGGAAAGGATACGCCATGAGCCAGTCACCAGAGGAAATCCGCTCCAAAATCGATTCGACCCGGGCCAGACTGGGCACCGACGTCGACGCGGTGGCGGATAAGGTCAATCCGTCCAGCATCGTGCACCGGCAGACGTCTAAAATGCGAGGATCTGTGGAACGGGCGAAGGACAAGGTCATGGGCTCCCGTGACGATGCCCAGGATTCGGCCCAACATGCTGCGCATCAGGCAGGAGACGCCGTGCGTGATCTACCCAACACGGTGACCTCCCGGACGCAGGGTAATCCGCTCGCGGCGGGCCTGATTGCCTTCGCGGCAGGCTGGCTGATCTCCTCCCTGGTACCACCGACCGATGCAGAAAAACAGGCTGCCTCCGCTGTCAAGGACAAGGCACAGCCACTTATCCACCAGGCGGGAGATGTCGTCAAGGGCATCGCCGATGACATGAAGGAACCGGCGCAGAACGCGGTGCAGGAAGTGAAAGCAACCGCGCAGGACTCCGCAGAAAACGTTAAATCCGACGCCACGTCGGCGGCCGGTGATGTCCAGGACAGGGCGCAGGAGGCCAAGGGCAACATCGCCTCCAGCTAGGACGGTTCACAAACCAAACAAGGATCTATTCCGACGCAAAGGAGTTTCACCATGGCAGGAAATTTGATTGCCCGTTCGATTCACGACCTCAGCGCGGGGGCCTGGTTTGGCGGGTCGCTGATGGGGGCTATCGGACTCAACGGTGCCACGGGAGATGCCAAGGATCCTGCGGAACGAACGAGGCTTTCCAGCCTTGGTTGGAAAAAGTGGGCCCCGGTGCAAACCTCGGCGTTCGCCGCGCACATCGTCAGCGGTCTTGCAGTCATCTGGGAAAACAAGGAGCGGATGGCGAAACAGGACGGCGTAACCCGGCTCTCGATTTACAAGACAGTCGTGACGCTGGCAGGAGCGGCGGTTACTCTGTACGCCGGAATGGCCGGCAAGAAGGTTGACGAGCTGGCTGGGCAGGGTGCCAGTGGGGCCACTGAGCCCCGGCCCGGTGCCTCCTCGGAACTGCAGTCGGCGCAGAAACAGCTCAAAATGCTGCAATGGGCCATTCCCGTCTTTGCCGGGTGGGTCATCGTACTGGGCGCCAAGCACGGTGAAATGCAGCGTCCTGGCAACGTTGCAAAGGGCTTGGCTCGATAGACCCGTAGTCAGAAGACCGCCCCACGGCTGCTCCAAAGCAGCGGCAGCGGGGCGGTCTTCTTATGTGGAATGAGCGCTTATGGGGTACGGGACCGTTTAAATGGGCCGTGGAGTGTCGGTGATGAACGTGATGGCGATGGGACCGGTCATCATCAGGCCCGGATAAAGGCTGTGGCGCCCAGCCCGAACGCTGGCCACGTGGCTCTCGGAAAGCGCTGTCTTAAAGGTGTGGCTGGACCATGGCTCCAATCCGAGAATCGAACACCAGGTCAGATACAGACCGTACAGGTCGTCCGGACTGGTACCTACCGCTGGGTCTTCGTCATCGCGCACACAATCCGCGAAGAATTTTTCGAGGTGCTCGTTCGCCAAGTCCAATTTCCACCCGCCAAAGTAAGTTGGTCCCAAGGTAGGAACGTATCACGCGCGTTCCGCCCCGAGCCTGCGCTCTGGCCGATTAAGTCCCTTGAAGTAGTCACTCTGGAGCGTCCCCGGTTTAGTGGACACGGTTGGGTTTGTCCGGGTTCCCGAGTGTAGGAGACTACTTTTATGGGTTCCACCCGCAGGAGCTTTACCGAGGAGTACAAGCGCGATGCTGTTGCGTTGATTACCGATGGTGGTTATACGG
>NZ_JADPVH010000053.1 GCF_026932795.1 Paenarthrobacter sp. Z7-10 | reverse complement strand
TGTGCGGACCCAGCCACGGATCGTGTCCGCCGGGATGCCCAGCTGCGCGCCGATCCTTGTAAACGCGCCACGCCGGCCACTGGGATTCTTCTGGGCGTCCATCACGAGGCGGACCGCCCTCTGGCGAAGCTCATCAGGATACTTCTTTAGTGCTGCCATGGTGCTCATCCTTTCAAGGACTCAACACCCTCCATTAAACCCGGGGCGGTTCATGACCGATGGTCGGCGAACACTCCACTCTCGTAGACGTCGGCCTGTCGGATGAGCTTGAGCTGCAGCAGGTCAGTTGTCATCGCGTCACCGACAGCCGAAGTCCCAAGACGGTGGCCGCGGAGGCTACGGCTCGAAGCGACGGGTTTCCTGTCAAGATATTGCCGAAACCTCACGAGCCGAGCCTTCACTCCATCGTGCCTCATACGATCGGCATTATTCTGCCGATCCGGGTCGCAAGTACAACCGACTTCAAATCAAAGCCTTTCGTGACTTCAAAGCGTGTCGTTTCCGTGGGGCCCACTTTCGCCCAGACGAAAAGCCCTCCAACCAAGCGTTTCCGCTGGTCAGAGAGCTTTTTAGGTGGAGCTAAGGAGATTCGAACTCCTGACCTCTTCGATGCGAACGAAGCGCGCTACCAACTGCGCCATAGCCCCTCACTTGGAAACCCAAGCATGTCTAGGCTACTACTGCTTTGCCCCAGCATAAAAATCGGCTGCCCAGTCCCGGAAGCTCATCCCGTCCACGGCGGCTTCGGGCACCACATTACGGCTTCGCGCAGGAACCGTCCGAAGCTGCCCGGCAGCGGCAGCGGCACGATTATGCCGCGCCGGTGAAGCGCCGACTTCCAGTCCACGGCCAGTTGGCGCATGCTCAGCACGTCGGGGCCGCCGACGACCACGCCGGCATGGTCCTCGGTCCGGTCCCCTGTCGCGGCCTCAAAGAGCGCCCGGGCAACGTCTGCCGTCGAGATCGGCTGGAAGGACGCCCCGCGAAAGGCCGGGATCAGGCCGACCCTCGCGCCGGTCGAGAAAATTCCGGCGAGCAGTTCGTGGAATTGCGTGGCCTGAACCGTGACGGTTTGCAGTTCACTGCGTTGGTACCGTTCGGCGCGCTCGGCCTGGATGCGGTAGTAGTGAAAGGTGGATTGATCCGAATTCACAATCGATAGCAGGACGGCCCGGCGAACGTCGGCGGTCTGGGCCGCGCGCAGCAGGTTGACGGTCGTACTCGGCATGGCTTTGAGCGACGCTCCGGATTTGCTGTCCAAGGTCTCGACGACGACGTCGGCGCCTTCCAAGGCGGCCTGCAGCCCGTCACCGGTGGCTGCATCGGCTTGGAGGTAGCGGGCACCGGGGACGCGGGCGGGACTGTCGGGGTGGGGCAGGTGCCGGCTGAAAGCCCGCACTTCGAGACCGCGGTGGATGGCCTCTGCGACCACTGCCCGTCCCGCCGTTCCGGTACCCCCGGCAACCGCAATCACAACCATGTCAGGAGCTTATCCCGCACGCATGATCCAAGCACGCTCACCGCGCGGCCGGATGAGGCCGGGCGCCGGACGGGTCAGGCGGCCGGTTGATCCAGGCACCCCCACGGCGGGCCGGATGACTCAGGCGCGGCGACGCTGCAGTACGTCGTCGAGATTGGTCAAGCCGTGACCGCTCTTGGCCGACGCGGCGACGGCAACCGTACCGACATCGGGTGTGGCACTGATTTCTCCGGCGGCGTTGTCAGCGCATTGGCTGATGACCACCGCTGCCTCGGTTGCCTTGATGGAGGTCTTTCCGCTCGCCTTCGGTGCCTGCGGCAGGTTCAGCGGCAGCGGTGCGGGCCGCTCAGCCCTTGCCGACGCGACGTAGCTGGGCTTCGGCAGCTCCACGGGCTCCCAAGTCGGGGGCTCAGGGACAAAATCGGTCTCGGCCACAACGGCCGACTGGCTTTTCCCTTCCGCCTCCTGCAAAGCCGCCCGCCGCAGTTCGACGGCGGTAAAGGGCTTCAGGTCTGACGATGGTGCGTTGCGGGAGCCAGCGGACGCCGAGCCTGCCTCGCCGTCGAAAACGGGAACCGCCCGCTTGTCCGCCTTCGGTGAAGGTTTCGCGGCCCCGTCCTTCGAGGTGCTGCGCGGTCCCGGGGCGGTGGGCGGCACCGGAGCCGTGTGGTTTGCGCCCATGGCGGCGCGGAAGGCGTCGTTGATCCTGGCCCGGCGTGCCCGAACGGCGAGCGTGCGCAGCAGGACGATGCAGCCGGCGAAGACGACGACGGCGGCAAGCGGGACAGTGGCGGGTACCAGTCCTAGGAGGGCCAGGACGCCGCCCACGACCGCCGTCAGCAGTGCCAACGCCCCGATAAGGGCGGCGGCGCTGCGTCCGTAGTTGATTTTCAGGGGCGGTGCCTTCGCTGCGGTCGAGTGCTCAACGCCTGCGGTGGAGGAACCGGTTCCGGACGAAGCTCCGGATGGGCGCTGGGCGGTGCGGCTGGTGCTGGACGTCATCCGGATCTCCTGCGGCTTCTGGATCTCCATCACCATGGAGCCGTATGGGCGGTGGGTCGGTGCAGCCGTGAAGGCCTCTGATGCATCGCCGGCACCGGATGCGGCGTTGAGGACGGTGGCGGGTCCGCGCCGGCCCAGCGCGTAGGGCGCCACCCAAATCAGCCAGAGGGCAACAGTTATTACCAAGATCACTGACGTATTGAGAGGGGCGTCCACGCTTCAACTTTAAGGGCGATCCTCTGCCTGCCCGTCATTAGGCAGGGCGTGTCGCCGGCGACAACTGAAATGTCACTGTGGAACCGGTGGATTCACCACGCATCGTCCCCAACCGGCCCGAATTCCTGCCGCGCTCAGGTCAGGAGCTGCGGTTCGCCAGCCAGCGCTCCAAAAGCCCGCCGGGCACTTCCTCCGACGTCAACGCGAAGCTGCGGTGATCGGCCCAGCGGCCGTTAATGTGCAGGTAGCGGGGGCGCAGGCCTTCGTCGCGGAACCCAAGTTTTTCCACAACCCGAAGGCTCGGCGCGTTCTCGGGGCGGATGTTGATCTCCATTCGGTGCAGTCCAAGTCCCAGGAAGCAATGATCGGTTGCCATGGCAACCGCCGTCGGCGTTATCCCCCGCCCGGCGTGGTCCTTATCCACCCAATAGCCCAAGGTCGCCATCATGGCCGATCCCCAGACGATGGAGGATACGGTCAGTTGGCCCACCAGCTTGGGCGCCGGACGCCCCGGAGCGCGTTCGGCGATGATGAACGGCAGCGCGCTGGCCGCCCGGGCCTGTTCGTTCAGTCCGCGGACCATGCCGCCGAAGGTGGGCAGCTGGCCGCCGGGAGACGGGCTGCTCGCTTCCCACGGCGCCAGCCATTCAAAATTGCGGCTGCGCAGCTCCGTCCACGCGGTCTTGTCCCGGCGCCGAATGGGCCGCAGGATTATGTCCCCGCATTCCAAGGTAACCGGCCAGATGGTCTGCCCCCACACCGAACTATTCCGTCAGCTGCGCCGTGTATTCGCCCAGCCATTTGCGCAGATCCGGCCCCAGCTCCTCGTTTTCGCAGGACAGGGTCACCACGGCCTTCAAGTAGCTCAGTTTGTCTCCGGTGTCATAGCGGCGACCGCGGAAGACCACGCCATAGACTCCGCCGCCCTCGCCGTCGCTGGCTGCGAGGGTCTGCAGAGCGTCGGTCAGCTGGATCTCGCCACCACGCCCAGGAGCGGTATCCTCCAGGACGTCAAACACGCGCTGATGCAGCACGTAGCGGCCAATGATGGCCAAGTTGGACGGTGCGTCGGCCACGCTGGGTTTTTCCACCAGCTCTCGGACTCGTACGTAGTCCTCACCCTCGATCGGCTCGATGTCGGCACACCCGTAGGCGGAGATCATCGACGGGTCCACCTCGATCAATGCCACCACGGAACCGCCGGTCTTGGCCTGCACCTCCATCATGGTGGTCAGCAGTTCGTCGCGCTCGTCGATCAGATCGTCACCCAGCAGCACAGCGAACGGCTCGTCCCCGACGTGCGTTTTGGCGCGCAGCACCGCATGGCCGAGGCCCTTGGGGTCTCCTTGGCGGACGTAGTGGATGTCCCCCAGCTTGGTGGCATGCTGCACGGCCGCCAGCCGATCGCCGTCGCCCTTGGCCTCCAGCAGCTGCTCCGTGACGGGCACCCGGTCGAAATGGTCTTCCAGGGCGCGCTTGTTGCGTCCGGTAATCATCAGGATGTCCTGCAGCCCTGCGCTGACCGCCTCCTGGACCACGTATTGGATGGCTGGCTTGTCGACGACTGGAAGCATTTCCTTCGGCATTGCCTTGGTGGCAGGCAGGAAGCGGGTTCCAAGACCGGCAGCGGGAATGACGGCCTTGCGTACTCGGGGTGCGGAATTCATTGTCCTAGGCTACTTGAGGATGAAGAATTTTGGGCACAACCACTCAAGTGGCCCCTTCGGAGCCGAAATCAGGAGCAGAAACGAGGCAGGCCATGAACAGTAAGGCCGAATTGCGGCGCCAGTTGCGTGCCCGGCGGATGGAAATGGACGACGACGGCAAACGGCATTCGGGGCGCATGCTGGCAGAGCGGGCCTTGGCTTGGGCCGGTGAGCTAGAGTCCGGCCCGTCCTCCCAATCCGGCCCCGGCACCAAACCTCTGATCGGCACCTACCTTTCGGGCTCTGCCGAGCCACCGACGGGCCCGCTGCTGCTCGCGCTGTTCGAATCCGGCTACGACGTGCTGGTCCCGGCCTGCGAACCGGGTTACCAACTCAGCTGGGTCCGCTGGCGACCGGGGATTGAGCTGGTCCGGACCCTGCTGGCGCCGGTGGATGAACCGGTCGGGGAGCGATTCCCCCGACAGTTGATGGATCGGGCCGCGGGCATCCTGCTGCCTGCCCTCGCCGTCGACCGGGCTGGTAATCGGCTTGGCCAGGGCGGCGGGTACTACGACCGCTTTCTCGCCAGGCTGGGCTTCTCCAGCCAGAGCGCCAGGTCCCCGCAGACGGCCGCGGTCGTCTACGACCATGAACTCCTTCCTACCGGCTCGTTCGAATACGGCGACTTGGACGTTCCTGTGCAGGGTGTCCTGACGCCCTCGGGGCACCTGCCGCTGCCCGATCCTGCCGCCCACCGCATGCGACAAGGGTGTTAGAATTAGCACTCGGGGCGCCTGACTGCTAACCTGTGCGGGTTAGCCGTATGGCCCCGACAAGTTTCTTCGGGAGGAAAATCAGTGCCAACCTATGCCTATGCCTGCAAGGACTGCGACCACGCCTTCGACATTCAGCAGTCGTTCAGTGATAATTCACTGACGGTGTGCCCGGAATGCGATGGTGCGCTGCGCAAGAAGTTCAATACGGTGGGCGTTGTCTTCAAAGGACCAGGTTTCTACCGCACCGACTCGCGCGAAAGCAAAAGCTCCGCAGGCAGCACGATAGCTGCAGCCAAGGACGGTTCCGGCAAATCGGCACCGGCCAACCCTGGTGCCGGTAAGGGTTCCGAGGCAGGCACATCGTCCTCCGGCCCTTCTTCATCGGGGTCTTCCGGGACACCGTCATCCAGCGCGTCCTCATCCAGTGGGTCCTCATCCAGTGCGTCGTCCTCCAATGGGTCCTCATCGGGGTCCGGTTCCGGTCGCTCCGCAGGCGCCCGTTCGTCCAAGGCAGCCGCGGCAGCCAAGTAGCACAACGCTTCCTATCCTGCGTAGCGTCCTATCCTCAACAGGGTCTTATCCTGCACAGCGTCCAAGGGTCCGACGCTTCTCCACTTGGCGCGAACTCACCCTTTCAATCCGGGCAAGTTCGCCTAGCGTCGATACATGAAGCGTTTTGGAAAGCAGTCCGCCCGGGCATTGCCCGCCGGTTATCGGTCCACCGGCAGCGCTCCATCGCTGATGCGCCGGGTGCGCAGGCTCTTGGGTCGCCGCCGGCGCCTTATCGCCGCACTCTTGTTCTGCGCCGCAACGGCCGTGGCCGTTCAGCAACTAACCCCGGAACCGGTGTCCATGACGGCGGTGCTGGTCGCCGCCCGGGATCTGGCCGCCGGTGCCACCGTGACACGTGCGGATGTCGCGCTGCAGAGGTTGCCGCAGGCCGCCATTCCGGCCACCGCTTACCGAAGTGCCGCGGAGGTGGTTGGCCATCGGCTCGCCGGACCGCTGAGAAAACGCCAGCTGATCACCGACGCCTCCCTGCTGGGGCCTGGCTTATTGTCCGGCGCCCCACCGGGCAGCCAGGCCGTACCGCTTCGACTGGCGGATCCGTCCACTCTGCAGTTGATCCGTCCCGGCCAGCTGGTGACTGTGGTCCTCAGCAGTTCCAACGGTCTGGAGCAATCCGGGGTCGATGAAGTACTCGCAACCGCAGTCCCTGTGCTCTGGAAACCGCCGGACGAGGGCGGCGACTCAGCCCTGCTGCCCGGCAAAGAGGCCGATGGGCTGCTCGTTGTGGCGGCAAACCCGGCGCAGGCAGTGAAGCTGGCCGGTGCCTCCGCCCGCGGGAAGGTGTTTCTGGTATTGACCAACGGACCATGATGCAACCGCGGCGCCCGTTCGGCACGCTCATAGCCGGCACCTGTGCGTCCGCACCTGGGCGTCGGAGCTAACCCCAGTGCGGCGGCCGCTGCTCCTTGAGCCAGTCATCGTAATCATCAGTCGGTTTGTCGCCCCAAACCTTCGGATCGTCCTCGGCAGCTAGCTTTGGCAGCACCCCTGCCGTTCGGACGATTGGAGCTTCCGCGTCAGTTTTGGAGCGGACTTCCGGTTGTGGCGGCAGGCCACCTTTGGGCATTGACTTCCCAGACTGGGGGCAGTGATTAGCCGTGGTTCCGTCCGGTTCGATCCCATGCTCCTCGTTCGCGCCGGTTTCGCCAGCGCTGGTATCAGCCCCTTTGCCTTCGTTCATCGCTTGTTCCTGGTCGAATCCCCCGCCATCCGTTCCTCGGAGTCGGATCCATTCGGACCGCGCTCCTCGGCGTCGAGCGCCGCCGACGGGGCTACCGCAGCGTCCGTCTCCTCCGCGGCCCGGCCCTCGCCCGCAGCGCCGCCGTCCGCAGCAGCACTTTCCGCCGTCCGGTCCTCGCCCGCAGCGCCGCCGTCCGCAGCCGCACTTTCCGCTGACCCATCTCCATCCGTGTTGGGCCGCGCTGCGCCTGTCCCAGCCTCGGTAGCCGGTTTGCCGGCGGAAGGTTGGCCAGCCTCGGTAGCCGGTTTGCCGGCGGAAGGTTGGCCAACTTCGGCGTGCGGCCCTGCGAGAGCCGCCTCGGCGGACACCCGATCATCCTCCTGGGCCGGACCTGAAATTTCGCCATCCTGATGGGGCTGGTCCCCGTCCGCCGAGGTAATTCCGACTGTGCCTTCCAATACATCGGAGTCCGGTGCCCCGCTCGCTGTTTGAGCCAACTCGGCCCCCGGATCGGTTTCGGCTCCTGGCGTTTGCGCACCTCGATGCTCTTCGCTGGCTCCAATGGCTCCCGGCGCTCCAGCAACTTCGGATCCAGCAACTGCGGTCGATCCAGCAGCTTCGGATTCGGCAATTCCGGTTCCAGCAACTTCGGATCCAGCAGCTCCGGATTCAGTGTCAGGAACAACGCGGTCGTCCAGGACGGAAGGCGAAACCCGGCTATCCGGGCCTGCATGCTCCTGGCCGGACATCGGAACACCTGTATCCAACGGGTTTCCTTTCAGCGTTGGATGGTCGTTCCCACCGGGGGCCGGCGGAAGTCCCAAATAACTGCCGATCCGTTCAGCGCAGGCGGAAGGGTCAGTAAAGACTTCGATGGTCCACAGTGGAACGTAGCGCCAGCCCAGCTTTTCCAGCAGCTGAGGGCGAAGCCGGCTTCGTTCGCGCACGCTGAGCGAGCGGTATTTCAGGGTGCCGTCAGATTCCACCGCGGCCGGAGTGGGGACTTCAACCTCGTCCTCCCCGGCATGCAGGTTATGCATCGGATCCACAGCTGCCACCACGTCGATCACACCGTCATAGTGCTGCCAGACGCGTGCGCCTCTGGCCCGCAGCCGATTAGCCAGATCCGACACCAACGGATCGTCGCCAAGCGATTGCTCGCTGGTGGCCCCCCGTGAGGCGGTTGAACCCAGCAGGGAATGCCCAGCCAGCTCGCGGTCCAAGAGCTCGTAGAAGTCGCGGGCACCGTTATTGAGCCTGCTCACATCGAGGTCTTCGGGGCGGAAGCAGGTCAGAACATGCAACTGCTCGCGGGCACGAGTCATAGCGAGGGCAAATTTTCCGCGGCCGTCCTCCGCGGACAGCGGCCCAAAGTTATGCAGCGCCCGTCCATGCGGAGTGCGGCCGTAGCCGAGGGAGAAGATCACATGGTCACGGACCACGCCCGCGGCCCGCTCGACCGTGACAACCCGGAACGACTCGGCACCGGAGGTGAAGAATTCGGCCAGCAGGGGATGGTTGGGCATCTGCATTCTGATGGCTTGGGCAACGCGGTTCGCGTGCCGTTCGCTGGCGGTGATGACCGCCAGCGAGGAACGGGGCCGCATCCGCGCGTGCTCGAATACCAGGTCCACTACGCGGTTGACTTCCACCCCTACGGATTCCACCCCATCAGTGCCGGTGCCGGGAAGGCCCGTACCGTCGGGCAGGTACTCCACCACCAACGATCGATGCAGCCCCGTGACAGTGGATCCGTCCGGCATGCGCTCCAGCTGGTCATCGTAGAAGCTCTTGCCCAACTGCAGGACCAGGTCTTCGTCGACTGCGCGGTAGGACATGGTCAACCGTTGCTGTGGGAGGACCTTGGCCAGCGTGGTGAAGACACTGTGCAGCCGTTGCTGCTGCTCCTCGCCGGCAATGACCCGCTCAAGGGCCACGGAAAAGCCCTGCGGTGCTGCAGTTTGCTCATCTCCGAAGGCCACAATCTGGGTTCCCCTGGCCAACGCCGGTAGGGCGGAATGCAGCGAGGTGGACTCGGCATCCAAAATCACCACGGCGTCAAAGCGATGCCCGGCCGGGATAACGGCGGGCAGCACCAGTGGGCTCGCGGTCCAGACGGGAACCAGGTTGGTCAGCAGATCGGAGGCCTGCGTCGTCAGTAGGTCGAGGGTGACGGGACCGTCTTTGAGCAGGTGCCGCAGCGACTCGGCCTGACGGTTACGCCCGGCCACGGCCTGCTGCCACTTCCGGCCAAGCTCCCAGCGCAACCGGGCGCTTCCGCTGGCCACGTGGGCCTCGTCGGCGAGGCGGTACTCCGCTTCCAGCTTTCGCAGACTGTCGCCGTCGGACATCGCCAGATAGTCGTCGCCGCTGATCATCGCCTCAAGCGCCGACTGCCACCAGGCGAGATCGAGCTCGGCGCGGGTGTGTTCGGGAGCAACCTCCCGCTCGGCCAGGTCATCGAGCAACTCACCCAGACCGTGTTCGCGCATGCTTTCCAGCAGCAGCGTGCGCTCGGGCAGGGTCTGCAGCGTTTCCTTATCCGCCACGAGGGCTCGCAACCGTCCGATCAGGGCCTCGTAGCCGAGCGCCTCCAGCTTTCCACCCTGGGCAGTGCGTTCGACGGCGACACTGAGCTCAACCAGTTCCTTATTGAGCTCGGCGTATCCGGACTGCAGATCCGCAAGCCCGGACGGCACGGCGGGATGGCGCACCGTGGTGGCGTTGTCTGCCCAGAGCGCGCGCTGTTCCTGAACCAGCACCAGCGAGTTGTGCAGGTCCGAGATGTGCACGCCGGGACGGATGTATTCCTTGGCCACCCGACGCAGGCGCGAACGCTGCATGGCGGCCATGTCCACCTTGTGCTCCCGCCGCCAGGACGAACTGGCGGTGGCGGAAATAAGGTCGGTGACGGGACGGTCAAAAATGTCCGGAGTGAACTTATCCAAACTTCCCCGCACGGCGACCAGCAGTTCCAGTTGTTCGCCCCATTCGGGGACCGAGGTGGCCTGCTGGATTTCGGCGTAATCCGCCACCGCGTTCATCTTGGTGCGGAAGGCTGGCAGACGCTCCAGCAGTACTGCCGCCAGCGCGTGTGCCTCCTCGGTTTCCTTCCGGGTTACCAGCCGCGCGCCGTGCCAGGGGCTGTTTGTTGCCGCCTTGCTGAAGCTGCCCAGCTCGGCGGCCCGGTGCAGGCGTCCGGCCAGCTCATCCCGATCCGAGATGTTATCCAGCACACTGCGCTTGAGCCGGACGGTGGTGGCCGGAGCCGGATGGATTGAGGTCAGTTGTGCCAGCGACTGCATAGCTTGGTAAGGCGAGCAGCCCCAGCGTTTCCGTACATTGTGCAGGGAGTCCAGATGGTCCACCAGCTGGTGCCGGTACTCGACCAGCGTGCGGTGCAGGTTCTCCAGGTTCGGTGCCGTAGCGCCCTCGTTACGGACGATGGCCCGAACAAGCTGCGCCTTGAGTTGATCGGGTCCGGCCTGGGCGCTGAGCTGGAGCAGCAAAGATTCAAGGCCGAGCCCGCTGAAACGCTGAGCCAATTCATTGAGCGTTGCCCTGCGCTCCCCCACCACCAGCACGCTCTTGCCCTCATGGACCAGCGTGGCGATGGCGTTGATGGCCGTTTGGGTCGCTCCGGTCCCGGGCGGCGTGGATACCACCAGAGAATCACCGGCGCGGACCATATCCAGCACACGCTGCTGCCGGGTGTCGGCGTCCAGCACCAGCACCTCTTCCTGCGGCGCCCTGGCATCGAGCGGCGGAAAGCGCTCCTCCTCGGGCTCCTGGGCAACGTCAGCGTCGTCACCGGTGCTGCTGGATGTGCTGCGGCTGAGCGCGGCCAGGAAATCGTTGCCGGCCAACAGCGCCGGGTCTTTCATGTTCTCGGACAGATCCGCAAAGCTGGAGACCAGCAGATGGTGCTCCACCCTTGCCCCCTTGATGGGCAGGATCAGGGAACGGAGACGCTCAAGCACCGGCGCCGGGTCGAAGCGGGCCGTACTGTAAGCCAGCCGGGCCAGCGCCGGCGGATCGAAGGTCACGCCATGGGCCTCGCGCAGATTCCGAACGAGGGCAGGGTTGATCCGGGCCTGCTCAGTCAGCGCCAGCTCATAGTCGTCCTCGCCCGGACGTGCCGTTAGGGCGACGGCGGTCAGCAGCACCGGTGCCGAAACATGGTGCGGCTGGGTATCGCCGGTGTTCGTCCAGCTTGCCGTGCCGGCGGCCAGATAGCCGACGTCGATCCCCCGGTCCGAGTTCATTTCGAAGATTTTCGAGCGCAGGGTTCGGGCCGCACGCACGGCGACGGCGAACTGGGCAGCGTCGCGGATCAGGGTCGACAGCCGGGTGCGCCGGCCTGCCAGCAGCTGGGCCAGTCCCGACGGGTGGGCATGCGTGAGGTCGATGCATCCCTCCGGCGTTTTGGTAAAGACCAGCAGGGTGTCCGGGCCGGAGTACGGGCCCAGGCCCGCAAGCCACGTTCGGAGCTCTTCACTGCTCGCGCTGTGGCTGACTTCTTCGGACACGTGTGCCTTCTTCTCTGCGCTTGCGCGGAACGATCTCGACCATACGGGCATGGTTTCGAGGCTATCCCGAATGGTCCGGAACAGGGGGAACGGCACACTGGCCAGGGGCAAAAAAGGCCTCCAGGAGTCCGTTGCCGGGCCCCTGACTGATTTGGCTGACCGCTATTCCCATTCGATGGTTCCCGGGGGCTTGCTGGTGACGTCCAGCACGACGCGGTTGACGCCGTCCACCTCGTTGGTGATCCGGTTGGAAATCCGGGCCAGCAGGCTATAAGGCAGCCGGGACCAGTCCGCCGTCATGGCGTCCTCGCTTGAGACCGGACGCAGGACTATCGGATGACCGTAGGTCCGTCCGTCGCCCTGCACTCCAACGCTGCGGACATCGGCCAGCAGCACCACCGGCATCTGCCAGACTTCGTGGTCCAAGCCCGCTGCGGTTAGTTCGGCGCGGGCGATCGCGTCGGCCTTACGCAGCAGTGCCAAGCGGTCGGCGGTGATTTCCCCGACGATCCGGATACCCAGGCCGGGACCGGGAAACGGCTGCCGTCCAACAATTTCAGCCGGCAATCCCAGCTCGGCTCCCACAGCCCGGACCTCGTCCTTGAACAAGGCCCGCAGCGGCTCCACCAGTTCGAACTGCAGGTCTTCCGGCAGTCCGCCGACATTGTGATGGCTCTTGATGTTGGCGGCGCCTTCGCCGCCGCCGGACTCCACCACATCCGGATAGAGCGTGCCCTGAACCAGGAACCTGATGGGTTCCCCGTCCGCTCCAGCCTCGCGGATCAAGGCCCGCTCGGCCTCCTCAAAGGCACGGATAAACTCGCGGCCAATGATTTTGCGCTTTGTCTCCGGATCGGAAACGCCTGCCAGGGCGTCAAGGAAACGGTCCGTTTCCTTGGCGACGTAGAGCTTAACGCCGGTGGCGGCGACAAAATCGCGCTCCACCTGTTCGGCTTCACCCTCGCGGAGCAGTCCGTGATCAACAAACACGCAGGTGAGCTGGTCGCCCACAGCCCGCTGGACCAAGGCCGCTGCCACTGCGGAATCGACGCCGCCGGAGAGGCCACAGATGACGCGGCCGCCGCCGATCTGGGCGCGGATCCGCTCCACTTGCTCCTCGACAATGCTGCCGGCGGTCCAGTCCGCGGAGAGATTTGCTCCGCGGAACAGGAAGTTCTCCAGCACCTTTTGGCCGTAATCCGAATGATTGACCTCGGGGTGCCACTGCACGCCGTACAGGCCTTTGGCCTCGTTGGCGAAGGCAGCGACCGGAGCACCCGCGGTGCTGGCCAGCACTTCGAAGCCCTCGGGGGCCTGCTGCACGCTGTCGCCGTGGCTCATCCAGGCGTTCTGGTGATCGGGCGTATCCGCCAGGATCGACCGGCTTTCGCCGGCTGTGGCCACGTCGGTGGCGCCGTATTCGCGCAGGCCTGTCCGGGCCACGGTTCCACCCAGGGCTGCGGCCATCGCCTGGAAGCCGTAGCAGATGCCAAAGACCGGAATTCCGGCTTCAAAAAGATCCGCGTTGACCGAGGGTGCTCCGTCGGCATAAACGCTCGACGGGCCCCCGGAGAGAATGATGGCCGCCGGGTTCTTTGCCAGCAGCGCTTCGGTGCTCAGCGTATGCGGAACCACCTCGGAATACACGTTCGCTTCGCGGACCCGTCGGGCTATCAGTTGGGCGTACTGCGCCCCATAGTCAACAACGAGGACTGGCTTGTGCGCAGTCTGGGCGGGTGCGGGGATAGTCACCAGTCAATCTTAACCCAATTGGATGTACGGGCTTAACCCACTTGGGTGTACGGGTTGTCCGCTTTGGCCGCCGTGTTAGTAGCGTTTGGAGGCCCTCGGGTTCGCGGCCACCTCGGCCTGGGCCTCGGCGTGGACACGGCGTTCCATGATGAACGACAGAAACGGAATGACGCCGCCGAGCGCGATCAGGATGAACTTACCGAACGGCCAGCGCATCAGGGACCAAAGTCTGAAGTCGGCGATGAGGTACAGCACGTACATCCAGCCGTGGATGATCAGCACTGTCGTGGAGATGTTGACACCGCCGGCGACCGTGGAGGCGCCGTTCTGCAGGGGGACGAAACCGAAACCGTGTGCCGCGCCGGTGGCGGTATTCATGCCGCCGGCCATCAGCACCGAGCCAAAGCCGTAGCGAACCACCAGTTCGGCGGTGAGCAGCAGCAGCATGGACCCGGTCAGGTAGGCCAGAACGCGGTAGAACCCGAGTGCGGAACGGATCTGGGCAGCCGTACCGCCAAACCGGCGTTTGGGGACTCTGGATGTTTCGGTCACTGAATTACCTCACTGGTTGTCCGGACGGCGCCGTGGCCGCCGCCGTTCGCAGGCGCAAAATCGCCGCTGGCCTGATGGTTGTCGCCGGAAGAGCCCCAGCCGCCGCTGTCGCCGTCGGACCGATCGCGGCCGCCGCCGCCATCACCGCCGTCGTCGTCGTCGTATGCGTCGTCGAAATAGCCCTCGCCCTCCTGGCCGCGCCGATATTCATCGGCCACCAGGCGCCACCACAAAAAGACGGCGAACCCCGCGAAGACGACCCACTCAACGGCATAAAAGATGTTCAGCCAGTTGAAGTGGCCGCCCTGCGGTCCCGCGGTGACGGTGATCGGTTTGAGCGCGCCCTGGACCGCTTGGGCGCCCACGGCTGCTCCGCCCGGCCCGTTCTGGAGGGAAACTTCCTGGTTGGAAATAATAAACGCCGGATAGCTGCTGAGCTGCCAAAGGTTGACCAGCTGCGCGCTGGAGAGTGCCGCAACCTGCCCTTCGGGGACGTTGGGCTTCGGATTGGGAGCCTCGGAGGGAATCAGCCGGCCGTTCAGGGTCAGCCGGCCCGACGGCGGCGGTTCGGCCTGACTGGGATCGGCCAGCCAGCCGCGCGCCACCGGAATGACCGTCACGCCGCTGGCGGCGGCCCCTTTGAGGACCGGGGCCCCGTCGACGACGAACGCGGTGACCGCCCAGTATCCTTTTTTCCCGTCCTGCAGGCGGCCCTGGACCAAAACCTGCTTGGACGGATCAAAATGACCAGTGGCCGTGACCAGCTGATCCGCGGCCGAACCGTGCATCGGAATTCCCGGTTTCAGCGTCGACAACAGCGGCTTGACCGACTCCGTCACCACCGGTTGCGGGTCGTTGTTCTGCGTGGACCGCGAAAACTGCCATTGGCTCAGCAGCACAAAAACCCCGGAAACCGCGAGCGCAAGGATAAGCCCGGCGATCCAACGGGGTTTGAGGGCAATTTTCAGCACACCTTAACGGTACTTCTTCCGCCTGTAGAAGTCCCAATGCAAGGCCGGCCCTGGACCTCGGCAGCCGGGCTGTCGGGAGCCGGGGTGGGCAAGGTCACGATCCGGACACGAATTCAATCCTCCAACGACGCCGCCGCGGATCAGTCCTAGGCTTGACCTTTGTGCGCGCCTACCCCTACCCCATCAAATCCGAGCCGGATGTGCGCTCACCGGCGCGGTATCTGCTCTGGTTAGGCGGCCAGCAGGGGCCCACGTTGGCGACGGGAGTGCTGTACGGATCTATTTGGATGCTAACCCAGGCGCTGGTCCCCTTCGCCCTCGGGCGGGCTATTGACGCAGGAATTCTGGGAAAGAACTTCGGTTCCCTGCTGCAGTGGACCGGCGTACTGGTAGGACTGGCGATTGTCCAGTCCGTCTTTGCCGTTCTCCGGCACCGCACATCGATCAGCAACTGGCTGCAGGCCGCGCTACGTTCCATCCAACTGGTCGGGCACAAAATCACTTACAGTGGCGATGCCTTGCCCCGCACGTTTTCCACCGGCGAGGTGGTTTCCACGGCCGCCTCAGATGCCATGCGGATAGGACAGATCTACGACATCACGGCCCGGCTGGCGGGTTCGGTCCTGTCCTATCTCGTGGTGTCCTATCTGGTGGCGCAGATTTCCCCCGTGCTTGGCCTGACCGTGCTCATCGGCGTGCCGGTCTGCTGCGGCCTGCTGCTGTTCATTATCGGTCCGCTGCAGCGCCGGCAGGGGGCCCAGCGCGAGCATTCCGGCCGGATGACCGCCATCGGGGCTGACACCGTTGCCGGCTTGCGGGTTCTGCGCGGAATAGGTGGCGAGCATATCTTCGTCGGCCGCTACAAGGTGCTCTCGCAGGCCACCCGGACGGCCGGCAATGATGTGGCCCGCTCGCTGGCCACCCTGCAGGCCTCCCAACTGCTGGTGACCGGCGGTTTCGCGGCACTGTTCACCTGGTTGGGTGCCTCACTGGCGGTCACCGGCGCGATCGCACCCGGACAGCTTGTTTCACTGTATGGGTTCGCGGTTTTCCTTGTCACCCCGGTGCGCAATGTGGCCGAAGCCGTGGCAGCCATCATTCGTGCGGTCGTGGGTGCCCGCAAGGTCATCAAGGTACTAAGTACGCCCGCGCTGGTGGCCAGCACCGCGGATGCCTGCGACGCCCCGGAGCTGGCCAGCCCACTGCGCGACACCTTGACGGGCGTCGAGGTGGCCCCCGGCCGGCTGACGGCAATCGTCTCGGCCGATCCGGCACTCTCCGCAGACTTGGCCGAGCGGCTGGGCCGCTTTGACGACGACGATCTTCGCCGCTCCGAGGTGCACTGGGGCTCCGTCCCGCTGCATCAGGTGGATCTCGGTCAAGTCCGGCAGCGGATTGTCTTCAGCGAGGCCGATCCTCAACTTTTCACCGGTACCTTGCGTCAGACGCTGGATCCACAGGAAAGGCACGACGACGGCGACATGTTGGCGGCCCTGGAGGCCGCCAGTGCTTCCGATATCCTCGACGGAGTCGAGAACGGCCTGGACCACGAGGTTACCGAGCGCGGTCGGGGATTTTCCGGCGGCCAGCGGCAGCGTCTGGCCTTGGCCCGGGCGCTGCTGACCGAAGCTGAAACGCTCCTGCTGGTCGAGCCCACCAGCGCGGTGGATGCCCACACGGAATCCCGGATCGCCTCCCGGCTGGCCGCGGCACGCCAGCCGGGGAGCACCACCGTGGTGGTCACCGCGAGCCCGCTGATGCTCGGCGTGATGGATCACATTATTTTTCTCGACGGCGGATTGTTCGCGGCCGAGGGCACCCATAAGGAACTGTTGCGCAATGCCAAGTATCGGGACGTGGTGATCCGCAGTGAATAGCACCGACACCGACGAGCTGAATTCATTACCGGGGGCTGATGCGCCGGTCCCGGCTGCGGGGCAGCCCCCGGCGCTGACCAATGGCAAGCTTCCTGTCTCTGATCCGGCGCAGGTCAAGGCAGAGACACGGCGCCTGCTCACACAGCACCGCGGACCCCTGCTGCGCGTCATCTCGCTCTTCGCGCTGGCCTCGGTTGCGGGCCTCGCCGGTCCCCTGCTGCTCAAGTTGGTGGTCGACGCCGTGGCTGCGGGCACCACCGTTGGCTATGTCACCAAGGTCAGCCTTTGGCTGGTGGGGTTCGTCGTACTGCAGGCCGTGCTGCGCCGCTACGCCGTCGCGGCAAGCATGATCCAGGGCGAACAGGTCTTCGCACAGCTGCGCGAAGAATTCATGGACCAGGTCACCGCCCTGCCGCTGTCCACGGTGGAAAAGGCCGGCACCGGCGATCTGGTGTCCCGGACCACGAACGACGTTGAGTCGGTCTCCTTCGCGGTTCGCTTCGCGGTGCCGCAGATTCTGGTTTCCTGCATCACGGTGATCCTGACCGTCGTCGCGGCCGCTGTCGTCTCCCCCGTCACCGCGCTGGCACTGCTGGTCGGTGCCCCGTTCATGATTCCCGTCACGTTGTGGTATCTGCGCCGCTCGGCCGCTGGCTACCTGGCCGAGCGGGAGAGCTATTCGGTGGTCAATGGTGCCATCACTGAGACGATCGAGGGCGCCCGTACAGTGGATGCCCTCAGTTTGGGACCGCTGCGACGGCGCACCATCGACGACGCCCTGGCAGGCAGTTACAAGGCCGAGCGCTACACGCTGTTCCTGCGCAGCGTCCTCTTTCCGGCCACGGAATTCGCCTTCTGGCTGCCCGTGGCCGCAGTGCTCCTCTGGGGCGGTTGGCTGGCAAGCCAAGGCGTCGTCACACCCGGGATTGTGGCCGCTGTCGCCCTGTACGCAGTGCAGCTGATCGATCCGATCAACACCTTGATCATGTGGCTCGATGAACTGCAGGTCGGCGCATCCTCACTGGCCCGCATCACCGGAATCAGGAATGTGCCCGCCGACCGAACGGCCACCGGGGCTAAGCCGGATGGAGTGGACATCGACGTTCGCGGCGCCCGCTATGCCTACCGTCCTGGTCACGACGTGCTGCACGGGGTGGACCTGCACCTGCGCCGCGGCGAGCGCCTGGCCGTCGTCGGGCCTTCCGGCGCGGGCAAATCCACCCTGGGCCGGCTGATTGCGGGGATTCATCCGCCCACCGGCGGCGCCGTGACGGTAGGCGGTGTGCCGCTGGTGGATCTGCCGCTGGAGGAGCTGCGCAGCGAGGTTGCCCTGGTCACCCAGGAACACCACGTTTTTGTCGGCAGCGTGGCGGACAACGTCCGGTTGGGTAAGTCCAGCGCGGAGACGGCTGAGATCGAAAGGGCATTGGACGACGTCGGCGCGCTGGGCTGGGTGCGCATGCTGCCCGAAGGGTTGGATACCGAGGTTGGCTCCGGTGCCCACGCACTGACCCCTGCACAGGCCCAGGAAATGGCCCTGGCCCGGCTGATCCTGGCCGATCCGCACACCCTGGTCCTGGACGAGGCCACCTCCCTGATCGATCCGCAGGCGGCCCGGGATCTGGAGCGTTCGCTCAACGCCGTCCTGGCCGGGCGAACTGTCGTGGCGATCGCGCACCGGCTCCATACTGCCCACGATGCCGATCGGGTGGCTGTGGTGGAGGATGGCCGGATCACCGAACTCGGTTCCCATGATGAATTGTTGGCGCGCAACGGCTCCTACGCCGCGTTGTGGAAATCCTGGCACGCCGAATAGCCCCGGCCGGTCAGTGGTCGAAGAAGACCAGGCTGGAGTTGATCAGTTCCGCGATGACCTCTGGATCATGGGCCCGGCGCAGGGATTCGCGGAAGTTTTCCTTGAACAGCGAGCGGGCCAGCGTCGCCAGCACTTCCAAATGCTCGGAGAACGAACTGGCGGGGGTGGCGATCAGCAGCACCACAGTGGCAGGGCCGTCCACTGCGCCGAAATCCAGGCTGTGCCCGTACTTGGTCACGCCCACGGCGATCGAGGTTTTGGAGACGAAGGCGCTGCGGGCGTGCGGCATCCCAATTCCCCCGGGCAGCCCGGTGGCCAGTTGATGCTCGCGGGCATTGACCTGCGCCAGGAAGCCTTCCAGATCTGATACCCGTCCAGCCTGGAACAGCCGGCCTGCCAACTGCGCCGACGCGTCCTCCTTCGAGCTGGCCTCCATTTCGAGAATAACCAGCTCCGGCGTGGTCAGCTCCGCGTCGTACAGCTCCCAATCCTGTGTCATCTCTGCCTTTCCGGCCGTGCCTGCGCCCGGCGTGCGGTACCGCGGCAAATCTCAGCGCAGCGGCACAATGTCTTCCACGCCCAGCCGCACCGCGTCCGCGGATTCGTCATCGGGCTGCTGCTGGCTCAGCCGCTCGGCTTCGACCCGCGCCACATAGTGCTTGACCTCATTTTCCTGCTGCGCGCTGCTCCAGTCCAGGATGTCGCCCATCAGCCGGGCAACCACGGGAGCAGCCGAGACACCCCGGTCCCAGGATTCAATCGAAATCCTGGTCCGGCGGGTGAGCACGTCGTTCAGGTGCAGCGCGCCCTCATGGGTGGTGGCGTAAACCACCTCCGCGGCCAGGTAGTCATCCGCGCCCGGCAGCGGCCGGCTCAGCTCGGGCTGATCTCCGATTAATTCCAGCACCTCACCGGTGAGCGCGCCATAACGGCCCAGCAGATGTTCGATCCGGGCCACGTGCACGCCGGACTCCTCCGCGGTCCGGTTGCGCCGGTTCCACGCTGCCCTGTAACCGGCGGCGCCGAGCAGCGGGATCGTTTCAGTGCAGCTCGGAGCAACTTTCTCGTCCATGGCCCGGACCGCTTCGTCCACGGCATCTCGGGCCATCACCCGGTAGGTGGTGAACTTCCCGCCGGCGACGACGACGAGTCCCGGCACCGGATGGGCCACCACATGTTCGCGCGACAGCTTGGCAGTGGAATCATTTTCCCCAGCCAGCAGCGGCCGCAACCCGGCATAGACGCCCTCGACATCCTCCCTGGTCAGCGGGCGTTTCAACACCGTATTGACGTGGTCCAACACATAGTCAATGTCTTTGGACGTCGCGGCGGGATGTGCCTTGTCCAGTTTCCAGTCGGTATCCGTGGTGCCGATGATCCAGTGCCGGCCCCAAGGGATAACGAAGAGCACCGATTTTTCCGTGCGCAGGATCAGTCCCACCGTGGACTGGAAGCGGTCCCGCGGAACCACCAGGTGGATACCCTTGGAAGCCCGCACTTTCAGCTGCCCGCGGTCGGTGACCATGGCCTGGGTTTCGTCCGTCCACACGCCTGTGGCGTTGACCACCTGTTTGGCCCGAATCTCAAATTCACTGCCGTCCTCGCGGTTGCGGACCTTCGCTCCGACCACCCGCTCGCCCTCCCGGACGAAGTCCACCACCTGAACCTGGTTCACCGCCTGCGCGCCGTAAGCCGCCGCGGTGCGGACCAGGTTGGCCACCAGCCGCGCGTCATCCACCTGCGCGTCGTAGTAGCGGATGGAGCCAATCATGGCGTCGTCCTTGAGGCTGGGAGCCGCCCGCAGAGTGGCCCGCCGGCTCAGATGCTTATGCATCGGTACCCCGCGGCTGCTCCCGGACGTCAGTCCCAAGGTGTCATAGAGCAGGATTCCAGCCCCGACGTAGGGCCGCTCGATCAGCCGCTTGGTCAGCGGATACAGAAACGGCACCGGCCGGACCAGGTGCGGGGCGATCCGCTGGATCAGCAGTCCCCGTTCCCGCAGCGCTTCCTGCACCAGAGCGAAGTCCAGCATTTCCAGGTAGCGCAGGCCGCCGTGGATCAGTTTCGAGGAGCGCGACGACGTCCCGGCCGCCCAGTCGCTGGCCTCCACCAGACCGACGGAAAGGCCGCGGGTCACCGCGTCCAATGCGGCGCCGGCTCCGACTACTCCACCTCCAACGATCAGCACATCGAGCTCGCCGCCGGCCTTCGTCGTCGCCCGCAATGCCGCCAGGGCGGCTTCGCGCTCCTTGGGACCAAGGGCACCGGTGGGACGAGGTGGTGCTGTGGACATGGGAACCCTTTCGCAAAATACAACGCGCTGGTGCTTTCACCTTACTGGTTTGCCCGGCCCAGCGGCAGGGTGGCCACGGATCAGCGCCGTTCGTAGGGCGAGACCACCACTTCCACCCGCTGGAATTCCTTCAAATCCGAATATCCGGTGGTGGCCATCGAGCGGCGCAGCGCCCCGATCAGGTTTGCCGTCCCGTTGGCGTAGTGCGAAGGCCCGAAGAGCACTTCCTCCAACCGTCCCACCGTTTCAAGCCTGACCCGGTCCCCGCGCGGCAGCTCCGGGTGGTGCGCCTCGGCACCCCAGTGCCAACCCTGACCCGGCGCCTCGACGGCACGGGCCAGCGCGGAACCGAGCATGACGGCGTCGGCTCCCATCGCGATGGCCTTGACGATGTCACCGCTGGAGCCCATGCCGCCATCGGCGATGACATGCACGTACCGCCCGCCGGACTCGTCCATGTAGTCCCGCCGGGCGGCAGTAACGTCCGAGATGGCACTGGCCATCGGCGAGTGAATGCCCAGCGCGCGGCGGGTGGTGGTCGTGGCGCCGCCGCCAAAACCCACCAGTACACCGGCGGCGCCGGTGCGCATCAGGTGCAGGGCCGGGGTGTAACCCGCCGCCCCGCCCACGATCACCGGGACATCGAGTTCGTAGATGAACTGCTTGAGGTTAAGTGGCTCCGCAGTCTTGGAGACATGCTCGGCGGAGACCGTGGTGCCGCGGATGACGAAGATGTCCACCCCGGCGGCCACGACGGTCTGATAAAACTCCTGTGTCCGCTGCGGAGTGAGTGCGCCGGCCACCGTAACTCCCGCGGCACGGACCTCCGCCAGCCGTGAGGTGATCAGCTCGGGGCGGACCGGGGCGTGGTACAGCTCCTGCATGCGCTTGGTCGCGGCCGGGCTGCCGGCAGACTCCGCGAGCGCCGCGATCTCATCAAGCACCGGCTGCGGGTTCTCATACCGGGTCCACAGGCCTTCAAGATCCAGCACGCCGAGGCCACCGAGCCGTCCCAGCGCGATGGCGGTGGCCGGTGACATCACCGAATCCATCGGCGCCGCGATGACCGGGGTTTCAAACTGGTAGGCATCGATCTGCCAGGACACCGAAACGTCCTTTGGATCCCGCGTCCGGCGGGACGGAACGATCGCTATGTCATCGAGGGAGTAGGCTCGTCGCCCACGCTTGCCACGGCCAATTTCAATCTCGTAAGTCACCGGGTAAGCCTATCCCAGGTGCTTCCACGCCCCCGAGCACCCGCGGCGTACCTAATCCGCCGGACTCGGCGGTAATTTTTGTAGGCTGCGTTGTTGCGTGAGGAACGAGCGCAGCAGCCGGGAAATTACCGCCGCGTCCGGCCCACGGGTTACTTAGAGCCGTAGTTCGGTGCCTCAGCCGTCATCTGGATATCGTGCGGATGGGATTCTTTCAGACCCGCCGCCGTGATCCGCACGAATTTGCCCTTGGCCTTAAGCTCCCCGATGGTGCGGGCACCGGTGTAGAACATGGTCTGCCGCAGCCCGCCCACCAACTGGTAGGCCACCGACGACAGCGGTCCCCGGTAAGCCACCCGGCCCTCGATGCCTTCCGGAATGAGCTTGTCATCGCCAGTGACATCGGCCTGGAAATAGCGGTCCTTGGAGTAGGAGGTGTTCTTGCCCCGCGACTGCATAGCTCCCAGTGAGCCCATGCCGCGGTAAGTTTTGAACTGCTTGCCGTTGACGAAGATCAGCTCTCCCGGAGCCTCCTCCGTGCCGGCCAGCAGCGAGCCGAGCATCACCGTGTCGGCTCCGGCCACCAGCGCCTTGCCGATGTCGCCGGAATACTGCAGGCCGCCGTCGGCGATCAGCGGCACTCCAGCCGGACCGGCGGCCTTAGCCGATTCGTAGATGGCAGTGATCTGCGGAACGCCAACGCCCGCCACCACGCGGGTGGTGCAGATGGACCCCGGGCCTACACCGACCTTGATGCCGTCCGCGCCGGCATCTATCAGCGCCTGGGCGCCCTCGCGGGTCGCAGCCTGGCCGCCGATCACGTCCACGTGGGCGGCTGCGGGTTCGGACTTCAGCCGGGCAATCATCTCCAGTACGCCCTGGCTGTGACCGTTGGCGGTATCGACGAAGAGCGCATCCACGCCCGCATCCACCAGCCGCATGGCCCGCTCCCAGCCGTCGCCAAAGAAACCGATGGCAGCTCCGACGCGCAGCCTGCCCTCCTCGTCCTTGGTGGCCAGCGGGTACTGCTCGGCCTTGGTGAAGTCCTTGACCGTGATCAGTCCGCGCAGGATGCCTGCCCCGTCCACCAGCGGCAGCTTTTCAATCTTGTTTTTCGCCAGCAGACCGGAAGCATCCTCGCGGCTGATCCCTACCCGCCCGGTGACCAGGGGCATCCGGGTCATCACGTCCTGAACCAGACGGTGCGGATACTCGGATTCCGGAATGAAAACCGTGTCGCGGTTGGTGACGATGCCCAGCAGCCGGCCATCGCCGTCGACCACCGGGAGCCCGGACACACTGTAATGGCCGCACAGATCGTCAAGTTCGGCCAGGGTGGCGTCCGGACCGATGGTGACGGGATTGGTAATCATGCCGGACTCACTGCGCTTGACCCGGTCCACCTGCTCCGCCTGGTCGTCAATGGACAGGTTGCGGTGCACGACGCCCAACCCGCCCTGGCGTGCCATCGCAATGGCCATCCGGCCCTCGGTGACGGTGTCCATCGCGGCGGACAGCAGCGGGGTGGCCACCGTGATGCGCTTGGAGATCCGAGAGCTGGGATCCGCCTCGGACGGGATCACATCGGTATGTCCGGGCAGCAACAGGACGTCGTCGTAGGTGAGCCCGATCAGGGCAAACGGATCATGGGCTTCGGTCTGAGTCACGAGTGCTCCTGCGCGGGGTTACCGGGTGGGTGGGTGCAGCCGATGGCCAGAGACGTTCTTACGAGTCTGGTCTGTGCGTATATTCATCGTAAAACGAAAGCCGGCACCACCCTATTCCGCGGCCGCCCCAGCGGGCCGGTGTGCCCGAACTCACGTTTCATAACACGTGGAAAGACGCTGTGCCGCGCCGATCGGGCCGCGCCCAAGATCCACCGCGCCGCCGCGCCAAATAGTAGTCTCATCTGGTGCGGACGATCCGCTCTGGAGGTCACAAAGTAGAGGAGACATCCATGACGCTGCAGATTCGTGTTGTGGCGCCCGCCGAGCTAACGGCACGCGTGCTGGATGCCGCTGCTGCTGTGCAGGGAACGGCCGATGTTGCGGTCTTTTCGGGGGCCTCCGTAGTGCCGGCCGGTGACGTGGTGGTCATCCACGCCGCCCGTGAAGCCACCGGCGAACTGATCAAACAGCTGACCGCGCTCGAAGTCCCCCGGCTTGGATCGATCACGGTCACCGCACCTGAGCTGGTGCTCTCGGAGCGGTCCCGCCGGGCTGAGGAGCGGGCCCCGGGCGAGGGTGCGGACGCGGTGATTTGGGAGGAGGTAGAGGCCAATACCAATGAAGACGCCAAACTGAGTTGGAGCTATCTGGCGTTTCTGGTCATTGCCCTCCAGCTGGCCGGAATAGGCATCGTCACCGATTCCACCATTGCCATTGTTGGAGCCATGGTGGTGGGACCGGAATTCGGTCCGCTCGCGGGATTGGCGCTGGCACTGGTGGACAGGCGCTGGTCCCTCGCCGGCCGTTCCGCGGTGGCCCTGGGGCTCGGCTTTCCGATCGCGATGGCCATCACCGCCGCGGCCGTCTGGATTTCCATCCCGCTGGGCCTGGTGGACCCGAACCTGATCCTGAGTGGAAATCCCGCCACCGAATTTATCTATCATCCTGGGCCATATTCGTTCATCGTGGCCTTGCTGGCCGGCGCCGCCGGCATGCTGTCCCTGATCGGACGGAAGTCTTCGGTGCTGGTGGGTGTCTTCATTTCGGTGACCACCGTCCCGGCGGCAGGATTTGTCGCCGTCGGACTGGTCCTGGGTGCGCCGGACAAGGCAGCCGCCTCAGCTATCCAGCTGCTGCTGAACCTTGCCGGCATCATCCTTTCCGCCTCCGCCGTGCTGCTGCTGCATCGGGTGGTCCACCGCCGCCGGCCCGGTCCCGCAGACCCGCTGAACCGTAATCCGTACCGGAGAAGCAACCAAAGGCGTCCCCCTGGCCGTGCGGCTTAAACGCCGGCTGCCCCGCAGCCAGTGCGCTCCCGGGGAACCGGGAACGCACCAGCTGCGGGGCAGCCGAGGGAAAGCCGTACTTAGTGCTGGTGTCCGTGCTCGTCCTCGTCCTCTTCGGGCTTGTCTGTCACCAGCGCCTCGGTGGTCAGCACCAGCGCGGCAATGGACGCCGCGTTGCGCAGAGCGGAGCGGGTCACCTTGACCGGGTCGATAATGCCCGCGGCAACCAGGTCGCCGTATTCACCGGTGGCGGCGTTGAAGCCGAAGCCGTCCTCCAGCTGGCCAACCTTGTTCACCACGACGTATCCGTCATGGCCGGCGTTCTGGGCAATCCAGCGCAGCGGCTCGGCCACGGCGCGGCGAACCAGGGCGACGGCGGTTGCCGCATCCCCGGACAGGCCCTTGACCTTCGTGTCCTCATCCAGAACCTTCGCGGCCTGAACCAGAGCGGAACCGCCGCCTGCCACGATGCCCTCCTCGAGGGCGGCGCGGGTGGAGGACACGGCGTCCTCGATGCGGTGCTTCTTTTCCTTCAGCTCCACCTCGGTGGCGGCGCCAACCTTGATCACGCCGATGCCGCCGGAAAGCTTGGCCAAGCGCTCCTGCAGCTTTTCCTTGTCCCAGTCGGAGTCGGTCCGCTCGAGTTCGGCGCGGATCTGCTTGACGCGGTCCGCGACATCCTCGGCCGTGCCGGCACCGTCCACGATCGTGGTGTTGTCCTTGGTGACGGTGATGCGCCGGGCCGTACCGAGCACCTCGAGGCCAACCTGGTCCAGGCTCAGGCCGATCTCCGGGGAGACAACCTGGGCGCCGGTGAGGATGGCGATGTCCTGCAGCATGGCCTTGCGGCGGTCGCCAAAGCCGGGCGCCTTGACGGCGACGACGTTGAGGGTGCCGCGGATCTTGTTCACGATCAGCGTGGAGAGGGCCTCGCCGTCAATGTCTTCGGCAATGATGAACAGCGGCTTGGATGCCTGCAGCGCCTTCTCCAGCAGCGGCAGGAAATCCGCGATGGCGGAGATCTTGCCCTGGTTGATCAGGATCAGGGCGTCTTCCAGGATGGCTTCCTGGCGCTCGGCGTCGGTGACGAAGTAGGGCGAAAGGTAGCCCTTGTCGAACTGCATCCCCTCGGTGAGCACCAGTTCGGTGGCCGTGGTGGAGGATTCCTCGATGGTGATCACACCATCCTTGCCAACCTTGTCAAAAGCCTCGGCCAGCAGTTCACCGATTTCATTGTTCTGCGCGGAAATCGCGGCGACCTCGGCGACCTGGCGGCCTTCCACGGCGCGGGCGTTTTCCAGCAGGCGGGCCGCGATGGCCTCGACTGCGGTCTCGATGCCGCGCTTGAGTTCCCCCGGTGCGGCGCCGGCGGCAACGTTGCGCAGGCCTTCCTTGACCAGAGCCTGAGCCAGCACTGTCGCCGTCGTCGTGCCGTCTCCGGCAACGTCATTGGTCTTGGTGGCAACCTCTTTGGCCAGCTGGGCACCCAGGTTCTCGTACGGATCGTCCAGCTCCACCTCGCGGGCAATCGTGACACCGTCGTTGGTGATGGTGGGTGCACCCCACTTTTTGTCCAGCACAACGTTGCGGCCACGCGGGCCAAGGGTTACCTTGACGGTGTTGGCCAGCTTGTCGATGCCAGCCTCCAGTGCGCGGCGGGCAGCATCGTTGAATTCAAGCTGCTTTGCCATAATTCTGTTCCTTTCAAAGAGAATCCCCGCACCATGGAACCCTTGCGGGAGCGCTGGTGCGGGGATCCGTCAAAGCGTTACGTTGATACTTGGCGTTACGTTACTACTTGACAACGATCGCGAGCACGTCCCGGGCGGACAGCACCAGCAGCTCTTCGCCACCGGTCTTGACCTCGGTTCCACCGTACTTGGAGTAGAGAACGACGTCGCCGACAGCAACATCGATCGGGACGCGGTTGCCGTTGTCGTCAACGCGGCCGGGGCCTACTGCAACAACTTCGCCCTCCTGGGGCTTCTCCTTGGCGGTGTCCGGAATGACCAGACCGGAAGCAGTAGTCTGCTCGGCTTCCAGCTGGCGGACGACAATACGATCCTCAAGAGGCTTAATAGAGACCGGCACTCGGGCTCTCCTTTTCATGAGTAAAATCTGCGGATGATCCAGATGAATGCGTCAACGTTATGCCCTGCCTGCCGTCGTCGCGGTGCCGGCACCAGGACCGTTGGCCACATCCATCTTCATTAGCACCCTACGGGTGAGAGTGCTAACTCTGACTCTATTGTTTGGTTAGCACTCGGTCAAGGCGAGTGCCAGATCCGGGCTCTGGTCGGCGACGACGGCGCCCGCAAGAGCGCCGTC
>NZ_JADPVH010000052.1 GCF_026932795.1 Paenarthrobacter sp. Z7-10 | reverse complement strand
ACCCGAAGACCTCGAACACGTCGCCCAGGAACTCAACGCCCGCCCCCGCAAAACACTGGGCTGGAATACCCCAGCCGAACAACTACGTGATCTACTAAGAGCCAGCTAAACCCGGGTGTTGCAACAACCCCTAGAATTCAAGCTGCCCACCCGTCGGCGGCTTTCCTGCGCAGATTGGGCGGGGGATTCCTATGATCGGCCCGGACTACGGGACCAGCAGCACTTTTCCGGTGGTTTTGCGGGCCTGGAGGTCGCTGTGGGCCTGGGCCGCATCCGCCAGCGGGTACCGCGCGCCGATCCGGACATCCAGCTTCCCGTCGGCCGCCGCGGTGAAGATCTCCTGTGCGCGCCAGCGGCGTTCCTGCGGATTCTGCAGGAAATGCACCAGGGTGGGTCGGGTGACGATCAGTGAGCCAGAGGGGTTGAGGCGCTGCAGGTCAAAGGGCGGCACCGGACCGGAGGCAGCTCCGTAGAGCACCAGCATGCCCCGGATCCGCAGTGATGCGAGGGACCCGTCAAAGGTGTCCTTGCCGACGCCGTCGTACACCACGTCCACTCCGGTCCCGTCGGTCAGGTCGCGGACTTTCTGCGCGAAGCCGTCGTAGCGCAGCACCTCGTCGGCACCGGCCGAGCGCGCAAGCTGCTCCTTCTCATCGGTGGAGACCGTCGTCAGGACGCGTGCGCCACGCAACTTCAGCAGCTGAATCAGCAGTAGTCCCACGCCACCGGCGCCGGCGTGGGTGAGGACCGTCTGGCCCGGCTCCACCCGGAATGACGAATTGATCAGGTAGTGCGCCGTCATGCCCTGCAGCGGCAGTGCCGCGGCTGCCTCATCCGGCACCGCATCCGGAACCGGAAGCGTCCGGGCGGCCTCCACGATCGCGAATTCGGCATAGGTGCCGCGTCCCTCGGCGGTGGCCACCCGGGCTCCCACCGCGTAGTCCTGCACTCCTTCGCCGACCTCCACCACCGTTCCGGACGCCTCGGCACCCGGCGTGAACGGGACCGCGACCTTGTAGGCACCGCTGCGCTGGTAGGTTTCGATGAAGTTCACGCCGGCAGCGGCAACTTTGATCAGCAGCTCGCCGGGACCCGGCTTTGGCCGTGGCCCCTCGGCGAGCTTGAGGACCTCAGGTCCGCCTGTTTCAGTCATTACAATCGCCTGGCTCATGATTTCTCCGCTCGTACCGATTCTGCCGGGTTCCTCTTAGCACCATGGTAAAGGGTGGTGCCACCGCCGGCATTCATTCCGTAGTGCATAACTATCGGTACTGGTGAATAGGTGGGTGTATAGTCAAAGTCATGTCGATTTCTGTTGCCGTGTCCGGGGCCAGTGGCTATGCCGGCGGCGAAGTGCTGCGCTTGCTGGCGAGCCATCCGGAGGTGAGCATCGGCGCCATCACGGCGCACAACAACGCCGGTTCCCGGCTGGGCGAGGTGCAGCCGCACCTGCACTCACTTGCGGACCGGCTGCTGGAAGACACAACGGTGGCGAACCTGATGGGCCACGATGTGGTGTTCCTGGCGCTGCCACATGGCACCTCCGCCGCCATTGCCCGTCAGTTGCCGCCGGAGACCCTGGTCATCGACGCCGGCGCGGATCACAGGTTGGAGGATTCCGCCGCCTGGGCGAAATTTTACGATTCCGATCATGCGGGCAGCTGGCCGTATGGACTGCCCGAACTGCCAGGCCAGCGGGAGAAACTGCGCAGCGCCCGGCGGATCGCCGTCCCTGGCTGTTATCCCACCAGTGCGCTGCTGGCTCTGGCTCCCGGATTCGCGGCCGGCGCTTTGCAGGCCGACGACGTCGTCATAGTCTCTGCCTCCGGTACCTCCGGAGCCGGAAAGACGGCGAAGGTCAATCTGATCGGTTCCGAAGTGATGGGGTCCATGAGTCCGTACGGTGTTGGCGGCGGTCACCGGCACACGCCCGAAATCGAGCAGGGCCTGAGCAAGGCGGCAGGTGTCCCGGTGACGGTGTCGTTCACGCCCACCCTTGCGCCGATGAGCCGGGGCATCCTGGCCACGGCTACCGCGAAGGTGTCCCCGAAATTCCGCACGGCTGACGGCGGCGCTCTGCTGCGGCAGATCTGGCTCGACGCCTACGAGGACGAGCCTTTTGTCCATGTCCTGCCGCCGGGTCAATGGCCGTCGACAAAGTCCGTCCAGGGCTCCAACCATGCGGCCCTGCAGTTGGCCTTCGACCCCCATGCCGGACGCGTGGTGGTTTGCTGCGCCATCGACAATCTCACCAAAGGTACCGCAGGCGGTGCTGTCCAGTGCATGAACCTCGCCCTTGGCCTCACCGAGACCGCGGGCCTGAATTTTCAAGGAGTAGCCCCATGAGCGTGACAAGTCCCCGCGGATTCCGGGCCAGTGGCGTGACCGCCGGGCTGAAGGCCTCAGGTGCTCCGGATCTGGCACTGGTGGTCAACGACGGCCCGCAGAAAAGCGCTGCAGCGGTGTTCACCTCCAACCGGGTTGCTGCTGCACCGGTGTTGTGGTCCAGGGAGGTGCTCCGCGACGGTCGTGTGGACGCCGTGGTGCTTAATTCCGGCGGTGCCAATGCCTGCACCGGACCGCAGGGATTCCAAAATACCCACCTGACAGCGGAGAAAGCCGCCGGGTTCCTGGGTGTTTCAGCCACGGATGTGGTGGTGTGCTCCACCGGCCTGATTGGCGAGCAGCTGCCGATGGATAAGCTGCTGGCGGGTGTCGAGGCGGCAGTTGCTGCGCTGGGTGGCAACGGTGCCGACCCTGCCGATGACGACGACGGTGGCCGAGGGGCCAGCGACGGCCGAAATGTCGGCGGTGGCAAGGGTCGCCCCACCAGCGGCGGCGCTGCCGCCGCGACGGCCATCAGAACAACTGATACCCGCAGTAAAGAAGCGCTCTGGACCGCACTGGTTCCCGTCGCAGGTCACGCAGCCGCCTCTACCGCCGGCTTCGATGCCGGTTCGGCCACCGGATCCGGGACCGGCCCCGATGGCGGCTCGGCCACCGGAGTTGATGCCCTGTCGGTCGGGGGATATTCGATTGGGGGGATGGCCAAGGGAGCGGGCATGCTGGCCCCGGGTCTGGCCACCATGCTGGTGGTGCTCACCACGGACGCTGTGGTGGAATCCGAGGGACTCGATACGGCCCTGCGTGATGCCACACGGATGAGCTTTGACCGGGTCGATTCGGACGGCTGTATGTCCACCAATGACACGGTGCTGCTGCTGGCCTCCGGTGCCTCGGGAACGTACCCGGACATGGCGGAGTTCACCGCTGGGCTGTCGGCGGTCTGTCAGGACTTGGCTCAGCAGTTGATCGGCGACGCGGAGGGGGCCAGCCACAACATCTCGATCAGCACAGTCAACGCCGCCAGTGAGCAGGATGCGGTGCTGGTCGGTAAGACGGTGGCGCGGTCCAACCTGTTCAAAGCCGCTATTTTTGGCAACGACCCGAACTGGGGCCGGGTGCTTGCCGCCGTCGGAACCACCGACGCGGTTTTCGACCCGGACCAACTGGACGTGTCCATCAACGGTGTGAAGATTTGCCGCAATGGCGGAATTGGCGATTCCCGGGATCTGGTGGATTTGACACCTCGGGAGGTGTCCGTGGAAATCGACCTGCACGCCGGTGCGGCCCGGGCCACGATTCTGACGAACGATCTCACGCACGCCTATGTTGAAGAAAACAGCGCATATTCTTCCTGACTTGGCGCTCTTCCTGACCTCGCGAAAACCGAACCGCTCCCATTCCCGACCAAAACATTGGCAAGGACACTCCATGAATTCCGTAGCAGCCGCCCAGGGCAAGGCCGCAACGCTGATTGAAGCGCTGCCTTGGATTCAACGCTTTGCCGCCACCGTCGTCGTCGTCAAATACGGCGGTAACGCGATGATCAACGACGAACTGCGGCGGGCGTTCGCCGAGGACGTTGTTTTCCTGCATCACGCGGGCATCAAACCGGTGGTGGTGCATGGCGGCGGGCCGCAGATCAATTCCATGCTGAAACGGCTGGGCATTGAATCAGAATTCAAATCTGGATTGCGGGTAACTACACCGGAGGCCATGGAGGTGGTTCGGATGGTGCTGGCCGGCCAGGTGGGACGTGAACTCGTCGGACTGATCAATTCACATGGTCCCTACGCCGTCGGTTTGTCAGGTGAAGACGGTGCCTTGCTGCAGGCCGAACGGACCGGAACGGTCGTGGACGGGCAGCCTGTGGATCTGGGTCAGGTCGGCGAAGTGGTGGGAGTGAATCCCGGATCGATCCTGGACCTGCTCGACGCAGGCCGGATCCCCGTGATCTCCACGGTGGCCCCGGAAGTCGGCGACGCGGGATCGGTTCTCAACGTCAACGCGGATACCGCTGCTGCCGCGCTTGCTGTGGCGCTGCAGGCCTCCCGCCTGGTCATCCTGACGGACGTTGAGGGGCTCTACGCGAACTGGCCGGATAAATCGTCGCTGATTTCCGCGATCAGTGCAAGCGACCTCCGGGAGCTTTTGCCTCGGCTGGAAGCCGGCATGATTCCCAAGATGAAAGCTTGTCTGCAGGCCGTCGACGGCGGTGTCCAGCGCGCCGCGGTGGTGGACGGGCGCAGTGCACATTCGATGCTGCTCGAGATTTTTACCACGGCGGGGAACGGTACGCAGGTCCTGCCCGATGAAGAGGAAACGTCATGAGCACCGAAGAGCCGGGGACTCCCGAGAGCACGGATAGCTCCGTCAGCACGGGGAACCCCGGGAGCGCAGTGAGCCGCACCAGCGAGCCGAGCATTGAAGATTCCATCGCAGGATCGTCCACCTCGGAGCAATGGCTTTCTCGCTACTCACATTCACTGATGGGCGTTTTCGGCATGCCGCAGCGAGTGCTGGTGCGCGGGGCCGGCGCCGTTGTCTGGGATGCCGACGGACGCGAATACCTGGATCTTTTGGGCGGCATTGCGGTTAACTCCGTTGGCCATGCGCATCCGTTCGTGACCTCCGTGATTGCCAGCCAGCTTGCCACCCTGGGGCACATCTCCAACTTCTTCACCAGTCCTACACAGATAGCGCTCGCCGAAAAGCTGGTCACGCTCTGTGCTGCGCCGGCCGGTTCCAAGGTCTTCTTTGCCAACTCGGGTACGGAGGCCAATGAAGCCGCGTTCAAGCTGGCCCGGACGCACGGTAACCAGAATGGACCGGGACGGAGCAGGATAGTGGCCCTGGAGGGAGCCTTCCATGGCCGCACCATGGGCGCCTTGGCAATGACCGCAAAGCAGGCATACCGGGAGCCGTTTGAACCGATGCCCGCCGGCGTGCTGCATATTCCGTTCAATGACATCGAGGCGCTGCGGGCCGCCGTCGACAATAGCGTTGCCGCCGTGATCCTGGAACCCATCCAGGGGGAGGCCGGGGTCCGTCCGCTCTCCGCCGCATACCTGCGGGCGGCCCGCAGCATTACCCGGGCGGCCGGAGCCCTGCTCATCCTGGATGAGGTCCAGACCGGAATCGGACGCACGGGAGAATGGTTTGCCGGCCTGGACGCCGCCGCAGACCCAGCGGAACTCCCGGATGCCATCACCTTGGCCAAGGGGCTGGGCGGCGGCTTTCCCATCGGTGCCCTCATCACCTTTGGCGAGCGAACGTCGTCGCTGATGACCGCCGGACAGCACGGAACAACGTTCGGTGGTAATCCGGTGGCCACCGCGGCGGCGCTGGCCACCGTGCATGTGATTGAGTCCGACGACGTGCTGGCCAACGTGCGCCGGGTGGGACGGCTGCTGGCCGATGGACTTGCCGCCGTTCCGGCCGTGACAGAGGTCAGAGGCCATGGTTTATTAATCGGGTTCGACCTTGCGCAGCCCGTGGCCGCCGAGGTTGTCAGGCAGGCTTTGGACGCCGGCTTCATAATCAACGCCGCCGGCCCCTCCACCATCCGGCTGGCACCGCCCCTCATTCTGAGCGCGGCTCAAGCGCAGACGTTCCTGGCTGCGCTGCCTGCCATCCTGACCTCATCCGGCGCGTTTGCTCCGGCCGCCGGCTCCGACTCATCCGGCGCGGCTGCTCCGGCTGCCCCGACACCGCCGTCCCAATCCCGGAAAGGAAACGCATCATGACCCGCCATTTCCTGGTTGACACAGACCTCTCACCGGCGGAACAACGCGAGGTCCTGGACCTGGCCGCCGCCCTGAAGAAGGAACCATATTCGCGCAGCACCTTTGCGGGAGCAGGCGCGGGCCGCAAGACCGTGGCGGTCATCTTCGACAAGACCTCGACGCGGACGCGGGTCTCCTTCGCCACAGGCATCGCCGATCTTGGCGGAGTGCCGCTGATTATTGGATCCGGCGAATCGCAGCTCGGTCACAAGGAATCCATCGCGGACACGGCACGGGTGCTGGAGCGGATGGTGTCCACCATCGTCTGGCGCACCTATGCGCAGGCCGGCCTGGAGGAAATGGCCGAAAACTCCGCTGTGCCGGTGATCAATGCGCTGTCGGATGACTACCATCCCTGCCAGCTGCTGGCGGATCTGCTTACCATCCGCGAGCACAAGGGCACTCTTGCGGGCCTGACCATGACGTATTTGGGCGATGCAGCAAACAACATGGCCAACTCCTATCTGCTGGCCGGTGCCACCGCGGGCATGCATGTCCGCGTAGCAGGTCCGGAAGGATATCTGCCACGTGCCGGCGTCGTCGAGGCCGCCAAGGCCCGGGCCGCCGAGACTGGCGGGTCGGTGCTGGTCACCACGAACGCGGCCGAAGCCGCCCGCGGCGCGGATGTCCTGGTCACCGATACATGGGTTTCGATGGGGCAGGAGGACGAAAAAGCCGCCCGGATGGAGTTGTTCAAGGACTACGCGCTCGACGGCGGTGCGCTCGCCAAGGCGGCGGAGGGGGCAGTGGTGCTGCATTGCCTGCCGGCCTACCGCGGTTATGAAATTTCCGCCGAAGTGATCGACGGCCCGCAGTCGGTGGTCTGGGATGAGGCGGAGAATCGGCTGCATGCGCAGAAGGCTCTGATGGTGTGGCTGGTCGAACAGTCCGCCGCGGGCCCGGGGGAGGCAACCGGCATGGGGGAGGCAGCCGGAGTGGGGCTCGGGTCGTCGGCAGCGGAGGCGCCACGTCCATGAGCGCGGCAGCTTCGGTGCCGGGGACGGCAATGCCGGCGACCAAAACCGCGCGACAGGCCCGCATCACCGCGCTTCTGACCAGCAGACCGGTGCGCTCGCAGGCGGAGCTGGCCGCGTTGCTGGCCGAGGACGGACGAAGCGTGGGGCAGGCAACGCTGTCCAGGGACCTGGTGGAGCTGCGGACTGTGCGGGTTCGCGGAAAGGACGGCACCTTGGTCTACGCGGTGCCGCAGGAGGGCGGGGACCGGACGCCGCATTCAGCCGTTTCGCAGGAGCTGCTGGATACCCGGCTGACGCGGCTCTGCGCGGAACTGCTGGTCACGGCGGAGGCGTCGGCCAACATCGTGGTGCTGAGAACACCGCCAGGTGCCGCCAATTTCCTGGCCCTGGCCATTGACCATTCGGTTATGCCGTCCATCCTGGGCAGTATTGCCGGCGACGACACGGTGCTGCTGATCACCAGAGATCCGTCCGGCGGTGCGCAGCTGGCGTCACGTTTCCTGCAGTTCGCCGCGGATCCCGGCTCCGCCGGGAACGCGGCGGGCGACGGCGACACCGGCTGAGCATCGCCGTCGGACGTCGTGTTCCGCGTAACAGCAGGAACCGCATCACCGCGAAGCCGCATGACAGCAGCGCCGCGAAACCGCAGCACCGCACGACCACAGATTTCCAACCCAATTGAGGAGCAACAAAGTGACTGACCGCATTGTTTTGGCCTATTCCGGTGGACTCGACACCTCCGTGGCCATTGGCTGGATCGGCGAAGCCACCGGGGCCGAGGTGATCGCCGTCGCCGTCGACGTGGGACAGGGTGGCGAATCGCTGGAAACCATCCGCCAGCGGGCTTTGGGCTGCGGCGCCGTTGAGGCGTACGTGGCCGACGCGCGCGACGAATTCGCCAACGAGTACTGCATGCCGACGCTGAAGGCCAACGCCCTCTACCAGGGCCACTACCCGCTCGTTTCTGCCATTTCACGCCCGGTGATCGTCAAGCACCTGGTCAGGGCGGCCAGGGAATTCGGTGCCAGCACCGTCTCGCATGGCTGTACCGGCAAGGGTAATGACCAAGTCCGCTTCGAGGTGGGCATCCAGACCCTCGGCCCGGACCTGAAATGCATTGCGCCGGTCCGCGATCTGGCACTGACCCGGGACAAGGCCATCGCCTTCGCGGAGGAGAAGGGCCTGCCGATCGAGACCACCAAGAAGAATCCGTACTCGATCGACCAGAACGTCTGGGGCCGGGCGGTGGAGACGGGCTACCTGGAGGACATCTGGAACGGGCCCACCAAGGACATCTACGACTACACAGCGACTCCGGAGTTTCCGCCGGCCCCGGACGAGGTCACCATTACCTTCCGCAGCGGAGTTCCGGTGGCGGTGGATGGCGTGGCGCTGTCTCCGCTGGCGATTATCCAGGAGCTGAACCGCCGCGCCGGGGCCCAGGGCGTGGGTCGGATCGACGTCGTCGAGGACCGGCTGGTGGGCATCAAGAGCCGCGAAATTTACGAAGCGCCGGGTGCCATGGCCCTGATCACGGCGCATAAGCACCTTGAGGACATTACGATCGAGCGCGAACAGGCCCGCTTCAAGGCGACTGTCGGTCAGCGCTGGAGCGAGCTGGTCTACGACGGGCAATGGTTCTCGCCGCTGAAGCGGTCCCTGGATGCGTTCATCGAAGATACCCAGCAGCACGTGTCAGGCAACATTCGGATGACGCTGCATGGCGGGGCTGCGGTGGTGAACGGACGCCGTTCGGACTCCTCACTCTATGACTTCGACCTGGCCACCTATGACACGGGGGATACCTTCGATCAGTCGCAGGCCAAGGGCTTCATCGAACTCTGGGGGATGTCCTCCAAGGTAGCTTCCCGGCGCGACCAGCGCGTCGCGGGGAAGTAGCACTGGTGGCTGCGAACGGCGAGGTTAAGCGGACGCAGGGAAGCCCAGCGGGGGGAACCTTGGCCAGGCAGGGGTCGGGAACCAATACCGGTGCCCTCTGGGGTGGCCGCTTTGCCGGCGGTCCTGCCGATGCCTTGGCCGCGTTGAGTAAATCCACGCACTTTGACTGGCGCCTGGCGCTGTACGACATCGCCGGATCGAAGGCGCATGCCCGGGTGCTTCACGGGGCTGGATTGCTCGACGACGGCGAACTCGAGGCTATGCTCGCGGCCCTCACCGCGCTGGGCGCGGATGTGGAATCCGGCGCCTACGTGGCGGCTGAATCGGATGAGGATGTGCACGGCTCTCTGGAGCGCGGACTGATTGAGCGCGCCGGGGCACAGCTTGGGGGCAAGCTGCGGGCTGGACGATCCCGCAACGACCAGATTGCCACCCTGGGGCGGATGTACCTCCGGGACCATGCCCGAATCATCGCCGGCGGTGTGCTGTCCGTCATTGACTCCCTACTGGGCCAGGCCCGGTCCCACGCCGCGGTGGCTATGCCGGGACGGACCCACTTGCAGCACGCCCAGCCGGTGCTGCTGAGTCACCACCTGCTGGCCCATGCCTGGGCCCTGCTGCGCGACGTCCAGCGGCTGCAGGACTGGGACAAACGGGCGGCGGTTTCGCCCTATGGATCCGGTGCGCTCGCGGGATCATCACTAGGCTTGGATCCGAATGCGGTGGCCGCGGAACTGGGCTTTACCTCCGCCACGTGGAATTCAATTGACGGTACCGCCGCCCGCGACGTGTTCGCCGAATTCGCCTGGATAGCGGCCATGATTGGTGTGGATCTGTCCCGGATCAGTGAGGAAATCATCCTGTGGGCCACCAAGGAGTTTTCCTTCGTGACGCTGGACGATTCCTACTCGACCGGGTCATCGATCATGCCGCAAAAGAAGAATCCGGATGTTGCGGAGTTGGCCCGCGGAAAAGCTGGCCGGCTGATCGGCAACCTCACCGGATTGCTCGCAACGCTGAAGGGATTGCCACTGGCGTACAACCGAGACCTGCAGGAGGATAAGGAGCCGGTGTTCGATGCTGCCGATACCCTTGAGCTGCTGCTTCCGGCTGTGTCCGGAATGATTGCCACACTTGTTTTCAACACCGAGCGCATGCAGTCTTTGGCACCGCAGGGTTTCGCGCTGGCCACCGATATAGCCGAGTGGCTGGTCCGGCAGGGCGTTCCCTTCCGGGAGGCGCACGAGCTTTCCGGTGCGGCCGTGAAACTGGCGGAGAGCCGTGGCGTGGAGTTGTGGGATCTGACGGATGCGGAGTATTCCGGGATCTCCGGCCGGCTGACCCCTGAGGTGCGGACGGTGCTCAGTACCGACGGGTCGCTGAACAGCCGGGATGCCCAGGGCGGCACCGCGCCGTCGGCCGTCGCTGCTCAGCTGGACGCGCTGCAGGTCCAGCTTGGTGAGTTGCGCCTTTAGATGAAGCGCTTCCGGCCCGACAGCACGGCGAAAACGCACAGCGCCAGCATGAAGAACAGCAGGAACAGCAGCGGCGGGATCCAGCTGCCGGTGAATTGATGCAGGGCGCCAATGGCCAGCGGGCCAACGGCCGCCAGGAGATAGCCCACCGATTGGCCCATCCCGGACAGCGCGGCCGACTCTTCATGGTCCCGCGCCCGGAAGCCGAACAGGGACAGGGCCAGCACAATGCATGAGCCGGCGCCGAGCCCTTCGATGATCACCCACAGCATGGCCGCACCCGGAAGGAGGAGAAGGCCCGCAACGCCGATCACCAGCAGGATGCTGCCACCCAGATTGACAACTCGCTGGTCGGCTGTGCGTTGCAGCGCAATCGGTGTCAGCGAGCTGGCAATTACGCCCGCGACCAGATAGACGAAAAGGTACAGACCCGAAGTCGCCTCAGACACTCCCCGGCTCACCATTATGGACGGCAGCCAGGCTATGAAGGTGTAGAAAGACATGGACTGCAGTCCCATGAAAATGGTGACTTGCCAGCTGATCGGGGAGGTCCAGACGCGTCGGGTTACCGGGCCGCCGTCGACCGCATCCGGAAGTGTGCGGCTGCGCAATTGGGGCAACCACACCGCTGCGGCAATCAGCGCCAATCCCGCCCAGATTCCCAGCGAAATGCGCCAGCCGCCGGGGGTCTGGCCAGCGATGGGCACGGCGACGCCGGAGGCGACGGCTGCGACCAGAGTCTGGACGGTGGTATAGGCGCCGGTCATTCCTCCAAGCCGATGCGGAAAGTCCCGTTTAATCAGGCTGGGCAGCAGCACGTTGAAGAACGCGATGGCGATGCCCAGCCCAACGGTGCCCGCCCAAATCAGGCCTGGCACCGGCAGCGACCGCGCCAGCACAGCGGCTATCAGCAGGAGCAGGGAGCCGAACACGGTCAGCTCCAGACCCAGCCGGCGCGCCACCCAGGGCGCTGCAGGGGAGAACAGACCGAAGGCCAGAACGGGCACGCTGGTCAGCAGGCCCGCCCCCGCCGGACTGAGGCCCAGATCCTGGGAAATGTTGTGGATCAGCGGGCCGACGCTGGTGATTGAGGCCCGCAGATTGGTTGCAACGGCCAGAACACCGATGATGAGCAGCACGGTGGCGGCGGTACTGCGCACCGGAGTGGATACGCTCACCGCGTTCCCAGGTAGCCAGCGAGTAGTCGATTCACAACTGGAGTTTAGTGGTGGTACCGGAATGCGCGTAATCGGACGCCGATGCCACAGCAGGAGATGTCAGCGGTCGGCAGCGTTCAACGGCGGCTGACATGCAATTGGCCGGGATAAGCTGGGCGGGTGAGTGAATTTCGGCGCCGACTGCGGGCGCTTCCAGACTTTCCTGATGTGCTGCCCGACTTCGACGTCGCCTCCGCGCCGGCGGACCCGGCGGTCCTGTTCCGTCAGTGGCTGGAACACGCCATCTCCGCCGGAGTGCCACAGCCGCACGCCTGCAGTCTTGCCACCGCGGATGCGGCAGGCAATCTGTCCTCACGGATGCTGATCCTTAAAGACCTCGACGACGACGGTTGGCACTTTGCCACCGGCCGCAATTCACGCAAGGGTCGGGAGCTCGCCGAAAATCCGCGGGCGGCGATGAACTTCTACTGGGCACAACTGGGCAGACAGGTCAGGGTGAGCGGCACCGTCGTCGAGCTTTCAGCGCAGGCCTCCGCCGCGGACTGGGCGGCCAGACCCTCCGCTGACGGCTCGGCCAATCCGGACTGGCAGCTTTATGCCCTCCGGCCCACGGGTGTGGAATTCTTCCAGGCACAACACGACCGCCGGCACATACGGTACAGCTGCCCGTTTTCACCCGTGGATGCCCTTCCGATCAACCCTGGCACAGACGACACCGACACTGACGGCAGCCTCGGCGGTTGGCCGGCGGTCAGGTAGGGGAGCCGTGAAGACAAGCGAACCGATCGCACTGAGGTCGACGCTGTCGCGGTGGTCTTCCGTGCTGGTGTGGGTCATTTGCATGCTGTTGGCCATCAATTTTCTCTGGCTCGGCAAAGTGCTGGAACTGCTGGCGTATCTACCCTGGCTGGCGGTGGCGTGCTGGGGAATGTACACGTTGTGCTGGCATCCGGTGCTGCGGGTGGAGGCGGACCGCTTAGTGATGGTGAATCTGCTGCGGGACCGGCTGATCCCCTTCAGCGCTGTGGCGGACATCCGCGTCACGCATTCGGTCCTGATCAAAACCGCTGACGCCACCTACACGTCCTGGGGCGCCCCGGGGCTGGAACGGTTTGGGCCAAAGCTCGGCGACGGCGGTGTGTCGGCGGTGACGGCGGGTGGTAGGCGGCCGCAGGCGGTTTCCCGCACAGGGTCGCAGGCGATCCTGCAGCGCGCCTGGAGTAGCTGGGAACAACTGCATGAAGTCGATCCGCAGCCCGGATGGGATTCATCCGCGGTGTCTGTTCCAACGGCGGCGGTTTCCACATTGTCCGTTTCCACTAGATGGAACCGGACCGTACTGATTGGTTGGGCCGTTATTGTTGCGGCCTGCGTGCTGGACATCGTCCTCAACCTGTAAGCAACTGCTGTCTAAGCGCCTCCTGGTGAGGTCTAGCGGCCGCGGCACCATTACTGCCCTGCTCAGTCTTGTTTGACAGCCTGGTTCCGAGCTGTGCCGGGCACAAAAAGCTGGCCCCGATTCGAAACGAACCGGGGCCAGCTTTTTGTTTACTTCATGCTCCGACGTGTCAGCTCTTCCAACCGACAGTGGTCCAGTCAACATCCTGGAACTGCGTGGCGCCCAAGTTTACGAGGCCCTTCTTGACCGCGGAAACCGTAGGAGTCGGGGAAATCGGCACCATGGGAACGTAGGAGAAGATCTTCTGGTCAATCTGCTTGGCGATCTCCCGCTGCTTAGCGGGGTCCAGCTCAGCATTGGCCTGCTTCCACAGGTCGCCCAGGGCAGGATCGCTCACCCCGTTGTAGTTCTGTTCCGAATCCGCCGGGTAGAAGATCGACTCCGCGCTGGACACCGGGAAGGCGGTGCCAACCCAAGAGAACAGCGTGGTCTGGAAGTTCTTCTTGTCCGTGGTGGTGATGTAGTCGGAGAAGAACTTCGCAACCGGCACCGTGTCGATCGTCAGCGTTACACCAACGGCCTTCAGGTTGGCCTGAATCTGCTTGGCCGCATCTGCCGAGGTGGCAATACCGGAGGGAACGGTCACCGAAATGGCCAGCGGCTTGCCGTCTTTGGCACGCACACCGTCGGAGCCCTTCTTCCAACCAGCCTCATCCAGCAACGCCCCCGCCTTGGTGGGATCGTAGCCAATGGTTGAGGACGCGTCGTCGGTGTACCCGTTCTGGCCGGGCATGTAGATGTAGTTGTCCATCGTCGTCACCGGTGCACCCAAGGGGCTCAGCCGGCTTTGGGCGATGGTGTCGCGGTTGATCGCCCGGGCAATTCCCTGTCGGACCTTGACGTCATCCAGGGGGGCCTTGGCCGCATTGAAGTCGAAGTGGTACCAGGTAACGCCACCGGAGCGCTGGATCTCGCCGTCGTCGCGCTTCTTTGCCGTGTTGTAGACATCGGCGCTCACAATGCCGCTGCCGATGCCCATCGCGTCAACCTCTTTGTTCGCGAAAGCCTGCGCCAGCGAATCCTGGGATTCGATCGTTTTAACGATAATCGTGTCCAGCTTCGGCTTCTGCCCCCACCACTTGGGGTTGGGCGTCAACGTGACGACCTGTCCGGTGGTATCAACCTTGGACACCATGAAGGGTCCATTGGCCGGGACCGGCTTGCTCTTGTACGCGTCGTTGAACGTTGCCGGATCCTTCATCACGGATGCTTCGAACGGGTTCATGACCGAGGGCCAGTCAGCGTTTTTGTTCTTGAACGTGACCTTGTAGTTGTAGTCCGTGTCCTCCTTTTCCACCGCCGAGATGTCCTGGTAGACGTTGGTGGAGGCTACCTGGAATTTCTTGTTGGTGCCGTTGAAGGCTTTCCAGGTCATCAGCATGTCCTTGTAGGTCATGGGTGCCCCGTCGGACCATACGGCCTTCGGGTTCAGCTTGACCTCAACGACCTGCGGATCCTGGCTGATCAGCTTGATCTCAGTGGCGTAGTCCGGGTTGGCTTCCCAGGTGCCATCCGCTTTGATGCGCACCGGGCCGCCCGTGGTGGAGGCCAGCAGAACCCTGATTTGGTCCGAGGTGTTGCCGTCAACCGTTCCGGAGTTCCAGTTAGCCGGCATGGCGTCAATGGGAAGCGTTAGGCTGCCACCCTGCTTCACCGCCGAGTAGTCTGCGACCTCCCACGCGGTGTTGGGCAGCTTGGCCTGATCGCTGGCTCCCTGGCTCGCGTTGACGCTAGGACCGGCACCCCCGCTGCCACCTGAACACGCAGACATGGTCAGCGCGAGAGCCAGGGCAGCGGCGCCGAGTGCTGCGTATCTTGTCCTCTTCATGGATATATTCCTCCCCTTATGGAGTGTTCCATCAATGGCAAATGCCTTTATCGGCATTGCCCTTCCGTTCCGGTGCTGATCAGCACATCATGCTCGGCATGATGGCAGGCAACGGAAATTCCTTCGAGCGCGCGCAGGGAGGGGTCTTCATCCTTGCAGCGCTGCTGCAGATTCTCGGGCAGCAATGTGTACAGCGGGCAGCGGCTGCGGAAATTGCAGCCGGGAATTTCATCCGTGGGGGAGGGCAGGTCCCCCTCCAGGAGCACGCGCCTGCGGCTTCTTTCCAGTGTTGGATCCGGTATCGGGACGGCGGAGATCAGGGCCTGCGTATACGGATGCCGCGGTCGGTTGAAGACGTCATCGGACGCGCCCAGTTCCACGATCCGGCCCAGGTACATCACCGCCACATGGTCCGCGATGTGATGCACCACGGCCAGGTCATGGGCCACGAAAAGGTATGACAGTCCCAGCTGCTGCTGCAGATCGGCGAGGAGATTGATCACCCCGGCCTGGATCGAGACATCCAGGGCTGAGACAGGCTCGTCCAGGACCAGGATCTTCGGGGCTGTCACCAGCGCCCTGGCGATGCCGATCCGCTGCCGCTGGCCGCCGGAAAACTCATGCGGATAGCGCGAGGCCATCTCCGGATCCAGCCCCACCAGTTCCATCATCTGAGAAACCTTGCGCTGCTGTTCCTTCCTGCTGACGCCATGCACGGTCAGGGGCTCGGCGATGACGTCGTGGATCGGCAGCCGGGGATCGATGGAGGCCATCGGGTCCTGGAAAACGACCTGGATGTCCTTGCGCATTTTCAGCCGGTCACGCTTGGACAACTGCGCCACGTCAATTCCGTTGACGCGGATGCCGCCGTGCTGCGGTTTTGTCAGCTCCAGCACTTCCATGATCGTGGTGGACTTGCCGCAGCCGGATTCACCCACCAATCCCAGCGTTTGGCCGGCACCGAGGTCGAAGCTGACGCCGTCGACCGCGCGGACAACGCCGATCTGGCGCTTAAAGACGGACCCCTTCATCAGCGGGAAGTGGCGCACCAGCTCATTCACGGAGAGGACCTCCGCACCTGCGTTCTCCACCGGAATCCCGGCGGCGACCGGCTGGGGACGGGGGAAGACGTCGGCGCGCTCCAGCGTTCCGTCGCTGATCTCGGCTGAGCGGATACAGGCCGCCGAATGGAACGGGTCCCCAGGCTGGGCGACCAGCGCCGGCTCCGCCTTCCGGCAGTCGTCAATGGCGATGGGGCATCGGGGCGCAAAGGGACAGCCCGGCGGCAGCGCCGCGAGCGAGGGTGGCCTTCCCTCCAAAGGCACCAGCCGGGCCTCGGTGGACGCCATCGAAGGCATCGAGCGCAACAGCCCGATGGTGTATGGCATTGCCGGTTCGTGGAAGACTTGGTCCACCCCGCCGGTCTCCACCAGCTTTCCGGCATACATGACGGCGATTCGGTCCGCGTTACCTGCCACCACACCAAGATCGTGCGTGATCAATACGACGGCGGCCCCCGTCATCTCCTTGGCCTGCTGCATAACTTCCAGGATCTGTGCCTGAATGGTCACGTCCAACGCAGTGGTGGGCTCATCGGCGATAATCAGCTTCGGATCATTGGCGATCGCGATCGCGATCATGGCACGCTGCCGCATCCCGCCGGAGAACTCGTGTGGAAAGGCTTCGGCCCGGCGCTCGGGGCTCGGGATGCCAACAATTTTCAACAGTTCCACCGCCCGCAGCGCCGCGGCCCGGGTGGAGAGTTTTTTATCGTGCAGCAGCAGGCCCTCAGCGATCTGGTGCCCCACGGTGTAGACCGGGGTCAGTGCCGAGAGCGGATCCTGGAAGATCATGGATAGTCCCTTGCCGCGGATCCGGGAGAGCTCGCCGTCGGAGCGCTCCAGCAGCGATTGTCCTTGGAACCGGATGCTTCCGGTAATTTTCGCCGAGGACGGCAGCAGGCCCATTACAGCCATCGAGGACACCGACTTGCCCGAGCCGGATTCGCCGACGATACCCAGGAACTCCCCGGGATTGACGTGGTAGCTGATGCCGCGGACGGCCCGGACATCAGCGCCGGACTGCGGAAAGGTGACCGATAGGTTCTCAACTTCGAGCACCGGGGTGACACCTTGGGGATGAGTGCCGGGGACGATCATGGTTTCAGTCACGGTTGGCTCCTGAGGTCGGGTCGACGGCGTCGCGCAGGGCGTCGCCGGCAAGGCTCGTCGCGAGCACGGTGATGACAAGGATGGCAGCCGGGAAAACGAAGAGCCACGGGCGGGTGGTGGCGGCCCCGGTACCACTGGAGAGCAGCGTTCCGAGCGAAACATCGGGCGGCTGGACACCAAAGCCAAAGTAGCTCAGCGTCGTTTCGGTCAGGATCGCGGCGCCGACGCCCAAGGTGGCGTCGATGATCAGCAGCGAGGACACGTTGGGAATGATGTGCCGCCGGATGATGGTGGACGTCTTCACGCCCATGAAACGAGCCGCCTTGACAAAATCACGGTCCCGCAGCGAGGAGGTTTGGGCCCGGATAACGCGGGCCAGGATCATCCAACTGAACACCGCAAGATACACCATGACGATGACCCAGGAGCCGCCTTTAATCAGCGGGTAAAGCATGATCAGGATGTACAACGCCGGCAATACCAGCAGCAGATCGATGAACCAGACAATGATTCGGTCCCAGACGCCGCCCAGATAGCCGGCGAGGGCTCCGATGAAACCGGCCAGAAGGGCTGAGACCGGGCCGACCACAAATCCGATGATCAGCGATTTACGCAGTCCGACGATGGTTTGGGCATAGAGATCCGCGCCAATCTGGTCCGTACCGAACCAGTGTGCGGCGGTCGGAGCCGTGTTCATCGCCATGACATCCAGGCCGACGGCGTTGTAGGTGTAGCCCGCCAGACCGAACAGCGACCAAAGCACAATCACGGCCAAGGTGACCGCACCAACCCAGAAACGGGGGGTATGGGCCAGTTTGCTGAAAATGATTCTCGCCCGGGAGGACGGTCTAGCCTGGCGCTTGGAAACTTCGGACTTAACCGGGAGGACTTGGGCCTCTTCAACCATGCTCATCTGCTAAACCCTCACTCTTGGGTCAAGGGCCGCGTAGACAACTTCGGACAACGTGCCCGCTATCAGCACCAGAATGGAGGCGAACAGGACCGAACCGGCCACACCGTTGATATCGTTCTGCTGCACCGAACTGACCAGATACTCGCCCATGCCGTGCCAGCTGAAAACCAGCTCCACCACCGTCGCGCCGGTCAGCAGCAGTGCGAAGGAGTAGGCGAAGTAGGTGGACATCGGGATCAGCGCGATGCGCACGCCGTGCTTGACGAGCGCCCGGTTGCGGCTCATGCCTTTGGACCGCGCGGTGCGGATATAGTCCGCCGACAGGACATCGAGCATGGCGCTGCGCTGATACCGCGAATAGCCGGCGGCAGCGGTCAGCGAGAGGGTGATGGTTGGCAGAATTAGGTGGTTGAGCCTGTCCCCAAACATCACCAGGAAACTGCCTTGCAGCCCGGCGGTGTATTCCCCGCTGAAATTGATCAACTGATGTCCGGTTATGCCGTTGAGGCCGGTTGCCAGGATCATCAGGATGACGCCGATCACGAAGGTCGGTGTCGCTCCCACGGTAAAGGAGGCGTACGAGACGAGCTGGTCGCTGAGCCGGTACTGTTTGACGGCTCCCCAAACACCGAAGGCAACACCCAGCAGCGCTCCGATGATGCTGCCAATAATCAGCAGCCGCAGGCTTACCCCGGCCCGTGCTGCGATGACCGCAGTGACCTGCTGATTGTCCACGGTCATCCCCAGCGAGCCGTGCATCACCAGATTGGACAGCCACGTCCAGAGCCGTTCCAGCACCGGAACATGGGGATTGACACCCAGGCCATCCAGGATGGAATTGATGACCTCGGGGGCCGGCTGCGGGTTCCGGCCGAGGTACCGGGCTGCCGGATTGAGCGCCGAACTGGCCAGAACATAGGCCAGCAAGGTGGCGATCGCGGTCAACACGAAGTAGTTGATGAATCGCTTAATGATGAAGCCGATCATCGGCGCACTATCCGCTGAAGGCGGTTGGAGACGTCTGCCCGACCTTCTGCCCAACCTGCTGGATGTGATCTGGACGGAAAAGGTCCGGAACAGATGAGCACAAGCAAAGTCCTTTGATCGGCTTTGAAGCTGTGGCCGCGGGATCGGCAACCACCGGAGCGGTCATTCGGCCGCACCTTGATGTACGTGGGCCACCTCACACTGAAACCGCTTTCGGACCAAAGCTACTACAGGACAAGTGGATGTCAACTTGACACGGTGGCCACGGTGGTCTTTTCCGGCGGCCGCTAGGCTGGTGCCATGACTGAGCTATCGACGGCAGCGCTCCTGACCGCACTCCGGACCACGGCGGCCATCCTGCTGGAAAAATCCGCTGCCCTGACCGACAGCGGAATGCGCACCGGCACTGAACTTCCGGGCTGGACGCGCGGACACGTGCTGGCTCATCTGAGTGGGGTTACCAATGCGATGGCCCGGCAGGCGGAATACGCGGTGCGGGGTGAAAAGACGGAGCTGTACGACGGCGGATTCGAGGGCCGCAACAAGGCCATCGAACTGGCAGCCGGGCACGGAGCGGCGGAACAGCACAGGGATCTGGAGGCGGCACTGGACCGGGCATTGACTGCCTTCGACGCCCTCGATGAGGTCGGGTGGAGGGCAAGCATTGCCTACCGGAACGGAGTTGTGCTGGACGGCGGCCTGGCCCTGTGGCGCGAACTGGTCATCCACCTCTCCGACCTCGCGGTGGGCCGTGGGCCGGAAACCTGGACGCAGCCGTTTTGCCGGCACCTGTTCGACTTTCTCACTGCACGGGTTCCTGCGGAACTGCGCCTGAAACTTCAACCGCTGGGGCTGCCGCCACTGACATTGGGCAACGGAAACCGGTCCATCTCCATCAGCGGCATGCTGACGGACATCGCCGCTTGGCTGGCTGGCCGAACGCCAACCTCAGGCAGCCTGCGCGCCACGGCAGCGGCCGATGGGGTTGACCTGCCCGCCTTACTCCCGTGGCCGGCGGGCGTCCCTGTGCCCCAGTAGGCGGGCGACGCTGACGAGCCGACGGTGCTGCTGCCTGCCCGCTTGTCCTCCGCCGCCGGAATGCGGCCGCAGGCCACGCCGCTCCGGTTAGTCCGCCACCGGCGGGAATGAACCGACTAACGCAGCGCGGGTAGCGATTTGGGCGGCCGGGCGGCCGCCCGCCACAGCTGCATCGTCGCGTACGAGCGCCAGGGGCTGAATCGGGCGGCATAGGCCACTGCTGCGGCCGGCTTCAATTGCGCTCCGGCAGCAGGTCCGCCCTCGAGTACGGCCAGAGCGTTCCGGATGGCGGCGTCATTGGCGAGGAAGACATCGGGGGCTCCGAGCACACGCATTGCCACGTACCCGACCGTCCATGGTCCGATCCCGGGCAGCGGCAGAAGCTTTGCCGACAGTGAGCCCGGGGTGTCCGCGAGGCCGATTTCCAGGCCACCTTCGGCGAGCAGAGCCGCAATGGCACGGACCGATTCAATCCGCCGCCGCGGCCCGCGGAGGAGCTCCGGTCCACTTTCGGCAATCTGGGCAGGCGAGGGGAATTGCCGGTACAGCGTATCGGTGGCGATCCGGCTGAGGCTGCCCACCGAAGCCAGCTGGTTCAGCGCCGTCCGTGCCGCCGCGACAGTGATTTGTTGGCCGATCATGGCTCGGATCAGCATTTCCTCGGGCTGGACCGCGCCGGGCACCCGGATTCCCGGCACCAGGACGGCGCGACGCGCCATAGCCGGCTCCGAGCGAAGCACGGCATCAATGGCGCAGGGGTCCGCGTCCAAGTCCAAAAGCCGGCGTACCCGGCCCAGCAACACGGGAAGATCCCGCAGGTCCTCAGTGTGTGTTTCCAGCTCCAGCCTGGTACCCGTCCATGTCACAGTAAAGCGCGCGTCGCCGTGATCGAGGGCAAGCGACCGGGAGTAGTGCCGCCCATCGCCGTCTTCGACCCCCTCGACAGCACGGGCGGCGAGGAACTCGAAAATTCCCGGATCGAAAGGTTGCCGGAACGGTAACGTCAGCCGCAGGTTAGTTGCTGCCGGTGCCGGGGCAGAGCTGATCCCGCTGAACGGGAGTTTGATCCCCTGATCCGTGGACGGCGCGGCCGTGGCCCGCAGCTGCGTTGGCGTGAGAGCAAAAATCGTGCCGATTGTGTCATTGAACTGGCGGATGCTGCCGAAACCGGCAGCGAAGGCGACGTCGGAAAGCTTCATTGCGGTGGCGGTCAGCAGGACCCTTGCCGTCTGAGCGCGGGTTGCCCGAGCCAACGCCAACGGACCGGCTCCCACCTCCGAGGTCAGGATCCGGTCCAACTGCCGGGTCGAGTATCCCAGGGACGCCGCCAATTCGGCCACGCCGCCACGGTTCAGCGCACCGGCGCCGATCAGCCGCATGGCCCGCCCGGCCAGATCCGAACGCAGGTTCCATTCCGGACTGCCGGGAACGGCTTCCGGGAGACACCGTTTGCAGGCACGGTATCCGGCCTCATGCGCCGCCGCGGACGTTTGGTAAAAGCTGACGTTGCTGGATTTGGGCGTCCGGGCCGGGCACGAGGGCCGGCAATAGATGCCAGTGCTCCGGACGGCCGTCACAAATTGCCCATCGAAACGCGCATCACGCGATTCGATCGCCCGGTAGCGTTGCCAGAAGTCCATGCCGCCATTCTTCCAGCTCCTTTCTCCCGTCGCTGGCGAAAATCGGACATGGCCGAACCACGGTCCTCACGTCAGGCAGGTAACGATGGAACCGAACCCCCGAAGATCCTCCGCTGAGCGGCTCAGACCGATGTCGTTTCTGTTAGCCTTCGGTTGGATCAGCCTGCTGGGCGATTTCGTTTATGAGGGTGCCCGATCCGTGACAGGGCCGCTGCTGGCCTCACTTGGTGCGTCGGCAGCCGCGGTCGGAGCGATAACCGGTGCCGGTGAAGCCGCCGCGCTGCTGCTGCGGCTGGCCTCCGGACCGCTGGCCGACCGGACGCGGCGTTTCTGGACGCTGGCCATCGGCGGCTATGTCCTGACAGTGTTGGCCGTCCCGCTGCTGGGATTCTCCTCAGCGCTGTGGGTTGGCGCGGCCCTGGTGATCGCCGAGCGGGTGGGCAAAGCCGTTCGGAGCCCCGCCAAAGACACCATGCTCTCGCACGCCGCCTCCTCGCTGGGACGGGGAAAGGGATTCGCCCTGCAGGAGGCGATGGACCAGATTGGTGCCGTGGCGGGACCGCTGAGTGTTGCCCTGATGCTCTCGCTGACGGGGACCAACTACGGGCCTTCGTTGCTGGTGCTCGCTGTCCCGGGCGCGGGAATGATCGCGATCCTGCTCTGGCTGCGGCGGCGGATGCCATTTCCGCAGGATTACGAACCGCTCATCGCCGTTTCCGACATTAGAACCGCCGCACGGGGCACCACCGCCGCCGGTACAGGGAGCGACACCCTCTCCGGTACGCGCGCCCGGCTGCCTGCGGCTTTTTGGCAGTACTCGATCTTCACAGCCCTGACCATCAGCGGAATGGCGACCTTCGGCGTGCTGGCCTTCCACATGACGTCGCGGGGAATCGTTCCAGCTCCACTGGTGCCGCTGGTCTACGCCGCAGCGATGGCTGTCGATGCAGCGGCTGCCTTGGCCAGCGGCTGGCTCTACGACCGCTGCGGTGCCGCGGTGCTTGCGGTCCTGCCCGTAGTGGCGGCGCTCCTCCCGGGATTTGCATTCGCCAATTCGCTCCCTTTCGTTGTGCTCGGCGCCCTGTTGTGGGGTTGTGCCACGGGACTTCAGGAGTCCACGCTGCGGGCCTTGGTGGCGGATCTGGTTCCCCCGGGACGGCGTGCCACCGCCTACGGAATCTTCGCGGCGGTGATCGGTGTTGCCGCGCTGGCCGGCGGTACCGCCGCCGGGGTGCTGTACCAGGTGTCCATTCCGGCGCTGGTGCTGACCACGGTGATTATTCAAGCGGCTGCGTTAGCGCTGCTGGGAACGGTCCTGCGCCGGCAGTCTCGGGCGGGGAAGCGGTCCAAGGGCGGCGAAGCACCGGCTCCGCAGTAAGCCCGACGGCGGTGCTGTTACGGTACAGGTATGGGTTCCAATTCCGCCGATTCAGAGTTGCTGGAACTGCTCCGACAACCCTCCACCGCGGCCGCACCCCGCTTGCTGGGAGCCGTGGTGCGGCACAGTACCCCAGCCGGAACAGTGGCCGTAAGGCTGACCGAGGTGGAGGCATATCTCGGTCCGGAGGACTCGGCGGCGCCGGACCCGGGCTCGCACAGTTTCCGCGGCCAAACCGCGCGGAACGCTGTCATGTTCGGTCCACCGGGGCATTTGTATGTCTACTTCACATACGGCATGCACTACTGTGCCAACCTGGTCTGCTCGGACGCCGGCACCGCGTCGGGGGTGCTAATGCGGGCCGGTGAAGTGGTGGAGGGACTGGAACTGGCACGCGAACGGCGGACCGCATCGCGGCTTGACTCCGATCTGGCGCAGGGACCGGCACGGCTGGCCGTGGCGCTGGGAATTGGCCGCGAGGACAATGGTTCATCGATCCTCGGCGCGGCATTTCATGTTGGGCTCGGCGAGCCGGTGCCTGGATCGGCCGTCAGCAGTGGTCCCCGGGTGGGCGTGAGCGGCGCGGGCGGCGATGAGGGCTATCCTTGGCGCTTTTGGATTACCGGTGATCGGACCGTCTCCCGTTATAAGCCGGCCGCAGTCCGCAAACGGCTCGCGGTCAAACCGGAGGCCCGTTAAGCCAAGCCAGGAAGTCGCCCGCTGCAGCCGTGGAGGCTGCCGTGGACGCGGCAGCGGCCAAACAGTGAGTGCGCGGCGGTCAGTGCGATGGCCACTGGACTCCGTCAGCGGGGAGTCGCCAGTAGGTAGCGAACGGTGCGGCAGCGGTACGGTGGAGTAGTGAATTCTCCCGTATCCGCCACCTCGGCCACCGCGCCGCGTGAGTCCGTCGAATCGATCATCAGCCGCCTGATCAAGACCGTTCCGGACTACCCGGAACCGGGATTTTCCTTTAAGGACCTGACCCCGGTCTTCGCCGATGGACCAGCCCTGCACTCATTGGTTCGGGCCCTGGTGGAACCGTTCGCGGGCCAGTTTGACGCCGTCGCCGGGGTGGAGGCCCGCGGGTTCCTGCTCGCTGCGGCCGCAGCTTATGCCACTAATACCGGCGTCATCACCGTCCGCAAGGCAGGGAAACTTCCCCGTGAGGTGTACCGGGAGGACTACTCGCTGGAATACGGCCGGGCCGCCCTGGAACTGCACAAGGGGGACGTTCTAGCGGGCAGCCGGGTACTGATTCTGGATGATGTGCTGGCCACCGGTGGAACGCTCTCCGCGGCCGCCCGGCTCTTTGAGCGGGCTGGCGTGAACGTCGCAGGCTTTGGTGTGGTGCTGGAGCTGGGAGAGCTGAGGGGCCGGGCGGCGCTGGCCGGCCACCGCGTTCGATCACTGATGCGCCTCTGACCCGGCCGACCGTGAAGGGATGAGCAGCGGCTTTTGAGTCCCGCAAACGGCTGTAGAATGGACGGTCTGCCTTTTGCGAAGGGATCGCCGCAATGCTTGATGCTGAACTCGCCCATGAGCGGGATTATGTAGCGGGGCTCTATGCCCGCTTGGACGAACTGCGCCAAGAGAAAATGAGGCAGCTGGAGCAAGTTAGACGCACCACCTCCATGGGAACGCACCAGAATCGATCCGAACGTGACGCCTTTGCGTCCCTGTATGAGGATCGGCTGGCGCAGTTGAACGCGGTCGATGACCGGTTGGCCTTTGGCCGGCTGGACCTGGATTCGGGCGAGGAACGCTACATCGGACGGATCGGCCTTTCAACGGAGGATCTGCACCAGCTCATGGTGGACTGGCGCGCCCCGGAGGCCGGCACCTTTTATCAGGCGACGGCGTTCGAACGCCAGGGGGTCCGTCGTCGTCGTCATCTGATCCTCAATGGCAGGACCGTCAAGGCAATCGAGGACGATGTCCTCGATCCAGCCATGCTCAGTGAGGGCGGCACCCTGCAGGGTGAGGGCGCGCTCCTGGCCGCGCTGAATTCGAAGCGGACCGGCCGGATGTCCGACATCGTCGGCACCATCCAGGCCGAGCAGGACCGCATCATCCGTTCGCCCTTAGCCGGTGCGCTGGTGGTGCAGGGAGGTCCCGGAACCGGAAAAACGGCCGTGGCGCTGCACCGGGCGGCCTATCTGCTGTACACGCACCGGGACCGGTTGAAATCCGCGGGCGTGCTGTTGGTGGGGCCGTCGTCGTCCTTTATGAAGTACATCGAACGCGTGCTGCCATCCTTGGGTGAAACCGGCGTCGTGATGGCCAGCGTTGGGCTGCTGATGCCCGGCGTCGTGGCGACTGACCAGGACCAGGCGGAGGTGGCTGAGATCAAGGGCCGCCTGCTGATGGCGCAAGTGATCGCCAACGCGGTGGCCAACCGGCAGCGGATCCCGGCCGAGAACCGCAGGCTTGATGTGGAGGGCACCATTTTGGAGCTCACGCCCCGGCAGTTCCGGCGCGCCCGCGACAAGGCCCGGGCCACGGGTAAGCCGTACAACGAGGCGCGCCTGACGTTTGTGAAAATCCTGTTGCGTGAGTTGACCGAGCAGCTCACCGAGCATATTGAAGAATCAGGATTCGGCAATACGGCGGACCGCACCTATCTGGCCGAGGACGTGCGGCAGTCGCGCGATGTGCGGATTGCGCTGAACTTGGCCTGGATGCCTATGACACCCGAAAAGCTGGTGAGCGAATTGCTGGCCAAACCGGCGCTGCTGGCCGCTGCCGCACCGGGGCTCACCGAGGCGGAGCGGACGGCCCTGCAGCGTGACGCCGACGCCGCGTGGACCGAGTCGGACGTACCGCTGCTGGATGAGGCAGCGGAGCTCCTTGGCCCGGTCGATGCCAGTGCAGGACGTGAGCAGGCGGCCAGGGATGCCGACCGGCGCCGCGACCTCGCCAACGCCGAACGGGCCATTGAAAACATGAATCAGGCGATGGAGGATTCCGGCGTTGACGGCATGCTCACCGCTGAAAACCTGGCGGACCACAACGCTGTGCTGGGTGACAGATTCACGCCGGCGGAACGGGCGATGACGGACCGGACCTGGGCATTTGGCCACATCGTGGTGGACGAGGCGCAGGAACTTTCCGCCATGCAGTGGCGGTTGTTGGTACGCCGCTGCCCGCTGAAGTCCTTCACCATTGTGGGCGACATCGCGCAGGCCAGTTCAGCCGCCGGAGCAACGTCCTGGCGGCAGGCGCTGGAGCCCTTTCTGGCAGATCGCTGGCGGTTGGAGGAGCTCACGGTCAATTACCGGACCCCTTCCCAAATCGCCGAGGCAGCGGTGCGGATGGCCAATGCGGCCGGGCAGGTCGTTTCCGCCCCCAAAGCGGTGCGCGAGGGTCGCTGGGATCCGATCATCGACTACGTCCCTGCCGATGCTGTCCTGGACCAGCTGGTCCGGGTTTTGCCTCAGGAGTTGGCGGCCGTCGACGGCGGTTTGCTCGCCGTCATCACGCACCGCGGTCAGCTGGCGGCCACGGCGAAGGCTGTTCGTACGGCCTACGGCGCGCGGGTCGGAACCGGCGCTGGATCGCTGGCGCAGGACATCGTGGTGATGGATCCGCACGAGGCCAAAGGACTGGAGTTCGACGCCGTCGTGATCCTGGAGCCCGCGGCACTCCTGGCGGGCAAGGGTGGCCGGGTGGGGGACCTGTACGTTTCCATGACCCGACCCACCCAGCGACTGCGTCTGATCACCTCGGCGGAACTGCCCGCGGGGATCGAAGCCTGACGCCGCATTGCCCGCACCGCGGCCACGAACTGCTAACTTAGTTCACGTGCCCGCGCAAACAGAACTTGTAGCCCAACTCAATGATTCGAGCTTCGCCAACGTCTGGCAGGAGCTCAAGTGGCGTGGCCTGATCCAGGTCTCCACCGATGAGCAGGCACTGGAAACTCTGCTGTCCGCCGGGCCAGTCACCTTTTACTGCGGCTTTGATCCCACCGCACCAAGTCTCCATCTGGGCAATCTTGTGCAACTGCTGACCATGCGCCGGCTCCAACTTGCCGGGCATCGGCCGCTGGGTTTGGTCGGCGGTTCCACCGGATTGGTGGGCGACCCCCGGCCGACGGCGGAGCGCACCATGAACACCAAAGAGACGGTGGGGGAATGGGTGGGCTACCTGCAGTCGCAGGTCCAGCGGTTCCTCAGCTTTGAGGGCACAAACGCGGCCCGAATGGTGAACAACCTGGATTGGACGGCGCCGATGAGCGCCATCGATTTTCTTCGCGACATCGGCAAGCACTACCGTGTGGGCACCATGATCAAGAAGGACATCGTCGCCTCCCGGCTGAACTCGGATGAGGGCATCAGCTACGCCGAGTTCAGCTACCAGATCCTGCAGGGAATGGACTTCCTTGAGCTGTTCCGCTCCTACGGCTGCGTTTTGCAGCAGGGCGGTTCGGACCAGTGGGGGAATTTGACCAGCGGAACCGAGCTGATCCGCAAGGTGGAGGGCAAGGCGGTGCATGCCATCGGCACGCCGCTGATCACCAATGCGGACGGGACAAAGTTCGGCAAGAGCGAGGGTAACGCCATCTGGCTGGATGCTGCCATGTGCAGCCCGTACGAGATGTACCAGTTCTGGCTCAACACCGCGGACACGGACGTGATTGACCGGCTGAAAGTCTTCACCTTCCTGGGCCGGGCAGAAATCGAGGAACTGGCCCAAGCTGTCGCCGAGCGTCCACACACGCGTGAGGCACAGCGCCAACTGGCCTTTGACGTCACCGCATTGGTCCACGGGGTGGATGCGACACAGAAGGTCATTGCCGCTTCGGCGGCCCTTTTTGGCCAGGGCGAGCTTGGCAAGCTGGACCGCGACACGCTTGAGGCCGCGACCAGGGAACTGCCGCGGGCGATGATCAGCGACGACTCGATGGGCATCATTGACTTGCTGGTTGCCTCCGGATTGGCGGCGAGCAACTCCGCCGCACGACGGACGGTGGCGGAGGGCGGGGCTTACATTAACAACGTCAAGTTCACCGACCCTGAAGCTGTCCTAACAACGGCGGATCTGCTGCATGGACGATTCCTGCTGGTGCGGCGAGGCAAGCGGACCCTGGCAATGGTGGAAGTCGCAGCCGGCTGAGAAAGTTCAGTGTGGAACTGGGCCTGCAGCCCCGCCAGTTTGCCTTCACCACCAACAGAGTGTAGTATTTTGGAAGTCGCCCGCTGAGGAGCGAAGTTCGGAGGGCCTGGAAATCGGGTGTCGAACTTGCTGGAGCGGTGACGGCATCCCCTTCAAATTGAGAGCTGATGTCAGCCTGCCCTTAAGGGCTGGCTGGCATGTGTCTCTTTTTTGTGGGTTCGTTAGCTGAACCAGCGCAGATTACGCGAAATATGCGGATTTGACAAGGGAAAAGCAAATGAAATAAGCTAAAAACGTCGCGGCAAAGAAAAACGAAACAAGAATTCACTGAATTACGTTTCGAAAATATTTGTATGCGTCTGTTGTTTGAGAACTCAATAGTGTGCCAAGTTTTGTCTTTACCGATTTATTTTATTGGTTGAGACTGTTGTTGCTGCCGTTGTGGTGGTGATGGCTTTTTTAGCTGGTTTCGAATTTAGTGCAGCCTGGCCCTGCTTTTTCC